>NZ_JBECOX010000010.1:0-227992 GCF_040104525.1 Pseudoalteromonas sp. XMcav11-Q
GTGGTGCAGTGGTTTCTGCTATCGCTAAATCCAATTACTTTGTTAAAGCAACCCGCGCATTGGAAAAGCTCACTCAAGCCACCAAGTTAAAACGCTTAAATTACACTCGCTCGGGTACAACTGAAAAGGTACAACCAGACCGGATTAGAAAACTAGACACCAGTATCCGTGATGTAAAAAAAATCAATCATGGTCCATCAATAAGAATAACAGCTGAAAAGCATAGGACATCTTCAAGGTTAAATACTCGCCAGTGGAAACATAAAACGATGTTCGATGGGCGGCTTGTACACCAGCGTAATGACTTATTCGATATCAACAAGAAAGACCTTAATGGTTTGACGAACCTTGAACGAATGATGAAAGGACGACCTCCTATTGGTTTCGACGGTGAGCCGGTAAACCTCCACCATTTGATTCAAAAGGAGCCTGGTACAATTGCAGAGGTTGGTGGTAAACTGCATTCAGAGCGGACAAAAATACTACATATTCCTCAATACGAAAAAAGAAATGGCGCTTGGCTTAAGAGGAAGAATTATAGCTTTAGGGCTCATAACGGCAGGAAATCAACATGGCCAAGCACTCAGTTTGGTAATATCAAGAAAACTGAGGCAGAGAAGATATTTATAAAGTGGAGCTCGGAGTACTGGAAATATAGAGCCAAAGGATTTTAATTATGAAAAACTTTACACATGATGAGTTAAAGCAAAGATTAGAGTCACTAAACGAATTTGAATATCAAGGTAGTCATAGTGACTTAGAAATAAAAGAAGCTGAGTCAGTGCTCAACCTTCGTCTCCCAGAAAGTTTTAAAGACTACTTGAAAGCTTGGGGAAATATAGCGATAGGCCCGATTGAAATCTTAGGTTTAACTAAAACACCTAATTTTATAAATGCAGAATATCCGAATTTTGTTTGGTTTACTCTTAAAAAGAGGAGTAATGACCAACTCCCAAAAGAGCTTGTAGTTTTCCATAGCGTGAACAATGAGTTTCTTTACTGTATCAACTGCTCGAAACCTCTCAGTAATGGAGAGTGTGTAATTACAGTTTGGAACAATTTAGATAAAATTGTAGAGCAAGAGTATCACGTTGGGTTTAATAACTTTATTTTGGGCATATTAGAAGACGAATAGTACTTTATTGTGCGTTTAGCATATCTATTCTGACACTGGCTTTAGTTAGCCTTAAAGTACTAATTAAGTGTAAAATAGCACACTTATTTTGAGAGCTACTTCATATGCAAATGACGTAAGCTCTCAAATTTTTTTACAGCCCACGGCATCTACATTTCCTTGAGCGTTATATAAGCTCCTTCTTTTAAAAATTAGATACCTTTGGTTTACCACCTCCAGCAAGCACTAGTGAATTTATATAGAAAATTGAGAATGCCCCGCCCGGTCAATATACCGTGCAATATGGTGAGGACAAACGCGATTACCTACCAGAAGATAATCGCCCTAAAAATCCACTGTATGGACAAATCACCCCAGCGCGAGCGGCTGAAATGGTACGCAGCGGCAATACCGCACCACTGATAGAAGCCAATGGCATTGCAACCCAAGCAGGTGATTGGTTATGGGGCACACTACAAGGCGACTTTAATCAAAACCCCTCTACGTCACAAATCGTGGTAGGCACCTTGATTTCCATGATACCGATTATCGACCAAGTCATGGATTTACGAGATATCATTGCCAATGTCATGTTACTGACCGACGATGATGAAGCCAACGACACCGACGCTTGGCTTGCTTTTACCCTAACGGGTATTGGTTTAGTACCAGTTGTGGGCTCAGCAGTCAAAGGCGTGGGCAAGGTTATCTTAAAAAATACCGGAGAATCCCTTTCTGCTGCGCTTGCCGTACTACGCAAGCTCGGCAAAGGCGACCCAGTTAAATACCTAAGAGACATCAACTGGCAAGACCTAGGAAAACAATCCGCCACGGAAGTTAACAACATCGTCAAAGGCCTACGCGATTCACTCGATGACATGTCTACCAGCTGGCACTACGACCTACTACTCCCAGACGCCGCCATCGAAGGCATGCAAGCCACGGTTAAACGCCTAGACGACGTCACCCCCAAAATCGACCAGCATATGCAACAAGCCGCCCAAGAAATCGGACAGCGAGTTAATAAAGCACTGGATGAATATCAAGGCCAACCACCAATTCGAGGCGTTACCGACAAGCCCACCAAAGCCAAAGCCGATGAATTGGAGCCGCCAAAAGGGAATGAGTTGCCGGGGGGGAAGGGATTGCACCCTCTCAAAGCAGGCATGAAAGCATACAAGGTCCCCTGTTTTAAACCAAGTGATAACTTAAGGAAAAAACATAAGGGCGACTTACGTGCTTTAGAACAGAATTACGCAAGGCAGCTTAAGTATCAAGAAGCAGGCTTAAATGATTTAACCATTGGTGAATACAGAGAAAACCGCGATCGATACAAAAATATGAAGCGTAAGGGGACTGGAACTGCTCAAAATGGTTTTAGAGATAAGTTCAGATACAAACTATATAAATCTCTCAAGAAATCATACGGTAGAAACAAATCACGTACTGAAGCAAAAAAATTAGCCGCGCAAAGAACAACAGAAATTATGAACAATTTACATGCATTACATGACCCTGATATGGGCGCTGGCGGTTATGATAATGTTACTCGTCTGGGTGATAAAAGAGTTAATGAATCTATAGGTCCGCAGTGGGCTAAAGCGCCTATAGGAAGTAAAAAAGGAAGTAAAACACGCGTTGAATTAATGGATGAGCAAGTTGAAAAAGCATTTAAAGAATATGGCCCAGATGCTAAGTTAAACATTAAACTTGAGCGCTGCCCGTTAAACAAAAAGTAGAGAACCCATGATAGAAACTAATGATGACGATTTAGCCTTTTTTTTAAGCGAATTTGGCCAACCAACAACAATTGTACCCGCGACTACCGCTGATATAGAAGCGTATCGAGGGAAGCTCCCTGATCAGCTACTTGAATACTGGCAAATACTCGGCTTCAGCGGTTTTGCCGATGGTTTATTTTGGTTGACAAACCCCGCGGATTATCAAGACATCCTTGATCGATTTTTAGAAGATACCCCGTTTGAGCAAGGTGATATTTATTATGTTATAGCGCGCAATGCTTGGGGTGAACTTCAGATTTACGGCGAAAAAACAGGTGAATCCCTAGAAATCAGCCCGCACCTTAACTGGATAACAACAAGCGAAGGAAGCGAGCAAGATATTGCAGCTGGTAAGGCTAACCAAACTGCAAAAGATTTTATAGCGCTTCAAGAGCCTGAGCAACTTGATATTAAAGATAACCAAGGGAAACCACTTTTTCCTGCGACATTAAAAAAACATGGCCCACTCAATGCCGATGAAGTGTACGGCTTTGCGCCATTTTTATTTATGGGTGGCGAGAAAAAAGTCAAGAATATTGAAAAGTGCGATATTTTTGCCCATTTGAATTTAATTGCCGATATGGGTGATATGGAAATTATTGATATGGCTTCTATGGTACGTGGCGCTATTAAGCAGCACGAATAACGCTGTATGCAAATGTGATTAGTAACGGCACACATCACTTAATGAATCATCAAGATGACCGTACCCCCGGTTACGCATGATGATTCATTAGACACGTTTTTTAATATTAACTTACCAGTTAGCTAGGGCCGGATTCCACTTTGCTCATAGATTAACAAAGAATAACTCCGTCCTAGAATCACCGTTCCAAGTTGCTCCTCTTCTCAGGGCAAACACTAGTTAACTTATCAGTATTGGTTTAGTGCCAGTAGTGGGCAAGGTTATCTTAAAAAATACCGGAGAATCCCTCTCCGCTGCGCTTGCTGTACTGCGGCTTTTTACCCAAAGAAAAGTCGACAAAGGCGACCCAGTTAAATACCTAAGAGACATCAACTGGCAAGACCTAGGAAAACAATCCGCCACGGAAGTAAAAAACATCGTCAAAGGCCTGCGCGATTCACTTGATGACATGTCTAGCAGTTGGCACTACGACCTACTGCTTCCAGACGCCGCCATCGAAGGCATGCAAGCCACGGTAAAACGCCTAGACGACGTCACCCCAAAAATCGACCAGCATATGCAACAAGCCGCCCAAGAAATCGGACAGCGAGTTAATAAAGCACTGGATGAATATCAAGGCCAACCACCAATTCGAGGCGTTACCGACAAGCCCACCAAAGCCAAAGCTGATGAATTGGAGCCGCCAAAAGGGAATGAGTTGCCGGGGGCTAAAAACAATAGTTCAAATAATACAAAAACTAAGAAAGCTCGTAAGATATCGAACCGCTTGAAATACCTTGGAAAAACACCAAGTAAAACATCTCGCACCGGTAAAGAAGTCATTGCAAGAATGAAAGCGCAAGGTAAAATAAGAGAATCATTCGAAGGTACTCAATTTAAAGCAAGTAATGGTAGATGGTACCCTCTATCTCAGGCAGACATGGCTCATGACCCGACAGATGCAGTAAAGTGGTGGAATACTACGGGCCGACAATACGGCGCAAAATCAAAGGAAGTGCGAAAATGGATGTTAGATCCTGATAATTATACTCTCGACCATTACGCAATTAACCGCTCTGCTGGTGCTAAGCTTAACGATAGATATTTACCTCCTAAAAAATAAGGAAAGATAATGGAAAATTTACCCATAGACTTGCGCGATAAAATTGATGCTCTCTACATTTCTGCATACAAGGCATTAGAAGTCAAAAATGTTGACATCGCCCAAGAAAAAGCTGAGGAAGCATGGAGGTTATTACCTGAACCGAAATTTGATTGGGATGTCACTCTCAGTTTTGTTACCGGAATTTGTAAAATGTATCGAGAATTAAGCTTACACGAAAAAGCCCATAATATTATTAATGAGCTTTTAGACTCAGACTATTTAAATGACTATGATGATGGGCCATTATTTTTAAAAGGTACATTATACTTTGAGCAAGGAGAGTTTAAACAAGCATATGAATGGTTTGCTAAAGCCAATTCTATTTCACGGGGTAGATGCTTTGTAGAACAACCTAAGAAATACAAAACCTTCTTTAAAGAGTATAACCAATGAACGTACATGACCAGATAGAAGAGTATTGCGAGCAAGGCAATGACCTTTTTGATGAAGAAGATTTTCAAGGCGCAATGACACTCTGGAAAAAAGCCTTCGATTTACTCGCTGATCCAGATGAAGATTGGGAGCAAGCCGTTTGGCTTAAAGTATCTATTGGGGATAGTTATTATATGCTTGATGAATATCAACAATCCCTAGATTCAATGCTGGATGCATTAAACTACCCTGAAGCACTCGACAACCCATTTATTCACTTTAGAGCTGGCCAGTGTCATTATCAGTTAGGTGATAAAGAGCGCAGTAAAAATGCTTTACTTAAGGCCTATATGTTAGCCGGGAAAGAAATTTTTGAAGACCATGGAGAGGATGGGCTTTTTTATTACGACTTTTTAAAGTCCGAAATCAAGTTATAAACCAGTTCTACGCAAAGGACAGCACATGACAGTTAGCATATACATCGTGCAATATCTTGTTCGATATATTTACCACAAAATTCAAGAGCCTTGGCTTAAGCTCCACACAAAATATCACCCTTAAGGCGGTTCGCAGTCATCGCAGTGTTATCCAAAGCGATATCAACCTCAAGGCAGACAACAATCTTACCATCACCGCTCCCGCGGGAAGTCAAATCATTCAAAGCCAAGGCAATATCACGATTAAAGGCAGTGGCTCTGGCAACCTCACCCTTGCCAATGGTGGCAGTGAAATCAGTATTGACTCAAGTGGTAACGTCAACATCTTTGCAGACAAGTTACTGACCTTAAAAGGCAAAGCCATGACCGTGTTTGACGGCAGCATGGAGCAAGATATTGGTGGTAAACAAAGCGCCACGATGCCGAGTGTACCGCAAATTCAAGCGCTCTCTGAGAATGCTCGACTCTCACTTGCCGCCGATGGCATTGCCACCATGATGAGCAGTACCATTGAGTTGTCTTATACTTATCAAGATGGCAGCCCAATTATGGGCGCACCTTATACCATTCGATTTGCAAACGGCACAGAGTTGACTGGTACCTTAGACGACAGCGGTAAAGCAAAAATTGAGAATGCACCACCTGGTCAATATACCGTGCAATATGGTGAGGACAAACGCGATTACCTGCCAGAAGATAATCGCCCTAAAAATCCACTGTATGGAAAAATTACCCCAGCGCGAGCGGCTGAAATGGTACGCAGCGGCAATACCGCACCACTGATAGAAGCCAATGGCATTGCAACCCAAGCAGGTGATTGGTTATGGGGCACACTACAAGGCGACTTTAATCAAAACCCCTCTACGTCACAAATCGTGGTAGGCACCTTGATTTCCATGATACCGATTATCGACCAAGTCTTGGATTTACGAGATATCACCGCCAATGTCATGCTACTGACTGACGATGATGAAGCCAACGACACCGACGCTTGGCTTGCCTTTACCCTAACAGGTATTGGCTTAGTGCCAGTTGTGGGCTCAGCAGTCAAAGGCGTGGGCAAGGTTATCTTAAAAAATACTGGAGAATCGCTCTCTGCTGCGCTTGCCGTTTTACGCAAGCTCGGTAAAGGCGACCCAGTTAAATACCTAAGAGACATCAACTGGCAAGACCTAGGAAATCAATCCGCCACGGAAGTTAAAAACATCGTCAAAGGCCTGCGCGATTCACTCGATGAAATGTCTAGCAGTTGGCACTACGACCTACTACTCCCAGACGCTGCCATCGAAGGCATGCAAGCCACGGTAAAGCGCCTAGACGACGTCACCCCAAAAATCGACCAGCATATGCAACAAGCCGCCCAAGAAATCGGACAGCGAGTTAATAAAGCACTGGATGAATATCAAGGCCAATCACCAATTCGAGGCGTTACCGATAAGCCCACCAAAGCCAAAGCCGATGAATTGGAACCACCAAAAGGGAATGAGTTGCCAGGGACTGGAACAACTCAAACTGATAAAACAAAACCCAAATTAACTAACCGTAAAGACAATAAATTACAACTTATTGATGGAAAGCCCCCTCGGAACGCAGAATTTGCAGGACAAAACTACAGTTTAGATATACATAAAAATACGATCTTGAAACAAAGGCTAGATGCAATGCAGCCAAGAAAAAGGAAAATCAGGGAGTTAAAATTAAAAGAGCTTGCTGAAAAGTATCCTGATGGTGTTAACTTTACCGAAAAAGGTTTTGCGGATTTCAGACCTTATATTATGAAGTATAAAGGTTATCTTGTAGAGGTTGATATAAAAAAATTAAACCCAGACCCTACATCTGGTAGAGGAACATCAGGTTCACAGCTGGACATGAGAAACGCGAATCAATTGATGGAAAATATAGATCCAGCTTGGAAGCAACCGTCGACACATACCTGGCATCATGTAGAGAACTCCACAAAGCTGCAATTAATTCCAAGTGACTTACACTCAACAGTAGGTCACTCTGGCGGTCGAAATACTTACTCATTTTAGGAAATTAGAATGAACTTTGAAAACAGTTATCCAAAAACAAGCTTACTTGAGATTCAAGAGCTCTGTCATGAGCTTGAACTTCAGTTCCCCAAAGAATATGTTGATTTTCTTCTAAAGTTTAATGGTGGTCAGCCTACTAAAAATCAGTTTACTAAACAAAATTCTGACGGTGAATTACTTTTTGACTTTGACATTAATGTTTTATTTGGAATTGGTAAAAATGATACTAGCTTTGATTTGTTAACTATGTTCTCTATTTATTGCGATAGGATTCCTGAAGAGCTACTGCCTATTGGTAATGATGGTGTTGGTAATGTTATTTGCATTGGTGTAGATGGCGCGCAGAAAGGAGGAGTATTCATATGGTGGAAAGATAAGCAAGTTGATGAAGGTGCCGATCCCGATTATGAAAATGTAGATATACTTGCTCCATCATTTACTGACTTCTTAGCAGGCTTTAACGTTTCCTAATTTTCTAACTGAGTTGTAAAGCTAGTAGTTAGCTTTACAACCCTTCCCATCTAAATAGTAAAAAGTCGGTGATTATTGATGCAGCAACCAACCTAGACGTCACCGCCAATCAAATTGACGTCAGCGCCGAACAAAATATCACCCTTAAGGCGGGTCGCAGTCATCGCAGTGTTATCCAAAGTGATATCAAACTCAAGGCAGACAACAATCTCACCATCACCGCCCCGGCTGGAAGTCAAATCATTCAAAGCCAAGGCAATATCACAGTAAAAGGCAGTGGCTCTGGCAACCTCACCCTTGCCAATGGTGGCAGTGAAATCAGCATTGACTCAAGTGGTAACGTCAACATCTTTGCAGACAAGTTACTGACCTTAAAAGGCAAAGCCATGACCGTGTTTGACGGTAGCATGGAGCAAGATATTGGTGGTAAACAAAGCGCCACGATGCCGAGTGTACCGCAAATAGCGCAGATAGCAGCAAATCAACGCTTGTCGTTAACCGCTGATGGCGCGGCATCACTTGCTGATAAAACCATTGACCTTTCGTATTTTTATAGCGATGGCACACCAGTAGAAGACATTGATTACGAAGTCGTGATGGATAACGGCAAAATATACACCGGCCAGCTTAGTGGTGGTACCGCAGAAATCATTGATGTGCCTGCGGGAAATTATACCGTGAGTTACATCGGCGAGGACGAAGAGAAGATTATTTCGTTACGCCAAGAGCTTCGCACGGCCCTTGACCAAATGGTTGCAGAAATCCGCAAGCAAGCTGACATTCAAGAGCGCCTGATTGATGACGAAAATCTTGGGATGCAAGGACTTATCTATAGCGGTGCTTTCTTATACGGACTTTATCAGCAAGGAGAAAGCATTGTAACGGGAGTTGCAGATTTAGTAGAAGGCACAGCTGGCGCAATTTATGATGTTGGCGCAGCAACTTTCCGTATTTTGGGCCACCTTGCAACTGGCGATGTGGAAGCTATGCGGGCAGAGTTACAGCAAATTATGTCAACTGCCTCAGAGTCCATTAATGGCATCGTTGAAGCGTTTGAAACATTAGTTATTATTGCAGAAGATGAAGAAGCGCGTACTTTGCTGGCAGACTTCCCAGCGCGTTACTTTAATGCTCATTCCAGTGTTGAACGCACCAGAATGGCAGGTCGCTTGTCGTTTGAAATACTGCTTGCCCTTGCCACCTTTGGTAGTGGTGCAGTGGTTTCTGCTATCGCTAAATCCAATTACTTTGTTAAAGCAACCCGCGCATTGGAAAAGCTCACTCAAGCCACCAAGTTAAAACGCTTAAATTACACTCGCTCGGGTACAACTGAAAAAGTACAACTAGACCGGATCCCAAAGGTCGAAACCGACATTGACGACGTTAAAAGAATTGAGTCTATCGCACCCGTCTCAGTTGCATTAAAAGTTAACCCTAGGACGCATGTTCAAATATTATTGGATGACTTTTTAAGTGATGCCCCTGAGCATGTAAAGAATAATTACCGGGTTTCATTACGAGATGGAAAACCGTATATAACAAGACGAAACCAAACGGTCAGTGACCAATTGCAGTATGTTGACGGCCAAATTGTTTTCGCCTCGAATAGAATTGATACACCTAATAAAGTCTTGCAACGCTTGAAGGTTGACCACAAGTCACTCACTCCAGCGGCAAAACAAAAGCTTAGGACGCTAGAAGCACAAAGAAATCAAGCCATCGCCAAACGCGATGCCGCATTAAAGTCTGGTAATGCAGAGCACCTTAAAGCAGCATATAAAGATATGCGTGCAGCCAGTGAAGAGCTGGGTGAAGAAGCCGCCCGGATCTTCGTAGAACAAAATTACCCAGGAGCAACACCACTGAGATCAAAGTTACTCACAGATGGTAAGCAAGGACAATTTGACCAATTATATCAAACCGAAGACGGTAGACTCCTAGTTATTGAAGCCAAAGGGGGTAGCGCAACTTGGGGGAGTCGAATGGCCGGAACAAAGCGTGCTCAGCAAGGCTCAAGAGCCTATATGGATTCAATTTTTAAGAATTATGAAAAGAAACTAATAGAATATAAAGCTGATCCGAAATATGGTGACCCAAATGAGGCTAAGTTTAACGAGCAGGTTAAAGAATTGAGTAAAATGCTTGATGAGTATGAGAGCGCTATTGAAATGGAAGATTTTATTGACAACCCTATCGAATATATTGGTGTACAGCAAAAAGTCTCGGGTACAGAGGTAAAAGGAGCTATTGATGCAACCATTTTTGATATTAAAAATATTTGAAGGATAGAAAATGATTAAGAATCATTACACTTATGCACCTGACACCTATAAAAGAAGTCAAGAACTTTACAATAAATTGTCAGATAACAGGGTTATTGAGGGGATCAAGAATAAACCCCACACTGCCATTTCTAGGCTGTATAAAAAGAACTTAAAAACGCTTTTTATTGAAGCTCTTGAGCATCCAAATAGCCAAAATGCGTGGAAATATCTAGTACGTGCACAAGAACTAAGCTTAGGAATTTTTCAATCCAATGATAACCCTGGAAAGCCATTCAAACTTTGCTATGATAACCAACTAATTGAGCTCAATGGTGCACTAGACTCGGAAGAAGCCGATATATTTAACTGGCCTACCGCCATGTACCTCGCAATAATTACGCGAAATCAAGATGCGATTGATTATCTAATTCAAGTTGATGATTCAGTTTTTAAAGCGGCTAACTATGCTGAGCAATTCACTCCTTTTGATTACGCGCTAGTTGATTTGCTCAAGTCCATTTTTACGCCTGACGCAGACTTAGCCTCGGCAATTGAAAAAGCACTAATTACCAGTAATCCAGACGATTACAAATACGATGAGGCTTATCACTATGCTAGTAGACTCTACTGGCCCGTAGTTTCTGTCATTTTAGGTATATTTACCGATGATGGTGGTGTGGAGTTTAACCAAGCGATTGAAAAAGCGACGCTACTTCATAAAGAATTCTACGATACCAAAGAAGAGAAATTTGAAATTGATGGCGCACTATCCATCCCGCTAATCGCAATGGCTGCATTAGCAAAAGACATTAAAGGCTATGACTTGACCACAGAAAATGGCTATATTCTTCAGTGGCTGGTAAACCCTAATCCACCAAAATGATTAAGGTAAATTAAAAAAAGAAGTCTAATTTGCTAAACCACACACTTTAACAACATGGACGTTACAAGGCTAGGTTCAATCACCTTCCTAGCCTACACTTCTCACCAAATTTCTTCTGCTGCTTTCATGTACATTTTTAATTAGAGAAACCACGGTTGTTAATCTTTAACTACTCTACTGAGATGGTATGCAGTGGTAAGACAAAGCCATAAATAAAGACCCAAGACATATCATAACCATAGACAAGGTTATCTTAAAAAATACCGGAGAATCCTTCTGTGCTGCGCTTGCCGTACTGCGGCTTTTTACCCAAAGAAAAGTTGGTAAAGGCGACCCAGTTAAATACCTAAGAGACATCAACTGGCAAGACCTAGGAAATCAATCCGCTACGGAAGTTAAAAACATCGTCAAAGGCCTGCGCGATTCACTCGATGACATGTCTACCAGTTGGCACTACGACCTACTGCTCCCAGACGCCGCCATCGAAGGCATGCAAGCCACGGTAAAACGCCTAGACGACGTCACCCCCAAAATCGACCAGCATATGCAACAAGCCGCCCAAGAAATCGGACAGCGAGTTAATAAAGCACTGGATGAATATCAAGGCCAACCACCAATTCGAGGCGTTACCGACAAGCCCACCAAAGCCAAAGCTGATGAGTTGGAACCACCAAAAGGGAATGAGCTGCCCAGTGGTCAAAACAAGTTGTTAGCAGCTGAAAAACTAGAGATACGAGCTTCCGATTATGCGAGTTTAATTAATTCAAATAAACCTTGGTCTTGGAAAGATTTTCCAGAAGGCGATAAGCTTACTATTAAAGAAAAAAGAGCAATCAAGCAAAAGGCTATTGATAAAGGCTTGGTTCCTAATGTTTCGTTTAAATCTGGAACAAAATACCCTGACGTTGCGTCAGCTGGTTTAATTAAAGCAAAGTTAGAATTGCCAGAAGGACTATGGAAAAAATCAGATTACATTCAATTTAAGTGGCTCGATGAAAAGTTGCCTGTAGGTATGAGAGATGGTAACACTTGGCATCACTCAGAGATTCCTGGTGTTATGGAGTTGGTTCCTTTTGGTCCTCATAATATGATTAACCACCAAGGTGGAAGGTCGAAAGGCCATTGGGCATACAGCAAAAAATAGAGGTTATATATGATCACTAAACGTAATGACTCTTATGAGTTAAATAACTCAAGCATATTTGAATTGGAAAGCTTTTGCAGAGTTAAACTTCCACATTCATTTATCGAGTTTTTCCGCAACAACAATGGCGTTGCTTTTGAAGGGTTAACTTACGACATAGACAATGAGGAGCGGTTGATTGAGCGAACACTTCTTATCACAAACGATTCAAATTTGTCAGACGATATTATGCAATACGAAATAAAAGTGGTGCTCGCTCAGATTGAAGAGCGCCTAACCGACAATGAAGATTTAATGGGTGCTGAGCTACTTCCTTTTGCTCATGTTTTTGGTGGAGACTTTTTATGTTTAAACTTCAAAGATAGCGTTATTGAGCCGTCAGTTGTACTCTGGGATCATAATGAATCAGATGAATTAAGTCCTGTTTTTGTACTAGTTTCGGATAGTTTTGAAGCTTTTGTTGAACGTCTCTGCTAGGCTGAATTATAGGTAATATAAACGGTTAGTCTGCGTCCCCCTTATTAGCATTGGGTATTAGATGTCGTAATTAAGAAAGGTGCTTGTCAGAAAAGTGAACCAATTTCGGCGGAAAACCGCACTGTTCAGACCGGTTGTTTATAACTTTGTAAAACACACTGGTCGTGAAGATTCGATACGTCGCAAATATGTACGAACCTCAATTGACGATGAACTTGAGGCTGAGCTGACCTTCAGTGTTAATGGTAGTTAACACTGTATGCTCTCACCCTGGGATCGAGAGCTCCAAACTCGAAAAGATCTACAATCAATTGCAAAAAATAATAAAAAGATCTGAAAGTCTAGATCCTTAAAAACAATATCAGAAAGTGGGTTGAAGGTGGTTATATTTCATTGCCCAAGGGATTTCATAAATAAGGCGCACTAAAATGACCAAAGAGGAATGCCTAGAAGAAGACGACTATTATACTCAAGGGTTTGAAAAAGAAGGTGTCGTTTCTATATGGCTTGGAGTTGAAGCTGCGGATGAATCTATAGAAGTTGATGTTCTACAAGATCTGTGTGGCGTTGGTTATTATGACTTAGCAAATCAAGAATCTGAGTATATAGAATCAGGAATTGTCGATATTGCAGAACTTTTTACAGAAATATCTTATGCAAGTTCCTTTGAAAAAAGTGCCATAGACTCTGCTAAGTCAATCGGTATTACCAAAGCAAGGTGGCTTATTTGTCAGTTTGATTTTGATTATGACCCTAAAAAAATAACACGCTCTGTTCAAAGTGACCCTGTTTTTATCGGTTCATTTGCTTATGAGGAAGATGATTAGAATCTCAAGTGGATGTGAATCCATATCTATTTATTAAAAATAACGTGAGTATTTTCTAAGTAAGTTAACTTATCATTAAAAATATTTTTATTAGTCATGATTAACGAAGTAGTAATAGTAGTTATACGCTATCAAAGTAAAATTCGCTGGTTTAAGGGTGAACGAGAGTTATGGATATTAGATTTGGTAAAACTAAGAGACGCTTTTATAGAAAATGGATCTCAAGTTCCAGAGCTTGACGACTCTGATAGGTTTGGCCTCCATACTTTAGATGAAAATAATGTAGAAACTTTTCTGGATAAAATTCAAGGTAATGAAATAAGTTGCAGCGAACTAAGTAAGAGACTGGCATCTAGGTTCCCATCAGCTAGATCTTGGTGGGATGTTGCTGATTTATTCCCTATCATGTTTATCGACTTTGATGCTAAAAGTGTAGCCGCATTTTATCATGAGGGCGTGCAAATGGAAAAGTACATACCACAACATTGGAACGGTGAATTTATAGATTTTGCAAATGAGTACCCAGAGAATATTTTTCCTGATGATGACAAGTTCTGGGTAAAAGGCGATTCTGACTTACTTAAAGTTCTAAATGAACGAGCTAGAAAGCAATGATATTATTCGAAAGCTGTGTTCGCTGATTTTCGGAGAATATTAGTACAACACATCTAAGATAAAAGCTTTTATTAAATAGTCAGGATCACCAGCTCAACTCATAACTTCTTAGCGCTTCGCGTGTCCGAGTTAATTGAAAATACTAACATCGTTTCACTACCTTCAAAATCAGAGGCTGTAGGGGTTATTCAAAGCCACCAATAGAGGCCCAAGACATGTCAAAACCATAGACAAGGTTATCTTAAAAAATACCGGAGAATCACTCTCCGCTGCGCTTGCCGTTTTACGCAAGCTCGGCAAAGGCGACCCAGTTAAATACCTAAGAGGCATCAACTGGCAAGACCTAGGAAAACAATCCGCCACGGAAGTTAAAAACATCGTCAAAGGCCTGCGCGATTCACTCGATGAAATGTCTAGCAGTTGGCACTACGACCTACTGCTTCCAGACGCCGCCATCGAAGGCATGCAAGCCACGGTAAAGCGCCTAGACGACGTCACCCCCAAAATCGACCAGCATATGCAACAAGCCGCCCAAGAAATCGGACAGCGAGTTAATAAAGCACTGGATGAATATCAAGGCCAATCACCAATTCGAGGCGTCACCGACAAGCCCACCAAAGCCAAAGCCGATGAGTTGGAACCACCAAAAGGGAATGAGCTGCCGGGGGCTAATGTTGTCAACAGAAACACAATTATAGATCCCGATAGTGTAAATAAAATAAATGATTTAGCTAGAAAGCCTAAATTCACTTCTGATGGCAAGGTTATCCCTATTGGTGGACAACCCTCTGACGCAATTACAATTAGAAATAAAAATAACTTGGATGAAAATGGGTACTTACACCGAAAAGGAAAGAAATTACAATATGATTCGAATGGTTTCCCCATATTTGAGAGTAAATTTGATACTCACATATCGGATCATCATATAGGCTCTGGCAAAGCCACAGAACACTTTAAAGAAGCAAATAAAAATCTTGCTATACAATTAGAGAAAAACCCAAGTCTAGCCAAGACTCTAGGTTTAAATGATGAGCAAGTAGCACATATAATGAAAAAGCCACCATCAAAAGATCCTGCAGATGGTTTGACATGGCATCATCATCAAGACACTGGCAGAATGCAGCTTATTGACAGAACTACACATGATACCTTTAGACATACAGGTGGTATGTCTATTTGGGGAGGAGGATATTAATTATGTTTAAATGTGAACCATATTTGTGGAAAGAAAATAAGCCGACTTATAATCCAAGTTACCTAAAGGAGCTTGAGTTAGAACTTCAGATTAAATTTCCGGTAGAGTTTTTGAACTTCATGGAATTATACTTTGGAGATAAGCCTGTTTATTCATCTTTTGAAGTAGGAAAAGGACATTGTTCAATCGCACACTTTCTTCACTGCCAAAATTTAGTAAATGATGATTTCGAAATTTATAGTATTTCAGATCAAAGAGAAGAAATAGATGAGTTTCTATCAGATAAAATAGTACCTTTTGCTATAACTTTTGATTCAAACCTAATCGCTTTTGACTTTCGTCATAAAATAACTGAGCCTGAAGTTATATTTATTATCTCTTCGCAACTTGAAGATGGAAATAAAGCAATAAGGCATATTAGCTCAACTTTCCATGAGTTCTTAGCTATCCTAGAAAAAAATGAAGACAAACTTTGACCTAGCAAAGTAAAAGCCACGGGATATGGCTTTCTTAGCAGACCTTGGAGAGAAGCGTGTTATGGCCGATATCGTTGCGCTATCTAACCAATTACCCCATAACCAATAGCACTTTTTTAAGTCCTTTAAATACATAGATGTTGCAAGGCTAGGTTCAATCATCTTCCTAGCCTACACTCCTCACCAAATTTCTTTTGCTGCTTTCGTTTTAAAAATGACGCACTATGAAACAATAAACGTCGATTGGCCAATTCCCGAAGGTTTGGTTTATCCTAAGTGAGATGATGATGAGCGTACTAATCAATTTGATCTGTCAGATTCGAATAATAAAACTCAATCAAATCTGACAGTCGCATATGTGCCAACAACTGCCGCTCTATAGCTCTTAATATCTCAAATCTAATTGTGATAGCGGACGCTCAAACCAAACTTTTTTGGATATAGCAATTTTTAGCCAATCGGAAGCCTAGAGGAAGCTTTTAATTCTCGCAGTGATAAGCTTGAACGAATAGACGAAACCCCTGGTAATTTACGTAAGGTATTATCGATGAACTGGCTATAGTCATCCAAATCTTTTGCAACAACTTGTAATAGGAAATCAGCGTCACCTGTTGTATTGTGGCAAGAAAGTACCTGATCGCAATTTTGGATAACTGCTTCAAAAGTGGTGGTTGTTTGACTGTCATGCTCTGTACAAGTGAGCTGTACGAAGGCCAATACACCAAACCCTAGCTTACGTCTGTCTAAATTGGCTTGGTAACTTTCGATATATCCTTCCTCCTCTAAACGCTTTAACCTTCGCCAACAGGGGGACTCACTCATCGCCAGTTCGTTGGCTAACTTCGCATTCGTCAAGCGACCATCTCTTTGCATATGCCACAAAATATCATTGTCTATCTTGGTTAGCTTACTCATAGGGAGACTCTTTCTTTAAGTGGGTTATATATGAAAGAGTATTTCCTTATTTGGCAGCCTTCAAGTTAATTTAGCAAGGTAATTTCAGTTTTAACTCGTAGTATAGTCCGAGGTAACAAACTCGATACATAAGGCGGTTGGTGATGAAAGCAGTTGTTTACGAAAAATTTGGTCAAGCACCAAAAGTAATGAATGTTAAAGAGCCGGAATTGGCTGATGATGGCGTTATTATCAATGTTAGAGCTACAGGCGTGTGCCGCAGTGATTGGCATGGCTGGAAAGGTCATGACTCAGGTATTGAGTTGCCTCATGTGCCGGGACATGAATTTGCTGGCGTGGTAGAAGCGGTTGGCAAAAATGTTCGTCACTTTAAGGTGGGTGAACGTGTAACTGTGCCGTTTGTAAATGGTTGTGGAAGTTGTCCGGATTGTCATTCTGGTAACCAACAGGTTTGTTCAACCCAAACGCAACCAGGTTTTACTCATTGGGGGTCGTTTGCCGAATATGTACCGATTAATAATGCCGATACAAATTTAGTTCACTTACCTGACGATATGGATTTTGCTACAGCAGCAAGTCTTGGTTGTCGATTTGTAACTTCATTTAGAGCCGTGGTCGACCAAGGTAAAGTGAAAGCTGGGCAGTGGGTTGCTGTTCATGGCTGTGGGGGCGTTGGATTATCTGCCATCATGATCGCCAATTCCATTGGTGCAAATGTTATTGCCGTCGATATTGCTGAAGATAAACTTACGCTTGCTCGCTCTTTAGGCGCCGTTGCCGTCATTAACGCAAGTAAGGTTGACGATGTTGCTGAAGCAATTATGTCACTTACCCGAGGTGGCGCTCATGTCTCGCTAGATGCACTTGGCCACAGTGTGACTTGTGTCAATTCAATCAAATGCCTGCGCAGCTTAGGTAAACACGTCCAAGTAGGCTTGCTGCTGGGGGATCAAGCAGCTCCCAATATCCCTATGAGCAAGGTAATTGCTCAAGAGCTAGAAATCATTGGAAGTCATGGTATGCAAGCTTTCCGTTATCAAGACATGTTGGCAATGATGCTTTCTGGGAAACTGGCACCTGAAAAACTAATAGGTCAGCGCATTAATCTTGAGCAATCGATCGATGCTTTAACCACCATGGATTCATCTTCTGTACCTGGCGTAACTGTAGTTACTGAGTTTTAAGTGGCAATGTGAATAATTTAACTGCTTGAATCAGGTTGATTTCATTAATTTGGAAAACATGGCAACCAGTATGAACACAGGTTTAATGGCTCATGGTGTTATTGCCATTAATATTGTTATTTCCAAATGTTCTGATAAGAAACGTTAGCTTCTACAACCACAGCTTGTTTTAGCGACAATAACGACTTCAGTTAACTTTTAAGGTGATGTTAGTAACTTGGCTGAATGTCTGCTTTGTGGAAGTGAGCCAATGACACCAAATAACTGCGACCGTCTCAAATTCGCTCGAAACTGTCTGTCAGATAAAGTCAAAACCTATTCATCGAAACTGTAAGATCAGATATGAGCTACTACACAGGATTACATGAAAAGTTACCCGCTTCAATCGGTGACTGCCACTCTACGTGTTAAGCGGGTAAATTGAGAAGCCCTGTAGTGCTTCTTATCAATGCCCTAGTTGATCGAGTAAGTCCATTACTTCAACGCTGGCATGTTCCATTTGGTTAAGCTGTTTTACTGCGCCTTGAGAATCGCCTGCTTTAAACTTTTTCATTGCTTCTACACCAGCTCTATGGACTTCTTTATGCGGAGCTTCTAGGCGTTTAAACGCGTTGTGACCGCCAAACTTTTGGGCGCCATCGCCACTAAACCACTTGCCTAAGCGGCACATCGTATGATCGGCAAAGTCGCTGATATTTTTATGGCTATTGCCAATAATAACGTTGTATACGTCTCCTTTCCAAACGACATGATCGAGCTTTACTGTCTGGATAAAAGTTTGAGTGGTAGAAACCAAAATGGTGTCTTTCATTGAATCACAACAACTTACAATCCCTTCGTATTCATCGTTTAAGTGTCCAATACTGTCAGATAGCGTGATATTAGACGCTTGAATTTCTTCCACGGCACTCACGGTTGTGTGAGTCGTATCGATGATCTTCTTGACCAAATCGGAGACTTCGTTTGCGGATTCGTTGGTGTTGGTTGCCAGTGCGCGCACTTCATCGGCGACAACCGAAAAGCCACGGCCAGCTTCACCCGCTCGGGCGGCTTCAATAGCAGCATTAAGCGCTAGCAGATTCGTTTGATCTGAAATTTTTGAAATCGTCGTAACAAAGGTATTAATGCTATCGGCCATCTGCGATAGGCCAGAAATATTGGTGGTCATTCTGTCCATATTACCGCCGAGCTGCTCCATTCCCGTGAGTATTTTACGCAATGCGGTTTCAGATTTAGAAAAGGCGGAGTTTACTTGCTCAATTGAATGGCTTTCTTCTTCAATACTCATAAAGCTCGCAAGAACGGTTTCGCGGATCCCTTGCACTTGGTTTAACCCAGTCAATGCACACTGCAGTAGTTGATTGTCAGTATTATCATTGAGCGCAGCTTGTGAGCTTACAACTTCTTGTTTTAATGACTCATTTTCAGCAACTAATTGCGCATTCGCATGTTTTAAACTGGCAATCTCTTGTTGCGCGGCTAATAAGGCTTGTTGGGTTTCATTGTTTGTAAATAGTTTTGCAAACACGTTATTTTCCCTTGTAACTTGATATTAACGCAAGCTTAGCAATCATTGGAGAATAGTGCTACTTCTTTAGCTTTTAAAAAAGCTATAAATTTAGAGAAGTTAGCGTAGAATTGTGATTGGATTTTGGTGCGCTGAGCGTCATTGAAATTTAACCAATAAAACAGTGCTATAGTGTTATCCTCGAGCACTAGATCTGAGTGATTTACCGCGTTTATCGCCATACATATGCTCATCGGCTTCGTGGATGATGAGATCAGCTTGTTTAGCTGGGTCAACTTTGACCATTCCAATACTGACGTTAATTTTGTAATCATGTAATCCCTTTAATAATGCCGCTCTTACTTCGTCTGTATCTGGAAGCACAGCATTAATATAGGCAATAAATTCGTCACCCCCGATACGAAAGCTGTAATCTAAGCCAAAGTAATCTTTCATATTCTGCGTAAACTTAATCAAAACCTCGTCGCCAATATGATGGCCATAGTTGTCATTCACTTGCTTAAAATTATCTAAATCGAGGTAGAGTAGCCATTGATCATCAAAGCGGTGTGTTTGCAAGCCTTCAAAACATGCGCGACGACTACCCACGCCTGTCATCGCATCATGGTCAGCTTCATACCGCATCCGCTCTTCTAACAATCTTCTTCTCTCTACTTCTTTTTTTAGCTCTGTAATGCTGGCTCTTTTATTGGTGATCATGCAGTAAAAACCAAAGCTGATGAGTAAAAAGCCGATATTTTTCAAAGAAGTGTCAAAGTTAAGTAAGGGAATGGAAAAACCGTCGGTGAAATTATCAATAATATCAAGGAGTAGGCCCACACAATACACAAGTAGGGCAATGCGTAAGAACGAATTTGCGATTTCTCTGGTGATCAAATTGAACAAAGTGAAAGAAATGCCGAACCAGAACAACTCTTCGTAGCTCTCGTATTCGTAGTGACCAATATAGTACATGTAGCCACCAAAAAAGATGATGGCTATCCATATTACTAAGGGGGGTAACGCGCGTTTGATCAAAATACTTTGGCTTCTGGTGCTTCAGTTATCTTTAGTTATAGTTAATTGAGCTTCAGAAGCAAGCCACTTATGCGCTTAACTCAAGTGCTTGAGCAATCATAAATAGATGACTAACAAAAACGAGAGAAGTCAGCACCGTTCGCATTTTTTGATAGTCTTTATGATAGTCACTCCAGCGGGATGAACTGCGCTCTATAAAATATACGAGCCAATATGCGATAGCGAGATAGAGAAGCAACCATTGTGGTGCTGCAATACTAAGTAAGGGGTAAGGGATCACGACAATCACGGCCAGTATCGCTTGTTTGTAGGTTTGCTCTCCTGCACGCCATAAACTTCCGGCCATAAAAGCTAGAATCCCCAGACTGTAAAACTGAAAAGCATGAAGCACGTCACTCGATGCACCTGTCATTAGCGTCCACGCGATACAAGCCAAAAAGGGAATAAAGCCAAAGTAACCAAGTTGAATATGATTGAAGTACGGGTGCATAGTCACGCTCTGCTGTAGTTAATTGCTGGGATCATACCGTAATTATCTTATTTTTATACTCTTATGCTGAATTAGTTGATCACTTATAAGAGAGCTATCAGTTTTTCCGATTACAGTGATTCAAACAATCCATTTTATTTAATCAGCACTTCCCCTTATCTTTGTACTCAAGCCAAGGCGAACAGTAATCGCCAACATTATTTAAACTAAACAACAGTGAGGAAAGCGATGAGCACTTCATTAATCAATACTAAAATTCAACCATTCAACGCAACTGCATACCATGGTGGCGACTTCGTAGAAGTTTCTGAGCAAGACCTACTAGGTAAATGGTCAATCGTATTCTTTTACCCTGCGGATTTCACATTTGTATGTCCAACGGAGCTTGGTGACTTAGCTGACTACTACGCACAGCTACAAGAAATGGGTGTAGAAGTTTACTCTGTATCGACAGACACGCACTTCACGCATAAAGCATGGCACGATGCGTCAGACACTATTAAGAAAATTCAATTCCCAATGATTGGTGACCCGACAGGCCGTATTACTCGTAACTTCGGTGTAATGATCGAGGAAGAAGGTCTTGCACTTCGTGGTACTTTTGTTATCAACCCAGAGGGTGAAATCAAAGTTATCGAAACGCATGACCTAGGTATTGGTCGCAGTGCTAAAGAGCTAGTACGTAAAGTACAAGCTGCTCAATACATCGCATCTCACGATGGTGAAGTATGTCCAGCTTCTTGGCAGCCAGGTGAAGAAACACTAGCACCTTCACTAGACCTAGTTGGCAAAATCTAATTTGTCTGGGGAGTGCGGCATGCACTCCCATCTCAACCATCTAGATGAATCAAATTCATCGTTTTTGCGAATTTTTACTGTAGTTTCTGCAGAGGGTTACCTTATATGTTAGACAACCAAATTAAAACTCAACTACAAAGCCATTTTAGCTCTCTACAACGTCCGATTGAACTCGTCATTACCGTTGATGACAGTAAAAAATCGCAAGAGCTAAAAGGGTTAGCACAAGACTTAGCGTCATTGAGCGACAAAATTACTTTATCTGAATCAATTGAAGGTGAACGTATCCCACAAATGGTGGTGCGTGGTGTTGAAACAAAGAGCGAAATTACGTTTGCTGGTGTTCCTATGGGACATGAGTTTACCAGTTTGGTACTTGCATTATTGCATTCAGGCGGTCATGCAACTAAAGCATCGGCAGACGATCTCGAACTGATCACAAGTATAGATAACGCATTGAACTTTGAGGTTTACATCTCACTGAGTTGCCAAACTTGTCCGCAAGTAGTGCAGGCTTTGAATCTCATGGCGGCTGTTAACCCAAATATTACCACCACCATGATTGATGGTGCTTTGTTCCAAGAAGAAGTGGAGTCACGCAACATCATGGCCGTGCCAACCGTGTACTTAAATGGTGAGCAATTTAGCCAAGGCGCAGTGAGCTTAAGCGATATTTTATTAAAACTTGATAGTAAAGCTGGTGAAAAACAAGCGGCCTTACTTAACGAGAAAGACGTGTTTGATGTGCTCGTTGTAGGTGGCGGCCCTGCTGGTGCTTCAGCTGCAATCTATGCTGCTCGTAAAGGGTTAAATACAGGGGTAGTTGCGGAGCGTTTTGGCGGCCAAGTTGCCGATACTTTGGGTATTGAGAACTTTATTTCAGTGCAAAAAACTGAAGGCCCTAAGCTGGTTGCACAGTTAGAAGAGCATGTTAACCAGTATGGCGTTGATGTGATGAAGAACCAGCGTGCAGCGGCAATTAACAAAGGCGAAACCATTGATATCACGCTTGAAAGCGGTGCGGTATTAAGGGCCAAATCTTTAGTATTGGCTACAGGTGCACGATGGAGAAGCATGAATGTACCCGGCGAAACCGAGTACAAGGGTAGAGGCGTAGCATATTGTCCACATTGCGATGGTCCGTTATTTAAGGGGAAACCTGTCGCGGTTATTGGTGGCGGTAACTCGGGTATTGAAGCAGCTATCGACTTGGCAAATATTGTTGAACACGTCACGGTATTAGAATTTGCCGATACGCTTAGAGCTGACGAAGTGCTGATCAAAAAGGCGAAAAGTCTTGCTAACGTTACCATTATTAAAAACGCACAAACCACTGAAGTAGTTGGAGATGGTAGTAAAGTAACGGGTCTTAATTACATAGACAGAGTCAGCGGTGACGCTCATTCGTTGGCACTGGCTGGCATTTTTGTACAAATTGGGCTTGTACCAAATACTGAATGGTTAAAGTCGAGTGAAGTTGCTCTTAGCCGCTTTGGTGAAATCGAAATTGACAGCAAAGGTGCGACAAGTCTAGCGGGCGTTTACGCCGCAGGCGATGCAACCACCACACCGTTTAAGCAAATTATCATTGCGATGGGTGGTGGGGCGACAGCAAGCTTAGGCGCTTTTGATTACCTAATTCGGCTAGGACAAGACGACGAGCAAGCTGCTTAACTTATCGCATTACTGGAAAGAATCATTGCAACAATACACCCATGCAATGCTCCCAAGCCACACTCCAGTAGTGTGGCTTTTTTTGCTTAGACTTCGAAGATCCATCGCTGCGTAAAGCAGCTCCTACTCTAACGTGTAGAGTGCCCTGTGGGAGGAGGCTTATCCGCCGAGCAGTTACTAGCTTAGCTAATAGGATTTTGGTTGAATAAGAAACACAAGATCGCTGCGTAAAGCAGCTCCTACTCTAACGTGTAGAGTGCCCTGTGGGAGACGGTTTACCCGGCGAGAGGTTACTAGCCTAGCAGAGTGACTTATCTTCCACACAAGATCGCTGCGTAAAACAGTTCCTTCAGTCCTACTCGCTACCAACGCGTTGTAATGGCGCTGCCGATATAAACTGCTCAAAATGTTCACACCAAATAATAGCGCTCTGAAACTGGGCCAGATCGACTTGGCGATATTTACGCTGCACGAACTGCGAAAATTGGTTTATGTTAGCAATTTCCACCAGGGTGTGTTTTTGTGCTTTAAAGTCGGCTTCTGTCTCAATAAATGTTTTGGCGAGGTAAAGCCGATAATCAGGCCCTGGGGCTATCTCACCCACAAATGCAATATGATTATCCGTAAAATAAATTTCACCAGTGGCGTAGTGTAATGCGTCTGAATCTTTAAGCTCCTTCTTGAATTGGCCTTTGTATGTTGCGGCTTTACTGATCGCCAGTATTTCTGTGTGGCTAGCCGCCGGAGGTTGCGTCATTATAGGTAGAGTGTACACACCCATAATAAACCCTGTGATAAACACCACAATGAGCAATAGTAACGTAAATAGCGTCCGCAAAATCATTTCCAAGTGAGCAGCAAAGTCAAAGTATAGCCAAATTATAAGGCTCTAGTAGAAAAATTGACTGCTTAAAAAGGGTTAATTTTTTTGATAAGAATAAAGTGTTTTTATTAAATGTAATCTAGTACCCAATGTAGATAAAACTTTACACATAGTAGCTCCTTCTGATTGTTAATTATTAGGGAATAGAGTATTTCAATTGTTTTGGTTATTGTAATAGTCAAAGTAAACAGGTGTTTAGGCCAAAATTATGGTGTAAAGGTATTTTTAACTTAACCATAAAGTACTGAATGTAATTAATAATCTCAGCTATTGTTATTGATTTGTGCTTGAGTAAAATGCCTCGAATTCGAGTTGATTCTTACAATAAAATTAACTTGGATACTTTTCTATTACAAAAAATGAAGGCGAGCATGCCATGGACGTGCAAGAACTTATCAGTTGTTAAAAAATGACAGCGTTGTTTTTTACTGTCGAAACACAGTAGCGCGAACAAGATAAGTTGTGTTTATCAACGTGCGAAACCTAGGTGCACAGAACAAGGTTGAATTTCGTGTGGCAAGCATCGATAGACTCTCGCTCATTCTAATCTTAATCGAAGTGGCGGCGGCTACTTCTCTAAAACGAGTAGAAGAAAATGAAAAACTCAATGTTAACAGTCAGTATTGGCATGGCACTTGGTATGGCAGCATCGAACGCATTTGCACATGGTTATATGGATAGTCCAAAGGCAAGACAAGCAATTTGTGAAGAACAGGGGGGATTTTGGTGGCCAAAAGATGGAAGCAATATCCCGAACGCGGCATGTCGAGCAGCTTACCTAGCGTCTGAACATATGCAGTTTGTTCAAAAGCATGAGTTTGCAGCGAATGTTCCCGATTATTTTAATTTGCAAGCTGTACAGGCTGCTGTTCCTGACGGACAACTTTGTGCGGGTGGCGATAGAAATAAAGCGGGCATGAATATCGCGTCGAGTGAGTGGCAAAGGACCGCGATAACGCCAAATGCTCAAAACCAAATTAAAGTGAGATTTCGTGCAACAACGCCTCACAACCCTAGCTTTTGGCAGTTTTATCTCACCAAACCGGAGGCGGATATTCAGTCAACGCCCCTAGCGTGGCAAGATATAGAGCTAGTGCAAGAGTATGGCAATGTTGACTTCTTCGTTGCGCCAGATGGTAAACGCTATTATGAAATGCAGGTCGCGGTGCCGAGTAAATTTAGCGGAGATGCTATCTTGTATACGCGTTGGCAGCGTGATGATGTTGTAGGTGAAGGCTTTTACAATTGTAGCGACGTCACTATAGTGCGTGATATTACACCGACTGAGCCGGTAAGTTGGACGCCTGCTGGATTTTTAATTAAACCTGGCCAACAAGCCAATGTAGGCGATACGGTATGGCTACGTGTGTTTGATGGTGATGGCCAAGAATTGGTACAAGAAAAACTGTCGATAACACAAAGCAATATCACTCATTGGACTGCGCAATTTGCTAGCACACTAAATAATAATCATGCGAATACGCTGCAAATTGGCGTACAACAAAGTGACGGCAATATTGTATTTGATGCTGCGCAACTCGCTGCTAATCAGCTGTTTGTAAGTTTTCCCCAGTACACTTTTAACCTTTCAATTCTAGCTAAGCCACAAAACCGCGCCCCTGTGGTTCATACCCCTGCCGATATCACGCTAAAAGAAGTCTCAAGCACATCACTTCATGTTCATGCGTTTGATGATGACAAAGATCCGCTTACCTTTGCATGGCAGATCCCATCGCCACTGAGCTACAGCGGTAGCGGTGCAACTATCACGTTGACTGCGCCTGAGGTCCAGCAAAATACCGACTATCAAGGGCAAGTCACCGTTTCTGATGGCACATTTGAGAAAACTGTTAGCTTTACCATCACAGTGACTAACCAAACCGCACCACCAAGTGGTGACACATGGCGTGCCGATCAAGTTTATACCGCTGGCGATACCGCAGTGTATCAGGGCAAAAGCTATCGCGCTAAATGGTGGGTAAAAGGCCAAAAGCCCGATCAAAGTGATGCGTGGGAGCTGGTAGATAAGTCTGATGGCAGTAACTCATGGAGTGCTAATAAGGCATACACTGGCGGCGACAAAGTGAGTTATCTAGGCGTTGAATATCAGGCGCGCTGGTGGACGCGCGGTCAGCAACCTGGCACTGACTCAGTGTGGCGTAAGCTTTAATGTAAAGCACCTCTAACAAAGCACTGGCAGATATCGCTGCCAGTGAGATCAAGTTTTCAATGAGTTACATCATCTAACACTGAGCAAAATGTTACATCAGCTGTTGTGGTTTGATTTCAATATTAGCACTATCAGAGCTTACCCATACTTCGCCATCTTGAATGGTAATAGTGAGCTTGATACTACGATCTGCTAACTGAGCTAAAGCCTGAGTCGCACTATAATCCAAGCTGAAAATACTCAGGTTTTTAAAGTCGTATAATTTCGGCTGGTGTTTTTGCCACCAAATCGCCTGATTATTTTCGCCATAAGTATAGAGGACCACTTGCTTTGATTTATTACACGCTTTCTTAAGGCGCTTTTCGTCAGGCAGTCCTAGTTCAATCCAAAGCTCAATCTCTTCGCTGTAATTCTTAACCCATAGTTCAGGTTCATCATCAGCGCATAAGCCTTTAGTAAACTCAAGTCCCTCACACGCATTCAGTGCATAGGCAAGTAAACGGATCATTAACCGTTGTTCGTTTTCAGAAGGGTGTTGAGCTAGCGTTAAATTAAAGTCTTGGTAAACATGTCTGTCCATATCACTGAGTGATAGTTGGGCTTTAATGATGGTGGATTTGAGCGCCATAAATTTGCTTAAAAAATTTTTGCGCTAGTATAGCGGGTTGAAATAACAATTTACAGAAGGCTATTGTGGAAATAAACACAGCCTCGCAATGAGGCTGTGTTTATTTGAATTGCTTAGCGTTTTAGCTCTTAATTACAATTGCTCGATATATTCCAAAGATTGGGTAATGACTCTTTTAGTTTGCCTATTTGAGCACAGTCGATGTCTGGATTTCCCCATATGCTTAGGTATCGTAGATTGGTCAAACCGAATAGCGGTGACAGATCTGAAATGTTGCTATTGTCCAACTCTAAGCGGGTAAGTTCGGTGTAATCTTTAAGTGAACCATAGTTTGTCAGCTTGGTATTATCCAAGTCCAAATAAGTTAAGGTAGTAGGCAAGCCAAAAAGCGCGAAGTCATATACGGTTTGGCTATTTGTATTTAACTCAAAGGAGATCAATGATTGAGGCAGTGTAGCTTTAGCTGTTAGTTCACCCGTGAGTCTATAGATATCTAGACTCCGTAAAGTGTGGAGTTGAGCTAAGCTAGGATCACGTAACAACGAACTGTCAACTGAGCCACTTAGTGTTAAAGTCTCAATTCCTTCAAACTGTGTAATTCCATTTAATGATTCAATTGCTGAGCCATCGCAAGAGAGTGAGTTAACACTGCCAGCATCTTGATACCTTCGGTCTAGCATACACTCTTTAAGTGCCGCATCTGTAATTAAGCTCAAATCGACCGGCTTTATAATACAGTAAGAGTCAGAAAGATTTGTTGTTACACCATCGAGAGATTTTAATAGCTCCTGATCATCACAATAAATGGCACTACTTTGTATTTCAAGTCTTTCCAGAGTGTTTAAACTGGCAAGCATATCTGCTCTAAAAAACGTAGAAAAGTTGCTTAGTGTTAATGACTTCAACTTGGTTAATGATGCGATGTCAGAGATGTCAGCCGCTAGAGAATAGTTAATAGAGAGAGTTTCTAAGTTTTCAAATTGAGATACATGGGTGATATCTTCTAGTTCAGTAAAGCCGCTGACCTTTAACGATTTCAGGCTCGTGTTTACACCTAAAGAGTCTAGTGTTGTGATTTTGGTTTCGTTACTATAATGGTATTCTTTTAATAACTCGGCTGATTCGAGCGCAGGAAAGTTAGTCAAGTTCACCATGTTTGAATATCGGTTACTTTTTACGTTTAATGTCTTTAAGTTCGGTAAAGTTGCCTCAGTTGAAGCCTCAAATAAACTAACCTCTAGGTTAAGTGTTTCTAATGCTTGCATTTTACTTAACGTATCTAGTGCAAAGTTTGAGTAATCGTTGTAGACGGTGAGGTCGCGCATATTTTCAAGCTCAGATAATGCGCTAAAATCTGTGCTATTATCCAATTCACGAATGTACAATTCGGTTAGGTTTGGTGTGAAACTTAGCCAACCTAGATCATTAACGCTGCGTAACTGATTGAGCTTCAATGATGTTAACTTCGGCATCATTTGCAAAAACCTAAGAGAAGAAAGGTTTAACCACTCCAAAGACAAGGATTGTAGTTCCGTAAAAGTTGATAGCTTGCTGACATTATCTACGGTTAAATTGTTTAATGACAAAGAGGTCAGCTTCGTATTACCACTGATGTCCGCGATATCAAACTCAGCATTACTATAATAACTACGAAGACCTAGTTTTTCCAACTCACTAAACTTTTCTAAGAATGAGAAATCTTCAATCTGCGTTCCGTTGAGTTCAAGTGTTGTCAGATTTGTTTTAGCTTCTATTGCCGTTGAGTCAGCGGCTTCGATAATATTAAGTGTTAATGCTGTGAGGTTAGGTATAGAGTTTAAAAATGACAGCGAGCTCAGATCTTGTATATATGTCAAAGATAAACTTTGCAAGTTACTAAAGCGTTTTAGAGTATTTTTATCATCAATGTTTAGAGTACTTAGAGCCAAACGAGTGAGCTTATCACTTGGAAGTTGACTAAGCTGTATAGTTTCATATTGGTTACTTTCGTTGTCTATTTCAAGCGTATGAAGCTGTGCAAAGCCTGATAAATCTAACAAAGAAAAATCTAGGCGCTTACTATAATTGTTACTTTCTTGGGCTTCAACAATAGACAACGACTCAAGTTTATTGAGCTTACTAATTTGTTCTAAATGTGCATCATTATTTGAGCTGTTCTGGGCTGCGGCAAACGCGTTATCGAGCTTTAACGCGGTGAGCGTAGAAATTTGAGCTAACTCTTCGAGATTATCCAATTCTGCGTTTTTAATAGACACCGTAGATAAACCACTAATACCAGAGAGCCCCGCTAATGTTGCAATTGGGTAGTCTGTGCATTCAACAACCGAAATACCTACGTCTTGATGTGTATCTGATAAACATTGCGCTAGCGCTGCGTCTGAAATCGTTAAGCTTGAAAGTGGAGCGTAAGCATTTAGGTTGACAGTTAATTCTTGTGAGCTTGCGCTTCCTTTATCGTCTGTCGCAGTTAACTTAAAAGTTAACGTGGTCGCTTCATTGATGTCAGGTGCACGAAATTCGAGCGTTTCGTTATTATCGTTGATCAGCTCGACAGTTGTTCCTGCCGTTTGCTCCCACAGCAAAGTATCAATCGCACCATCTTCATCTGTTACGGTGGCAACGGCTGTGATTGAGTCTCTTTCCATTGCTGTAATTGGTGCCATGCTTGCAATTACTGGGGCTTTGTTAGTAGGTGTGATTGGTTTGTCAGTTCCAGTATCATTGCTGTCGCTGCCACTTCCACCGCCACATGCGACTAAAGTTGATGCAAGCAATGAAGTTACGATTCCTTTGTATATAGCGCTTTTAATCATCTTGATATCTTGTTTTATTGAATAGTCAGAAAGCGCAGAAGTGTACTTTATTTAGATACTAGTTTCCAATAATTACACATGTTTTCTAGCAATGGTATAGCTCTGTGCTCTAGATATGGACTTTAAAAACGAAAAATCAATAGACTAAAAGGAAGCAGTACATTTTGCTAGAGCCATTATAACTCATTGATAATTAAAACGAGAAGCGAGGCTATATAGCCTCATTGGTTGGAGAACAAAATAATAAGGACGAGTGAATAACGGAATAAGCGTGTTGTTTAATCAACGTTTGCGATTGCCGATTCAATGCGGTTCTCGCATAGAGTCGTGCCAGGCAGAGTCGCACAGTATTCGCCAGCTTGCTCGAGCCCAATGCGCTGAGAATTGCGAGCTGTAATACGAGCTGTAAGCTGTTCGATTTCAAGCGGGTCTTCAGACACAGCTTTAAATGCACTCAACCTTTCTATTTCGTCATACACTAAATCTTGATAACTTCTGAGTCTGGCGGAAAGTGCAATATAGCGGTTAGGTATTGCTGTTTGACCAGCATAGGCGAGATCATAATGGCCAGAGTCTTCATAGCTTTCGACTTCGTACTTTAAAACGTTTAAATGTTCGTCTTTAAGGTCGTCGACATAATCACCACCGTCTAGTAAGTAGCTAAATAGATTGTCGGCATATGTAATACAGGGAGTTAGGTTATCTGTTTTGCAGTGCATGGTGCCATTTTTACTGAGTCTAGCGAGTTCCGGCGTCATACCTCCATCGGTATTCACCTGAATCGTATAGACGGCATCTTTGGTTGCCTCTTGAAATACTTTGGTTTTAGTAAAAGTTTTACTGAAAAATAGAAACTTCACTTTGATTTTGGTCTGAAACCATTCGTATTTTGTGCGATCTTTAAAATGGAGCTTTGCGGTAATATAGATACGAGAACCAAGTTTGATATTGTGGATGAAGCTGTCACCACAGCGGTTTCTTACCTGAGTTGGATCTGTACTGAGCAGCTCGACAAAAGCGGGTTTGGTGGTTCGATTTTCAAAGTTATAACTTCCTTTTTCATAGGTTAACTCGACCGCTGAGGCAGCTGAATTTCTATTTTTGGTTACTTTCCTGCGCATGGAAAACTTGGCTGAGCCACCAAAAATAACTAAGTTGATACCAGCCTTTACACTACCTGTAATAGTATTGATCATGGTGTCGGAGTCAAAATCGCCACGATAAGCCAAGTCGCCCATGCTACCACCTTGAAATTGCCACTGACCATCGAGGCACGATTCAAGCGGTATGCCTAATTCCTGTTCAAATCCCTGTCCGAGTTGTTCATGCTCAGTATTTAAAGAGTAATAGGTATGTGCATTTGTATAGAAGCTTAACAGGCCACAGAGCACTATTAATATGGTTCTTAAGTGCATACATAAATTCCTGTAGATGGTTTACTGTGGAAAAGACGTGGAAGTAATAATTCAATATTCTACTGTTTATTACTTGCCACGCCTCAATTGGACTAATTGAGTCTTAGTGTTTTTACGACACACTAATTTTCAAAAGCGGTTCCATAAGTTGGCAGGGCTGATTTACATGGTAGCCAAACCATCACGCCCGCAGCAGGGTCATTTGCATCAACAAAAGAAGGCGCCCAGCCCAACTGTCTAAACCCAAGTGATACATGATTTTCTTCAACCCCAAAGTTTGCTGTTGCTTCTCGGGCATTTTCACATTTGAAGTATTGTGTCATGTTATCAGCTGGTATATTCAGATCGGCAAGCGTGTAGTTTTGTATGCAGCCGACGCCACTACCACTACAGGTATTTAGGTAATCGTTCCACGCATCTGTACAAGCTGTACCATAAGGATTATCGCGACAAACTCGAGCATATTGCTCATAAATCCATGCATTGTTGTAAGCCGCTTCTTGTACACCTTCTGCTTTTTGACGTTGTACATCCGTCATCCAACTAGCGTATTGCGCAAGTACACCACGCGCACGGTGTTCATGATTAACCGACTTTTTGAATTGATCTTCAAGCCATAAAGTACGGTAAGTGGTTTCAAAGCGAATATCTTTATTACCTGAATCTAAACGACGTACATCTTGTGAGCTGATCTCGTAAGGCGTAGCCTTGTAACGCACTACGTTGTAATCAGATAATGCATTAAACTGATTACCAAAATCGTTCTTCGCATAGTTCACTGCTTGCTCAAATAAAGTAAAGCAAGGCTCGTAGTTATCGAGCGAACAAGTGATAATATTGTTAGGGATTATGCTGAGAAGCTGTTTAGGATCACCGCCTTTTTGTAAGGCTCTGACGGTAATGCGCACACTTTTCTTAAGGTCTTCGTCGATATAATTAAGCTTACCATCGACGCTAATACCAATATTACCAGCACCGTAACTTACCCCTAAGTAACCACCAATCTCACTTTTGTGCTGCTCACTTAAGTATTCAATTTTCATGTTAATGAGTAGCTGTGCACCGTATTCAATCTCACTGATAAATCCATCGCCAGCCATGCTCATTAGCTTACTTTGGTACTCATTTGCTAGCGTATTACCTGACGGAGTCAAGGTGTAACCAATGTTGGCATCCGCTGGCATAAGTACACGTTTTTTCGGTGTTAATGATGCTTGGAAAGTATAAGTATTAGAAAATTCAGTCGAGGACATCTCTTTGGCTAAGTGACCGCCAGCTTTCACACGAATGACTGGAAAGCCAACATCAACATCAACATTACCATTGAGTTGACGGAGCACTTCGTCATAGCTGCCATTGTTTACTAGTTCAAATTGCACACGGGTATTGCCGAGAGTTTCAACAGTTTCCCCTGCGACAGTTTGAACATTCAAAAAGCGCTTTTGGTCACTGTTATAAGCCGTACCTAGTACAATGTGATCGTTCATCAATCCAGGGATTTCGCTCTGAAAAGTATTTACATTCTGTGCTTTTTGCATTAATTCCGCTTCTTTCACAAAATTGGAATCTGCGAATGCGAAAGGTGTAGTGCCGGCAATAAGTGCCGCGATAGTCTGTTTGTATAAGTTCATGTTGCCACCTATTACTTCACGTAAAGGAGGTAATCTTCTACCTCTCCGGAGTCTACTTCTTTACATGCGTCATTGCTGCCACCCAAGTAATCCATAGTGACGCGCATTTTCGTCATGCCCTTTTTGGCGCCCGTTGGCGGTGTAATTTCTACCTGAACTGCTTGCTCAGAAACACCAGCAAATAAGGTTTCTTTTGTATCGTTAAAATCACCATCTTGGTTCCAGTCAATAAACACATGCCAAGTCTCTGGGTATGTTTCTGCACTACTAAATCCTGGGGTTAACGTTAACTGGTAGCTTTTATCTGCATATATTTTCGCGGTATCGCCGACATAGTTACTGTAAAAGGTGTTGCTACTGGTATTTTCAATATTTGAAAATTTAACCGATTTGATAAACTCATAAGCACGTTCACGAGACTTCGTGGTGCAATAATTCGGTATTGCAGGAGTGATCATTACAGCACTGATCCGGTAATCAGACGGGATTTGCAAACAAGATGTCGTTGGCGATTTACCCGCAAACCAATTCTTTGGATTCGCATTGTCTTCATCTCCAAAGGTAAGGTATTTCGCATCAGTCCTGAGGGTACTATTTTTGTATAGCATTACTTTTTTAAGATTTGCTATTTTCTCATCATTTGGAATGGGAGTAGTGGGATCAAAGATATTATCAGAGACTTCAACCAATAGTCCTGGGTAGCACTTTTCCAACCATTGAAAGCGTCCTAGCGCTTGTTGTGGCGTAAGTACATCTCGAGATTCAAATAAAGTCGTATTTGCCTGCGCTGATGGTGTAATTGTGGCAGCAAAGGAGGCAATTAATGTGCTGGTTAGCATGACTTTTAACATAGTCTTATTCCTTATAATTCTAGCCATTTACGGTCATACTGATGAACGCGGCCACGAGTCTGTAACTCTCTATCGCGGCAGTAATTACCAATTGGATTACGCTTACAGTAGTCAACGGCGTCCGCCAGAATAAATGAGTTAAAGAGTGCATTATCGCGAATAGTTTCTAATGCAGTTCGATGTGAGTTATTCAACTCACTGGCATAGTAATTGAGTAGGTTATCGGCACGACGATTGTCGAGAATTGCCTGTACCCAATCATCACTCATGTTTTTGAGCGCCAATTTAGTTAGGATGCTTTTGGCAGGATAGACATCATCAGGTACTAACGGGGATAGACTTGGCCCTGAGTCAGTATAACTTTGTGTCAAGACTCGACCGACATTGTATTTATCTAAGGTATCAAACTGAGTTACGTAGTTAGTTTTGATGTAATCGATACTGTTTTTAAATACATCAAAGCATGGTGTTGGGTTTTCCATCGTACAGTTGACGAGTTGATTAGGGATCACCTTCAAAAGTTCAGTCGGATCACCACCAAGTTGTAGCGCAGAAACGGTAATTTTGATGTTACGCTTCACATCTTCGTCTACTTTTTGCAGTTTACCACTGACACTGACTTTACCCGCCCAGTCTACACCAAGCTGACCACCCCATTTGACTTTGTCTTCGTCATTTTTATATTGAAACTTGAGATTGATCATAACTTGAGAGCCGTACTCAATCGCTGATACAAACTCATTACCAATATTATTGAATTTATCTCCAGGGTTAGCATTGACCAAATCAAGCGCAGCTTGTGTAGGTTTAAACCCGGTTTGAGGATCCGCAACTAACAGCCGTTTTTTTGGTTTTAAGGAGAGAAATAGGGTGTAAGTGCCGGTGTAGTTATCTGCGGCGTTTTGTTTTGCGTAGCTTGCGCCAACCCCAACTTTTATGACAGGAACATCAAGTGCAGCGCCTAAGTTACCATCTAGCATGCTAGATAGTTGGCTATAGCTCATATCTACACCGACTACAAAATCCATTTCGGTATTACCATAGGTTTCATCAACTCGACCAAGTACACTTTGCAGTGCATAAAAGCCTTCTTTTTCGCTATGGTAAGCAGTACCGAGTGTCACTGAGTCTAAATCAGAATTATTTGCTTGGGTAGTGAACTCTGGATTAGCAACTTGATCCGCAGTAGCTGAAAAACTGCAGGCAAAAAGTCCCACTACCCCCATGGCACGTGCCAATGGAGAATATATAAATTTCATGTTGAATTCCTTACTGAGAAGTATGGCCCCTCAAAAGGAGAGGCCAGATGCAGCGATTAGTTCAGGCTGTTGATGTAGTCTGTTTTCCACTTTTCAGGAAGACGTTGAAGAATCTCTTCTTCTGACATGCGTAAGTCCTGATCTTTGTAGTTGAACTCATCTTGTGTAGCAAGATCGCCTACCGCCATACCATTGGCAAACATGGCAAAATTACGAGACTCAGCTAGTTTAGAATCTGCTGTTGGAGCAAGTTTTAGGTTATAAATCTTGTCGCGATACTTCTCTTTGGTCACGCTAGTAACCAGCACTGACCCATCCTCAGTTAAGATACGGTCACCAACTTTTAGTTCTTTCGCCCAAATAATTCCTTTATTTGACGTTGAAATTGGGTGAGTTTCAGTAGTTAAGATATCAGAGCCATCGGCGCCTTTTACGCGATACATCTTGATAGCTTCAATCCCAACCGATACATCAATAACTTGCATTGGTTCTTTAACTTGGGTATTCGAAGCAAGTGCACCTAATACCAAATCGCCTTTCGCAATGTCTTCAATAGCAAGTTGTTTTCCATCGGCCATGGTGATCATTGTGCCCGTTGCTAGACAGCTGTATCCTAGCTTCATCATAGGCAATACTTCACTATAGAAGTTACCAAAACGTGTTGATGTTTCTGAGGTTAGTGAAACTTGGAATGCAACGGCACCACCACGTCCTTTCTTAAAGTACGGATAACCTTTCACAGCAAAGGTCATATACCAGTTTGCTTCAGCGATATTAGAGAACAGTTTAGCATTACCAAAACGCCCTTCTGAACGTGGAATATTCCAGCGAATAATCGACTCTTGGTTTACTGTATCAACTTCAAACTCCAAGTAATCTGAAAATTGCTTAACGGCGTTTTCGAGCCCTTTATAGCTTTGCTTTGTCGCGCCGCCATAGATACCTTCCTGTAGATAGATATTCGTTGGTTCATCTATACCGTTTGGTAAATCGCCCACAGTTGGATAGATTTCAGTGATCTCGTGAGGAACGCGTAATTCGCCGTTGAATGGGATATTTACATCGGTAATTTCATTCGGTTCACGGTATTGATCTGCTGCGTAGTCACAGTCAGCGTGACTACGATTTAAACAAATCTTAATAACAGCGTCGTTGTTCTTATCGATAGGCGCAGTCGCATTGTATTTCGGACGTGTATCCAATGATGAGCTGATCCCTACGCTAAGTGCAGAAGCCTCACCTTTTGCAACTGGTGAAGTAGAGCCATACAGCGCTTCAAAGTGTTCCCATGAGAATGGGTATTCAGTGTACTTCATCGTCGTGCTGATAGTGCCATCTTCTTGCTCAAGTTCAACGTATGAACTAGCGTAAATGGTATCTAGATCGGGAAAATTTGCTTTCAATGACTTTAGTGAAATAGTCGAAGTTGCAAGCGTGTCTTTACCGTCTAATACATTAAATGTAGAACCTAAAGGCGCAAGCTGATTGCCGTTTGCATCTTCTAATAATAAGTCGATGTAGGTCGCTTTTGTGCCGCCAAAACGAGAGCTTTTCGCGCGTACAATCAGGTATGGTTCATTAGTATCTGATGAAATGGCTAGGTTCATATCTAAGAAGAAATGCGCTTCTTTAATGATATCCACATCCGTTTCGCTAACAGGTGGTACTGCGGACGTTGTGATGTTCATTTTTGCTGATAAGTGCTGTCCTTTTGCTACGTCTAGTGTTTTGTGTAGCTGTGGGAATTCACTCTCAATACGATTTGCCTTCATTAATCGAGACTTTGCTAATTGATAGTGCTGCGGGTTGGACATATCGAGTTTACGGATCCCGAATTGATCCGGTTGAGTTACCGCGGTGCCTTGTATCGCTGCTGGTTCAGACTTTTGCTTCGATGCAGAGGTGGCTTGTTGATCAACACTGTTGCTAGCAGCTACTGCGTTACTGACTGCTAACGCGATTGCAAGCGGCATGAGCACCTTTTTGTTTAGTTTTTTCATGTTATTTTCCTTAATTCTTATAGATTTCTACAAGGTAGTCTTCAATTTCTCCGCTCCCCGAGGTTGCGGCACTGCTATAGTCAGAGCAAGGATCGATACTGTTTACTCTGCTAAATCCGTAATACTGCAAAATTCTCATACGAGTCGTCGTGACAGGTTGTGACAACTTATTACTTGGAATGCTAAATTCACCTTCAACATAACCTTTGCCGTAGTCTTGGTTAGTTTGGTCGAAGTCCATTACTAAAAGTTCTGATTTGTTGTTTCTCCAGTCACCATCACCAAATTGACCATCATTGTTTAAATCAATCCAAATATGATAATTTTCAGCGAATGTTTCTGTGCCAGCATAGCCAGCTTCAATACGATAGGTATTATTCTGTGTGGCATAGAGTTTGATTGGATTGTTAGGATTAACAACACCAGACTGCTGCGCATTGCTAAGCGGACCATCTTGATTGAAAGTCACACTGCTGATGTGTTCATAGTCAGTGATACCTACAGCTGTGCAGTATTCAACGGGCTGAGTGGGCTTTAGTTCTAACACCATATTCTTGGTACCAGTGACTCGTTCTCCTCGAACAAGCCACCAAGGTTTGTCATAACTGATAGTCAAGCTTGCGGTATAGGTTCCAGCTGCTTGATAGGTATGATCTGTATCTTGGCCGAAACTATCATTCTGATTGTGCGTTGATCCGTCTCCGAAATCCCATACTAAAGTGACATTAGGATTCCAAGCGGCATTGTCAGGTTTTGCGGTGGTGTTATTAAAGCTGACCTTAAACGTACCGTCTGCTTGCTCGGCTACCGTGTAGCTCACTTCAGGAATAAAGCTTGTCTCGCCAATTTTTACCGTTTCACTGGCCGATTGTGTACCATCAACATGGTTAACTGTGAGTGTAATAGTGTATTCACCATCAGCTTGGTAGGTGTGCTGAGTGTCTTTTACCGAGGACGTGGCACCATCACCAAATTGCCACTGTATGGTGCTACCTTGAGGGATAACACTTTGGTTTGTGTCTACATAAACAGTGCTACCGGATTTACGAGGTGTGAATCTTGCGGTGATAGTTGTGTTAAACTGAACCTGTTTGTTCCAATTTCCTATGACTTTGTTGAATCTGTCATATGCTTTTAGCTCGACCGTATAACTTCCAGCTTGCGCATATTGATGAGTAGGCGATTTTTTACTACTGGTTGAGCCATCTCCAAATTCCCATTTCCAACGTTTAACACGTGCATCAACCGTGTTGTTATCAAAACTCATTTGATTAACACCTTGGTTGGCGGTGATTCTCAAATCAACAGGGTCATTGTTTTCAGTGAGTTTAACTGTGTAGTCTTCGACTTCGCCCCAGGACATATCTCCGCATGCAGACTTCACTAAACCAAATGACACCATAGTACGAAGGCGATAGCTTTGATTTAGCTCACCACTCAATGAGATGTCGCCAGCCAATTGCGTCTTACTGCTTCCAAAGAGTACAAGTTCCTCAGTCTTATGGAATAGGCCATCGTTGTCTTTATCTAACCAGACATAAAAATTCTTTGTTTTGTCTTGAGTATCTGGGTGTGGCGCTGCGGTCAGCGTTACATTGAGTGCTTTACCGTCTTTTACTTCGACGACATCATATGAGTAATCACTGTAATTGCTTGAGGTGGAATCATTTTTGTAACTATTTAACGAAACTGATGATAGGTAATACTTACTGTGATTGATGCCTTGTGCCGGACAATAGTCATCAAATACTTCAATGGGTAGTACAAATGTATCGGACTGGCCAGAAGGTGCGATGGCAGTCAGCTCAACGTTGTATTTGCCTGCGGTAGTGAAATTATGTTTTGGCTCAAAGGCGCTGTTTTGTGCACTTCCATCACCAAAGTTCCACTGCCATTGCCAGCCTTCGCTATTACTTGCCGAGACTTGCTGGCCATCACTACGGGTTAAGTTCTTAAAGTCAAAAGCTAAGAATTGGCGATCAAAACCAAGTTCGCTCTCAAGTCCACGGTCTACCTTTAAACTTATACCGACTTGTGCAAATGCCTTACGTATGTGGTTTTGTAATTCAGTGGCTTGCCAGTTACTACCATCTTGCTTTGTAACCCCATCTTGAGTCAGCTGATCAGTCACTGTGTGGGTTTGTCGCATTACACAATCTGCACCAGTAAGATAAGTACTATTGCTGGTCCAGCAATTTTTATTTGCGTTAGCAAATAGAATGAAGGAGTATTTTGTATTCCAAGGAGAGGGGTCACTATCTAGGTCAGCAGTAGTAAGGTAGTAAAAAGCTTTGTTAAACACCCCAGCGCCATGGTGGGACGTGACTGAGTCGTCATAGTCATCAACATGATCGATTGAGTTTCCATCTAGCGTCGGAGTTTCAAAATAACGTAGAGCATCATCTAGGCGGAATGTTTCGTGATTGCTTTTCCAGTCATTCGATCCAGAGTAAAAAAATTCAGCTGCCTCACCAGCCATATCGGAAAACGCTTCGTTGATAGCACGAGCCTGACCTGTCAACATTGACTTTGGTGTACTTGAGCCATACTCCTCAGTAAAACCATGGGCGATTTCATGGGCGACAACATCTAAGGAAACCATAGGGTAAAAGAGGTAGTCCCCATCACCAAAATAGACCTCGCCGTTTTCATAAAATGCCTGATCCATATTCAGACCATAATGGACATTCTGAATTATCTTTTTATTATAGTAGGGCTTATGTCCCAGATATGCTTCGAACATTAAACTCGTTGTTTGTCCGTGATGATGGGCATCATTCAAAGCAGAGCGAGCTCCGTGATATTCTTTATAATCATTACGAGTTGAATCTGAGCAGTTATAGCTATAAGGCGTATTAACTTGCGCTGTGCCGTGATTGTAGTTTCTGGTCTCAACGTTCTTTGCATCAAATAAGCAGCTAGTTTGCTGAGCATCGGTTTCCATTGCGACGACAAAGGTCTTTGGTGGGTAGGAAACATAATCAGCTTGTTGGTAATCTGGACGTGCAATCTTGTCATTGCCAGATGGACCGCTTCCACCTTCATACACAACCCGCTGCAATACATCGGATTGGCTGATAAGCTCGTTTGTTGTTAAATCGACAAAGGAGATGATCCTTTGAGGCTTAAAAGGAGCAGAGTTAAAATCGGTGAAAAAAGTAAGTTTAGCTGCATGTCGAGCTTTACCCCGATCATCTATATAAATAACTTCTTCTGTTGATTTACGTCGAAAAACTCTAGGGCGTTCACTGGCAAATTGCGAGATGATTGAATCTAATGCTGCGTTAAGTTGGTCATCAGACGCTGGAGTTAGTGCAGGTAAATCTTTAGCAACGTCTACAATGAGATCGCCATAAACTTGCTCAACTACGCCATTTTCGTCCGTAAGCACAACAAGGTCGTGATTCCAGATAGGTATATTTTGGTATTTTTGAGTTATGGTATGGCTTTGCCTAGTTTGATCTACTTGGCTTTGATGAAATGTAAGTGTGTGACCTGTGTATTGCGCAGCAAATGTTTTAAGCGCGAGTAGATAGTTTTGATTAGAATCATCACCAAATGTGGATTGTTTTTGTTGTAAAGTAGACGCAATTTTCTGCGTGTCATTGAATAAAGAGACGCGTTCAGCGCCGTGACAATACATACTTATCGCAGATGCTAAAACGCACAGAGACTTTAACCCTTGCATGTTAACTCCATAATTATTTTGAAGATTCCTTCCCACTAAAACGCAACTACTCAGTACATGAGATAAAAGAGCGAATGAGTGCGGCTGATTATTAGTGCTATTACTTTGAGCACAAACTCTAAGGTAATAAAGAATTTCAAATAAATAAATAACGAAAAATAAACAAAATTATAACTTTATGTTTTCGCTGGGAATTTAGGGAGCGATTTTGTTTTTTGTTATTTTTATCTAACTAATTATTATTATTGAATAAATCTAAATTCTTTGAGGCCTGAGAAAAACGTAAGAAAAGCTCACACGCTAGAGGAAGTAATCATCATTTTGTAATTTAAAGTAAATTTAAATGCTGGTGGGGTTACTGGGTGTTTCTTTATTGGGAACTTTGCGCACTATTGATGAAATAAAAAGGATAAGAAGTGTTGTTTTAGGTTGCTTGATTAAAGAGGAAATTGCTCTGGTAAAAAGTACCTAGTGACTTTGCAAAAGCTAGGTACTTTTTGTGATTTTTTATTGGACGGTTACATTGATGTAGTTGGTTACAAAGGGCACTATTTCTATGGTTCCGGTCGCATAGACTTTTTTACCCACATCTTCACCTTTTATCTTTATATAGTATTGGCCGGCTGGAATAACAATGTCAGCGTAATGGCGTGTGCCAAAGTGAATAGTATCGCCTTTGACCAACCAGCCCTCTGGTGAAACTTCGTATAGATAGCCTTCGCACCTTATTTTGCCAATTCGCGGATGTTTGCATTCATTAAACTTAAGTCTAGTTTTACCACTTGGGTTTTTTGCCGTTTTTACAAATGCCAATGAGCCATAGTCTCGAGCCGTTTTCGTTGCTTGATGAGGCCATATGTCTTCTTTTTCGACTGAGTAATCGTTACTAGAGCCACTACCGGTTGCTGAAACAACGGTACCTGAACTGCCAAAAATACCATTAATAGCACCGTCTACACCGTCATTCACGACACGGTTGATATCATTACTTTTACAAGCAGTGAGTGAGGCGAGAGAAAGCGCGATAAGCGTTACTTTTTTCATTATTTGTCCTTGAAGTTCCATTCTCAGCAGCATTTTAACTGTGTTAGCTATTTTTCAAAGCTTAATTAAATATTTAACGATTTATTAAGCAGTAAAACAACACAAGTCATACGAGCATTCTTTGCTCAAATAATGCTTCCTGTTATTTTTGAGTTAAATCGGATAAAAGTTTACCTTGTGGCGAAAAAAAGTCCAATAAAAAGCATGCTAGTTAACCTGAATTCGAGATAAAAAGTAAGTTAAACCACTAAAACCACTAAGTTCAAAAGCGTAATATCACTCTAGCCAGAAGTTATTTCTTAATACAAGGCAAATTTGTGCGTCAATAGCTGGCCTATTGCAAGCAAATTTAACGCAGTAGTAAGGGATAACGTCTGCTAGAGAACAAGTTGTTATCCCGAGTTCTGGTTAGTTAGTGACTTTGGTCACTGAGCTGTATGCGAAAAAGTATTTTAGTCTCAAAATAAAGGATGGCGTTAGTGCCTTCCTAATTGGTTAGTCACTTTGTAAGGCTTCGATCGGGTCTAGCTTTGAAGCCTTGATTGCGGGATATACACCAAATGTTAAGCCAACTAAGGCACAAATACTAAAAGAAAGAATAATAGCACTCAAAGACCAAGAAACCGCCCAGTTTGAATAAAATGCAATTATCTCTGAAAGTAAAATACCAAACACCACGCCTAATAGCCCTCCGAGTATCGAGATGGTAAAACTCTCTGTAATAAACTGAACTTGAATATTTTTCCGAGTCGCACCGATTGCGCGTAATAAGCCGATTTCTTTGGTCCGTTCAAGTACGGTTGCAAGCATGATATTCATAATCCCAATACCGCCAACAAGGAGTGATATACCTGCTACGCAAGACATAACCATATTAAAAATGGCTTGTGTTTGTTTTTGCTGAGCAAGAAGCGCTGCGGGAATGGTCAACCTATAGTCATCAATATCGCTATGACGATTGGTTAGAATGTTAGTGATAGCTTGAGATGCCAAAATTGGACTCTGAGATTTGTCGATAGCGAGTTTTAGTTCGGTAACCTCTGGTTCAAGTAATCCCTTATTGAAGCGATGAATTGCGGTCGTTAGCGGAACAAAAATACGGCTTTGCTCGCCTCCTAATGCAACGCCTTGAAACTCCTTTTTGTTCAGGTGCGGCGCTTGCAAAATGCCAACAACCTCAAACCATAAATGATTGATTTTTACTTGTTGGCCAACAGCGCTCCCGAGGGGAAAGAGCGTTTTTGCAGTATTGGCGCCGAGTAACGCAACCTGCCTATATTCTTTGCTATCTTCAGTATTTAGCAGGCGACCAGCAGCGAGTTCATAATGCGCAAGGCTAAAATAGTTTGCTGTGACGCCCGCGGCTTCCCCTTCAAACCTGCCGAATTCGCTAAATATCTGGTAGGTATCTACTAGCCGTTCAGCTGAAAAATCACTAACAAAGGGCAGGGCGTCTACAATCACTTGGCCGTCTAATAAATTAAGACCTTGCGAGTGCTTTCGTTGTTCCTTTAAGTCATTTTCTTCAATGTCTTTGGCGCTGACAATAACATTATTGATCCCCATAGAATCGATCATCTTAAGCGCTTCACGTTCAGCACCTTCACCGATGTTCAACATAGCAATAACAGCACCCACACCGAAAATCATCCCAAGTAAGGTCAATAGGGTTCTGAGCTTATGTTGCTTTAATTGCACAATAGCGTCGGTAAATAAATCCAAATATTTCATTACAGTTCCTTATTCGCGACAAGTGCAATTTGTTGCTTGGGCGATAAACCAGAAAGTACTTCAGTATGGCTTAGGTTGCTTTGGCCTAATTCCACTTTTACGCGTTTAAACTGACTACCGTCTTTAACTTGAACAAAAAACGCATTGTTATCATTAATCACGCTGTGTTTAGGCACGAGTAACGCTTCTTTATTTTCTTGGACAAATAATGTAGCAAGCACCTTATTACCAGGTTTAAAGTAGGCTGGAGTTTCATCAAGGCTCGCTATGACCTCGTAGTATTTTTGTGGATCTCCACGACGAATAGATTGTGGGTAAGGTGACACTTTGGTGACTCTACCATCAAAGCGCTCATCGCTATTGGAGAGCAGGGTAAACCTAACCTTTTGACCAATCGCAAGGCCAAGTGCTTCTTTTTCATGAACGAAAAGCTTAGCTTGCAGGGATGAGATATCTGGTAATCCCCCAATCTTTTGCCCAGGCCATAGCGCTTGCCCTGATTTGGGTTTTTCACCACGCCAATCGGCACTGAGAGTGAGTAAGCCATCATGTGGCGCGATGACTTCAAGACCTTCTAAGTTTGCGTTGTACATCGCAATTTTGCTTTCATGCTGTTTTGATTGCAGTTTTAACAGTTCCATTTCTCCAAGAGCTGAAGATGAAAACTGCTCTGTCTGCCAGCCAAAATAAGCTTCTTTTGCATTGAGGTACTCAACATTTTGCATTTGATCTAAAATGTCGAGCTTTGAACGGATCCGTTCATCGTCAACTGAAAAGGTTTCAGCAAAGTGTTTCTCTTCACTGACGATAACCTTATCGCTATCTAAATGGGACTTTCTTGTGGTTAAATCACTATCGGTGACCGTGATATCTTGTGCGACTTTGCCTTTGTCGAATTCACTAAAGCGTTTTCGTCTTTCTAATTGGCTGCCATCGAATCGTGCAATAACATCGCCTTTTTTCACCTGAGTATACTCAGGCATGATCCATGCGAGCGTCTGAGCCCCTCTCGCTGAAGTTGGGGCGGATATGACAGTTTCACTTGCGGCCTCCAATTCGCCTTCGGCATTAACGGTGATAGCAAAAGGCTTCGACTCCACAGTATATAATAGTTGCGCAGGCTGTTCAGTTGCTTCTTGGCAGCCAAGTAACCAAAGTGGGACAATGATCGCGAGTAATGTTTTTCTCATAGCTTTACCTCCGCGCCTTGACTAATTCCAGAAGAAATCACGGCAAGCGTCGGTGTGGTATAAGAGACGGTTACCTCTTTTTCTCCGCTATTTGTGTCTATAAACACTTTATCCGCACTTTGTTTTAACGCGTTTAATGGCACGGTTAAGGCGTTATCGAGTTGTGCTGTCACTATCTCTACACGAGCGGTCAATCCTGGCCGCAGCTTTTCAGTATCGACCTTATCCAGCTCAATAATGGCATCAACAATGCGACTTTTATCTTGATGTGACTTTTCCCTAAAGGCCTTTCCTATTTCAATGAGTGTCCCACCGACAACATATCCGTCGGCACTGTCTATGGTAACTTTTACTGCTTGCCCCAATTTTATCCGTCCAAAATCGGCTTCTTTAATTTGTGCTTTTACCTGCATTTGTTCAATAACCGATAGCTCAACAACTGGTTGACCAAACTGTATGGACTCACCCACACTGGGTTTTTCTCCTTCCCTGTTTGCGCGATATGCAACTAACCCATCCATTGGCGCTTTTACTTGTAAACGCTCTATGTCACGTTTTAGTTCTTTTACTTCAGCATCCATTCGTGCAACCTTGCTTCTTGCCATTTGGATACTCAGTTCTTTGTTGTTTAGATGAAAAGCGAGTTTGCCGCGGGCAAGTTCTAAATCATTGGTTGCAATGGTGAAATCGATTTGCGCCTTTTTTCGGTCGTTGTCTGAGCGTGAGTTATCTATGATCTCTGCGCGGCGTTTTGCCTTATCGAAGTTCATTTGCGCTTCAGCGAGTGCGAGTTTGTATTCTTCTTCTTGCTTCTCGACTTGAGCTTGTTTATTTTCTAGCTCTTTTTGCGCTTGACTTAGCTTCGAATTATATTCCATCAAGCGATCTCTAACGGTTTGATCGTCAAAAGAAACAACGGTTTGGCCTTTTTGAACCGTGGTATTCTCTGGCATTAACTGCTTTATCTTGTACTGCCACATACGCTTGATTGAAGGAGGGGCTATCAACGCTCGGCTTTTTGATTCTAATTCACCATTTGCTTCTACAGTGATAGTGATTGGCTGTGCCTTAACGATATGTATATCGCTGGGGGCCTGACTGCAGCCAAGTAAATAGAGTGGAATAATTATTGCCAGCAAATTAACTTTCATTTTTCTCTCCTGGCAAAGTTATGCTTCCGCTCATGCCTGGCAGCAGTGGCAAATCGGTGTTGAATGTGAATTTAGCCCGAAAATACATGCCTTGGCCCCAGTCTTGGCGCTTTTCAGGTTGTGTTGATAGCTCAGTGAGCGTACCTAGCGTTGGTGATGAGCGAAAGGCGTCAAATTTTAAATCGGCGGTTTGACCTTCCTTAATACCAAGAGCATCTACTTCATGGATCCACGCTTCTAAATACAGACCTGCTGTAGAAGGTATTTCTGCTACTTTCCAACCTGTTTGTACAGTTGCGCCAGCAAACAACTTGTTGCCGTGCCAAGGATTGTCCGCATACAAAATGGGCCCGCTATTATTGGCCGTTAGACTCATTTTTTCCAGTTGTTCTTGGTTGTGCGTGAGGCTCGCTTCTAGACGCCTTATCTCTAGCTGCTGTTTCCGAGTATTTGCCTTTGCTTCAGTTTCTGCCTTGCCTAAACTTATTTCGGCTTTATGATTTTCGATAATCGCTTTTTCTAACGTCAGCTGGTGTTGCTCGTAGTCGTAGGTGCTGATATTGGCTTTTGGCACGCTCGCATCTATCTTGGCTCTTTCGACGAGCAAAATGGTTTTTTTCAACTGAAACTGAGCTTCGAGTATCTTTTGGGCGCCGTCTTGCTCAATTCGTTTGTACTCATCTTTTGCAGCGTCAAGCGCCACTTTATCTTGGTCGATTGAGGTCGCGATAGAGCCAGAATCGTAGACGACAACAATATCCCCCTCATTGGCAACTTCCCCTTCGGGCAGCATCCACTGAATTTGCGTTTTCCAAGAGTCGCTCATCGGTGCGTGAAAGACCTGAGTTTCACCTGCTTTAATAAGGCCTGAGACGATAATTGGTTTGGCAAAAGCCTGCAAAGAGGTGAGCAGGGCGATGCTTATGATGTAGTTGTGCATTGGCTATCCTCGACTTTTTCGCCATCTTTCATTCTGATGATACGCTCGGCATATGCTGCAATATCGTCCTCGTGTGTTACCATCACAATGGTATGGCCTTGCTGGTGTAGCTGGCATAGTAACTCCATGATTTCATGTGAGGTTTTACTATCTAAGTTACCAGTTGGTTCATCGGCAAAAATGACTTTTGGCTCATTAATGAGTGCCCGTGCAATGGCAACACGTTGGCGTTGTCCGCCAGACATTTCGAAGGGTTTATGATGTGCTCTGCTATCAAGACCTACTTTTTTTAGCATGGCAAGTCCGCGACTTTTTGCCTCTGATGGGGAAGTCTCTGTGTACCTTAGCGGTAAGATGACATTTTCCAGTGCGGTTAGGCGAGTAAGTAGATGGAATGTTTGAAAGATAAAGCCAATTTTTTGATTTCTAATTTGTGATAAGGCTTCATCTTCCACGGCCTGAATTTCTTGATTAGCAAGATAGTAAGAGCCGGAGGTCGGAGAGTCCAAGCAGCCAAGTATATTCATTAAAGTAGACTTCCCAGAGCCAGAAGACCCCATCACTGCGACAAATTCACCTTCCATTACTTCTAGAGAAACTGATTTTAGTGCATGCACTTGTGTCTCTCCGCTTCCGTATACTCGGCTTAAGTTTTCGACCCGAATCATTGTAGGTTATAATCCCTTGTTTTTTATTATATTTTATTCATGGTTCAGAGGTGTTTAACCTTGTACCTAAATTTGAGTGTAACTGTTGTGCAGGATAGAGTAAACCGAGAAGGTACTAGACGAAAAGAGAATAAGGTAAAAAGTTGTTTCTGAATACAGAGAGTTGTTGAAAATGCCTAACAACATTTGCTGCTAGGCACTTTGTTCGCAAGGCTATACCAATTGGCTTAATTTGGCTCTACCCAAAACGCTCCAACCTCTTTTTTAACCACTTTGACTTGTGTTCCTGCGGTGATGGGTTGTTTACTTTTTAGTTGCCATGCAATACCAGAATAAGTATGAAAAATACGACTATCTGGATTTAAGTCCTTTTCTAGCGTAAAGCTAAGCTCAGCAAAATCACTCGTTACTTCTTTGTTGTCAGTTACATCTTGCATACGTCTTAGTGGTTTCCATAAAAACACCGCCAGTAATGTCGTGACTAGCGCATTAAACCAAAGTGCAGTTAGCCAAGTTTGGTCAAGCATACCTGCGTACATTAAGCCGCCGCTTATCACCAACGATAGACCTAAAAAGAACAATACAAAGGTCGCAAAACCAAGCACAGCAACCTCAACAATTAGGCAAGCAATTCCTAGTACTACTAAGGTTTGTGCTAAGTGCTCAAGTAAAAAGGCCATAGGCGTTACCCTTGCTTTTTATTCAATGTGTTAATAATAGACATGCCTTGTGCGACAAGCGAGCTTGCATCAGTGCCACTTTCTGGCAGCAATACCACAGAAGATTCTTTGGCTATTGCTTCTTTTGCTGCAATGGCTTTTGTTGCCAAGTCAAGCTGGATGGCCTTTTGACCTTCTTCGGTATTTGCGGCTTCACCGACTTTACGCAGGGCTTCAGCTTGTGCGTCTGCAACGGCAATGATCGCCTTTGCTTCACCTTCGGCGCTTAAGATCTGCTCTGCTTTTTCGGCTTCAGCTGCAAGTACTTGTGCTTGCTTCTTACCTTCTGCGACATTGATTGCAGCTTGACGGTCACCCTCAGATTCTAATATTTGAGCACGTTTCACACGCTCAGCCTTCATTTGTGCTTCCATTGCTTCCATTACAGAGTTTGGTGGCACAATATCTTTAATCTCGTAGCGCAGTACTTGAATGCCCCACGGATCAGAAGCTGAGTTGATGGCGGCGACGATGTTGGTGTTAAGCAAATCTCGTTCTTCAAAGGTTTTATCCAACTCCATTTTGCCCAATTCACTACGCATGGTGGTTTGCGCGAGCTGAGTTACCGCGAAGATATAATCGTCAACACCGTAAGTCGCTTTATACGGATCTAAAACCCTAAAATAGAGTACACCATCGACAATCAATGAAATATTGTCTTTGGTTATGGCTGATTGAGACGGTACATCAACTGCTTGCTCTTTTAAGCTTCTATCGGCGGCTACACGATCGATAAATGGCAGAATAAAGTTAAGGCCGGCTTCTTTAGTGGATTGATACTTGCCGAAACGTTCAATAATCCACGCACGGTTCTGCGGGACAAATTTGATACTACCTTTTAGTACCACGATAACGAAAATCAATAAAAACGCTTGAATGGTAAAAAGGTAATCAAAAACAAGTGTGACTGGATCCATGTTAGCTCTCCTACTACATAAGAATTGTTCGCATCAAATGCATGTTCCTAATATAGATGAATAACGTAAGAATAGCTATTGGTTTGTTTTCCCCTCAGTGTAACTATGATGACTGGACTTTTTGGGCTGTTTTGCATGTGGTTTGTAACCCTGATTTCAGATAATAAGTGCACCACTCACCGTTTAACTATGAGTGGTGCACTTATTATCTGAATTTGAGCTTGAATAAATTTTAACTTTATCTGTCAGGTTTGATTGTTAGGGCTTAATCAAATCTGAAAGTCGCATAAGTGCCAAACTCGGTCGTTCAACAGCAATTTCATACCTTAAATCCAAGTACGATAACGGACGTTTACGCAACTCGTATTTGGACAAAATCAGTTAGTGCTATTTCACTAGCATAATCATATTGGATTAGAAAATATATTTTGAAATCTGAAACGCTAGTTTGTTATGTCAATTACTCCATTGAGTTAACAATAAACTAACCTTCAGGAGTTAACAAAACACGATATGTTCCTGACTCTATGCTTTCCTCTGCAACCAAACAACCTTCAGGGCATACAATTTTTCCAATATATGACTTCGAGTACTATTGCGCCTAACTTCACGACTTATAGTGCGGTGGCTCACTTTTAGCCTTTTCCCTATCTCTCGATAGCTAAAACCCTCACGTAAGTAGGCCTCAACCTGGTATCTTTGCCCTTCGAACAACTGCTTGTAACTCATGGTATCTACTCTTGTTTTTTGGCGATTACAGAGCACCACCAACAGGCAGTTGACCTCTTCTCACCGTTTAACCATGAGTGGTGCACTTATTATCCGAATTCGAGCTTCAATAGAATTTAAAATTAAATTAACAAGATCCTTTTACTTTTGACACATAAATATGATATATAACAAACAGTTGTTGATCAGTTCAATATAAAATAACTTTTCGCAGAATTATGTGAAACATACAATTAAGGGACTGTAATTGAATAAAAAGTTAGCTCAGGATGCTTCCGCAAGTATCGCAGGAATCATTTATCAGTATTATTTAGCCGTTGAATGGTGCTTTAGGCTAGATACCAATCAATCGCTGTTAATTGAAAAAGACGGTGACATTGCCATGTCAGATGAAGCTAATGTCGAAGTTAAGCACTTTTCTGATCCTCTTACAGATAGTCATAAAAATATATGGAATACGTTGGCTAATTGGCTAGAACCTAGTTTCGATACATCCAAGTACCCAAAACTCATATTAATCACAACACAAAAAATTAGTACAAATAGCCAACTACTTGACTGGAAAGATAAAAGCATAACAGAAAGGATTGATATAATTGACAAAATTCTTTCTAGAACAACACTTAACGATAAGCAGGAAAAAGTTAAGTCGTATAGGCTAGAGCAAAAATTTAAGGAAGTGATATCAAAGTTTGAAATCTACGATAGCTCGTCTGCAATACCTGAAAAATATTACTCTATAGCAAATGAATACTGTAAAGCTGTACCTTCTAACAATCGAGGCCGAGTTTTAAATGGTTTACTTGGTTTATTAATATCCCCCGATATTGTCGGCAACCAATGGGAAATTTCGGAGAGATCGTTCTCAGATGAATTTGCTTTGTTAAATGAAAAGTTTAGACAAAGTACTAGAGTGTTTCCTAAAAAGCCTGATCCTGATCAATATACAGTAAACTCACCACAGGATAGCCTGTACTTACAAAAAATTAGAGACATAGAATATTTAAGTGAACTAAACCTAGCTCATAGCAGTTATTGTGAGGCCCTAACAGTGATAAATGAGGAGTTTCAGTTTGGGACTAAACTAGAGTATTTTGATTCCTACCAAGAAGAAATAATTGGGATTTTTGAAAGAAAGCAAAAAAAAGCTAGTAAAAAAGTTACTGAACCTATTCTAGATTCACAAGATTTCTACGATGAAGTAATGGGGGAAGAAGGCCCTGAGCTAGAGTCATATCCTAAGCGTCCGTATCGTTGGTTTAGAGACGGTATACTTCATATCAACATGGATGATGTTAACAAAAACTTAAAGTGGAAGCTTAAGTAATGGCCAATGCAATTCACCAGTTAAGCGTCCTCAGTCAAAGTCCATATTTGTTAGCGCCATTGCTACTAGAATTCTACCAGCATGTAGAAGTTCAACCCAAGAATATCTTGTTAAGCTATCTCGTTTTTCCTTTACTTTTTAGCCCTGTTGCACAGACAAAACTGCAACGAATAAACAGGTCAACTCTTAATACAAAGTTTGGAGACCCTACAACAGTGGAAGGGTTGGAAAAGCGATTAAATGACTTTAAAGAAATAACAAATAAAGCGATGCAAGTACTTTTAGAACAAGGCTTAATTAAAGTTAATGCTGACCTATCTATTCAATATATGAAAGAAGAATCACAAAAAAATCACTGTAAACAAGAGCATATAAAAGCCGCAAGGAATTTAGCCAAATTAGTAAACCCTTTTTTAGTTGAGGATTGCTACAGAATTTTAAGGATTAAAAAGCTATGAAGCCATATGTAGCGTATATTGGGGTTGTAGATAAAAGAGAGCAATGCCATTTTGTAGAATTTAAGACAGGCCTAAACGTTGTTACAGGTAAATCATCAACGGGTAAGAGTGCTCTTATTGAAATTTTTGATTATTGTATGGGATCTTCCGAATACACCATTCCTGTTGGAAGAATTACGGAAAGCGCAGCAATATATTTTACGATATATAAAAAAGGGAATCGTTTTTTAGTTCTTGGTAAATTACCAAAAGATAAAAAAGGGTTTTATAGAGAAGTTTCAGAAGATGAACTCCCGTTATCAAGTGATGGTCTGACTCTGACTTCTAGTTGGTTTAAACTAGGGTATTTCGTTGTTGCTGATCAATATAAAAAGAAGATTGGCGCTTTCTTTGGCTTAAATATCAATGATATTGAAACGGATAAAGATGACAAGCAATTTTTTGGTAGAAAGAAGTCCTCCCCTAGTATACGAAGCTTTACCTCATTTATGCTTCAGCACCAAAATCTTATAGCCAATAAACACGCCGTATTTTATCGATTTGATGAGAAGGAGAAACGTGAACAAGCTATTGAACACTTAAAAATCTTTTTGGGGTTTGTTGATCAACAATACTTCTTGTTAAAACAAGAGTTAGCCGAATTAGAGAAGAAAAAAAGAAGGATTGAGTTAGCTCTTCCTAAAAAAGAAAAACAACTTGAGCTAAAAATTATTAAACTGTCAAAAAGACTAAATGAATACCAAGCATTAAGTGGTAAAAGATTAGTCGATTCATCTAGTGCGGACATAATTAAGAATCCTATTCATTGGCTGGATATTATAAAAGACAAGCCACTAGAAATTGATTTAGAGTCCACTTCAAATACAAAATTAATTACAGAGCTTGATAAAAAAATAGCTGGTGAAGTAAAAGTACTTAGAAAGCTAGAAAAAGAAGCTAGAGATATCGAGTCCACAATATCGATCAGTAATAGTTACTTTGAAAGTATCAGCGATATAAACTATCCCGAAAAAATAACTGAATCAGTTATAGAATGTCCATTTTGTTTAACAGAAACTAACTTACTATCTAGTGAAGCAGACAAACTCACAAATGCTATTAATTGGCTTAATGAAGAAATTACCATCCAAAAACCGCAACAATATGATTATCGCCCTAGATTGGAGTCGTTAAAGTCAGAGCTAACAACTCAACGTAGGCACATTAAAGATATTCGAGTTGAAAAAGCTAGTCTTATTGCTTCTAACCGTGAATTGGAAAAACGTCAAAACTTAAGAGATCAAATTGTCAAAGCAAAGGTGTCTATTGAAATATATCTTGAAGAGATTATAAGTGAAGGACATATTGAGCAAGCCGATGGTGAACTTGAGCAATTGAAGACGAAAATCTCTAAATTGAAAGGAACACTGAGCCAATATTCGATAGTACAAAAAATGCGTAACGCCGAAATGTTACTAAACGAAACAATGAATACCATTGGTCAAAACTTAGATTTTGAAGAGTTTTACAAGAACCCACTTAATCTAAACTTCTCACTAGAAACTTTTGATATTTGGCTAATAGCCAAAAAAGAAAGAGTGTTCTTAAGGTCGATGGGAAGTGGGGCTAACTGGCTATATTGTCACCTGTCACTCTTTTTGTCGTTTCAAAAATTATTTTGTTCACTAGGACAGGAATGCTCCATTCCTCCAGTGTTGTTTATAGACCAACCAACGCAAGTTTACTTCCCAAATGTAACAAACGATACAGATGAAAGTAGGTTTGACGTTAATAAATTAGCTTCAGCGGAACGTAAGAATAAAGTAGATGAAGATATCAAAAGTGTTGAAAACTTCTTCAATGAAATAATCTCTTTCTGTGAAAGAACTGAGGTAGAAACAGGGTTTAAGCCACAAATAATAGTAACGGATCATGCTGATGAACTTAATTTGGCTAGAGGACGAAATTTTGAAGATTATGTAAGAGCGAGATGGAGAAATAGAGGGTTTATTGCTTAATAGAGGAATTACATGCTTGATATTTATTATTTTATTAAAAGTCAATTTATTATGGTTTGTTTGAATTAGGTTTTAATAAATATTAGGGTATATTGGTTTTAAAGATAACTTACTATTTTAGTTATATTTGCATACTAAATAGCTTCAGGATGAACAATGTATAAGCTAAGACGAAAAGATGTAGCACTTTCGGGATTCAATAAGTTCTTGAATGAAAATTGGAATAGTTCATTTGAACTCCAAAAAGAAGTTGTATTCGATCTCACTTCTATTCGTCAAATATCCCCTCTAACAGCAAGTCAATTGTTTTCTTGGATTTCGACTCTACTTGACAAACAAATTAAAGTTGACTTAAAGGTCAGTGAAAAAGGCCCACTGTTGAGCTTTTTAGTTTTTAGTGGCTTTTTTAGTAAAATTAGTAAAGATATAAACTTTAATTGTGAGGCTTACGAGTATTCCAACTTTGAAGAAAAGAATAAAAACAAAAATAAGTCAATTATAGATTTTTCAAGTTTTAGTAGTATAGATGAATTTAAAAACTTTCTCAGGAAAGAAACTTCTGACCTAGAAGGAGAGCTTTCAAGTGGAGCTATTAACGAATTTAGACTTGATACCAAAAGGAATTTAAAACGTATCATTTTAAAGGAGTTAGGAGAGAATACTTTCTATCATAGTCAAGGGTCACCTGCGTATATGATGGTGGTAAAAAAAGAAAGAGAAATTTTAACTGAATCTAGCTCTTTACCCAAAAAACTCGCAGCGCAATTTAAATCCTCAAGCTCTAATTTTTTTTATGAGTTGTCAATTTCTGATATAGGAATCGGTATATGTGAGTCACTTGAAGAAGACTATTTTAGAAACTTTCCTAACAAAAGCAGTGAAAAAATCAATAAAAAAATATTAGAGTATGCGTTTGAAAAATACTCCTCCAAAAAAGATCGCAAAAAGCTTGATAGAGTTTTTCCAAGATATGAAGAGTTTCCAGATTTAATACTACCAAGTGGATTATATTTCGTTCATGAATCAGTTAGAGAAAGTGGAGGAATAATATTCGTTCAATGTAATTCTACTTATCTATGCTATTCATATATAAATGGTAAAAAGGAAGTTATTGAATTATCTGAAGATGAAGAAGAATTTGAATCATCTAAAATTGGCACTTCATTCCAAATTTATATTCCAGATAAGTTTATTCCACTAAACAAAACTACGAGTTCTAGTTCTGTCAAAATGCTTAATAGCTCTAAAACAGATAAAATTATCTCTTGGAACTATTTATACGATTCAAGCTTGAGTGGTGAAAAGAATACTGAAAACTTCATTAATTCTATTGAAAAGCAAATAGATGAAAGGCAAGCAACAGAAAACAATAATATAGTAATTGACTTGAAAAACTTCAAAAACCAAACCAAATATTGCGTAAAAATTATTATTTTCTGTATGTATCACTCTTCGGAAAATGCGCCAGTAATTTTGATTAATGTACCTAATGAATCGCTTTTGTCTGAGTTTTATTTATTGAGTAACTTAGAAAAGCAAGCTGACAGGGGGTTGCTTAAAAAGCTTTTGAATCAAGTGTTTTGGGTTAATGAAAGTGGTTCAGGAACCATAAGTTTAAAAGGCATCCACATCACAAATGAAGTTGATGAAAAGCACTTATTTGATGCTATTGAAGTTTATAATGAAGACAATATTAGAAGTCAATTACAATGTACTTTTAATAGTACTGCAAAAGTTTGGCTTCCATATCCGTCAGAGGTATTTTTAAGAGGATACTATTCGCTACAAGAAGTTTTAAACAAGAGAAATTTCTGTTTTAGCGCGTCAGATATTATTTCTAACAAAAATTTTAAGTTCAATTTTATAATTCAAACAACCAAAAGCTTGGAGTTACTTTCTAAATCAATCCTTTTAAAGAAACAAATACCAGTAAATAACCTTTTAACGGTTACATCTAGTAGTTCTATGATAAATGTTGTATCGAAAGTTGTAAAAAATCGCGATATCTCAGGTATTTTAGTGTTAACTGATGTAAGTGTAACAGGAAGTTCGGTAAAGCGGATTGTTAGCTCAATTCCCTTAATTTCGAACATATACTCCATATCTCTAATTTCTAATGAAACAGTTGAAGATGATTATACCTTTTTAAGGCATAAATTTGAGGTATATAAAGACAAGCCCGACGAATGGAGAATTGATGATGTACTGGATATCGATAAAGAAAGCAATTCTATTAAACAAAAAGAACCGCATCGATATGAACAAGTAACTACGGATATACTAGAAAGATGGTGTAAAGATAAAGCTTTAATTTCTGGTCATTTAACCAATGGTGCCACTTGCTATATTTCTTATCTTAAAACTGAATTGGTGTTACAAAGAGAAGAAAGGCGTCTTCAGGAAAAAGTTGTATCTGATATTGAAGACATAATTTCGAAATATACAACTAACAAATTAAAGTTTACTTTTATACACCCTGAATTAAACTCTGCTGCTGGAGATTTATGTGGAAAAATTGCCCTAAAAATCAATAGCGTTGATGTGTCTGTGGAGACCTTTAATAAGTTTGATTTGCCAACAGAGTCTAGAGAGAATAATGAGCACAATATTGTAGTGTATATTGATATGGCGGTTACAACTAGTTCGACCTATAAAGCTGCATTAAATTGGGCATACAGTTATGGGGCTAGAAGTCTTCGGTGCTATATATTAGTAGATCGCTCGTACTCTATGGAGTTTGATTTTATTTCGGGTATAGAAACCTATAAAGATGTACAAGTTCAACATTTTCCAATCATAAAGTTTAATGCCCCTGCATATAATCATAATTGCCCAGCATGCCTTTTAAAGGAAAAAATTGATACTATTTTGGATCAAAATAAAAATGACAAAATGTTTAAAATTGCAAATTTTTGGAGCGAGGAACTACACACGATAGACGTCTACTCGCTAAATTATATTGAAAGGGTAAGTTGCAATCTAGTAACCAAAGAAGTTGCGTTTCTTCGTCATCTAATTGGAAATTATGTTAATTATGGTGATAACAGAGCTAGTACATTAGAGCAAATTAAAGAGCTTTTGACACAAATATCACAAGATAAAGCGCTAATGTCTTCTCTAGTACATATGCTTTGGTTAGAAGGACTAATATTTGGAAAAGATAGCAGTACTTTACGCCAAAATAATCACTACCTTTCAGTGTCAACGTTGTTAATTAGTGAATTACTGCAATCATTCATTGTAGATCAAAGTATTGAGTTAGATATACGAAGTAAAGCGTTTTGGTTTATGGCATCGTTTGACTTCAAAACTTTGGTAGATATTGCGACTTCTTCCCCCCATATCCTTGTTAAAGACATCGAATTATATGAAACATATTCACTAATATGTTGTATTTTTCAAGAACAACATCTTTTAGAAAAAATTGAAGCTTCACTAGAGGGACCTTTTAGATACATCAATAGCGAAGATGATTGGAAAAGGTCTAGCTATCGAGAAACCTATACTGATGTTAAGTCGTATATATTAAGTAATCACATGGTTAAGAGTAATACTAGTGATAGGCGTTTTTTTACATCTGTTGAGAAGTTATCACTATTATTCAAAGAAAAAAATCAGAGTCATCCCAATAGTATGATTCTATTTAGGTCGTGGGCAGAAGTTTTTAACCTTAAAGATCTTAAAGCAAACCTTAATTATAGAGAAGAGTTTTCACTATACTTTCATGATGTGATTAAACATATAAAAGTATTTATTGAATCGTTTGATCTTAAAGGCGATGAATATAATTATCTAACGAGTGGAGAATACATAAAAGATTTCCGGTTTATTGAAAGTGAATTAAATTCACTTGCTGAGCAGTGTATAGAAGGGGCTTTATCCGATATAAATTGTCTTAAAATACTAAGAAATGTTGTTCAACCAAAAAGAGAGCGATTTGCGAACCACATTATTTATCTTAAAAAAGAGAACAAACTGCCTGAGCTTTTGGAAAAGTGTTCCTGCGATATTAAAGCAAGTTTAGATAAGATCATAACTGATGTTTCAACTAAATATGCTGATAAAAATATTGATTGTAAGCCAAGGTTACCGAATATTAGAAGTATTAGAACCTACACGCCTAGCATAATTGTACTGGACTCCTTTAGAACTGTTATTGAAAACGCATTTAAATACGGCTTACCAAATAGTAGCCTAAACATAAAGGTTACAAGGAGTAAGCACAATACGTCTTTAACTTTTACTTCTTCTTCAGAATCTGACATCGAATATAAATTGGGTCATGGTTTGCAGAGATCTCAAAGTATACTTATGAAATTCGATGCAGAATTAAATATTAAAAATGATCTTATTGACGCTCACGTTAGGATTGTACTACCTAACCAACATTAGTAATGGAACTATAGATGAATAATAAACTTGAATTAGATAAAAAGGTAATTTTTTATATAGACGATGTAGAAAGGCACATTGAGCGTTTTCGCTCTACTTGCGAATCTTGGTGGAATTCTTCAGAGTTCATTGTGAAATCAAATAGCATTTTTGGAGCAATAACAGACAAAAATAAATCTGAATTCATCAGAAGTACAATACAAGAAATGGAGAAGTACAGTGATTCTCTAGCATGTGTTCTATTGGATTTAGATTACAGTGGTGATGAAACTGATGGGCTTGATGATAATAATGAAATTAAGTCCCAAAGGGACCTTCGTGTAGGGATGGATATTGGTAGAATAATAAGGAAAAAATGGCCTTTATTGCCAATATTCATAGCATCACATTTTTCAGAGGAAAAAACTGTAATATCTCAAGGATTAATGTATGACTTTGATTACTTCGAGATCCCAACATTTTATTCTGATATGAAAGATGAAAGTACTTTTATTGGATACTTAAAAAGATCACAGGACAAACGAGAAGCTATACTTCTAAATTTACCAAATATACCAGTTTCTTATTTATCGAACACACATCAATATTTTCAAAAAGCAAAAGCGTCAATTCCATATGAGGAACTAGTATTTGTAGCAATGCCTTTCAATGAGACTATAGTTAAAGCAGATATTTATAAATCAATTTCTACGGCTACAGACTTTTTATCACTACAGGCATATAGAGTTGATGAAGATATATTTACTGATGGAATTATGAAAAATATTGTTAGCCATATATACGAAGCTCGAATTGTAATAGCAGATATAACAGGTATGAACCCTAATGTAATGTTTGAATTGGGACTGGCTATGTCGTCAAACAAAGACTGTGTGATAATTCAAAACAGAGCCGATAAAAATGATATCCCATTTGATCTTAAAGATATTCCAATCATTCGATATAACGAAAATGAAGTGTTTGAGTTCATAGATCAATTAAAAAGAAGGTTACGTTCTCTTTTGTAAATTGTGACATAATAACAATGTAATAGGCATTTATTTAGTGAGCTAAGTGGATGATTGCCTAGAATTTTTTTCATGTTTTAGTTCATGAATAAATAGAAAGTATTGGCTTTAACCATATGCTGGTTAAGGCTTATGACTAAATTTTTAATTCATCAGCTCCACTAGCGTTGCTAGATAAATCAAAAAATAACGTCTCATTGCTCTCAAAAAAGTTATAGGCTACCGCCTATATTAAAGATCCTAATGGTAGTTTCCGCAAACTCAACTTAATTGTTAGTGGGTTACGCGCGAATTCAACCCCGAAGTGCACCACTCGCTAAATTGCCGCATTGCATAATTCATTAAACACAACGACAGGCTGTTTGTAACCTAGGCACTTTCTAGATCTGGCGTTTAGCGTATGTTCAACATTGGACACCTGCTTATCCGTTACCGTTCTTAAATCCGTTCCTTTACGTATGTACTGGCGCAATAAACCGTTGAAGTTTTCATTCAACCCGCGCTCCCATGCGGAATACGGATTCGCAAAATAAATATCAGTGTTGAGCTTATCTGCAACTAGCTCGTGGTCACAGAACTCGCTGCCATTATCAGCGGTTATCGTATACACATGACGGCGATATCGCCACAGTATGCCTATCATGGCTCTGCTTACGTCTGCCCCGCTCTTTGCTGGCACTTTACGTATTAAATAAAGCTTGCTTTGGCGTTCAACTAGGCTGACTATTGCACCCGTTCCATGCTTACCCAGTACGGTATCAGCTTCCCAGTCATCGAACCGCCTTTTCTTGTCAACAATCGCTGGGCGGTGCTCAATGCCCACCCGGTTCGGGATAATGCTACGCTTCGCACGACGACCTTTGCGATATCGTCGATGGCCTTGTCGCAAGTGCCTAAACAATTTGCCGCCGCTCAATTTATCCCGTTGCACATAGCCGTAAATCCACGCGTGACTCACTGAGAGCCCAATAATCCGGCCCACGCCTGCAATTTGCTCGGGACTCCACTTTTGTTCTAATCCGAACTCAACAAAGGTGATGGTCAGCTTAGATAGACACGACTTTGCGGCTTCAACACGCCTTTTGAGTGTCTTTACCTGTGCGACTTCGGGTAGATAGTGATTTTCCCGGATCCTATTTCATCTGACTTCTCGGCTAATAGTTCTATGACTGACTTTCAGGCGTTTGCCTATCTCACGATAACTAAAACCCTCGCGTAAGTAGGCTTCTATCTGGTATCTTTGTCCTTCGATCAACTGCTTGTAACTCATGGTAAATGCTTCTGTTTGTTTGGTGACGATAGAGTACCACCAACAGGCAGTTGATCTCTTCTCATCGTTTAACCATGAGTGGTGCACTTATTATCTGAAATCAGGCTTAATATAGGATTACAATATGCAATATGGCATTCTTGTGAGTTGGCTAAAGGTATGGATTTTACAATCGTAAAATCCTGAACTAAGTTTAGAGAGGGAGATATTAGGCTCAGGAATCCTTTTGTTTACCAGATAATTGAATGATGTATATGAATTTTCTGAGGTACCTATTTGTCGTTTCTTGCTTAGCTGTCACTGCTAATGTTGATGCAACAACGATTCAGATATTTTTGGATGATGAAGAAGACCTCGCTATTTTGACGCACAAAGCTAAACCTGAAAATATTGCTGGCGCAACCAACAAAATACTATTTGAACAGTTAAACCTCTCAAACATTGAGTTTCTCGGCGCAAGTTATAAACGGACGTTACGCTCAATGCTAAAGCAAGATAAATCAGCTATTTGCACTCTTAACAAAGTAAAAACTATTTATCGCGAAAAAACTTTCTGTTCAGCTTGCCAGTAAATTTTTATATCAGTAGACGTTTATATCAACATGCTGATTCACCTCCGCTATCTAAAGAAGTGCTTGATGAAGAAGGTTATGTAGTTTCACTTATGCAACTTTTTAACGTATACAGAAACAAGCTGATAGTAACCGCTGACGACCTGTCATATGGGCCTTTTTTAGATAAGCAATTAGCACAGGTGGATAGCGCTAATAAAGTGGTGAGAGGTGGAAGTAATCATTATGAAACTGTACATCGGATGTTCGAGTTGAACCGTGTGGATTTTCTGCTTGGTTACCCTGTTGAAGTGATGCGATACGCGAAAGCCAATCAAGATAAATATGAGTGCTATCTAATCGCGGATTCACCTCGGTTTACTTTAGGTCATGTGATGTGTAATAAGACTCAAGTAAGCAGGCAGGTGTTAGAGAGAATAAACCAGATACTACTCAGTAATTATGGTACCAAAGAGTTTTTATTGGCCCATATAAATTATTTACCCGTTCAGGAGCATCGATCTATTCAGGAAGTTATAGAGCGCTACATAGATCAACTCGACTCAAACTAATCCACTAAGAATGCTCCTGATCCTGTGTCGGGCGGTACAGCTATCACCACCCCCCAAACCTTGGCCAAAACTCGATGTCATCATGACTTAACACATGATAGCCTGAGTGTTGAGCGGCTGTTGCACATGCATGATTCGGTAAAATACGTAGTAGGTCACCATGTTTCACGTCCGGTAAGGTGAAGCCAGGTTCGCATTCAATAACGCCATGTTCTTGATTCGCTGAGGTTACTTTGAGTCCAGGCAGTAAATTACCTTCTTGGTCACACACAAGGCCGTAGCCGCAATCAAACGCTTGACTCGCGGTACCTCTGTCTCTTGAAAGCGCCATCCAGCCTGCATCTATAAAGAGCTTATTTTCACTACGCTTGATACCAGTGACACGTGTTAGCACGCTTAGTGCAATATCTTCGATATCACATATGCCGATACCAGCCATAACAAGGTCGAAGAATGTGTAGACCCCAGCTCGCACTTCTGTGATCCCATCTAGGTTTTGCGTTGACAGCGCTGTTGGCGTAGAGCCAATACTCAGCACTGTTGTGGCTATTTGGGCTTCTTCCAACATCGAGGCGGCAGCCACAACCGCTGAGCGCTCTTTCTCTGCAAACTGTATTAGCTGCTCTAGGGTGTTACAGGCGTATGAGCCGCCTGCATGTGTAAGCAAGCCCTGATATAAACCACCGCTTTCCAGTATGGTTGCGATTGTCACGATTTCTTTGTTTTTAGGACTAAGTCCTGCCCGATGTCCGTCACAGTCGATTTCTATCAGACAACTAATTTTACAGCCATTTTCCGCGCAAAATTGAGAGACAAACATAGCTTGTTCCATGCTGTCTAGTAGTATGGTTAAATTGACACCTTGATTGATAAGGACAAGAACGCGTTGTAACTTATCCTCTGTTATCCCCACCGCATAAGTGATATTGGTGTAACCTTCCGCTGCAAACGTTTCTGCTTCTTTTAGGGTGGAAACCGTACATCCCGCTTGTTTGTCGGCCAAAATATAGTTTGCGGCTGCAGTAGATTTTACCGTTTTCAAATGTGGGCGAAGAGCCACATTAAAAGCATCAAGATGCTTTTCCATGCGCGAAAGGTTATGTAAAAAAGCAATTTTATCAACAACTAAACATGGTGTTTGTAAAGATCCTAATGATGTAAACATAGCTCAATCATACTCCTATAAGTTCTATTGCCTGTCGATTGCTTGGGGACCAGACGCGTTCACAAGCGTGTGTTTTGTTTAGCCAGATAAAGTCCGTGTGTTCATCTTCAGCAAGTACCACGCTGATCCCTGACGGTACTTGGACACTAAAAACATGCTCAGTGTTCATGGTAACACCCGGCTCATAGCGATGGCGCCACTGTGGTCTTATCGTGTATTGATTCGTTTTATTATGCGAGTGGATGGTGATCCCAAGCGCCGCGGCGTCAATGCTGGTTTCTTCTTTTAACTCTCTATAAGCGGTAGCCATTGGAGTTTCACCGGGATCAACTCCCCCAGTTACCGATTGCCAAAAGTGTTTGTCGTCTGCCCTTTGTAATAGCAAAAACTCATTATGCTCGTTGTATATTACGACTAACACCGAAATGGGTTTACGTAGTGCCGACATGGTTTACATCAAATCAGGAACATGTACTTTGAGTTTAACTAGTTGAATCGCGCTCGGCAATTGGTCTAAAGCGAATTTTGGACAAAAAAAAGCAGGCCATACTGGCCTGCATAAAAACTCCAATAGCAACAAGCTGTGCCAAGGAAATCCCAATAATGCCAACATCCTAGTCGGCAAGCTCTACTTCTCGGGAGTTCAATTGTGACTTTAGGCACGCCTAGTTACGCAGGTAAAAAGGTGCAGCCCCAAAGGAACGAGACCAATGCTAATGTAATGTTTAGTACTTGTAAACTATAAATTGAAAAAAATAGTTTAAATGGGCTTTTTTTGCTCACTTTGAAATGTAAAAGCTTCTAAAATGATGAAATTGTAATCGTTGTAACTATTTGTTATTTATCTAATTGATAAATTTTGTACCTTTAATGGGCTGGTGGTTGTTGCAATTTTGTATCCTTTCTGTATGTTAACGAGTTGTACAACATGTAACCTAGGAAAGGAAAAATGAAATTAACATCAGCAATTATCGCAACGTCATTATTGGCAACCAGTGTCGCAGTAAACGCGGCTATACCTTATAAAAATGAACAGTACCAATTTACCCAACCAAGTGGTGAGGTGATCACACTTATCCTTAATGGTAATACGTACTTTGCTCAGCAGCGTACACTTGACGGCGAGCTTGTAGTGTATGACGCCTCGCTTAAAGGCATGGCTTACGCTCAGGTTTCGGCCGATGGTGAGCGACTTATATCAACAGGTAAGTTAGTTACTGAACAAGAAAAACTGGGAATAAAAAGTCGCTCAGTTTCAACTGAGCGGCAAGGATTATCATCCGCTGCTATTGCAAAAAAAGTAAAAGCGGCACAACAAGTAATGTTGGGTCAAAACCAAACACCTGTCGACTTGGTACATACGCATCAGTTTGAACGCAATAACAATGAAACGGCGTTGAATGCTGAGATCAGTGGTCAAGTAAAAGGGTTAACCATCATCATTGATTTCCCTGATGAGCGCGGCACTATCACAAAAGCGCAAGTTGAGCGTTTTTTAAATGACCAAAATTACAATGAATTTGGTAACGCGCAGTCAGTAAGAGGGTATTTTTCGTCGGTCTCTGGAGGCAAGCTCGATTATACCAATACGGTAACGGCTTATTACACCGCAAAGAAAAACAAAGCGTATTACGCGGATAGCGCATTAAGCTCAACAGTACGCTCGCAAGAACTCATAAAAGAAGCGCTAAATTGGCTTGAATTTCAACAGGGATTTGATTTTAGTTCGCTGACTACAAATAGTAGCGGGCAGATCCGTGGGTTAAATATTTTTTATGCTGGCAACTCTGATAGTGCATGGTCTAAAGGCTTATGGCCACATATGGCAAGGCTCAGTCCACGTTTTTGTGCTGATGGCGTGTGTACCGATCGCTATCAAATCACTGATATGGGAAATAGCCTTGCAATTGGCACCTTTGTCCATGAATCTGGTCACTTGATCACAAATTGGCCCGATCTTTATGATTATGATGGCAGCTCAGAGGGCTCTGTCGCAAGTTTTGGTGTTATGGGGTTTGGCGCGATTGGCGCTTCCAACCGTTTTAAGCCGACGCCACCTGTTGCACACTTTAGAGCCATAGCTGGTTGGGATACGGTAACTGAACTTAACCCAGCCGTAAATGCCAATGCCCCAACAGGAAGGCTCAGCCATATTTCAGGCGCTAATAGCTCATATAAATGGACCAACCCAAGTAACGCGAATGAAGCTTTTTACATTGAGGCTATTCATCAATCTGGACAAAACTCAGAGCAACTCGATTCAGGTTTGGCTATTTGGCACGTTGATTCCGCGGGCAATAACTCGAATGAATGGTATCCGTATATCCAAATGGAGCATGGTGACGCCAAGCGAGATCCTGAAAATGGCCGAAACCGTGGGGATAATGGCGATTTATTTGATGTGGCAGGAGAGTTTAGCGCCACACTGCCGAATGCGTTGAGTAGCAAAGGGACGAATGCGCTATGGTGGAATGGAAGCGACTCGGGCTTGTCCATCAGCAATATTTCTGATCCCGCTGCAGAGATCCAATTTACCGTAAGCGGTAGTACAACCCCACCACCAGCGGGAGATGTTTACACTGGATACTTAACGGACAAGCAACAAGCCATACAACCTGACGGCAGTTGGTTTCAGTACAGCGGTGGCACAATCGCACTTACGTTAGAGGGGCCGGCGAACGCAGACTTCGATTTGAAACTCGAAGCTTGGCAAGGTGGTGCATGGCAACAAGTTGCCATTTCGGAGACGCCGACCTCACAAGAGTCAATTAACTATACGGCAAATTCAGGTTACTACCGCATCTTGGTTTATTCATACAGCGGTGCGGGTGATTACCGTCTGACGGTACAGAAGTAGTTAACCAAAGCGCTGCACTGGTTAGTCAATACAATTGATATAATGCCAAGTCGCGTTGCTTGTGTGGTAAGCGCGCGGCTTGTTTTTACTTTGGTGGATACTCTAGTGCACCAAATTCCACTTTCTTATCTATAATTCATACTTTATTACCAAAATTATGATAATAATGCGGTCATGCATATTGTTTGTTATGGAATAGCTTATGAATTTTTTTCGAAAGCCAAATCAAGAAGTTGAAAATTTGACCGCTGAACTCAAGCGTGCTCGGGCATTACTTTCTGCGATTGATGAAGCGGTCGCAAAGATTGAATTTACACCCGATGGTCAAATAGCAGCAGTCAATCAACATTTTCTTGCTGTCGTGGGTTACACTGAGACTGAAGTGATAGGGCGGCACCATCGTATTTTTTGCCATAAAGACTATGTAAGTTCTTCGGAATATCGCAGTTTTTGGGCAAGCCTTCAACATGGCCAGGCTCAGTATGGTAACTTTGAACGCTTTACCAAAAAAGGTGATGTAGTTTGGCTTGATGCTACCTATTTCCCAGTTGAAGAGAATGGCAAAGTCACCCGTATTGTTAAAATTGCGAATGACATCACAGCAGAAAAACTCACCATCAAAGCACAAGAAGCGATAGCTAAAGCGCTAAACAAATCCATGGCAACCATAGAGTTTACACCCGAGGGCGTTATTTTAGATGCGAATCAAAATTTCACGGCAACAGTGGGTTATAAACTCAGTGAGATTAAAGGTCAGCATCATCGAATGTTCTGTGACGACAGCTTTTATAAAGAACAGCCACATTTTTGGCAAGAGCTAGCAAAAGGACAGCACAAAAGTGGTCGCTTTCATCGCTTGGGTAAACATGGCGAAGATATTTGGATTGAAGCAACGTATAACCCTATTTTTGATGAACACGGCAAAGTCATTAAAGTGATAAAGTTTGCGACGAATATCACGGCGCGGGTGCAAAAAGCGCATCGAGTCGCACAAGCTGCCGAAGTTGCGCAGGTGACATCTGAGCAAACCGAGCAAATAGCGGCCCGTGCGAGTTTGCTGCTGCAAGAGTCTGTCAGTACCTCTGGACTTATTTCTAATCAAGTGCGAAGTGCAATGGCCGCAATAGCACAGCTTAATGAACAGTCAAAAGGGATTTCGGCAATTGTGTCCACCATCAGCGCGATTGCGGAGCAAACCAATTTGTTAGCTCTCAATGCAGCGATAGAAGCCGCCAGAGCGGGCGAGCAGGGAAGAGGATTTGCGGTGGTAGCCGATGAAGTAAGAAGTTTAGCAGCACGTACTTCGCAGTCGACCAACGAAATCAATGATGTAGTAAATCAGAATGAAGTGTTAACTAAAGAAGCCACGGCACTGATGAATACGGTGTCCGAAAGTACTGAGCTTGGTCTTGCACAAATCGATGAAGTAAATACAGTGATGAATGAAATAAAGCAAGGCGCAGAAAACCTCACAAATACGGTTAAAGGATTGTCAGAATAACCTAAAGATCGCCGCGTAAAGCGGCTCCCACCAAGGGTTTAATTATGTTGTAGGAACGGGTTCACCCCACGCTCTTTTCCCCAATGATCGCCGCGTAAAGCACCTCCCACCAAGGGCTCGAATATGTTGTGGGAACGGGTTCACCCCACGCTCTTTTCCCAAATGATCGCCGCGTAAAGCACCTCCCACCAAGGGCTCGAATATGTTGTGGGAACGGGTTCACCCCGCACTCTTTTCCCAAATAATCGCCGCGTAAAGTGGCTCCCACCAAGGGTTTAAGTATGTTGTGGGAGCGGGTTCACCCCGCGCTCTTTTCCCAAATAATCGCCGCGTAAAGCGGCTCCCACCAAGGGTTTAAGTATGTTGTAGGAGCGGATTCACCCCGCGATCTTTTCATCAAGATCGGCGCATAGAGCACCTCCCACAGCGACATAATGTGAATGCTTTATTTTTCAGCGATTTGCCATACTGCAACTGAGCCGGAAATTTCATTACCGATCACCAATAAGGCTTCGCCAGTTGCACTTTTGTCGGCAGGAATAAATGCCATGCCCTCTGGGGCTAAGTCGCCACTGATTTCGGCATCTTCAACTAATCCGCGGTTGTAAAAATAATCTTCAAACTTAACATCGTAAGGATTGGTGATATCGTAAACCATGATACTACCCATACGCTCTAAGCCAACGAATGCAAAAGTGCGTTCACCAATTTGACCAAGCGCTAGTGCTTCCGGCTCTGGGCCTTTTGCATCAGATCGCGTATCGCCTTCATTGGTGTCTTCATCATTGTTAAATTGTGCGCCATGCACGGAGGCTGTGATCCGCTCGATTTGATCGCCAGAGTCGAACACCACAAGGCCGTTGCTATCCCAAATGGTGAATGAACGTGCACCATAGGTGTACAGCGCTTCATATTGGCCGTCATTATTTTCATCGCCTTTCACCGTTGTAACTTTAAGGCGACCAATGTCGTCATCGTCATTATTGAGATAAGCAAAGTTGCTTGCTAAGGTAAGATCTTCGGCACGGCTCTCATCAATGTACGCTAAACAACCATCATCTTTATCGTAATCTAGGCCACCTTTTGCGGTGCAGTCGGCTTCATCGGCAGCATCAAAAAAATATTCTCTACCATCACCTTCATTGGCAGAGACAATAAAGTTCGCGCCTTTCCACGTGTAGCTAGAGATAGTATCTGGCTGATACATGCCGTAAAGACCGGGGTACTTTTTAAAATTGATCTTTTTATCTTTATCCGAGGCATCCATGGTGTAATTTGACCAGTCTTTGAATCCCAAACCGACTAAATTAAGGCTATTGTCACTGAGATCTACGATAGCGAGTGCGTTGTTTTCTTGAATTGAAACATAGGCGAAGCGGTTGTCTTTAGAGATGGTGACATATTCCGGTTCTAAATCCATCGCAACTGTCGTATTAATAAGTTTGCCATTGATAGTGCGACCAGTTGGATTGGCGAAGACAATGCCTTGTGCTTCTAGCTCAGCTTGCTTGGTGTTAAATGCGCTAAAGTTTAATTGTGTTGCTGTATTTGCAACTACGCCGTTTGTAATGTTGATTATGCTGATGCTACCTTCAGGATCAACGCTGTAGTCACCTGCGGGTTCCCCTTCATTTGCGACCACGACTTTGCTGCCATCATGAGTAAAGGTAACCATATCAGGTAGTGCACCTGCCGTTACATTTTTAACAAAGGCCGGAGTTGCACCTGAGATATCATAAAAAGCGATTTGTCCTGCGCCACCCGTAGTCTTGGCAGCCATTGCAACTGCCAATAGTTGGTTGTTTTCGTCAACTGCAATACTGTTTGCGTCGCCGGGGGTATTGTCGTTTAAGTTGATTGTCATGGTTGATGTTAAATTTGTAGTGGTAATAACACCTTCATTATTTTTGACCAGAGCGGCCGTATCAAAGCTGGTTGCTGGAATAACTTCAACCACAGCGGCACTGCCTGAACTATTAATGGCATATATCCATTTTTTGGATGCTTGGTAAGCGACAATTTCAGCGGCGCCTTCAGGGCTTTCTGCATTAAGCACTGCGCGTCCCACAAGACTTATTTCAAGCATGCTATTGGCGTTAGTGCCATTGGTTCCGTCTTGTCCGTTTGCTCCATCTTGGCCGTCGGAGCCATTTGTACCATTTTGACCATCGTTACCATCTTGTCCGGCAACGCCTTGTTGCCCTTGCGAGCCTGTTGCGCCATCGTCACCATCAAGTGAACAGCCAGTGAGAAGAGCAAGCAAAGAGAGCGCGATAAGTGAGTGCTTAAACATAAAATATCCTGATTATTATTGTTAAAGCAGCTACTTAATCACAAAAATATGACTCTTATATGGCAATGAGGTTTCACAATTATTGTGAGAAATTCATTGATATCACTGAGCTGGAAGTAATGCCATTCAAGCGTTAGTACCATCGGTATCAAAGGGTGATCAGGCAAAAGTTGGTATTGCGGTTGGTGCAATTAGGTACAGACAAAAAATATACAATAATTTTGCAAGTTTGATGAACTTTTATTCAAAGCTGTTCGTAAGGGTTAGCTATGGGTGACAAAAGTCATTCTTTTTAACCGAGTCTACAGGATGAGTATAATGAAAAAGTTTATAGTAAGTGCCAGCTTCATGCTTCTTATGGCATGCAGCGATAATGACGATAACGATACTGTTACACCTCCGCCACCGCCGCCAGCCCAAGAGTTTTCAGCGACTAAGACCTTTGAATTGATGTTATCAGGAAAGCAAGAAGTGCCGATGAATACGTCAATGCAAACCGCTTCCGCAACAGTTGAGCTTGATGAAAATCTGATGCAACTCAGAGCAACACTCGACTACAGCAACGTCGAAGGTTTTAGTGCTGCACATATTCACGATGGTGATTTGGGGGCGAATGGCGATGTGGCATTCGCCTTTGAAGCATCAGATGACAATAAAGTGAGTATTCCGATCACAGATCTGTCTGAGGATCTAATTGAGGATATGTTGGATGGTGATTGGTATATTAATCTACACACCGAAGCCTTTCCAAACGGCGAGTTACGCGCTCAGATTGTGCCTGACACGGTAAGCGTGATCACGTTCAAATTAGATGGCTCACAACAGGTGCCAATGAATGAAAGTAGTGCCATGGGGTATGGTTATGCGTCATACGACAGCACCGACGGCGAGCTTTACCTTCGCGCGGTGACTATGGGCGTTGATGGTGCCACTGCTGCACATATTCACACTGGCCGCATTGGTATGAACGGCGATGTGCTTGTGGTGTTAGAGCAGGACGACGAAGTAATGACAGATTGGGTAACTCCCGATGACACGATGATCGACGAAGCGACGTTGAATGTTTTGCTCTCGGGTGGACACTACGTCAATGTTCACACGCCAGAGCTAACAAATGGTGAGATCCGCGGCCAAATCCTGACGGACAATTACGCAGTTGCTACATTTGACTTATCCGGCAAACAGGAAGTGCCAGCAGTAGCAACAATGGCATCCGGTGATGGCTATGCCCTTGTTAACACTGATAACTATGAAGTAGAGCTCAGAGTTGTCACTAGCGGTGTTGAGGATGCAACGGCGGCACATATTCATACCGGTCGGATCGGCATGAATGGTGATGTTTTAGTTGGCCTTGAGCAAAGCACCGATGATATGAATGTATGGATGACGCCAGACAACACCATGATCAATGCTGAGATTTTTGCAGTGCTCGCGTCGGGTGGTCACTATGTTAATGTGCATACACCAGCAAATGCGAGTGGTGAACTACGTGGCCAGATCCTCACTGACAACTACACTTTGGTAGCGTTTCCATTGAGTGGCGAGCAAGAAGTCCCAGCCGTTACAACCACAGCTACTGGTAGTGGATATGCTTTGGTAAATCGAAACGGCTTCGACCTTGAATTACAAGTCCTCACCTCAGGTGTTGCCGATGCAACGGCTGCGCATATACATACTGGTATTGCTGGTGAAAACGGCCCTGTTTTACTAACGTTAATGCAAGATAGTAGTGATGCCAATCGCTGGATGGCTCCGGCCAATGCTGCATTGACAGCGGAAATATTTGCGATTCTGGCTGGCGGTGGTCACTACGTGAATGTGCATACACCAGCAAATCCAAGTGGTGAGTTAAGAGGTCAAATAGTTAATTAAACGCTTAGGTAATTATCTCGCATCTAAGAGTCTGTTAACTGCAGGCTCTTTTTCTTTATATTCAAATTACACAACCATTATCCAGTCAGGGGAGTTATATTTAGTTAAAAATATGTAATCAAAAAATCATGATTTGTTCCCGTAATCGTAATACAAAGCGTCTAGCGTAAGCCTTCTTTAAAATAATAATGGTATTACAATGAATAAGATAAGCGTTTGTTCTGCGATCGTAGCTGCATTATTACTGAGTGCATGTGATGATGATTCTGTGGAGGTTGTGCAGGTTGAAAAGCCGGTGATCACAACGGAGACTGAAATAAAAGTCGTTGAAGTTCCGGTAATTGTGGAAGTGCCTGCAGGTAGCGCAAGTGCCATGCAAGTGGGCACACGGCCTGATTTCTTGATTCAAGATATGGAAGACAGTGCACTCAAAACTAAGCTTGAGCAGTGTGCTAACGGACCTTTTTATAAAACAGACTTTTCAATTGGACACCGTGGTGCGCCAATGCAGTTTCCTGAACACACCAAAGAATCTTATATTGCGGCAGCTAAAATGGGTGCTGGGATTTTAGAGTGTGACGTTGCTTTTACCGAAGACAAAGAGCTGGTTTGTCGCCATTCACAATGTGATTTACACACTACAACAAATATTTTAGCAACGGATTTAGGCCAAAAATGTACAACCCCATTTGTACCAGGCGATCCTGAAAATGGAATTGCAGCCCAAGCTATGTGTTGTACCAGCGACATTACTTTGGCTGAGTTTAAGACATTAAAAGGTAAAATGGATGCCGCGAACTCAATGGCTACAACTGTAGCGGAATATATGGATGGCACGGCAAATTGGCGCACCGATTTATATTCGAGCCGTGGCACTTTAATGACCCATGCCCAGAGTATTGAGTTATTTAAAAGTTTAGGCGTGAAAATGACGCCAGAGCTGAAGACTCCGTCTGTCGCCATGCCTTTTGACGGTTTTACACAAGAAGCCTACGCACAAAAAATGATTGACGAATATAAAGCCGCAAATGTAGATCCAAAAAATGTCTGGGCGCAGTCATTTAATCGTGACGATGTCGTCTATTGGATAAAAGAAAATCCAGAGTTTGGTGCACAGGCAGTGTATTTGGACGACAGATACGAAGCGCAAGCAGTAGACAATGAAACCATGGTATCAGCAGAGCAAATCGTGCATAACCCAGAGCTACTTTCACCAACGATGGAAGAGCTTGCAGCTGATGGTGTTAACATTATCGCACCGCCACTTTGGATGTTATTAACCGAAGAAGGGGGGAAAATCGTTCCCTCACCATATGCCAAAGCTGCAAAAGCAGCAGGGCTTGGGATCATCACTTGGACACTAGAGCGCTCTGGTCACCTAGCCAGCGGCGGTGGTTGGTACTATCAAAGCATCAACGGCAGTCTGTCAGGTGAGGCGATGATAGATAACGATGGCGATACCTTTAAAGTGCTAGATGTATTGGTCAAAGAGGTTGGCGTAATCGGCGTATTCTCTGATTGGCCAGCAACGACCACTTACTACGCAAGCTGCATGGGCATGCCTGCCAGTATTTAAGCGGTGTTTATTGTGGTAGGAGCGGGTTTATCCCGCGATCTTTTTTCTAATTATCGCCGCATAAAGCGGCTCCCACCAAGGATTTGAATATGTGGTAGGAGCGGGTTTATCCCGCGATCTTTTTTCTAATTATCGCCGCATAAAGCGGCTCCCACCAAGGGTTTGAGTATATGGTAGGAGCGGATTTACTCCGCGATCTTGTTTCTAATTATCGCCGCATAAAGCGGCTCCCACCAAGGATTTGAATATGTGGTAGGAGCGGGTTTACCCCGCGATCTTTTTTCTAATTATCGCCGCATAAAGCGGCTCCCACCAAGGGTTTGAGTATATGGTAGGAGCGGATTCACTCCGCGATCTTGTCTCTAATAATTGCCGCCTAAAGCGGCTCCCACCACGGGTTTGAGTATATGGTAGGAGCGGGTTTACCCCGCGATCTTTTTTCTAATTATCGCCGCATAAAGCGGCTCCCACCAAGGATTTGAATATGTGGTAGGAGCGGGTTTACCCCGCGATCTTTTGATTTGGCTCTCACTGTTATTATGTCAACTCCATTTGTTCCTAATTCTATGCTAGAAGAATCTCAACCCCTGCACTAGTCTTTATTGTGAACGCTTTAATAAAGGCTAGAATCATGAAGTTAAACTCTATCCGTATCCTCATGACCACTATATTCGGTGGCATTATTGTTTTTGTCGTCATCGTTACCTTATTGGTTGTTAACATGTACAACGCCTTGCTTGATTTTGAGCAAATGGCGGACAACCGATATAAAGCTTATCAACTGGCCGACGAATTAAGACAAAGCTCCGACGATTTAACGCGATTGGGCAGAACTTATGCGGTAACTGGTAACGACAAATACGAAAAGATGTATATGGATGTATTAGCGATCCGTAATGGTGAAAAGCCAAGGCCTGAAGGCTACCATAAAATTTATTGGGATTTGGTGCTTAACTATGGTGAGAAACCAAAACCAGACGGTCAGCGAGAAGTATTACTCGATGCTATGAAAGCGGCGGGCTTTAGCCAAAAAGAGCTCAACTACTTAAGTGAGGCACAAGCCAATTCCGATGGCCTTGTTGCATTAGAAGTTGAAGCCATGAACGCCGTAAAAGGTAAGTTTAAAGATAGTGCCGGTAATTACACCATCCAAGGCGAGCCCGATTTGAACAAAGCGGTTAAGCTTACCCACAGTGATGATTATCATCGCTATAAAGCCAACATCATGAAGCCAGTTGAATCGTTTTTTACTGAACTTGAAAGCCGCACCAAACAAAATGTTGTGCGAGCTCACAGTGCTGTAGAGTCTTATGTTTTGTGGGCTATGATGATGTTAGTGATAACCGTATGCTTCAGTTTATTTGGCGTGTACTTAGTTCGTCGTCGTATCGTGAAACCGATAGAGTTACTTGGTAGGACTTTTGAAGAGATAGGTAGTTCAAACGATCTTAGAAAAACGGTAGACGAAAGCGGTGCAACTGAGATTAAAGCGGTGGCCAATATCGTAAATCGTATGCTCAGTAGCTTTAAAAATACAGTAACGAACATCGGCTCAGCGGGTGGCGCGATGTCGCAATCTTCCAAAGAAGTGGCGCACTTTATTCGCAGTAACAAAGAGATAAGCGAAGAACAAAACGCCCGTCTTGAAACCATTGCTACGGCTGCGGAAGAAATGACCGCGACACTCAATGAGGTCACGTCCAGTACCGTGAGTACCGCAGATTATGCGAATCAGGTTGAACTTGAAGCACAGCGGGGGATGGAAGTGATGTCGCAAACCAGCCAGCAATTTAGTGAGTTGTCAGTGCGCTTTGACGAAACTGCTAATATTATCTCTGAGTTGACTGAGCAAAGTGACCAAGTGTCAAATGTAGTGAGCGTTATCCAGGCTATTGCGGAGCAAACTAACCTGCTTGCATTAAATGCTGCTATCGAAGCGGCAAGGGCGGGAGAGCAAGGCCGCGGTTTTGCTGTTGTTGCAGATGAAGTAAGAACCCTTGCACAAAGAACCCAAAAATCCACAGAAGAAATTCGCGATATCATCAACCAGCTGCAAACCAAAGCGGGGAGTGCGAATACCGCCATTCAGCAAAGTCAGCGCCAAGTGCAAGCGACGGAAGAGCAGGTGATGGTATCTTCCGAAGTGCTCGACAGCATCTTTGAAGCTGTAAGCAAAATCAAAGATTTGACTCAGGGGGTTGCTACCGCCTCACAGGAGCAGTTATCGGTAACCGAAGACATTAACACCAATATCAATGGCCTGAGTGATATTTCTAAAGAAGCGATTAAGCGGATGAATGAGTTTATGGCCATTGTTGAGCAGTTAGAGCAAACCAGCCACCGTCTCAACGATAATGCGAGGGAGTTTACTGTTTAGCACGTAGGAAGCACTTTACACGGTGGTCTCTTCTTTACTGATCGCCGCCTACAGCGCCTCCCACTAAGGGGTTAAGTATTTTGTATGAACGGATTCACCCCGCGATCTTGTCTCTAATGAATACGCATAAAGCATTTCCCACTAAGGGTTTAAATATGTGGTAGGGGCCGTTTTATGCGGCGATCTCTTCATGAGCAAGACTAAGAGAAATCAATAAACCTACAACGTCCCTTAAATGTGATCTAAATCAAAAATGCAAATGAGATTAATTATCAATATTTTTGACTTTTGTTCAGTTTCCATTTAGAGTACTCGCCAAAATTTACTTTAATGCAATAAATTTTGGGATATTAACAATGACAAACACGCCTTTTAAACGTGGTGTACTCTCTGCTTTGGTGCTTTCTGCCCTTAGTCCTGTTGCTTTTGCAGATTCAGTAAAAGCGCAGCCAGATATGGAACGCATCGTTGTAACTGCAACCGGCTTTGAGCAAAAAATACCAGAAGCACCAGCGAGTATTTCAGTGATCACGGCTGAGGATATTCAAGCTCAGTCCTATACGACTTTGCTTGATGCCGTGAAGTACCAAGAGGGCGTGGATATTGGCACAACTCGAGATAAAACCGGCCAAGGCAGTGTGAGCATGCGTGGTTTAACAGGTGAATATACGCTGCTACTTATTGACGGTAAGCGTCAAAACAATCACGGTGATATCTACCCAAATAACTTTGGTGGTAACGCGTTTAACCATATTCCACCTAAAAGTGCCATTGAGCGAATTGAAGTCATTAGGGGACCTGCCTCTACACTTTACGGCGCAGATGCGATGGGCGGCGTAATCAACATTATTACTAAAAAGTCAGTAGATGAATGGACTGGCAGCATCGATTTTGGCCGAAGCCTACAAACAAACGACCAGTTTGGTGATGACATTACCACAGATTTCAGTATCTATGGGCCTTTAGTTAAAGGTTTACTCAACTTTTCTGCTCGCGGTAGTATTTATGAGCGTCAAGCATCGAACCCTGAGTTTTCACCTGCAACCGATCCAAATGGTGAGCTGCATCATCGTGAACTCGGTTTTGGTAGTGGTGGTAGAACGGTTGACAATACCAATACACAACTTGGTGCGACGTTTGTGTTCACACCAAACGACAACCACACAGTTACTTTTGATTATGATATCTCAAATCAAGAGTACGATAATACACCAAACTACGACGTTGAGTCGGGCAAAATTACCTATCCACTTGGCACCAAAGACAACATCGAATCAATCTGGCAAGACAGTCGTGGTAAGGTAAATCCACGTGCAGGTTATGCGGCGGATCAAGAATTTGACAGAAGCTGGTGGTCACTAACGCATCAAGGTACTTTTGGTGATATTGAAACCTTTGTGTCATTGGCGTTTGTTGATACCGATAACAATGGCCGTACTATGCCGCTTTCTGTTGCAGAGCGTAAACTACTACAAGCCATGTACGATGGCAGTGGTAAATATGCCGATATGGAAGAAGCAGAACGTAAAGCGCTTGCTGAAAGCACATTCTTACCACGTCCAAAGCGTACACTTAACAGTAACCAATATACGTTAGACGCGCGAGTGGATATTCCAGTTGACAACTTACTTGGCGATCACGTGTTTGTTGTGGGCGGTCAGTGGGTTGACGGTGAATTACAAGATGGCGTATTTGGTATGGAGTCTGGCGTTGATCAAGGCGTTCAGGAACACCAAATGTACTCTCTATTTGTAGAAGATAACTGGAGCCTGAGCGATCCTCTAACAGTTACAGTGGGTGTCCGTCATGATAACCACGATGTATTTGGTAGCCAACTTTCTCCGCGTCTATACGGTGTGTATGAGCTGTCTGACGATTGGACAGTAAAAGGCGGGATCAGCACCGGTTATAAAACGCCACAAACGACTGACTTATACAATGGTATTACCGGCTTTGGTGGTCAAGGTACGTCGCCGTTTGCTGGTAACCCAGATCTTGAACCAGAAACTAGTGTAAACAACGAAGTTGCATTGTATTGGACGCACCCAACAGAGAACCACAATTTTAATATCACTTACTTCTCAACAGAGTTTGACGATAAGATCGCCCGTGGTGATACCATCAAGAGCTGCTCTGCAACCAATGGTGTAAAACCATGCGTGAATTTGGGCGTATACGACGAGCTTGGTTACGATACTTACAGCCAAAAAATCAATATCGACAAAGTTGAGATCCAAGGTATTGAACTTGCAGGTCGTTACCAGTTCACTGATGCAGTTTCACTTTACGCGAACTACACTTGGACAGACAGCGAGCAAAAGAGTGGCCCTCAAGAAGGTCAACCACTAACCAATACCGCTGAACACATGGCAAATGCCACGGTAAACTGGCAAGTAACAGACGAGTTCTCACTAACGCTAAATGCTGAAATGCGCTCTGATCGTTACCGTGGCTGGGACAATAACCTAGACAAAGCCATGTACTACAAAAACTACAACCTACTGCACTTAGGTGCTAAATACACCTTTAACGACAATGTTACTGTATTTGCGCGTATCAATAACTTATTGGATGAAGACTTTACGTCTTATAGCACAGATTACAGCGACTTAAACGGCGATGGTAAATACGAATACCTAAGCGGCCGTGGTGTGGTAAGCGAAGTGGTATTTAGTGATGACTACAATGTAAAAGACAAAGCCCGCAATATTTGGTTTGGTGTCAACGTGACGTTTTAATACCCATGTAAAGCATTACTAGATTACAAAAGTCAAAAGAGGTGCAATTTGCACCTCTTTTTATTGCCACTTGGGTAAGAGCCGCCTCACGCGGCGATCATTTCTCCGCCTTTTAGCTCGCTCGTAGCAGCGGCTTTACGCCGCGACAGACATCTGTGTTAGCAGAATAAATCCGCTTACTATCTTGTGTAGGAGCCGCTTTACGCCGTGATATTTTCAACAATATCGTGGGGTGAACCCACTCCCATCACACAACACTGCCGCTAGATAATTGCCCAAATATCACCGCTGGTAGGAGCCGCTTTACGCGGCGATCTTTTCAACAAGACTGCGCGCTCACTCCCTCAACCTCAATCCAACGCGTTCAATGCTCGATAGGTATCATAGGCAAACTGGTCCGTCATACCGCTAATAAAATCCTGAATAAGGCGGCAGCGATAATAAAACTCAAAAATCGGCTCGGCTTGCTCAGCCTCACTAAGCTGCGCGACCGTCTCGCGGTATACCGCAACATACTTTTTGGAAATTCGATTAATCAATCGCGACTCTATCGCAAAGTCATGGCCGCCATTTAATGCTGCGTTAAATTCATCAGCGTTTAAGTCAAGCACTCGCTGATATTCATTCAATATGCTGCTGGTGATCTTGTAGCCTTGAAGCTCCAACTGCTCGACTTCTTTATTCGAAAACACCTTGTTGGCCGCCACCGTTTTCAATGACTTTACAATGGCATGAAAGTGGCTGTTATCCTCCAGTAACGAAGCATTAAAACTCCCTTCGTAAATCGCTTTAATGTTATCGATAAAACGCGTTTTGGCATGTTCTGCAAGCGGGTGCAACAACCCCACGCGGAGCCAAATAAAAAACTCATTATCAAAATTCGCCATATGCTTGCTGGCTTTGTCATTGGCATAGTGCAGTTTTTTACTCATAAGCTCTAATAGCTTGTCATCGGTGATCCCAAACCCTGCCGCGATATTTTGATATTCCTCTATTAAACAGCCCGTTAACTCATCTACGCTAATAATGCCTTTTTCTACAGCGTCTTCCATATCGGCAAGGCAATAAGCAATATCGTCAGCCGCTTCCATGATATAAGTAACCGGGTGTCGATTACCCACTTGGATCTGTAACTTGTCGCACAGCTCACTAACAAACCCACTTTCACTAAAATAGTATCCCGCTTTCTTTTGCAAATAAGACTTATCAATGGCTACGGTTGATTTAGGTGTAGTCGCGCAGCGGGTATATTTCATCACAGTGGCACATTGTGAATAGGTAAGGTTAAGCCGAGAAAGTGTATGAATAACGCGAATGGCTTGGGCGTTACCCTCAAAACTACAAATATCGAGCAGTAACTCCATTTCTTGATTCAGCACCGCCAGATCCGACGCTTTGCTCTCCTTTGAGCCATACCTAAGCGCCGCTCGAGCACTTTTTGCAAACTGTTGATGCTGGCTCAAATAGCGTTTAAACCAATCATTGATAGCGGCCTCGCCAAAGTGACCAAACGCAGGGTTACCAATATCGTGCATTAAGCAGGCCATTTCAGACAGAGTGACCAAACACTCAGACAAATCCACCTGCTGGCCGTTTTTATCTCCATATTGCAGCAAATCTTGCCTACCTTGCTGCACCAGCGCATCAACAATTTTTTTAGCAATGTAACGGCCGTTTTGTTGCACCTCCAGAGAGTGCGTTAAGCGCGAACGCACCGCCGCATTACGCTCAAGCGGAAACACCTGGGTTTTTTGTTGCAGCCGTCTAAGCGCAGCACTGTTGATAATACGCCCACGATCGCTTTCAAGACTACTCGCCTCACTACCACCGGTATTATAAGAACGCTCGTTTGTTATTTTATTCTTGAAGTGCATGCGACTTTCCTGTTGAGACCCAAGCTACATTTCCAATGTAGGTGAATGTGGAAAAGTTGTAAACCGAATCGGCACCTCGCATAGCCAGCCTACAAGCAAACCTTCATATAAGGTAAGGTAGCGCAGGATCTCTACACCGAATTAACAACAGGCAAAACACCGACTAAGCCAGTAAAGTGATAAAAAGAGACTGTAATGCTTTGTATCAGGCTAGCTTATCTATAGTTGTTATTTCTACGGGCTTGGTTTAACCCTAGTTTTAATGGTCTGGCAAAAGATATCTAACACTTTGGTGGTAACCACTACAGCTTTTCGAACAAGTCTTATGCACTTTTTGATACACACTCTCCTAGAGACCTAGTTGCTAAGTTAAATAGAGATAACCAAGTAGTACAGCTGCCACAATTTCCTAATTTAAAAATTGCCTGCGGCCACTTTAAAACTGGTGAAAGTAGCGAAATGTCCTTCATGCCAGCTCCATCGGGATGTGGAAAAGTTGACCTTGAAAAACACTTCTTAGCTCATGCTCGTGGTCACTCTATGAACGGTGGTAAATACCCGATCTTAGATGGGGATTTGCTATTACTCGAGCGTATCACGGCGAACAATGCAGACTCGATTACAAATACCATGATCGCCATAGAACGATACCTATTATAGTGGCAAGAAATCCAGAGTATGAAGTAATGAAAGCCAATGAGGAGTTTGTGACGTTTGCGTGATTGAGAGAAGTGTAGAGACTCTCTGAGAATTAGCGCAGCGTAGATATGAGCTATTAGCGTCAAAGAGGAGCTGGTTAACAACCAGAGAGGTTTCTCTATCAACATAACGGGTGATAGGTTATAGCTTGAACTCTATGTAGATGGATTGTAAATTGATTTATCGATAAAAACTTTGGTTGTATTTCACAACTTTAGTAACTAGGACACGCAAACAAATGGATGGCTCAGCGTCACAACAACGCAACACAGTAAAAGAAGCGGCTTTATTTTCATTTAATAAATTTGTTGCTTTTACCGTTTTTATAACCAGTATCGTTATTGGTGCTTATGCAACTGATCTTGTTGAGATAGTGAAGGCCTACGTGCTTTATTCTGGTAGTAGCTTGATTCGCTTTATACCAATTTTGGTGCTTAGTGTGGTGATGATAAGTTATTTGTATTATCAATTTGAGCGAGCTGGACTAAGCACTTTTAGGAGATTCATAAAGTCAATTTCAACTGTGTTTGTATGCGCAACATTTTTTTCAGCCGGGATGTTTCTAAAAGATCCTTGGATATCACTTTCCATGTTCAACGATGAGTACGATGGCCCCGTCAAAACTTTTCAACACTACGCGGGGTTTGAAGTAAAGAAGGATAAATGTGAAAAGCGCGGTAAAAATCTTACTTGCTCCTTTTACGCTATTAATCTGCTTCCTCGTGATAATGCTTTTAGGATTAGAAATAAAAGTTATGCGATTGACCACAAAGATAGTCAAGCTAGATTACTTGCATACTATGTAGGTGAAAAGCGATATGGTAGTTATAACTCTGATTACTTTACTGTACCTGTAGGAAGTAAGCGAATGTTTAAAATGGAGTTTGAGCTCTCATCGGATGAAAAAATGGTATTTGCTCCGTACTTGTCAGTAGTACTGGATGCAGAACATCATGAAGAAAAGCATCTCAACTTTAGATCTATGGATGTTGTGGACTATGTTCAGTAGTCCGTGATTTTGCAAAGGTGAATTATGAACCAAGCCCTTAAATTTTTACTGTCTATCGTAATCGTCATCGTGACTTTTGTCGTGTCAGCAACCTTAGCTGGGATGTTGGCTGAATATGTGGGCTGGTGGAAAAAGCCGGTGATAGGCGGTGTAGCAGCGGCTTGCGTGGTGCTGTCGGGTTATTTGAGTGCGCCAGTGTATAAGCTGTATTCTGCGGCGGTATGGCTGTTGATTGGTGCAGCTGTAGCTTGGGTGATGTCGAGTGTGTTTATGTATGCTGAGGATGCCGACACCTCAGTGCCTTTGTATGTAACCTACGCAAGTGGTGTGTTTGCTTTGGCGCTTTGCTGGGGTTGGGAGCGTCGAAAGGTTGTGTGAGGGATTGGTTCTCTGTAATGGGGTGCAAGAGATCGCCGCGTAAAGCGGCTCCCACCAGCGGTGACTAGTGTGGTGGGAGTGGATTTATTCCGCGATGTTTTGTGTAGAGATCGCCGCACGAAGCGGCTCATACTTGAAGTGGTTTTTACCAGTGGGATCTAGTATGGTGGGAGCGGATTTATTCCACGATGTTTTTTGTTGAGATCGCCGCGTAAAGCGGCTCCCACCAGCGGGGGCTAGTGTGGGAGCGGATTTATTCCGCGATGTTTTGTGTAGAGATCCCCGAATAAAGCGGCTCCTACCTACTTATTCAATTGTTAAAGGAATATTCAATATGACTCCAAGTGCGTTACGCAAAGCAGTTAATGCCTTTTCTCAAGATACTCAGCATCAACCGGATTATTATTTTGTTGAAGGCTATGTGATAGGCAAAGTTGCCATTAATGATATTGCTGAAATACACGAGTGGTTGCCTGAGCTCTTTGGTGATTACACGGCTATTTACCGTGCTCAGTTAGAGGCCTTAATGTATTTGCATGAACAGTGTGTCTCAAGCTTGGATGGAAAAACTTATAAGTTGCCAAAAGAGTGTGCGCTATCTAAGCAAGACTTTGCAGCATCATTAGTAGAAGGGGCTCCGTTACCGAGCTTTTGTCTTGGTCTGCTTAAGGCCTTGGATAAAGTATCTTTTGAGAACTTGTCACTAGAGCAAAAAGGTGCGGTAAATGAATTACAACAACAGCTCACCGGATTTACTAGCTTAGATGCAGCAAAGGCGGCGTTTTCACACGCTGAGCCTACGATGCCTTTTGAGCGCGAGGCTCATGACGTAAAGCGTTATTTGGCTGGCGCGATTATGGAGTTAGGGGATACTTTAATTTGGGACCCTGAGCTAGACAACGAGCTCGGAGCGTTTGAATTTGAAGAAGATTTTGATGAAGAACAAGAAGAAATAAGAAACTCACTGATTGAGAACTTACTCAAATTGACTCACATTGATTCAATCCCTTTACTTGACCAGTTTATCCTTAATGAAGAACAAGACTTTATTACGCCTGATTATATTGAGGAAAATCAAGGCAATTTTTGGCTTATCCACGAAACCAGACCTTATATGTTTATTCGTTACCATAAAGCATGGATTTACTTTTGGGCAGACAGAGTACAAGAGGCGGTTGATGAGCTAGACGTGCTGCAGCGACTTAATCCAAACGATAATCAAGCCTGTCGATACCTGTATGTGAACGGTTTAGTCATCTTAAAACAGTGGGATAAACTACAAGCTTGCCTTGATGAATATGAAGAAGAGAGTATTTTTATGCTATCTGCAGAGGCGCTGATGCATTTTGCGCAGGGTGGCGAGAGCAAAGCTTTGAATGAGCTAAAAGCGACAATCAAAGGGTACAATAAGCACTTTATCAAGATGCTTACAGGTCAAGAAAAGACTAAGCAAAAAGAGATATATGGCTACACATTGGGTTCAAAAGAAGAAGTCTTAAGTTATATAGATTGTGGTGGCAAAAAAGCCTGGTTAAGCGTGGAAGGAAGCCTCTTTTGGCTGCGTAAAAAATCATAGCGGACTTTGGATAAATTAAGCAAGTAGAGATGCAAAGCTAAGAGCTGTTCACCGGTGAAGTTGGCCTTCACCGGGGTTATCGACAAGGTTTTCTCGCCTCAAAATAGTTCACTTAATTAAGCGAATTAGTATTAGAAGTCATATCGGATAGAGGCTGCAAAGCTTCGTCCCGCACTTTCAAGTCCATCTAAGCTTTCTGTCATACCGTGGCCTGCAAGATTGCCGTGTTGGTAGTAAGTTTTATCAAATAGATTACGGATAGCTAAATTTACGGCAGTATTATCACCCAATTTAACTTGTGCTAACCAGTCAATCGTGCCGTATCCAGGAGTTTGGTATTTACCTGTGTTCACTTTGGTCATTTTTTTAGCAAAATTAAGGATAAGATCTGAACTCACCATATCATTTTGATACTTGAAGCCTAGGTTCCCTGACAGCGGATTAATGGAACTGATATATTCATCTGTCTCATCATTTTTACCATCTTGATATGTTGCGCTAAATGAAACAGACAATGTATCGGTAGCATAGTAAGTGGTGGAGAACTCAGCTCCTTTGATCGTAACTGAATCAATGTTCTGGTATTGGAATTTGTCATGGTTATAGGCAAAGTTTCCTTCATCATCCAATATGGTTTCACGGCTTATAAGTTCTGTGGACAAGAAGTTATCAAACTTATTGTGGAACAGTGCAGTTGAAATAGTGAAGTCACCAATATGGCCACGTAATCCAAGTTCTAAGGTGTCACTTTCTTCTGGACTTAAGTCCTCTGCCGGTAAGATTTCATATAAATATTCTGCAGAAGCCTGATTGTAGTGTTCAATATAGGCTAGATCATAAGGCGGTACTTTGAACCCTTGGCCGTACTGAGCAAAAACAGAAAGCATGTTGTTTAGATAATACAAACCACCTAAATTAAACGATAAATGTTGATCGTCTATTTTCGCAAATTCTGTACCGTCGGTCTTTAAGGTACCGCTTGGGTCCATGCTGTAATAATCGAAACGTAGGCCTGGCGTAACTATAAGTTTGTCATCTAGTAGCTTTATTTCGTCATTGATGAATAGGCCAGCGCGAAGTGTATCATTTTTCGGGAATTTATTGGTAATGTCATCTTTGATGACTTCGCCTTCCACTTCTCGGTATTCACGTACTGTGCGTAGGCTCTCAGTGGTTTCTATATCAACACCGTAACCAAGAGTATGTTGCTTATCGAGTGCTTTACTCGCGTGAGAAATAAAACCATACGTAGTTTGCTCATAAGTACCGGTTTTCCACATGTCGCGTTTTTCGATAACACCAAACATAGGCGCGTTAATATCGAGTAAAGCATACTCTTGATCGTCTTGAACACTGTTTGTGTAATACAAATTAAACTGTGCTGTGTCCCAAACGCTATTGCCCGTATCGTTGTGATAACTCAGGCGGAACGAATCTGTGTGCTTTTCGGTCTCTGTACTTTCCGTCGCGATGTTGTAGCCATATTTAGCTAGACCACGGAAATATGCCAATAGACCATCGGCAAGGTCGCCACTTACATCTTGGCGCCACAGATCAGCAGAAACATTGACATAATCTTTGTCGTTGAAGTTGTATTTTAATTTGTAAAGTAAGCTTTGAGAGTCTATATCAAAGGGAGCGCGGGTGTTGTGCTTATTTTGCTCCTCTTTACCATCTCTGGCTGTTAGGCTCAGTAAGTGGTCAAAATTGCCATGCTGGCCTGCTAGCGTTGCACTTAGATTAGTTTGTTCACTGAGGTCGCTATAGCCTATCCTTACACGTGCGCCAAGATGCTCATTGTCGTTAAGATAATCACTGGCATCTTTGGTGGTAAATACCACAATACCCCCCAACGCATCGGAACCATAGAGAGATGAGCTGGCTCCTTTCGCAACTTCAACTTGTTTTATCGTATCAGTATCAATAAAACCTCGGCCCACTATATCGTTGAGTCCATCCGCGCCATAGCCTTCATTCATGCGCATACCGTCTTTTATGATCAATACTCTATCGCCGCCCATTGCTCGAACCTGAATATTTTGTGCACCACCTATACGACCCGTAATCTTTATACTTGGATCATACTGAAAAAGCTGATTTACATCGGTGATTACTTGTTCTTCGATGTCTTGGCTAGACATTACGGAGATACTAGCTGCTACGTCTTTAAGTGGCTTCTCACTACGAGATCCACTAACAACGATAACTTCTAAATCATCTGCGGAAACGGCGTTATCGGCTAACGCAACCGTTGATCCAGAAGCAATAATTGAGGCGATAAGTAGTCGCAAATAGTGTGTTTTTGCAAAGCGCATGATGAGATTCCTATGAATATTTTATTGCTGAGCTGCTACTAAAATTTGCGAAGATCATACCTCTATTATCAAAAAGATCAATCTAAATAATAATAATTTCCATTTGCGTTGTTGTAAGTTATTACATTTTCAAGTACATTGTCGCGATAATTTATAGAGGGGAATTATTGTGAATATACAAGCAATAGAAATGCTAATGGCCAATGTATCTGAGCTGCTAATGACGCCAGTTATTATTGTAATATCAGTACTTTTTGTTTACGCATTTTTTGCACTTGGACGCTTTGTATCCGAATTTTTAATTCGTAGGAAAAGTCGTTTGTCATACCAACGTGGAATAGATAATAAGTCGTTACAAAGCTACAACGGCTTTCATGTTCATAACTATTTTATTGCGAATCCAAGCGCATCTGAAGATGAGTTAGAGGTGTTTGCGTTAAAGCAGCTCGAAACGCTTCGAATTGTTACGCGGGTTGCTCCAATGCTAGGTCTTATCGCGACAATGATCCCAATGGGGCCGGCGTTAAAGGCGCTCGCAGACGGTAACATTCAGGGGATCAGCGAAAACTTAATTATTGCGTTTGCTGCGGTAATATGGGGACTTGTTATTTCTACACTTACTTTTTGGCCCGCTTCGGTTAAGAAACGTTGGTGTGCTCAGGAGTTGATCAACATTCGAAAACTGAGAGGGGAATAATTTCCATGCGCTTTTTAGATGAAGACGAAGAATTAAACCCTATTGTGAGTGCCGTAAATTTGGTTGATGTTTTTTTGGTGATTATCGCGGCGTTACTGATTTCTATTGCGCAAAATCCACTCAGTCCATTTACATCAGAAAATGTCACTGTGGTAAAAAACGCCGGTGAACCCAACATGGAAGTGATCGTGAAAGAAGGCAAGGAAATTAAGCAATATAAATCTAATGGAGAAATAGGCTCTGGAGAAGGCATGAGAGCCGGGGTCGCATATAAAATGGCAGACGGTAGTTTTGTCTATATTCCAGAGAATGAAAAGAAAACTGAAAACAATGCGAAGGAGACAAACAGATGACCCGACTATTCGCGCTGCTCATTTTAGCTTTGTCTTCTTTCCAAAGTTTTGCACAGCAACAGCCTGAAGTGTTGATTATGATGTCAGGACATGCTTCTAAATCAAAAGGAGAGTTATTGCTCTCGCTGGCCGAAGATCAGCCTTTTAAACTGACTAACTTTAGCACTCGTGGCAAATCAGAAGATGAGATCCGAGCCGCTTGGCAAAGTGCTAAGTTGATTTTACTGGATGGTATTAATCCTATGCTGTCACAGTATATGTTTGCAGATTACACATCATATTTGACAGATTATCCAGAGGTTCCAGTGATCTCTTTAGGGGATCTTGAAAACATGAAAATGAATCAAGGGTTATCCCCGTCGCAGCATACAACATTGGGCGCATACTACAATAATGCAGGTAGCCAAAACTACCGTAACATGATGTTGTACATATCGACTAAGGTATTTGGGTTATCGAGTGAAGCGCCAGAGCCGGTAAAGGTAGTGCCAAATGTAGGTCTATATCATCCTGATTTTAAATCTAGCGTTACAGCTAATCAAAGCGAATTCTTTAACTGGTTGGATGTTGAAGACAATCAGCCGGTTATCGCGATTGCTATTCACCGCTCTGTAATTGACTACGAGCAACAGCAAGTCGTGGATGCCTTAATCCATGGATTACAAAAGAAAGGAGCAAAGGCGCTCGCCTTTTTCTTTGAAGGTAATGACGAGTCATTGACTTACCCTGAGCTATTAACGGATGAGAATGGGGCGAGAGTTGATTTGCTCATTAATTACCGCTCACTTCACTACGTAGAAAAGCGTCGTGCTGAGTTTGCTCAAATTGGGGTGCCAGTTATTCATGCAATGAATTACACCGAAGGTGATGAAGCTGCTTTTAACCAAGATCATGCTGGCATTTCTCCTTCGTTAACGCCATTTTTCTTAGTAATGCCTGAGGATACAGGGAGTGTAGATCCGAGCATCATCGCTGCGAATGATAAAGGTGTGAAGGTGGTAATGCAGGCGCAGCTTGATGCGCTGGTTGAGCGGGCATTTAATCACGCGAATTTAGCGCATATTAAAAATCGTGAGAAAAAAATCGCTACATTTATCTGGAATTACCCTCCCGGAGAAAAAAATATAGGTGCTGCATTTTTAGATGTTCCAAGCTCAATTGTGAATATTGCCGATGCAATGAAAGCCAAGGGTTACGATGTGAAGCAAGCTCATCCAGAGCAAATTATTGAGCAAGCTGGCAAACTTTTACGTCCTTATTATCGTGGAGAAGATGCTGAAGCACTGGTTGATGTTGGTCTTGCTGATTATATGTCTTTATCCACTTATCAGCGTTGGTTTGACTCTTTGCCACAACACGTTACAGCGCCAATTGTGGAAAAATTTGGCAAGCCAAGCGAAAGTACCATGGTGCGTGAACACAATGGTGAACCTATGTTTGTTATTCCACGGATGGACTTAGGCAACATGATAATTTTGCCTCAAGGGGTTCGCGGCAGTAACGCAAAAGAGCATTCAGCAGCCTATCACAGCACAAAGTCCGTTATTAACCATGGTTATTTGGCAATGTATTTGTATGCTAGAGAGACGTTTGGTGCGGACGCGGTAATTCACTTAGGCACGCACGGCTCACAAGAGTGGTTAAGTGGTAAAGAGCGCGGATTATCTGTGTATGATGCGCCGAATTTGGCAATTGGGAACATTCCGGTGTTCTATCCATATATTATTGATAATGTTGGTGAAGCGATGCAAGCTAAGCGTCGAGGCCGAGCGACTATGATAAGTCATCTTACTCCAGGGTTTGCCAAAGCAGGGCTTTATACGGACGTTGCTGAACTTAGTGAGCTTATTACAAATTATCTGATGCTTGCTGAAGGCTTGACGCGTGAGAATACACGGGCAGAAATCATTACCCTCGCAACTAAGTTGAATATGCTGAAAGACTTAGGACTTGACGAAAAGGCTTTATCTCAAGCGTTCGATGCACATATTAGTAAGTTGCAAGATCATCTTAATACCTTAGCGCAGATGAGCCAACCTTTAGGGATCCATATTTTTGGCGAACTACCGGAAGAGGCGCATCTATACAGCACAATCTTACAAATGCTTGGGGACGACTTTACTCACCTTGCGGGTGAGTATGAACGTGAGCATGGTTTAGCTTTCGCAAAAGAGCAACAAATTGATGAGCGTAACGTTGTAAAGCTTGAAGCACTTGAGGGTTTTCAGTTATTGCAGAGCGTGTTGGGTGGGCAACAACAACTAGAGTTACCTGACACCCTTAAAGGACCAATTGACTTAGCAAAGACCTATTGGGATAACTTCCATCAAATCGCTGAACTAGAGGGCTTACTGAATGGATTATCAGGACAATACATACCTGTAAGTCACGGTGGCGATCCTATTCGCAATCCTGCAGCTGTGCCCACAGGTCGTAATCTGCTTGGTTTTAATCCCGCAAAAGTACCATCAAAAGAAGCCTATGAAGCAGGAGTTAACATGCTAGAGCAAACTGTTGCTGATTATCAGGCAAAACATGGGCGATATCCTCAAAAGCTCGCATTTTCTCTTTGGTCCCTAGAGACTATGCGCCATCAAGGGGCGTTAGAAGCACAAATTTTACACGCGATGGGTATAAAGCCTAAATGGAACCCACAGGGTAATATTATTGGTACGGAAGTGATCCCATATTCTGAATTGGGGCGTCCGCGAATTGATGTGGTGATATCGGCAACAGGTCTTTATCGCGACGCATTTCCTAACGTAATGCTGTGGTTGGCCGAAGCCATTGATAAAGTGGCGAAGATGAAAGAAGAAAACAACTTTGTTTATCGCCATGCTAGTAATTTAAAACAGCAGCTTATAGAGGAAGGAAAATCTGAGGATGATGCTGATTACCTTTCATCGGTACGGATCTTTTCGAATGAAACAGGTGCTTACGGTACTGGCTTGGCGGGAATGAGCCTTGCTTCAGATACGTGGGACGATGACAGTAAGCTTGCGAATCTTTACTTAGACCGGATGGGGTTCGGTTATGGCAAAGATGAATCTCGCTGGAGTGAGAATCTTTCAGAAACAGGACTCTATGCCAAGGTGTTATCGGGTACAGATGGCGTTGTATTTTCTCGTTCGACTAATCTATATGCTTTGATGACTAATGATGATCCATTTCAATATTTTGGTGGAATTGGTTTAGCTGTTCGCAGTCTGGACGGTAAAACTCCAAAGATGTATGTAGCGAACTTACGTCGAAAAGGACATGAGAAAACCCAAACATTAGATCAGTTTGTGAGCAATGAAATGCGCAGTCGGTATTTCCATCCTCGCTGGATACAGGCAATGCAAGACGCGGGGTATGCTGGGGCAACGGCAATACTTGATCGAATGAACAACATGTGGGGTTGGGAAGTGATGACACCCGAAGCGGTCAGGGACGATCAATGGCAAGAGTTCTTTGACGTGTATGTTGATGATAAGTATGACATGAAGATGCGAGAGTTCTTTGATCAGCATAATGCCGAAGCATTAGCACAGATCCTTGAGCGTATGCTTGAAGCGGTTAGAAAAGGGTATTGGAAAGCCTCTCCTGAGACATTGAAAAAGATGCTAGATACTTACACCGAAATTGCAAATCAACATGATGTAGTGACCGATAATAAAAAGTTCACTGAGTATGTTGAACAACAAAATGCGGGGTTTGGTTTAGTACCCTTGATGCCTGGGCAAGCTGTGCCTAACGTTGATATGACAGCAAGTAAAGCTAATATGGAGCAAGTGACTGGTCAAAAGTTAGAACAAGTCGCTCAAGGCAAAGAAGTTGAAACTGATTATACCTTGTGGTGGCTACTGGCAGGAATTTTCTTTGCGGGTATGCTGCAGCCCTTGGTTCGACCTATGTTGACTTCAAAAACATACACTTGATAGCGCTACAAATAAGGCAATATTTGTAAACACCAGTAGAAACACAGCAAGTCGAGATAGGCTTGTTGTGTTCTCACTGTAATTTACCTATTTGCAATAAACTTACTTGTTTTGATTGGCCTTGTGGGCTAATAAATGTGAGTTATTTTCGAATGTAAAAAACTGTAAAAACAAAAATATATTTTAAATTCCATTAAAAAAAATATGTTGTAAATGCTATTCCTCGCTCTTACATTCTATTCCGAAAGTTTATTACTAGAGCTATAAAAATTAGTTATATTTTATAGTTGATAAAATAATAAAAATCATTATCATTCGCAATCTTGTTGTTTTGGATGTAAGTAAAAATGATTCGCTTTATTGTTCCTTTTGTTTCTTCAGTAATTATCTTCCCCGGTTATGCAGCCAACGCGGACTCTAAATCCATTGAAGTGATAGAAATTGTTGCAAACAAAGCTGAAAAATCTTTGTTAGAGCTTTCCGGTAGTGCGGCTGTACTAAGTGATGATGATATTGAACAGCTTGTAGCAACACAGTTGAGCGATTTGTTTAAAACGGAGCCAGGTGTGGCGATCACAGGTTATAGCGGTCGTCCTCAAAATATTACCATTCGCGGTATGTCAGGTAATCGCGTACTGGTGTTGCAAAATGGTAGTAGAGCTGCGGATGGTTATGGCGCAAGTGACATCAACGATCTGGTTGGGCGATTTAATTTTGATTTGGAAGACGTCAAATCTATTGAAGTGGCAAAGGGACCAGCCTCAACATTTTTTGGGGCTGGTGCACTAGCTGGTGTGGTTAAAGTGAATACCAAACAAGCAAGTGATTATCTAAGAAGTGAAGATAACTATTTAGCAATTAAGAGCTTGTACAACGGTACCAACTCGGAGGTTAAAAACACACTCACTGGTGCAACTGGATTTCTTGGGTTACCTGTTTTACTAAAAGTCAGTGACTGGCGTGCTGAAGAGCAGCAAAACTTTCCCGAGTCACGCGCTCCGCTAGACGTTAAAGGTCAAAGCGCAAAATTTAGTAGTCAGTACGAATCAGGTTTGGGCCTTTTTACATATGATTTTAGCTGGTTGACACAGCAGACAGAAAACAAAATCAAACCGGAAACCGTGCCCCAACATGACGGTGCGTGGCAAGTTGAGTCTCAAAAACAACGTGAACTCCAACAAACCCATAGCCACAGCGTTAAATGGCAATCTGTGAATACATCTCTCATCTTTGATGATGCGCTTGGACAAATGTTCTGGCGCAAAACACAGCACGAAAACGATACTGAGCAACTAATCAGCCGTCAATTTTTTGAAGTTCAGACTCGATATAGGCAGCTGCTTTCGGAAGACCGTTTTTCTCAGACCAGTGTTGGTGGCGTATTAGATTTTGCTAAGTCTTTTGGCAATCATGAACTGATGTATGGCATTAGTGCAGAACAGGTTGAGCATGAGCGTCCTAAAGTCGATACCGTGATTGAGAATGGTACGCGGAAAGTGACGATTGACGCACCGTTTAATGCAGCTAAAACAGTGATACTTGGTGCTTATGTTGGTGACGATTGGCAGATTAATAGTAATTTTAGGGCGTTAATTGGTTTGCGTTACGACCATAATGCATTATCTGCTGAAGGTGACGAAGACACGAGCTCAAATGAAGTCACAGCTAGCGCACAAATCAGATATGAAAATAGTTATGGTTTTAATGCTTACGGAGCATATGCACAGGGCTACCGAGCTGCACCATACGATAAAGTATATGGCAATATTCCTCATTTATTTGCCTTTCCTCCGTTTGAAATTGTTGCCAATACTCAGTTGAGAGCAGAAACCAGTGATAGCTTGGAACTAGGGTTTTCGCAAACAATTGATAAATTGCATTTTGCCAGCAGTATTTATTACACCCGCTACGACGATTTTATCGATTGGGTGAACATCCGCTTAAGATTAAACGATGGAGTAATGGAGCGCCAGTTTGTCAATATCGATGAAGCGTATACGTTCGGTGCAGAAGCAGAGGTAACTTATCAATTAGAGTCACTAATGTTTGGCGCAAATATAGGCTGGATGAACGGAAAGAATAAAGACAAGCAAGAATACCTAAGAAATCTTATTCCGTTCGAATATACATTTTATGCCAATTATGAGTTCAGTGACTTTTTAATCAACCTGCAATGGTATGGACAAAGCCAGATGACTGACTTACCTACGTGCCAAGACCCATTTTTAAATGTAGAAATACCTTGTCAGTCAACAGGAAGTTGGCACAGCCTAGACTTATCCGTAAGTTACACACTATCAAAAAATTGGAAATTCAATACCGCGATAAACAATGTGCTAGATAAGCATTATACCCGATATCAAGATGTTGCTGGTCAATCCAATTCCGACTTCGACTATTCACAACCAGGTAGAAACTTTAGAGCATCTATCCAGTATAAATTTTAAAGGGTGACCGTCTTGAAAAAACCATTATTACTATTGCTACTGTGGCACCTAGGTGCGACCGCGGCAGAGCTTCAGTTTGTTACTGGTCGTGCTATTAACTCACAACAAGCTGAACAGTTACTTGAAACCAAGTTAGCAAGAAAATATCAATTTTCTTACCGTCGTAAAGGTCAGTTTGGCAATTATTATAGCTTTATGCCTACTTATGACGCTTTGCCAATATTTAATATCGTGGATAGTGTTGCAACGGATCAACAAGGACTAGCATTTCGATTGTATGTTTCTCGTTTTTCGACGTTAAACGTGGATGAAGGCACGGTCTCTGTTGCTCCTTCTATTGAGCAGGTTGGTGCATTAATTGATAAACAAGTTGACCATTTTTCGATAGAAGAAATTAAGCGAGGGTGGTGGCTTGAGCAGCAAGGTTTAAGATTTGTTTGGAACGTATTAGTAAGTGAAACCTTGCAAGGTGAAATCGTTACTCAGCATTATTTTATTGATGCTGATGCCACTAAAATCCTTGGTCAACGCGGTGCTATTCCTGCCTACCAAAGTGAAGTTGAGCCTGAATACTCAGGTCGAATCAAGCAGTCATGGTTATTTGATCCAGACCCAAAAACTAGCTTAATGAGTGAAGACATTGAGCAACAGTTTACACCGCAGACTGAATTTGCGGATGCAGCATTTAGACTTGTTGAGCTTAAAGATTTAACGCTAATTGGCAACCAGCTAGCACTGACGGGGCCTTATGCTCGAGTAACTGACTTTGCAGAACCACACGAAGTTGTGGAAATGTTGCCTGTAGCTGGTGTAGCAAAAAATAATCATAGCTCTGCCAGCTTTTTACAACAAATGGCCTATTTTCACGTCGATTCTGCTCAGCGTCATTTGCAGGAATTGGGTTTTACTGGCGATAAGTTGATCCACTATGCGCCGATCACCATTGATGCACAAGGTTCTTATAATGACCAGTCGGCATATTCATTTCACCAAAAACGGATTTTATTAGGAGTTGGGGGGCATGCTGACGCGCAGGATGCTGATGTAATATGGCATGAATATGGACACAGTGTTACTAACTTCATCAATCCCTATGACGACGGTGCGGATAGCGGTGCAATTGGGGAAGGGTATGCCGATTTTCTCGCCGCAAGTCATAGTTACCGAGATCCGCAAGGCTACGAGTTTGAGCCGGATGTTATGTTTAACTGGGATGCTCGTTTTGGACAACGTAGACCAAGAACGTTAAATGATAGTAAAGCTAGGTATAATCCAAATTATCACTACCCAGCCCATATTCATGTTGCAGGTTCCCTAGGTGATCAGCTTTGGTCCACACCATTATTTCAATCCTTCAAAGAAGCTGAAGCGCATTATGGTGTGAAAGGCATGAATGACATGGAGAAGATTGTTATTGAAGCTATGTTTGGCCTAGGGGCGGGGATCACTATGCCCAATTTAGCGCTGTCTACACTCGATATGGCAAAGCGCCTGTACCCCAATGAACACTATGCCGACATTTTACAACGGCATTTTAGTCATCATAACTTGTTGCCAAAATTATTGGTAATTGAACAAGCCAAGGTCATTGATACTCTCACCTCAGATCCCTCTGTGGTCGTGAATATCAAAAATATCAGCCCTTACTCGCTTAAAGATGTCCAGTTCGCGTCGACTGAGGACTCAACAATAAAAATCGCAACTCAACAGGTTGGCGATATTAAGGCTGGAGATTCGATAACACACACTTTTTCCATCACCTTCGATGATGCGTTTGAATTGAGCTGTGGGATGAGTGCTTTTGTTCCGGTATTGGAGAAGTATTCGACGGGGATCCCGGTATTGAATCAAAGCCTACAGCAACTAGAAGTTACCTTAGGCCAGCCAAATCAATTTGTTGTAAAAGGTGAGGGAGGCATACTTAAAGACGCAACTGGAGAGCCTAGTGGAGTTGTGCACAGTAAGGGGATCACCAACTTTTACCTTGATGTAGAGCAGCAATCTCTGCAGGTTAGCGATGACCTTAAATTTGAATTACAGCTTGAACACAATGATTTGAGCCAAGTAAGTATAAAGTTAATTAGCCCTGCGGGTGTTGCCGTAGTCATTTGGGATCAAAGCTACTACCCACATTCAAAATTTGAATTTAGTCTGCCTTCTGATGTTGCAAACGTAGATTTCTCGCCACTTGAAGGCCAGTCATTCAACGGTCAGTGGCAGCTTCAGATTGTAGACCACAAGCCTGATTTCTCCGAACTAATTAATACGCCTACGCTTAAAGCTTGGCAGCTTTCACAAGTTACCGATTATCACTGTCATTCTGCATCTGACGATAAAGAACATACAGATGACCAAGATAATCATCTAGAAAAAATAAATGACAACACGAGTGGCAGCCTATATTGGCTAAATATTGGTTTAATTTTAATTGGGCTTAGGCGACTCAAAATACACACTAGGAGTAAACATGACATTTAAATTGAAACCGCTTGTGCTTGCGCTTTCGGTTGTAGGTCTCAGTGCCTGCGGTGGGGGGAGTGGTGACACTAAAACAAATACTGAAAATGAGACAACGGTAGACCCAATTAGTTATTCGGTTTCGATCAGCGTTGATAACGCAGTAACCGGTACTTTATGCGCAGATAGCAACGAAAACTTAGTGTGTGACAGTGTCGAGGTGCAAACTTCAATTACAGATGGAACCGCAACATTAACAAGTGAAGATGTTGCAATCCTTAACCAGAGCTACATTGTGACAGAAGGCAATGTGATGATACTCAGTGCGCCAGCTGCAGTTGCAAATGACGCTAGTATCGTAATGACACCTGCAACGACTCTGGTTTACGCGAATATGATACAAGGCGTAAGTAGAGAGCGAGCAATTGAGGCTATTGTTTCTACACTTAACGATGGCTTATCACTGTCTTTGTCAGCGGATACTTTATTGACAGCGCAAAGCGCAGACTTAGCAAACTTCAATACTGAATTTGTAAAATTGTGGCAGGCTGCGCAACAGCAAAGTGAAAATAAGGGGGCTATTCTTGCGGGCTTTGCGATTCAACTTGCAGATATTATTACCGCGATAAAAAACAATAGTCATTTTAATCAGCTAGATAGTTTTGTTGCGAATGCATTAAACTGGTCCGTAGGGTTCCCTATGACTGACACTGGGGTCACTGCATTCGCTAACCTAGATGGCTTTTACAATACCGCTTCTGTTGCGGACTTTCCAGGTCAAGACGCAGATTATGGCCTTGATCTTACACAAAATAATGATGCGGATGGTGCTGCGGGTTTTAGTTATGTAAAACTCAGTAGTACCGGTGAAATGCTTGCAGCTGATGCTGAACAATGGAGCTGTGTAAAAGACTTACAAACAGGGCTAATTTGGGAAATAAAAGATGCAAACGCAGGTATTCGCCACAAAGACACGTTGTTTGCATTTAAACCTAGCGACCGCGAATCGATTTTTCCTGCTGAAGTGGCTGAAGCCAGTTGTGATAATGCAGAAGGTGTATGCACAGTATCGCAATATGAAAGTTACATAAACAATCTAAACAACGGTGTCGGGTTGTGTGGACACTCTGGCTGGAAGTTACCTAAATTCAACGAGCTGTATAGCTTAGTGCACTTTGCGAGCACAGATAAGAATGACGGCGATGTTTTACTTGGAGTAGACGTTAATTACTTCCCAGAAACACATGCCGGAGATATATGGACAGCAACGCCATCGATAGAATGGCACACTTCTATGTACTATGCCCCTCACATGTGGGCGCTTGGGTTTAACGGTGGTTATATTGGTGCAACGACTTCTTATGAATACTGTGATAGTGCGCAAGAATGTGAATATCCAAGTGTATTACCTGTGAGGCTTGTAACTTTAGGAGCAGAAAAATGAGATATTTATTAGTCACTTTGTCTTTATCAATGTGCTTTACTGTACAGGCTATTGAGCAAGCGTGTTCACAAACTATCGAACGCTCTTCACCTAGCGTAGGTTTTATCGATAATAAAGATGGTACAGTAACTGATAGAGCAACACAGCTTACTTGGATGCGCTGTAGTATTGGGCAAACTTTTAATGCACAAACTTCAAGTTGTGATGGAATGCCAACCGCTATGTACTGGCAAGATGCCCTTAAAACAGCAGAAAAGATCCGGACTTCTCCAGGTCATGCAATTTATCAATACGCGGGTATTAAGAATTGGCGTTTGCCTAATATCAAGGAGCTTAACTCAATCCGTGAAGTTGCCTGTGTTAACCCTGCGGTAAACCAAACGGTTTTTCCTAATATTTTTGCTATCGCTGAAGCAGAAGGCGGGTATGCATACGTTTGGTCAGCTACGCCCTTAGCGTCTGAAGCTGGGGTAATGTATATGGACTTAAATGGTGGAAGTTTAGCGTCTACTTTTGGCTTGGAAGACTATGAGAGACAAATTTTACTCGTAGCCGACAAAGTGACAGAGTAGGCTTCAGTACTTGTCGTTCGGTGTTGTTTGGTTTTTGTTCTTGGAATGTCCTAGTCTCAGTGCTTGGCTTGCTGTGAGTAGGCTAGATGCAAAGGTTGAGCAGCAAAGAGCGACAAGATGAGCTCTTTATTTTCACTATGTTACCGTCATGCTGATATAGATTAACGAGGCGCAACAGCTATGTAAACTGGTGCAAAAAGCTTGAAAGAGCAACAGACCTCAATATGATAAGCCAATGCGTCAAGAGTACTTATACCTAGGTTGAATAAGACTATTGATGCATTGGTATCAAGCTTAGTGTAGGTTAATACCAATTGAATTAATTCTCTAATCAATTTGAAGGGTGAAATAGCATATTAGCTTCGTTAAAAATTTTTCATTTAGAACAACTAAATAGCAAAATTTTTGCCTTGCTACTAAAGCTATTTCCCCGCTTCAAGATAGATCATTTACTTAATACAACTGGTATAAATCGTTTTAAAACGGTTCAATCATCCACTTTGCGGATAACTGGTCCGGTTCGCCATGGCGATTTAACTCAGGTTGGTTTTGCGCTTGGTTAAACCAAATATATTGCTGCCAAAATTGATTTTTGATATTCCAGACACCACCTTGATAAATCAATGCGTAGAGTGCTTGCTTAGGAGAGTCTACGAGCTTGAGATAGCCGGCGCTTTTGCTGCTGTAACTTAAAAACAGTGAAGGGGCCTGAGTGGCTCTAAAATAGTGCTGACCCTGTGCATTGGTTACCTGAATTAAATCGAGAGGCTCAGTTGGACTAAAGGTAATTCGGGTGTCATTGTTCAGGGGTTGTGCTGCTAAATACTGATTATTTACGGGCGACTTTATCGTGATTTGTGTGCCTGTGTCTGCACTTAACTGCGGATATGTCCAGCCGCTTGGTGGCGTTTGCCAGGTTAGAGATTTCCAGCGCCAGTTGTAGGGAATATCTAAGTGTGGGTCGTTAAGATCTTCAAAACCAGGTTCGGCTTCGATATTAAAAAGACATTGGTTTCGCTCTGCATCTAGCTGTGCAACACGCTCTGTTTGGCTAGTTGTGCCTACATTTAGCTCCGTCATACAGGCTTCAAGTGACTTCCCTTTTCCTGACTCATTAGGGGCCAGTACATAAGTATGGTCACGTTTACTTTCGTCCTCATACCAAGCCAGCATTGCGGCCTCGTCAAACGACAACCAGTTTTGTACTAGTCGCTGTGCTTCTTGCTCGGCTACGCTACGTCTTTGTGCTTTTGGTATTGCCATTGTGCGAATAAACGCAGCCCAGAGATCTTTACTGGCCTCCAGCGCGACAATCGCAACCGGTTTCATGCTACTAATACGATAAGACTGCCAACCAGATTCTAAGCGTGTATTCGCTCGCCAAATTACATCGCCACTGGCGAAGTTGAGCACATCTTTGGTGTCGTGCGAATGCTGCTCGGCGCCTTCAGAGCAAAGGTAAGCTTTTACTTGCCAAACCTTTTCGTAGTTATCTTGTGGGAGCCTTACCGTGTGTTCTGAACTAAATGAGTCTTGAAATAGGTGAACGGCACGGCCAAACAAAAAGTAATTATGATCTACTTCCGCGAGGGCTGCGTGACCACCACCATCCCACACTTTGAGGCGCTTCTCCTCAGCCATGGCTGCATCAATAAAATGTTGAACAAAACGTTTTTGCGCGCGATAAGCTGCATCTACACCACCTTGGCCTGCAATATCATCATAGCGGCGCATAAAGTGATCTAGCTGAATGTCAGCCGGTTCTTGCGAGACTGCGCTAAAACAGTTTGGGCCGGTAGGATCGGTACTGGCGTTGGTGACGTTAAATCCAGCAATATCAACCCAACGCTCACCGACGATAGCTGAGTTCACACTGTCGTATCTTGGTTCATAGAGTGGGTTATTGTTTAACTGGGACTGAAGTCGAGTAATTTCATCTTGTGCGGTATGTAGCGCGATGTTTTTTGCCAGACCATAGCGCCAAGCGTGTCTGGGGTCGTTGGGATCTGGTTCGATAATATGTTCGGCATCCAGCACCTCTAGTGCTGCGGTGCGGGTTAACCATTCATGTCCCATGGGCATGATCCCTTGTCCACCAAATTGGGTGAATGCTTGAACTGTGCTGCTTAATGCAAGTCCTAGTGAAATTGTAAGAGGCTTTATTTTCATATCTACTCCTTGAAAACTAAAAGCAAAAATAGAGTTTTTACTCAATGCAGGGGCAAAGATTATAGTTTGTGAAATAAATGTTTCAATTGATTTTTGTTTGTAACTAATAGGTTTTTTATCACCTGATTTGTTTGGTGAGTGTTTGCCTCTTACATGGCTTAAAAAAGATAAAAGTAATTTTTATTTAATGTCAGGTTGTTACAGTTTGTTTTGTTCGTGTCTTATGTTCTGTAATGACGTGAAATATGCACATTTTCTTGCTGGTGCTACAGTTACTCTACTTAGCTGGGAATCAATTTAAGCGAAAGTTAGCGCACACTTGAGTATCTTTTGTTAACAAGTGTGTTGTTTTGTGCCGTGGTTACTATATCTAAAGGATATAAATATGAACTATTCACTTCACCCCTCTGTCGGTGTCGCAAGACTCGGTAATAGCGATGGTCAGTTTTATTTAGCACCAGACAAAATAGGTGGTTTACCGTTTGAATCCGATGAATGGGGCAATAAGATAGACAGCCCTGTCAGTCAGTTTAAAGACGCAGAAGGCCGGATCCGCAGACAGGGCCAACCCTTTAAAATCATTGATGAAAATAACAATGAGCTTACGTTATCGAGCGATAACGTTAAATCTATTAGTTGGACTGTACACATCGCGAATAAAAAGGCGGCATGGTATGAGTTTAATGAATTACAAGGCAACTTACTCTATGGTCAAGATAATAGTTATAGCAATCGCAACACGCCTTGGCGTAATGCGGATGCAACGGATCGCCGAAGCTTAATTATTGATCCAGGTCCAAGAACGATATCTGGCGCAAATGCAAAGGCTGAATTTGACGCCTCCAGTGCGCCTGCAGGATATCCGGTTAGTTTCCCTCCTAAACCGTGCCAAGGCACTGAAATAAAGTCGCTCGGAGATATTTTAACCGATAACGAAGGCCGCCTAGTGGTACTTGGCGGTAAAGGGAATGCGGGTGGTAACCTGCCTCTTGAATCTTACGGTGGGGCGGACACATGGCATGATGATATTGCGGACGGGACTGTGTATTGCACGGTTACGTTTGACGATGGTAAAACTTTGCAACTCTCTGCTTGGGTAATTGTTGGCTCTCCGGATTTTGCACCGGAAATCGTTAATATCTCCAACCTCAGTGATACTATGTTTGACGTTGCGGTGCGTGAACAAAACTTATGTCCTGAGCTATACAGCAATGGTGAATATCAGTCTTCTTATCAGGCAAATTATTACCAAGATATTGAGCCGATTATCCAGCGTATTAGCCGTTATCAGTGGGTATCAAATGTCCAATCTATGTCGGCATTTGTTTCCAATATTTTTGATTTTAAAGACAACTCTGAAGATAATAAAGCCAATCGTCAGGCTTACTTTAAGTACTTTAGGCAGCCAGTTGACCCAGCCACAGTGCAGCAAACTCCGCCAAACGAGCAAACCAATCAGCAACTCTTCGAGTATGGTATTGAGGGTAATTTACCACTGATGCCAATGAACTCTGGTAGTAACTCGGTGAGCAACGCTGAAGACAATATTGTCGATAAGTTTCTGACGTTAACGCAGACTCAATATTTCTTACTGAGTCAGTGGGCTGCTGGTAACTTTTCAAGTGCTAAACCTTCAGCGCCACAGAGCGCAGTCGATGAGTTTGGCGTATTTTATGCGGATCAAGGTAGCGTGGGTAATTGCGTTGGCTTACCTATGTGTCCAGGGATTGAGGTAACGTGGAGTTTACAAAATCCAGCAGTGTACGCGGCGCCTTATATCATTAAAGATCAAAGCATGGGTAATGGCTTTCCGAGCGGCTTGGATGCTGAGCGTGATGAGTGCGAAGGCGGTGGATGTCAGCCTGGAGATTTAACCAAGCGCATGGCATGCCCGTGGCAAGCAGACTTTTTCAACTGTACTATTCAAAATGTGAACTTTACCGAGCCAACGGTGAATAAAGTGAACGTCGGCACGGAAGACGATCCGCAAATGATGCCAGCTGCCCCAACTTACTATAGTTACTGGTGGCCACCACAAAGCCCTTGGGATGTATTGACGAATCAATTTGATGATCAATCACTTACCCATCTGCCTGCAGGCCAGCAAGTCAACTATGCACGTGGTATCAATAGTTTTGTGCAAATGGTTGAGCATTGGTCGGCACTTGGTTTTATCCGCAATCAAAATAGTGATGAACCGAATTTCCCTTACTTTACGGAAATCGAACGTAATCACCAACTGTTTGCCTATAAGGATGTGCCTGTCTCTGATATTACTGGGAATTGCCAAGACGACGGAACCGATATTCCGGTGTTTTATATTCCTGATGACCTTAAAGATCACCTGTCTTGCGGGTGTTCTAAGGCCAAAGCAATATTAAAAGGGCTTGAAGAAAAAATGGCTAAGCCAATTACGCAAAAACGAGCTGCGAAAAAAGTGCCTCGCAGTGGTACTCGAACAAGACGGTAATGGATATGAATGGTACTCACGAATGTGATGTGCTAGTAATTGGTGCTGGCCCTGCCGGGGCTAGCACCGCGTTAAACTTGCTCAATCACACAGACCTATCAGTCATTTTAATCGAGCAGTCTGATTTACAAAAATTAAGAATTGGCGAAAGTGTATCTGCAAGTGTGTTTTCGGTATTGGACTATTTGCAGATAGATAGAGCGGATTTCGGTCCGCACTGTTTTACTCCAACTCAAGGTAATAGTGCATTTTGGGGAAGTGAGAAATCTGCTAATCGTCACGCGATTTTTGCACCAGACAGAGCAACCTATCAAATTAATCGTGAGATATTTGATCTAACCTTGCTCGAAAGCACAATCCAGCGCGGTGGAACGGTGTTCCCGCGCACTAAAAGCAAAGCAATTACTCAGTTACAAGACGGTCGTTACTCAGTGGTGGTGAGTCATCCTGACTATGGTCAGTTCACCATTGTTTGCAAGTATCTAGTTGATGCGTCAGGGCGTAATTCGTCTATTGGCAAATCTCTAGGAGCGGCTGTTCAGCAATATGACAGACTTACTGGGGTTGGTGCCTTCTTTAAAGTAAAGCGGGGGGCGCTTGAGCAACTTCAACTAATTGAAAGTGATGAATGTGGCTGGTGGTACAGTGCGGCGCTTTCTAACGATATGTTAGTTGTAACGTATTTTAGTGATTTTGAATTGCTCTCAAAGCAGCGCTTAAATCGTTTGGCACAGTGGCAAGCGCACTTAGGTAGCAGTAAATATATGTCAAGGCGGGTAGATGATGCAAAGATGGTCGACGAAAACCTATGGATCCGACCTGCCGGGAGCCATTTTAACAGTTTTGCTCATCTCAAAAATTATTTACCAGTGGGGGATGCGGCTTGTGCGTTTGACCCTATTTCCTCTATGGGATTAGGGTTTGCCATGACATCGGGATGCCAAGCAGCAGCCATTATCGGCAATACCAAAACATCTCAAGCGTTTATCCACAGTAGCAAGATGTATCAACAAGACTTAGCGCGTCAGTTTGATCAGTACTTAGCGCTAAAGCAGCAGTTTTATAATAAGGAAAAACGTTGGTGTGATGCGCCTTTTTGGTTCAAGCGGCAGCAACTTATCAACCAGGTTGCTTAGCTGAAACTAACCGAAGAATAACAACTGCTAGCACACAAGTTGTTATTCTGATCTCGGGTTAGCTCATATTAAAGCAAGCTTAAAATGTGTTTGGCGTTTTGTCGGGCAAGACAGCCCTTGACGGGATCGGTTGAAAACGTTTTAGCCGATATCTCCATAGGCTCCCCTTCATGAAGTACATCACCGCTATAGACTTTAACTCGACAGGTCGTTTTGTTTTGCTCTTCTGAATAAACAAGCTCCACTTTTTCGGCCTTCATAATTAAGTTTTTGTAGGGGTATCCCGCATCGGTAAATACTTTTTCAGTTTGTACCTGCTCGGATGTTGATGCGAGTGCTGCTAGAGGAAATGCAAGAATAATTGCGTATTTCATGATAAAGACTCCTTCCGTCTCTGATTTCACTGCTAAGTATTGTGTGCATTCATAAAACTGACAAACTAGAAATTCTGACCTATAGTTAAGTTTTAATTAAGTAAGATGGCGAATGAAATCACCTCCACTCAAAGGACTTTGGTATTTTAAAACGGCGGCGGAATTAGGCAGTTTTAAGCAGGCGGCGGAAGCCTTATTTGTGACTCAAGCCGCCGTGAGCCAACAGATAAGAACCCTTGAGCAACAGCTTGGATGTATGTTGTTTGAACGACAAACAAGAAAGGTATTGCTAACTCAGCAAGGACAAGACTTGTTGCCTTACTTACACAAGGCCTTTGGGCAAATGGAAATGGGTCTATCGACGTTAAAATCAGATCCTAACCCAAACACTATTAACCTGTCGGTTTTGCCTTCATTTGCTACTTGTTGGCTGTTGCCAAGATTGGCGAGCTTCAACAAAGCATTACCAGACTACCAGCTACGTATTGATCCAACCGAGCAACTCGCCGATTTTAACCACGACGATATTGATATTGGGATCCGCTTTGGATTTGGTAACTATCCGGGACTGAAAAGCGAGCTCATCGCGGAGGATGAGTTAGTCCTTGCCTACCGTCCTGGATTAATTGACCCAAATAAACCGTTGCGAGAACAGCTATCTAAACTCAATTTTATCTATGATGAAGGCCGGGATAATGAGCATGCGTGGCTTGAACTAAACAAACAACTGGATTTGAGTGGTCATACATTCAGTAATCTCAAAATTGATAATGCGGCGTTGGTACAGCAAGCAACGGTGGCAGGGCAGGGGTTTTCTTTGTTACGTCGACGTTTAGTGAATCAATCTTTAGAGCTAGGCCAATTAGAAATCTATCCCGACTTTGCATGGTTATGTGAATATCGGTATTACTTGGTCGCACCAGAGCGCCATTTTGAGTGGCCTAAATTAAAGGCGTTTCGAGATTGGATTGTGGCTGAGCTTAGCGCATGTTGAAATTGCGATCTTATATGTTCTTGGTTAACTTTAGCTTGAGCCATAAGACGGCGAGTTGAGTACTGCAAAAAATAAAGCGGATAGGATAAACAGGCCAAGCCACTGTTAAATACGCACCAGTGGCTAGGCTGAGTTATAAGCTGCTATTTTAGGTCAAATCGGTCAGCATTCATTACTTTGGTCCATACCTCAACAAAGTCGCGGACAAACTTCTCTTTGCTATCATCTTGTGCGTACACTTCGGCGTAAGCGCGCAAAATAGAATTAGAACCAAAGACGAGATCAACGCGAGTCGCGGTCCATTTTACCGTGTCCGTATCACGTGTTTTTATCTCATATAGGTTCTCTCCACTTGGCTCCCAGCGATATGCCATATCGGTCAAGTTGACGAAAAAGTCATTACTCAAAGTGCCAACGTTATCGGTAAATACGCCATGCGATGTTTGCCCGTGATTGGTGCCTAGCACGCGCATTCCGCCGATCAGTACGGTCATTTCCTTGGCTGTGAGGCCCAACAGTTGAGCTTTATCAAGTAGCATTTCTTCTGGTTTTACGCTGTAGTGCTGTTTTTGCCAATTGCGAAAACCGTCATGTACAGGCTCTAATACATCAAATGACTCAATGTCGGTTTGCTCGTCTGTGGCATCGCCTCGCCCAGCGGCAAAAGGCACTTGGATTGATACACCGGCATTTTTAGCCGCTTGTTCAACGGCAGCGCAGCCACCCAATACGATTAGATCGGCCATGCTTACGGTAGGCGTAAAATTACTTTGCACGGTTTCTAATGCCGCAAGTACTTTCGCTAGACGCTCTGGCTCATTTCCAAGCCAATCTTTTTGCGGGGCTAGGCGGATCCTCGCACCATTTGCACCCCCTCTAAAATCGGAATATCTAAACGTTCTAGCACTATCCCACGCGGTGGCTACTAATTCTGAAAGCGTCACATTGGTTGCTAGAATTTGTTGCTTGAGTGCGCTAATTTCACTGTCGTTTAGGGTGTAGTTAACGCTGGGGACGGGGTCTTGCCATAGCAGGTCTTCGTTAGGGACTTCTGGGCCTAGATAACGGCTTTTTGGGCCAAGGTCGCGATGCGTAAGCTTAAACCACGCTCTTGCAAAAACATCGTTAAAATAGTCGGGATCGGCATAAAACTTCTCTGAAATTTTACGATAAGCAGGGTCCATTTTCAGCGCCATATCGGCATCTGTCATCATCGGCATGCAGCGTTTGGATGCGTCTTCAGCATCAACCGGCTTATCTTCTTCTTTTATATTAATAGGCTGCCATTGCCATGCACCCGCAGGGCTTTTGGTCTGCTCCCACTCGTACGTGAACAGCAAGTAGAAGTAGCCATTGTCCCATTGAGTTGGGTTCGTCGTCCAAGCGCCTTCAATACCACTAGTTACTGCATCAGAGCCAATGCCACGCGAGTTATGATTCATCCAACCAAAACCTTGTTCATGCAAGTCCGCGCCTTCTGGTGCCGGGCCTAATTCATCGGCATTGCCATTTCCGTGCGCTTTTCCCACAGTGTGTCCGCCAGCGGTTAGGGCAACGGTTTCTTCATCGTTCATTGCCATTCGAGCGAAGGTAACACGCATATCTTCAGCTGTTTTTAACGGATCGGGATTACCATCTACGCCCTCAGGATTAACGTAGATAAGACCCATCATCACAGCGGCAAGCGGGTTTTCTAAATCGCGTTCACCGCTATAGCGGCTGTTTGAATTATTGGAGGGAGCCAGCCACTCTTTTTCGCTGCCCCAGTAGGTGTCTTTTTCTGGATGCCAGATATCTTCTCGGCCACCGGCAAAACCAAAGGTTTTGAATCCCATCGACTCATAAGCAACGTTGCCCGCCAGCACGATTAAATCGGCCCAAGAAATACGATTGCCATACTTTCTTTTAATCGGCCAAAGTAAACGCCGGGCTTTATCTAAGTTTCCGTTGTCCGGCCAGCTGTTTAGCGGAGCAAAGCGCTGATTACCCGTGTTTGCACCACCGCGACCATCCGCAACACGATAACTGCCCGCAGCGTGCCATGCCATTCTGATCATTAATCCTCCATAGTGTCCCCAATCTGCGGGCCACCATGGCTGCGAGTCTGTCATAAGTTGCTCGAGATCTTTCTTCAGGGCGGGGTAATCGAGGCTGTTAAATGCGCTTTTGTAATCAAAATCGGCATCCATCGGATCGGTTTTCGTATCGTGCTGATGCAATATGTCTAAGTTCAGGCTATTTGGCCACCACTGGTGCTCGCTATGCCCTGACGACGTATTTGCACCATGTGCAAAAGGACAAATCGATGGTGTGTTTTGCTTCTTATCCATGGGAGATCCTTGTTTGTTCGATGACGGAAGATTGCTAGGGCCTGTTTATCTTTCAAGTTTGTTTCTGCAGCAGTTTGATTGATGTATACATAGGGCAAGTTGTACGCCGCGAGCAAAATACGCTCAGAGGAACAAAAATCAAACAGCAAAGGTCAACAGGCCCTAGATAAAGGTAGTCCCGATAAGTGCTTTTTACCAGATTTAGGTGGCCTTAAAAGCCAATATTGAATACCAAGAGAGTGGCGACATTTGTGACTCTCTGGGTAGTGAACACGCCAAATCTGACTGATTACATGATTTTTAATTAGACGCTTGAATATTCAATAAAAGTAAATAAATTTTGCGCAAATCGTCTAGAATTGTTTGTTGGAACGATTTAATTGTGTTATCAGTATAAAAAGGCGCAATAAATAACCTATTTCATTTCCTATAGTGATAATAAGAAACTTTCTATCGTCAGCGTCTAACTATAATTTGGAACGTTACAAAGGAAACCGTTATGACAATAACAAAACAAAAAACGACTTTGGCGTTGGCAATAGCCAGCTTGTGTGGTTTGGGCGCTATGGTGTGGACGGCCCCAGTGTTTGCCGAGGAAGCAGCGTCGGAACCCGTTGAAAAGATTATGGTAACGGGGTCACGTATCGCGCGGGCAAACCTAAGTAAACCCGGCGCGGTAACCACAATATCTAGATCGGATATTGAGCAAACCGGGTTTAAAAATATTGGTGATATGCTGCAAAATCTAACGGTTTCCGCCAGTGCTCCTAATGCTTCTCAAAATGAAAATACGTCTGGCGTGACAAACTTCGACTTACGCGGTCTAGGTGCGCAGCGCACGTTGGTCTTGCTAAATGGCCGCCGCTTACCAAACGGGGGAAATGGCGCGGATGCTGCGGTTGACCTAAGTGCTATACCTACAGCGATTATTGAACGTGTTGAAATTCTATTGGATGGTGCCTCTTCTATTTACGGCTCTGATGCGGTGTCTGGTGTCGTAAACATTATTACTCGCCAAACGGGCGATATTTTTGAGGTCAGTGGCTCAATTGGCCAATCCGCTGAAGGTGATGCTGATACGACTTCTTTGGAACTCGTAACAGGGATTGTTGGCGATAAAGGGCGTTTTATGGTGAGTGCCAGCTACGATGAAAAACAAGAAGTGTATGCTGGCGACAGAGACTTTAGCCGCTATGATTTAACACTTAATCCCGATGGCAGTTACGGCCAAGGCGGTAGTTCCGCAATGCCATGGAGTAACCTAAAAGTCACGGATGAAAACGGTAAGGAAATATTTGTTACCCGAGGCCCAGAATATGGCGAGTGGCGTGAAACTATCTCCGATGCATCACTTGCACAAAATGATTTATACAACTACCAAGAGCCTAGCTTGCTACAAACGCCTTTTGAACGCTATAGCATGAGTGCGTTTGGCGAGTATGATCTTGGCAATTTGAAGTTTTCGGATGACGTGGTATTCAATTTCGAGGCGCTTTATTCACATCGAAAATCCACTACCAATGGTGCGCCTCAGCCACTAGTTCCAGTTTGGGGTGGGTATTTAGATTTCACTTACTCTCCTGATAACTATTACAACCAACAATTTGGTCCGAAAGACAAAGATGGTAATCCTTATGCCATCAATGACTGGCGTCGCAGAATGGTAGAAACCAATGGCCGTATGAACCATGTGGAAAACAGCCAATACCGTATCGTGATGGCGCTTTCTGGTGATTTTAATGCAGATTGGAGCTGGGAGTTGGCCTACAATTTTGGTCGCAACTCAAACAAACGACTAAAAACCGGCATATTCAATTGGCCAGCGGCTAAAAATGCGGTTGGTCCTACCCACTTTGATGAGCAAGGTGTGCTGCGCTGCGGTGCTACACCGGATGCGCTAATTGCAGGTTGTGTGCCGCTTAATATCTTTGGCCAACCCGGTACCGACTCCGAAATTTCCGAGGACATGCTAAATTATCTCTCTGGTGATTGGCCGGGGATCCAACAGGGTCATAACCAGATTAAAATCGCCAGCGCGAACCTAAGTGGCGTAGTGGCGAGTTTGCCTGCGGGCGATCTAGGTGTGTCTTTTGGTATCGAAAATCAAAAAGTTGAGGCGCGTAATCAAACAGATGCCGTTTCTATTAATATTTTAGTCACGGATGGATTAGGTAGACCAACTGGCGGCGAGTATTCGCTCAATGAAGCCTACCTAGAAGCTGTCGTACCACTACTATCAGACCACGATTGGGCGCAGAGCCTAGAGTTAAATCTCGCGACTCGATATTCAGACTTTGATACGTTTGGTTCGACCACCAATTCAAAAGTGGGCGTATTTTGGGCGTTGAATGAGCAGTTGAGTTTTAGAGGGACTTGGTCACAAGCATTTAGAGCGCCTAATGTGGTGGAACTTTATAAAGGAAGGTTACCTGGTTTTGAAAATGGCGACGATCCTTGTGCCGTAGCAAATCCAAACCAAAACTGTGTCAGCACAGGCGTTCCCGCTGATGGCAGTTACCGAGAAACGATCGGACAGATCAGAACTAATACTGGCGGTAACACCGAACTTGAACCAGAAACCGCGACGAGCAAAACACTTGGGGTGATTTATCAGCCGAGCTGGCTTACTAACGGTTCAATCACCTTAGATTTTTATGACATCCAATTAAAAGATGCCATTGGTAACATTAGCGCGGTGACTAAATTGAGTGAATGTATGAATAATGGTTTGTACTGCGACTCTGTACATCGTGTTCAATCTGGTGAGTTTCAGGGGGTGATCACCGGTGTTGATGTGTTTAATGAAAACCTCAATGCGTTAAACCGTCAAGGGGTGGACGCGGAAGTTCGTTTTGACATCGGGCAGTTTTCATTTGGTGATTTGAGTACCGCACTAAACTGGTCATTTGTGAGTAAACATGAAGTCATTGAACCAGGCCTTGTAACCAAAGACAGAGCCGGACAGCGCGTTAATGGCCAGATGGCGGTGCCTGAGCACAGAGTTAACTTTGCACTTAATTGGCAGCATGACGACTTTAGCGCAAGTTGGCAAAGTTACTATATCGATTCAATGTTAGAAGAAGTATCGGTTAAACAAGGCGACCAAATCGTTAACTTTACCAATACCGTTGATAGCACGCTGACACATAATGCTCAAGTAACCTACCATTTAGACTCTGTTGATACTCAAATTACGCTGGGCGTTAACAATCTACTGGATGAAGCGCCGCCTTTCGCGACCGGCAATGGAAATAACGCAGATCCCATTCATTCGTCTTTATATTTGGGTCGTGAGTACTACCTAAGATTTAAGACAGAGTTTTAACTTCACATTGTTTCCCTGTGAGAGTAAGACAAAGCGGGCTATGTAAGCCCGCTTTTTTAGTTCGCAGTTTGGTGCGAAGTTTGTTCAGACGAAGTTGCGCTTGTGGTTTGCGCTGCGGCGTTGATCCGTGACACTGCCTTCCAACAAATCAAGGCCATTAGTGCTATTAGTCCAATCACAATCGCGAAGTCTACTTTAGTTTGTAGCGGTAACAAGTTGTATTGGTTACCGAAGTAGGTCAAATTCATCACCAAACTTAAACAATAGCAAATCCCACTTAGTCCTAATAACACCTTGCTAAAGGACAAAACATCTTTGGCAAATTGGCTACTTATCAGGGCGAAGAAAAAGGCTATAAACATAGAGGACTTGACGGTTTCTAATTTGTCGGCATGCGTCGCAGGAAGTAAAGTGGTTAATGTAAAGCCAACAGCAACCGCTAAAATCACCCCAATAAAACTGCCGCTGGTCAGTCTTTTGACAAACATTAGGCTTTTAGGACTTTGTTTTTTCTGCTTTGCTCGTTTGTCAATCCACATCAAATTGCCAGTAACAATTAAGTAGGCGGTTGCAAGACCAAGGCATAAAAACGCCAGTCGCATGCCATATCCAGCAAAATCACCAAAGTGCAGACTTGCAATGGTAGAGAGTCCCGCTCGTACTGCATTATCATAGTTGTTTTCTGTGAGGTAAACTTGCGAGCTGTCACTTAGCTTATATTGAATTTCTTTAATATTAGAGAAAGCATCATTGCTTTTTGCTGTAAAGCCTACCACCGCATTCTTGTCACCAAAGTGGCTAATTTCAACCATAGTAAAGGTAACATCCCCAAGCTTAGCCTGTGCTTGAGCTCTTAGTTGATCAATGCCTTGCATGGGTTGTATTTGGTTTATGGCCTCAATTTTTGGCTCGTTAAATCCAGCAGCTTGCAGTAATGCAGTTTGGTTGCCACTATAGAGCAGCACGGCGTATGAAATCTGGTAGATAATCACGAGGTTGAAAACAAGCCCTGTGAAGGCGTACATAATGTGAAAAGGTAGGCCCATTGTGCCAATCAGGTTATGAGCATCCAGCCATTTGTCTTTTTTACCTTCGGCGCGATATTGAAAGAAGTTTTTAGCAATTTTACGCCAATGGATCACAACGCCACTTAGTATAGCAACGAAGAAAAATAACGTAATCACTCCAACAAAATAGAGTCCAGGTCTACCTAACCCCAAATCGAAATGGAGTTCAAAAAGCAACGTAGAAAACTCAAACTTATCGGCGTCAGCAAGTACCTCACCAGATTGCGGTGATATCAATAGGTGTTGATCCTGATGATCCTCCCCCGTGATCGGGTGGGGCTGATCTAAATGGGTTGCAAAATATACTTCAATAAACGGATTATGCGGCGTAGGCTCTCGCATAAAAAAGCCATGATCGGTATCAACATCGTATTGTTGTTGAATAGAGTTTATGGCGTTGTCATAAGAAATTGTGGTTATTGACTCGTTTGATTGTACAGCCAGAGGTGCACGCTCCCAACCCCGAATATTATCTCTAAATAGGCTAAGTGAGCCTGTGATAAAAACGATGAATAATACCGTTGAAATAATGAGTCCAATCCAGGCGTGCGCTTCGGTTAATGATTTTAGTGTTTGGTTTTTCATTGTTTATCTCATTAACAATAATGCTGTATTTAGTAGCAGCGAAGGGATAAAAATAGCAAATAACGGCTTGCAGGCTGCTTTTGCACTTGGAAATGCGTAGCTCCATACGATAAAACCCGCCCAGATAGGAAATGCTAAGATCAGACCCAGCATGAGTTTTGCCGATTCAGAAAATGGTAGTAACAAGTTGAGGTTTAGCACCAAAGAAATAGACAGTAATAATCCCAATGAAAATCCAAGTAAGGTTTTAGGCCACATAACTTATTCCCCCTACAAATAGAGATAACAAGAAGACTAATGCTGAACTGAGATAGAAACGTCTTATTGAATACCCACTTAACAAAGTTACTGAAACTAAACTAAACATCAAGATAACAAGTGCTGCTAACATCGCAGAGATAACAGGATATTGCACAGTTAAAATACCAAGTCCGGACAAAATTAGTAGAGTGGCTAAAGGATATGCTGCGAGTCTACTAATAGATGAAGCCAAAAATCGTTGTTTAGGGCTTGCCAAGTAGAGTAACACTGCGGCAAACCAAAACGGTATAATTGAGAAAAAGCTCATGATGGTGATAATCATTATTGTTTGCAATTGATTGTAATGATTATAGGTATGTTCTTCAAGGCTTGAGTAATAATTGTCACAAATTAGATAAATTAATGATATGGCAAAAGCAGGGCTGCGCTGTGAGGCTTCAGGAAGTCACAGTTTGATCCCTGCTCTGTAGCACTTTTAGCTAAGTGTAAAGGTGCCTTGCATAATGGCGAAATGACCCGGGAAAGAACAGAAGAACTTGTAGCTGTCACCTTGCTTTAACTGCTCAGTAGAGAAGGTCACTGTGGTTTGCTCGCCACCGCCAATCACCTTTGATACGGCTAAAACGCGACTGTCGTTTGGCTTTACATAGCTATTATTTGCACCTGCCGACATACCATCGGTTGCAACGGCTTGAACATCTGCTGCTTTGCTCAACACCCAGTTGTGGCCCATGGTGGTGGCTGGCAGTTTGCCCGTATGCTTTAACGTGACTGAAATTTCTTTACAGCTAGATGGCGCACTGAGTGATTTTTTAGAAAACTGCATCATGTCGTTGGCTTCGATGCTGAGTTCACATTCGTTTGCCGATGCAGTATGAGAAAACAGAAAGACACCTAGGCTAAGCAAAGTGATGGAAAGAGAGGTTTTCATATTTAACTCCTTAATTAAAAATCATTCTCATTATTATCTTTGCCGGGATGAATGTAAATGGATGCAGATCAATAAAACGGTTCTTTGCGTGAAGTGACTGAAATTAAAGAGTGAAAAGCAAAATGAAAGCTCAACAGGCCCAGATATTCAGGGCATCAATGCAATGGAAAGCCGTCAAGCAGCCAAAACAAGAGGGTAGTTCTTTTAAAACCATTGTCTTATGGCTGATGTCGTTGGTGTAATCATGATCAGTCAAGACATCAGCTAATCCGACTTATTGCTAATTTGTTTATGAAGCAGTGATAGTGCAGTTATCCACCCTGCGCACCTTTTGCAGTGCCGAAAAGAGCCTAGCTTTGTCGTTTGCAAAGAGCTGTTCGGTGTTTATTATTTGGTTAAACAAGCCTGCCTGTTCATCCGTGAGGTTACCGTGCTTGGCAAGATGCTGGGTCAGTGTTTCAAGAATGGCTGCACCAAGCTGATTTAATGTGCTTCTTAGCTGATCCAAATTGGCGTCTTCGTTTGGTACGCCTTCAGCTAGCCATTGTGCCCGGTATCTGTATTGAATCGCCTTTGCAGCATCCATTTGTGCTTGGAAAAACGCCTCAACGCTTGCACTATCCAGACATTGCTGGCGGGCTTGCTCTAGCGCTTTTGAGAGCACAGTGGCCTCACGGGATAAGTCTTCAATTGGCCTGTGTTGTTGTGCTTTAAACAGTGCTACAGGCTGCATCTGAGCAAGGCGTTGGTTGATATGTGAGAATAACTCCTCAGCAGAGTCTGTTCGCGTTTTGACCAATGTATTTGCCTTTTCAACGACCTGCGCCAGCGCGCTGCGAGCTTCATCTTCGCTTATCGGCTGAGATCGTTTTTCCATTTTCATCAGACCAAACAGCGTACGGTTATCCGCGTTATCCTGAACGCTTACTTCGCGCAGTGTCAGCTCTGGGTAAACCACTTTAAGTGCGCAGCTACCTACGGCAACGGTGTTTTGGTCAAATTGTCCATTTGCAAGTAAGCGAGCCGCTTCGTTGGTGCCTTTGGGTACGGGCTTGGTTTGTACCTGATGAGCATTGAGCCAATGACCAATTTGGTTCAGGGCTGCCGGGTGGGATGCTGCATGCGTAATTTTAGCTGTCTTGTTCAATCCAAAAACACACATTTCGATGGGCATATGCACAGCGGCACTCAGCTCCGTTACCTTGTAGTTACGCATCGCATTGACAATGGCTGGGACCAGTTGTCCTTCAATAGTGGAGTTGGCCAGCGCGCTAAAGGCCCAGCTCTGCGCTTGTGCGGCATTGGCATAAGTATGCTCCGGGGTGCCCGAGTAAAAACGCTCATACTCCTGCGACTGGCGGTTGGCGAGTAGGTCAAGTGCGGCATGATTAAAACTCCCCGGCCCGGCTTGTATATAAACAGACTCGGCCTGAGTTGTCAGCGTAAACAGCAGCGCGGATAACACCAGTAAGCGAAACATAAATGACAATTTCAAGGGCTTTTCCAAAGGTTCTACAGGCAAAAAACGCATCCTAACAGAACCTCTACGCGCTGTCCTGCAAGCGGAGTGATCTATTGATAACTCACAGCGTACTTTATGTGCCTGCTTAATCGCCTTTTAGCATCAATAAGTGCTTTTGTTGTTACCGCCAGCCAGACGCTTATGAAACGAAAAAAGAATCATACCAAGCACGTTAAAAAGCGGATGAAACTGTGTCAGTGACAGGGCGGGAACGGCGGTCTATGCTTGAAATGACTGCAATTAAAGGGTGATTTCAAAGATGAAAAAATACTGGCTGCTGCCATTGTTGTTTACTCCACTATTTGTCAATGCGGCGACATCTTCTACCGTAACATTGGCTTCCGATTATTTATTTAACGGCGTGAGTCAAACTAAGGAAGACGAAGCGCTGCAAGTTAGTCTCGATTGGTTTGGAAAAAGTGGTTGGTATGCTGGAGGCTGGGTATCTCAAGTAGATTTTGGCGATGGTACGGATTTAGAAGGAGATCTGTATGGTGGCTACAAATTTACGCTAACTGAAAAATTAAAGCTTGATGTTGGTCTCTCGCAATATACCTATCATGGTGATGATGTGAGTGCTGATTACAACTATGCAGAAGCCTTTGCAAAGTTTAATTATGGCCAGACAAATTTAGACTTTTGGTATGCATGGGATTACTTTGGAACAGGGGCTGCTCACGGGATAGTGATGCTCACGCATAGTATCCCAATTACAGATCGGTGGTTACTGACGCTCGGGGTTGATCATTCAATGAGCTTTGATAGTGATAAATACGAATGGGAGTCGGGTGATGATGACTATACCCACTGGCATCTAACTGGAACTTACTCGATTAGTACTTGGTCTTTTTCATTGGGTTATGAAAGCAATGACATTGATTCTTATGCAGATTCTACATTTGTGGCGTCAATTTCAAAAACATTTAACTTCTAAATTTACCTTTTATTAACTTTTGTGTTGATTTTAGTTGCGAATTGTACTTTTATATAGCTATATGATTGATGCTCCATAACTTTTTATAGGAGTAAGCAATTGATGAGGTAAATAGTGATAAAAGCTATGGAGTCGCAATGATGAAGGATACGATAAAACTAACAGCACTCTCTTTGGCGGTATTTTCTCGGTTTAGCTTTTCAAGCCCGCTAGAATTTGCCGGTGGTGCAGACATGTCTAAGTTAGTCGAGGCAGAGCACATATTGCCAAATCTTAATGACTACACAACAAACCTTGTGACCGTAAAAGGGGTGGTCACTCATGTTTGCAGAAAATTAGGTTGCTGGATGACGCTACGAGTAGCAAATGGCCTAGACGTAAATATCGAAGTTGAGCAAGGCGATATGGTGTTTCCGCTTGCTGCGATTGGCCGTGAAGCCCATGTGACGGGGCGCTTCGAAGCGCTAAACCAGCGCGCATTGGTTTGCGTGAGTAAAGCAGGCGATGAAACGGCACTTATGCGCTTGGGATTTAATCCAACGGCTGTAACCATTTCGCATTTAGTACAGCAGATAAAACACAGCTAGACTCCCAAACGTGGTGACATAGAGGTTTTTAAAGCGAAACGCCAGTATTACCGCAACCGTTGCGGCGACCAAATAGGGGTTGCTTGGCGTGATGGCAAGTTGCTTGTTCTGAATGAATACAATGGGTACCCAAATGGCAGTCAGTACGCAAGGGGCGCTAAAACTTAAAAAGCGTTGTAGTTTAGGGCCGATAGTAAAAGGCAGTTGTTTTGCCAAAAATAAATACCGAGTTGCAAACGTGACGCAAGCCATGGCTAAAATAGTGGTGATCATACACGCTCCTTTTTACTTTGTAGCACATATCCTACCGACATTCCGAGCAGCGCTGAGGCGATTAAACCAAATTCAAAATGGATCAGTTTGAACACTAAGATAGTTACGGCCGACGTTAAACAGGCGCATAACACGGGTAATGCGTTAATACTCGGGACCACTAAAGCAATAAATATTGCCGCAATCGCGAAGTCTAAGCCAAGGTTGGTCAAGTCAGGTAAAAACTGACCTGCGACAATACCAATGAGCGTCCACAGATTCCATGCAACATAAAAGCTACCACCAGCGATGAGCGCATACACGAGCCGAAGTTTGCCTTGATAGGCACGGTGGTGATGGGAAAACGCAAATAATTCGTCAGTGAGAAAAAACGCAATGGGGCCACGCCATTTAAGGGGCTTATCTATCATTTTATTGCGGATAGCAAGGCCATAGAGTAAATGTCTCGCGCTAATAATAAAGGTAGTCGCAAGCAAGGTGATAAGCGCGGTGTCTTTGGCAATAAGCTCTATTGCCACTAACTGCGCCGAGCCTGCAAAAACTAATAACGACATTAACTGTGCTTCGAGCGGCGTAAAGCCATTTTGCACGGCAAGGGAGCCACACAATATTCCCCAAGGAAGCACGGCGAGATTTAATGGCAACATATCCCAAAAGCCTTTGCATACTGCGACTTTCATATTAACAAGCCTTGCTATATTGACTGGGAGTGATCCCCATATTCTTTTTAAAATGACGGTTGAAATGGCTTTGGTCATAAAAGCCTACACTTAATGCTGCATGGGAAACACTTTTGCCACTGCGCAGTAATGCCTTGGCATGATTAAGCCGGTGTTGTATTTGAAAGGCATGGGGAGTGAGGCCGGTGTGGGCCTTAAACACACGAATAAAGTAAAAGGGACTCATGCCGACAAGGCTCGCTAAGGAGTCGAGTGATACATCTTCAAATAAATTATCCAAAAGAAAATGGCGTGCAGTGGTAATTCGTTGCTTAACCGAAGGGGTTTTTGTATCGAATGTGACTTTGCCTTGCTTATTGCTTAAATAAGATAGCAGAGTAATAAGCTGAGACTGCTTTTCAAGCACGCTGGTATCACATTCTAAGACGTTAAAAGTGGTGTCCATGAGTGCCGCAAGCGCTCGGTCGTGTACCACTGCATCATGGAAAAAAGGAGCTATTGCCTTGCCATCACCAAGAAACTGATTAAATAGTTCAGGCGTTGGGTAGAGTGAACGGTACGAAGACTTATCTTTTGACGCCTTTCTGCAATCGTGCACCTGCTCTGCATTAATCAAAATGACACTATGCTGACTAGCTAAGTGTTCACCGCCACTGCGGTAGAATCGCTGTGCACCACTATCCACTAAGGCAAGCGTATAGCCGCTGTGGCTATGTCTACCAAAGTCTTCCTGCTTATCAATGTTGTGTAGTACTTCTAGGCCACCGAGTTCACGATGAAAACTAAACTTTGAGTGTTGCATAATTCTCTCCCCCATTGATGAAAAGCGTATCTGTCTTCACTCAAAAAGTCTTGTACAAAATTGCACAATGCCACAAACAATAACCGGGTTAACAACGCCTAATGCCAAGTTTCTTTTTTAAGCACGTTAACAAGGCGGTGATTGATTAAGCATTGGCCATCGATTACTTTAAGCTCGTCTTCATACACACCGTTAAATACGGTGATTGGGGTATCTGATTGAGATTTTGGCTGCTGATAAAGAACAAAGTAGCTTTTAGCACTAAACTTATTTGCCTCGATAGGTTGAATATCGGCACTGGTTATCATGTGCATACTTTTTGTTGTTTTTATGGCTTGTTGCTGCCTTATTGTTATTTCTTCAGCACCAGTAATATTGATATTGAGTGCTGGAATACTAAATGTTGCATCCTGTGTAAAAACACTTTGGTATGCTTGTGCTGAACCCGAATCTCGATATTTTATGTAATTGTGTAGTGTCGCTTCACAGAGGCGCTGGTTACTGCTTAGGTTGGTGGTCATGCAACCACTCATAACACCTGCCGCTGCAACTAAAAGGAAATATGATTTCATAACGTGCCCCTAATTTTTTGCTAATAATCTCAGTGAATTTAACCGTATTGTCAACCAAGCTAAAGCGTATGATTTATCTTGACGTAACGATTGCGTAAACATGTAAAGCCCCTTTACAGCTTTTTCTGCTGCGGTTTTATTAGATGCTACTGATCTGTTAAGTGTGTATTTATACCATGCAGATTTTCACCTTATGACAATTTAATATTGACGAATAAATTAACTTAGTTTACTTTTGTGAAAGCGCTTACATTTTGCGTGTGTTTTTTTAACTCCATTTGTAAGCGCTTACATTTGTTGCTAGGAACGCGCTGAGTAGTCTTCCAGCGTATAGCTAAATAATCTGCTCTGAGAAACGATGAGTTAATCGACGGCTTATCTAAGCCTCAGGTTAAATAATAAAGTTCTTAGCATTCAACCATTTGACAACGACGTTTTGCATCGGGGTAACTGATGAAAATTGCAGCAAGAAAATTAACAAGGCTATGTACCGCAATCTCTGTGGCTATCATAGCGGGATGTGGCGGAAGCGCCGAGACAGAAACTAATTATAAATCCGTTGATACCACAGCGCCGGTTTCAGACTGGACGCTAGTGTGGAGCGATGAATTTGATAGCGATGCGATAGACACATCTAAGTGGACGCACGAGGTAAATTGCGACGGCGGTGGCAACAATGAAAAACAGTGTTACACCGACAGTGAACAGAACGCGTTTATTGCCGATGGCATGCTGAATATTGTCGCTACCCCTGCGCAAGCAGGCGCACAACTGCCGTATACCTCGGCAAGATTGAACACCAAATATAAAGCTGACTTTAAGTATGGCAGATTCGAAATGCGGGCCAAGCTACCAAGCGGGCAAGGCAGTTGGCCCGCGTTTTGGATGTTGCCTACGGATGAGGTTTACGGTGGCTGGCCCAAGTCTGGTGAAATAGACATTATGGAAGCGGTAAATCTCAAGGTCGCTAGTGAAGATGGCTCGGTTGAATCTAACGTGCATGGCACGCTTCATTACGGCCGTGATTGGCCTAATAATGTTCACACCGGTAAAGCATACGCCATACCTGATGGTGTAAATCCAGCCGATGACTTCCATACCTATGCTGTGGAGTGGCAAGAGGGTGAGATCCGTTGGTACGTTGATGGTTATCTCTATGCCACGCAACGTCAATCGGAGGTTCGTTACAACTCAAAGCAAGAAGCGGTTGGTTTAAAACACCGTGGATGGTTTGCTGAATACTACGAGCAAGGCTCAGGCGAGCTGGTTACTCATTGGGATAGTGCGCCTTTTGATCAACAGTTTCACCTTATCTTAAACCTTGCCGTTGGCGGTGATTGGCCTGAAAACGTTAATAATAAAGGTATCGACTCGGACGCCTTTGTGAACGGACAATCGTTTGTGGTTGACTATGTCAGAGTGTATGAATGCGGCTTTAACCCTGAAACGGGCAAAGGATGTGAAACGGTGCGTTCAGGCTACGACGACCTTGAGGATGCGTTAGTCGAAGGCGAAGCACCTATTCCGTCGCCACCTTCTTCGGGTACCGCTAAAAACCTAACCATCTTTGATGATAATTTTAATGTTAATTGGCCAGCTTGGGATTGTTGTGGTGGCTCTACGCCTGCATTGGTTGCAGACGAAAGCCGTGGCAATGTTGTTGAGTTTGTGGTCGGTGAGACGCCAACCGTAAATGGTTTTACCAGCCGTGCCGAATTTATCACAGATCCAAGCGGTAAAGCCTCGCCATTTGATGCAACGAGTATGCTAGAAGCGGGCTATATTCGGTTCGATATGCAAGTGACGCAAATGCCTTCAGACCCAAGCGCAGCATGGAAATTTAAAGTTGAAAGCCAAGGTGCTTCTAGCGCTGCTGAACTCGATCTTTTTGCAAGCGTTGAAGGACAATCACCAGCCGCAGGCTCGTGGCAAACTTATACCTTCCCACTACAGCAGTTGGCTGATGCAGGACTTGATGTATCAGCTATTGATGTCGTGATGATCTTCCCAGCATGGGGTGCCGGAAACGGTGCTATCTATCGTGTTGATAAGGTTGAGATTGCACAGGATACAAACTTACCTTCGTTGACCTTATTTGAAAATGCCATTAACGCTGAGTGGCCGCTTTGGGATTGTTGTGGTGGCTCGACACCGACTGAAGTCTCTGACGATGCGACGCATGGTATTGTTGCTGAATTTACGATTGGTGACACACCAACGGTAATGGGGTTTTCGTCTCGAACAGAAGTGGGCGGAGCTGGAAAGCCGTTTGATGCAACTGCAATTTTAGCAGGTGGCGTAGTACAGTTTGAGATGAAAGTCATGAGCTTACCGTCAACGCCTGATGCCCCTTGGCTACTTAAAATTGAGTCTGACAATGCCGCGAGTGCGGTTGAGCTACCACTATCTGAATCACAAGAAGGTGCAGCGCCACAGGCCGGTGAATGGCAAACCTATACTTTCTCAATTGAAGCTTTGGCTCAGGCTGGTCTTGATCCAAGTGCAATTGATGTGGTGATGATTTTCCCAGCTTGGGGCTCAGGTAGCGGTGCGGTTTATCGTGTTGATAACGCAAAAATCTTTCATCCTGACGGTGACAAGGCGAGTGGCGGTCTAAGCTTATTCAAAGATCAAGCTGCTGAGCAGTGGTCAATTTGGGATTGCTGTGGTGGCTCTACACCCACAATAGAAGTAGACGAAGATGCAGCCCATGGTCAAGTTGCGCAATTTGTTATTGGTGCAACCCCAACCGTGATGGGGTTCTTAGCGGATGACGATGTCTATTATGATGCTTCCCATTTACTAGAAACTGGCGTAGTTAAGTTTGATATGAAGGTGACTTCAGCACCTGCAAATATTGACGCTCAATGGCTGTTTAAAATTGAGTCAAATGATGCTAGTGCGGCGGTAGAGCTTGCTCTAAACCAAAGCGCTGAAGGTCAAGCTCCAGAAGTTGGCAAATGGCAAACGTATACGTTTCCACTTCAAGCTTTGTACGATGCAGGACTCGATATTAGTGCCATTGATGTCTTGATGGTATTCCCCAGCTGGGGAATGGGTGAAGGCGCCGTTTACCGCATAGACAATGTTGAAATCATCAGTCAATAAGCCAGTGTGGATCGCCAATAGTGCTTTGAACTCGGTGATCCAGCAGCAAGAATAGAATCGCAGGGCAGTCATGAATAACAAACAATTCAATAAAAGTAAGCTTGCCGTTCAGTTGTCGCTAGCAATAGCGATGAATGCGGGTATGGTCAGCATAGCTCAAGCAGAAGAGCAACAAACAGCCGAAAAAGTCGAAGTGATCGAAGTGAAAGGGATCCGCGGAAGTTTGATCCGTTCTATGGATTTAAAGCGCTCCGCATCGGGGGTTATGGATGCCATTTCGGCAGAGGAAATGGGGAAATTTCCAGATACCAACTTAGCCGAGTCTTTACAGCGGATCACCGGTGTTTCGGTCAGCCGCGCCAACGGTGAAGGCAGCCAAATTACCGTACGTGGTTTTGGGCCTGATTTTAACTTGGTGACATTAAATGGTCGTCAAATGCCGGGCACAGGTAATACTCGTTCGTATAACTTGGAAAACCTAGCCGCAGAAGGCGTGAGTGCGCTTGAGGTATATAAAACCGGACGTGCTGATGTACCAAGTGGCGGTTTAGGGGCTTTGGTCAACATTGTCACGGGTAAGCCACTACAACGCCCAGGGCAACACTTTAGCGCAACAGCAAAGGCGATTGTTGATACCTCTAACGAAGCGGGAGATGATGTTACACCTGAGGTTTCCGCGGTTTATAGTAATACCTTTGCCGATGAAACCTTTGGTTTTGGATTTTCCTTCTCCCATCAGCAACGTGATTTTCAAAAGCAGCAAGCCAATATTCAAGGCTGGCAGGCCAATGTTGATCTACCTGATTTAGACCCATCTAAAATCATTGATGGCCGTGCTGAAGATGCCGAGGGTAATAAAGTCGGAAATTACTTTTTTCCAAAAGACATGAACTACGGCATCGAAGATCTAGAGCGAGAAAGAACGAACGGTCAAGTTACCTTTCAATATGCACCAACTAACGGTTTTGTTGCCACCTTAGATTATACGGCAAGCCTTGCCGTAACTGGCTCTAATACGGTGGGGTGGGGTATTTGGAATGAGTTTGGCGGTAATATTAACGCCTATGAGTTAGATGCAAATGGCACCGCGGTTTATGCCGATATTGGTGGTAATGATGCGTCGTTTACTGCTAATAGGAATACGACGGAAGTCGAGGCGCGTTCACTTGGCTTAAATCTGGACTGGCAAATTAACGATAATTGGCATGTAGAGCTTGATTATCACGACTCGAAAAACGAAACCGATAATGGCGCAGATAAAGGCTTGGGTAGTGATGGTCAAATCATCTTAGGCTCAGATCAGTTACTCACTAAGATTTATGACTATCGGCAGGGCGAAGTGCCACATGCAAATGTGCTTTGGAAAAATGGCACGAATGAACTCATGGCAAGTGAAATTGATTCTAACTTTAGCCAATTTATCCATTCTCCCGGAGAGGCGACAGTCGAGCAGTTACAACTTGATGCCACTTGGTTTAACGACAGTTTTGATATTGGCCTAGTCAGTGTGCAGTTTGGTGCAGCTCGCACTGAACAGTCAACTGGGGGATATGAAGCGTGGAGTGGTTTGCGAGGAGGACCGGGTTTTAACCCTTCGTTTAAAGAAATTTTCCCAGATAGCATGTTTACGCGCCATGAAACTGGCGATTTGCTAGACCAATTCGCTGGTGGTGGCAGTGACCTACAGCCGGGGTATTACTATACCTATGACTTTGATGAAGCTATTGCAAGGCAGCTTGCGTATCTTACAGAAGATGTGATCGGTGCTGACTACTACTCGGCGGATGCCTATTTTGATGGCATAGATAGCCAAAGTCGAGTTGATGAAACCACTGACAGCATCTACTTGCAATCCAAATGGGAGTTTGAATTTTCTGACTACTTTGTGCAGATCAACGCAGGCCTACGCTATGAACAAACGGATGTGACAAGTGTGGTGCGTCAGCGTGTGGAAACGCAAGTGAATTGGGACAGTCCATCTGAGTGGATTATGCAATACGCTGCAGGCGGTGATGACAATTTCTTAACGCAGGAAGGGGATTACGACATTCTATTACCGATGATCGATGTGCGTTTTGATATCACCGAAGATTTAATTGCACGAGCGTCTTGGGGCAAAACAATGTCGCGTGCGCCGCTTAGTAATCTTGCGGGTGGCAGAAGTTTGTCAGGCAGCCCAAAACCAGGAGCGAGAACTGGCTCTCGAGGCAATACAAATCTATTACCGTTTGAGTCGACAAACCTAGATTTTTCACTTGAATATTATTACAACGAAGGAAGTTACGCGTCACTTGGCTACTTCAAAAAAGAGGTCGATAACTTTATTCAAACCACAATCACGCAAACCACCATTGAAGGTCTTTACGATATTTACAATGGTCCAAGGTATAAACAAGCGATTGCAGACATTGAAGCCCGTGGAGAGCAGGCAACCAGTGATGCCATTTTTGCGCAAATGATCGCCAATGGTCACGGTAATGCCGATGGCAAAATTGAACCAAGCAGTGACGATCCATTGATGGTATGGAACATCAGTCAGCCACAAAATACCGATAGCAAATCGGTTGATGGTTTTGAAGTGGCGGTACAGCACCTATTTGGTGAAACGGGTTTTGGCCTTGGTGTTAACGCAACTTTTGTTGATGGCGATGTTGAGTTTGATAGTGAAAGCCTAGTGCAGCAAGCACCGCTGACGGGGTTGAGTGACTCGGCTAACTTCCAAGCATTTTACGAAAAAGACGGGTTATCTGTGAAGTTAACCTACGCATGGCGTGACGCTTATCTTATCGGGGTAGGTCAAGCGCAAGGCTCGGCAGATGCACCACCGCAATATGCCAAGTCTTACGGTCAATGGGACGTTAGTGTGAATTACGATATTGATGAGCAGTTTACGGTGTTCTTTGAAGGTATAAACTTAAACAATGAAACCGAGCAAGGATATGGTCGTTATGAAGAGCAATTCTTATTTGCTCGTCAATACGGTCCAAGATACTCGGTTGGTGTGAGGTATACTTTTGAGTGATCTTTTTCGCATCAGTTCACTAGGGCCTGTTGACCTTTGCTGTTTGATTTTTGTTCTCCTGAGTGTGTTTTGATCGCGACGCTCGACTTGCCGCCTAGTAATCTAAGCAAAAGTTGAGCAACAATGAACAAAGCGCACTCAGGGGAACCCAAAGGGCAGCGCTTGATTGGCATTTCTACTGTGTTATCGCCTAACTTACATAGAATAACTATGCTACGCAGGCTCTGCCTTGTATAAATACCAATCAAACTGCTGCAAAAACAAACTTGAAAGATCAACAGGCCCTAATACCAATTTCACTTAATTAAGCAAATTGGCATAAAAATGCAGACCGATGAGTCTGCATTTTTTTGGCCCTAAACTACTTACTTCAGTAGGGGCGACTTTATGTCGCGCTCATTCAAGCGCATATTGCATAGGGAAATGATAAGGCTGAGTTCGAAGATGAATATCATTGATAAACTCAGTACGTAGCTCCCACCTATCGCATATTACTTTGTAAATTCATGATTTAGTGTGATGATGCAGTGAGTGTGAATCGGACATGTTTGCGGGGTTGATGTTTTGGACAATTATTTTCTGTTTGTAGGTGTCGCTTTGGCGACAATTCTATTACCAGGGCCTGCGGTGATGCTGACTATCAATAACTCAATTCAAAGAGGCTTTGCCAAGTCTTTAGCTGGTATTTGTGGTGTCGCGCTCGGGATTTTGATTGTCGCCGCGGTATCGGCATCAAGTTTAGGTGTGATCTTAGCCAGTTCCGTGTTGGCATTTACGGTCGTTAAATTTATTGGCGCTGCATATCTTTTCTATTTAGGCTACAAAATGTGGCGAACTAAAGGTGAGAGTAAATTAGGCAAGTCTATTGCTGCAAGTACGATGAAAAAGTGCTTTTTAGAAGGCTTTTTTGTTTCGATCACCAATCCTAAGGCTGTTATTTTCTTTATGTCTATCTTTCCGCAATTTATCAATGTGGAAAATGCCTTTATGCCGCAATTTATGTTGCTGGTTTTTACCTTTAGCCTGCTGGTGTTTATGGTGCATATTTCTTATGCGGTGTTTTCTGGCCTTGCTAAGACTAAATTGTCGTCACCGAAGAGCATGACGATGATGAACAAAGTGAGCGGTGGCGTGTTTTTTGGGTTTGGCGCCGGTTTAGTTGCCGCCGGTAAGTAGTTTGAGTGGCTTAAAAATGTAAGCATACTCCCTTTTCCCGCGAGTAGTTAAAGGGAGCAAAGCTTGAATTCGGCATCGCTTAGCTCCGCACTGCAGCAGGCTTACTCGCCTTAGTGCGACTGGTTGGGCTACTTAGATTTGAATAAGCGCTTGAAGCACTCATTAAGCCAAAACAACCCAAAGTTGTTAATATGCCAATGACGACGTAAATAATAAAATCGATTACCATGATGTTGCTCATATCTAGTTCCTCTCCGTTGGTACAATGTGCATTAAATTCTGTGGGTTTCTATGTGTGATTCGACGACACGGAAACTCTGTGGGACCTCAAACTGAGGCATTAAGTTAAAAACAATCGCTGGGTACTTAAACTTTCTGTTTCTCGATGCGCTTGTAGGGCTTAAACAAGTGATATAAAGCGGCTCGCCATCCAAATTAAAATGAAAATTATTGCTGCAATCTGACGATTGAGAATGCGGCCCTCTCGGAGTGCTCTGCGAAACTAGGTTTTGCAATTCCTGCAGTTTACGCCAAACAGACTTATTAAAGTCGCTGTCATCTAAGTGTTGGCTCTGCTCAAAAACCGCCACAAACGCGGCACTTTTCATGTTGTCAAAATCTACCTTTTCGACAAAAGAATAGAGGCTCGTTATCAAACTAAAGTTGTTGTGTCTTGAGGTGAGATCGCCAAAACCTAAAACCTCAACATGGTTAAATGCTAATTCGGCTCTATTACCACCACAAATGCATGGAAATTGCTGCTTGTTCACGAAATCAATAAAACTATCTTGCAGCTCGGGTTGTGGTGTCATGTTTTATGCTCCTAATGTTGTTATTTGCGCTAGTTGGTTTTGGTGGTTTCCAATGCTGAATGGCGAAATGCATCTACATTGTTTATCTATCACTATGTAAGCAAGGCTCGAACCACAAATTTAAATGTTTAACTTATTGAATTTAATTGATTTTTAATCTTCGTGTTTTAATGGGGTAAATTTTTCACGTTTTATTCAGGTAAGAAGTACACGGTTGTAAAAATTGGTAACGGTGGGTTTTTCGCTCCGGGCAAGGTTTACCCAGATTGGTTGTTATTGTCCGAGTAAAGGTAAGTTTTTGAGGTTTTTATAGTCCATTGCAATGGCGATACAGCGGTAGAGTAGCGCGGCTGGCATGTCTTCTTCCAGTTTAAGGACTATCGCTCGGTTTCCTTCAAACTGTAACTCGTCGGAAAATAGTACTCTAAATGTATCAACTAGCTTCGTTTGACAGTGAAAATAAAGGTGATAGTTAGTAGGTGTTTTGGCTTTCCAAGCCATACGGAAAGGACTACCCGATTTAACATTAAAGCTTAACTCTCCCCACTTTATTGCCTCAATCACTGCGCCAAAGTTTTGCTCACTGGCAACCTGCATAACGAGGCTTCGCAGTGCCCTGATTTTTGCTTGTGCAGCAGGTGGATAGGTACTAATCACTTGTTCGGCTATGTTTGACACTCTGGCTCTTCCTTGGTGTTAGCTCATTTAGCTCATAAAGTAGAGTATTAAATTGAGCTGGTGAGGGCAAGTGTGCTCTTGGTGTGACTTTTTAAATCGCTTGTTTGTGCCCTGTAAAAAGAATAAACGAGCGCATCAGACAATTGGCTTACCTTAGATCTCTTAAATTCTAGTCCACATTAAAGTTGCTTCATTAGACACTAAAAAACGATGTGAACACAGCCTCGTGCCCACATCGTGTTAAGGGGACTAATTGCAGCTTAGTGTTGGTGATGCTTCTGAAGAGATCTGTATCTCAGACAGCGTTACCTCTAGTATTCCAGCGGTTGAAAGCTCGAAAGGGACAACGGTTTTAGTGAAGTCCATGCCTTGGGTTGTAAAGCAATTGAGGTCAATGCTTAGTGATTGCCATTTGGCTAAAGGCATAGCTTGAAGTTGCTTAGCAATATCGACTTTTGCGGTGCATGAGCCGTTTGCGTCCGCTTCGCCTTCACAGCTCATCGCTACCCAAACCGGTTTATCTGGCGCTGCATCAACTTGTACTTTAAAGGTAAGAGCGCTGTCGGTTGGAATACTTGGGCTTATGTCTTCTCTAAAGTAGCTTTCACTAGCGAGTCTAAAGCCGCTGCGTCGACTACCGTCAAAAAGTAGCTGAATGGCATCTTCTTGTACTTCTCTGTCCGTTGTGCGGTAGCTAATACCACCAAGCGTATGGGTGTTGGCATTTATCAGTTGATTTTCGGCACTGCTGTATAAATGGCCTTGCCAAGGTTTATTGATTGATCTTACCAGCAAGTCTACACCGCTGGCGAGATTTGCCTGAGTTTGTATTTGCTCTGGTAAATTATCTGCTAGTACACTTTGGTCTGAATAACGTAAGCCAAAACCATAAGGTAAAAGCGGGTCGTAATTTTCATCTTGGTAATTTACGATTTGTGTCGGCGTTTTTGGCCAAGAGTAACTAAGCTTGCCAGTAAAATCATACTTAACTTGGCCATTTTTGTCGGCCAATAATACATCGCTTATCCCAATTCCCTCAGATCCCGGTAACCATGCCGCCACAAATGCATCGGATGCGTTGAGTTCGGGGTTTACCCACATTGGGCGACCACTGATAAACACCGCCACTGTAGGAATTCCAGCTTGTTTAAAGCGTTTGAGTAATGCGAGATCAGATTTATCAGACGGCTTGTATTCAAGTGTTGCTCTATCACCGTGGCCTTCTGCATAGGGATCTTCGCCAAATACCACAATGGCAACGTCAGGCTTATCTTCGAAATCACCGCGAGTATTTAATGTGACGGTGCCACCAGCCGCTTCTGCTTGCTGCTTTATACCATCATAAATAGAAGTAGCGCCCGGGAAGTCGGCATTGGTGTTGTTGGTACCTTGCCAGGTAATGCTCCATCCGCCCGATTGTTTGCCGATATTGTCGGCACCATCGCCTGCTAACAAAATATGTTGGTTCGGTTTAAGTGGTAATAGTTGATCTTTGTTTTTGAGTAAAACCAGTGACTCACGTACGGCTTGGCGCGCGACTTTACGGTGCGACTCTGCGCCAATGATTTCTGAGTTGCCAGCCAATGGACGATTTGCAGGACTTGGTTTTTCAAAAAGTCCCGCACGGAGTTTAACTCTTAAAATACGACTTACTGCATCATCAATGCGAGACTGCGCGATAGCGCCGCTTTTTGCTTGCGCTAGCGTATTGTTGTACAAGGCTTTCCAGTCGTTCGGGGCCATGACAATATCAATGCCGGCATTAATGGCCTCTGCACAGCTGTCGTTCGTACAGCCTTTTATTTGGCCGTGACCATTCCAATCGCTCACCACAAAACCATCAAAATTCATTCGCTCTTTGAGCACTTGGGTAAGCAAATAATGGCTGCCATGCACTTTTTCGCCATGCCAACTGTTAAACGATGCCATCACCGATTGTGCTCCGGCTTCAAGTCCGCCTACGTAGCCTTGAGCGTGAAGTGCAATTAATGCTTTTTCAGAGGCGATGTTGTCGCCTTGGTCGTCACCATCAACTGTGCCACCATCGCCGACAAAATGCTTTACCGTGCTGATCACGCGGTTCTTACCAAGAAAGTCCGCCTTAGGATCGCCCTGTAAGCCTTTAACAATAGCGCTGGAATACGCTTTTACGATGTCGGGATGCTCCGAGTATCCTTCATAGGTGCGTCCCCAGCGATCATCACGTACCACCGCGACCGTCGGGGCAAAGATCCAATCAATCCCGGTGGCTAACACTTCTTTTGCGGTAATGTGGGCGATTTTCTCGATGAGATCTGGGTTATTTGCCGCGCCAAGGCCAATGTTATGTGGAAATAGCGTAGCGCCAATGACGTTATTGTGGCCATGAACCGCATCCGTTCCCCACATGGTAGGAATAGTGCTGCCATCTAGGCTATCGTCAATCGATGCTTGGTAAAGCGCTTCGGCAAGTTTGACCCAATCAGCAGGCGTTGCATGTTTGTTGTTGTAAGGAAATGCGCCACCACCATTGAGATATGAGCCGAATCCGTATTCTCGCATTTCTGCGACGGTAATATTTCGAATCTCAGGCTGGATCATCTGCGCAATTTTTTGCTCCAGAGTCATCTTAGCGAGTATCGACCGAACTCTTTCTTCTAGATTGTTATCGGTTTGGATAGCAGGCGTCAGCGCTGGCCAATTTTTCACTTGGCGAGCTGCATCAACACTGGTTTTATTTGGGCTTTCGCTACATCCGGTTAAGGTTGCGACAGCCATTGCAAGACTTAGCATGGTTATTTTCGTTTTCATGTCTTAATTACTCTTGAAACGCTGGGGAGTTGCGCCTGTTAATCCAAAGTAGGCGATGTAGATATAGCATAAAGCTGGCAGTAAGAATGATAGCTGCAGATTGATTCCGTCTGCTAGCATCCCTTGAAATAGCGGGATAACTGCACCGCCAACAATAGCAAGACAGAGAATACCAGAGCCTTGTGCCGTTTGTTTTCCAAGCCCATTCAACGATAAGCTAAAGATAGTCGGGAACATCACGGAGTTACAAAGCCCGACCGCCAAAATGCTCCAAAGGGCGAGCTGACCGCTGCTAAATACTGCGATAAGTACTAATGCAAATGCACAGGCTGCATTAAAAGCAAGCACGGTTCGACCCGATATTTTCTGCATGACTAACGCGCCAATAAAGCGTCCGACCATGGCTCCACCCCAATAATATGCGATGAGCTTTGCGGCTTGGGCTTCGGTCATGTTGCCAATGTCCGGTTGATGTAAGAAGCTAACGAGTGTTGAGCCAATCGCCACTTCCGCCCCAACATAAACGAAAATACCGATTGCACCAAGCACCAAATGTTTATGCTGCCATGCTTTGATTTCACCTGTGGTGACTTCCTCAGTAGTACTACTTAGCTGGGGAAGTTTGATAAAGGCAAAGATCAAAGCCAATGACGCCAGCATGGCTGCCAACATTAAGTAAGGCAGTTGGGTTGCGCTGGCATTGCCCACCTCAACTGTGCTTCCCTCACTGAAGATGAGCATGGCGCCAAAAAATGGGGCGACAGTCGTACCAAGAGAGTTAAAGGCTTGGGTCATGGTGAGTCGTGCAGGGGCAGTTTCGGGAGAGCCAAGTACACTAACAAACGGGTTAGCAGCAACTTGTAGCACTGTGATCCCTGCCGCTAGTACAAATAGCGCGAATAAAAACACGCCGTAGATACCACTTTCAGCCGCAGGGTAAAAAAGCACACAACCAACGCCTGCGGTAAGTAATCCAGTTACAATGCCTTTTTGATAGCCGATTTTTCCAACCAATTTGCCAGCTGGCACCGAAACAACAAAATAGGCACTAAAAAAGCAAAATTGGATCAGCATCGCTTGAGTGTAATTAAGCTCAAACGCGCCTTTGAGGTACGGAATTAAAATATCATTCAAGCAAGTAATGAAACCCCACATAAAAAATAGTGAGGTGAGGGCCCCCAAAGCAAATCGGTACTGACCAGTATGGCCCGTGGCGATTGCTGCTGAAACCTGTGGTTGAGACGGTACGCTCACGACAAACTCCTAGTTGATTTTTTTTGGTAAAGCGCTTACATTTATAAAAATGAAAGCGCTTACATTTTTAATGATGATTGCAGAAAGCGAACACGAATTCAAATAAAAAATGTTTTTGCCTTGCACTGTGACTAACACAACACGCTCGTACCTTGGCGTGAACACATAACTTGGAACGATTAACCATGAATAAAATTATCCTGCCAGCACACTCGGCCATGTTGAAGGCAGACTATATTTTCGGCGTTGCGACTTCGTCATTTCAAATCGAAGGTGAGCGGCGTGGGCGTTGTGAGTCAATTTGGGATAGGTTTTGTGAACATGATGGCGCGATAAAGGATAGTAGTAACGGTGATATTGCCTGTGAGCATATATCTAGGTGGCAGCAAGATGTTGAACTCATAACCAGTTTGGGGGTTGACGCTTATCGCCTTTCTATTTCTTGGCCAAGAGTAATGAATGATGATGGCACGGTTAACGATGCTGGACTTTCATTTTACCAACAATTGGTCGATGCGTTGGTTGCTAAAGGCTTAAAAGTGTTTGTCACGCTATATCACTGGGACTTACCACAAGCGCTTGAGGATAAGGGCGGGTGGCTGAATCGAGAAACGGCTGTGGCGTTTGCACGGTATACCGAGGTGGTATGTAAAGCGCTTGGCGATAAAGTGTATGCGTACACCACGTTAAATGAACCATTTTGTAGTGCACATTTGGGGTATGAATTAGGTATTCATGCACCGGGCTTGCGCTCCCAAGCGGCGGGACGACAAGCAGCTCATCACCTGCTTCTTGCCCATGGTTTAGCGATGCAAGTGTTAAGTGCGCATTGCCCAAATAGCCTCCATGGAGTCGTGTTGAATTTTGCCAATGCGGATCCTGTGTCTACAGCGCATTGTGACGTGGAAGCGGCAAAAATCGCGGATGATTACTGTAATCACTGGTATATCAAGCCAATTCTTGAAGGGCAGTACCCAGATTTACTTGCCCAGCTCCCCAAAGACGTACAACCAGATATGCTAGCTGGAGATTTAGAGATTATTGCTGCCCCCATTGATTATCTTGGCGTGAACTATTACACCCGAAATATTTATCAATCTGATGGTAATGGATGGTATGAACAAGTTGAGCCTAGTGCCGAAACGCTCACTACAATGGGCTGGGAAGTCGTGCCAGACTCATTTTGTGCATTGCTTCGGGAGTTACATGCTGAGTACCAGTTGCCACCACTTTATATCACAGAAAATGGTGCTGCCTTTGACGACAAAATGGAAAATGGCGAAGTATTAGACGTGCAAAGGCTGGCTTACTTCCAATCTCACCTGCTCGCGGTTAATCAAGCAATGGAGCAGGGCGTTGATATTCGTGGCTACTTTGCATGGAGTTTAATGGATAATTTCGAATGGGCAGAGGGGTATACGCAACGCTTTGGTATTGTGCACGTTGATTATCATACTCAGCAAAGAACTTTAAAGGCGAGTGCAAAAGCCTACCAAACGATGCTGTTTGAGCGTAAATCAAGTGTCTAAAACTATGCGCATTTTTAGCCAAAATTGGTATAGTGCGCAGATACAACTGATGGAATAAAAGTAATAGATATGGCAACGATTTACGAAGTCTCAAAAGCTGCAGGGGTATCATTAGCCACGGTGTCACGGGTGATGAATGGCAATGCAAAGGTGAGTGACAAAACCAAAGAGAAGGTGCTCGCGGCAATGTCAGAGTTAGGTTATAAACCTAACGCCATCGCGCAATCTTTGGCTTCTAACCGCAGTAACAGTGTGGGGCTTATGGTATCTGAGCTACACGGCTCTTTCTTTGGTGACATGATGAGCACCATAGAGAGTACGCTAAGAACTGCGGGTAAACATGCCATTATTGCTGCGGGCCACAGTGATGAAGAAAAGGAACAACAAGCCATCGAATTTTTATTGGATAGGCGCTGCGATGCCTTAATTGTGCATGCAGAAGCAGTCAGTGATGAATATCTCATTGAGCTTGCGGGACGAGATGTAGAACTGGTGCTAGTGAACCGCCACATTCCAGAGTTGGCAGAGCGCTGCTTTTATACTGACAACGAACTGGGTGGATACTTAGCGACTGAGGCGCTATTGCAGCGCGGACATCGAGATATAGCGTATATCAGTGGACCGTTATTTAAGCTTGACGCCAAAGCGCGTCTGGCTGGTCATCAAAAAGCCTTAGCTGAATACAATGTGTCATTTGATCCTAAGCTCTCATTTGAAGGCGGTTATCATGAAACCGATGGCATCGCGGGATTTAATCATTTAATGCAAACAGGGCAGCGCTTTAGTGCCTTGGTTTGCGCAAACGATGAGATGGCATCAGGTGCGATGACTGCGGCCAGAGAAGCTGGACTTGATGTCCCATCAGCGCTTTCCGTTGTAGGCTTTGACGATGTGTTATTTACCAAATATCTTTATCCAAAACTCACCACCATAGATAACCCCATTCGTAAAATGGGCAATGCGGCGGCGCGTTGGGTACTTAAGTATGTGTATAAAGAGAAGCACCAACCCGATGTAGAAAATCTCTACCCACCAACTTTAATCTTGCGCGATTCTATCGCCGTAAAAGCAGAGTAATAAGCGATGACCAGCTTGTCGATATCCAATGCATTAAAGTACACCTTAATTGTATCGTTAGGCGGGTTTATTTTTGGCTTTGATGCGTCGGTGATTTCGGGTGCAATTGGCTTTATCAGTGAGGCCTTTAAGCTCACCCCATGGCAGCAAGGGACAGTCGTGAGTGCACCTACCTTAGGAGGGTTGGTCGCAACACTTATTGCAGGACCGGTGGCAGACGCTATTGGCCGTAAGCAAACATTGCTGATGACCGCGTGTTTGTATTTTGTCTCCGCGATTGGCTCGGCTTTCGCAACTTCGTTTGAAGCATTGGTGATTGCGCGTTTCATTGGTGGAATGGCATTTTGTTCTTTGATGGTGGCGCCCATGTATATTGCTGAGATCAGCTTAGCGGATCAGCGCGGGCGTTTAGTATCGGTTAATCAGCTCAATATAGTCGTTGGCCTATTTATCTCCTATTTCACTAACTATTTCTTACTTCAGCTCAGTCATAGCGAAGCAATGTGGGTGTCTGGTTGGCAAATAGATACTCAAACATGGCGTTGGATGCTTGGTGTTGAGGCGCTGCCAGCACTGGCGTGGATTTTGTTGTTACTGTTATTGCCACGAAGCCCTCGGTGGTTATTGATGAAAGATCAGCAGCTAGAGGCTAAACGCACATTAACGCGATTATTTGGTAGCAACAATGCACAACAGCAACTTGATGCTATTCAAGCGGCGTTACCTAAACTGCAACTGAGTAGTTTGTCGCTTGCGCGCAAAATGGGCAGTTTGTTTAGTAAGCGACTTCGTGTCCCTCTGATGGTAGGGGTTGTGCTTGCCATCGCGCAGCAAGTCACCGGGATTAATGTGGTGTTTTTTTATGCCCCGACCATTTTTGAGCAAAGCGGTATTGGTACTGATGCTGCATTTATGCAAGCGATTTGGATTGGTCTGATCAATGTGGTTTTTACCATCGTTGCGCTATTGACCATAGATAAACTCGGACGGCGGCCATTGTTACTCATCGGGTTAACGGGCATTTGCTTTAGTATGGCGTTGTGTAGCTGGGGTTTTAAACAAGCAACTTATCAGCTAAATACAGCACATATTGCTGAAATTAAGACAGAAGTAGCCGATTTTCCTGCGCATGCATTAGCACCAATATTAGGCCAGACTTTCACCTCCGACGTTGCATTTAATGACGCGATAAAACAGCGTTTAACTGCAGATGAGTACCGGCAATACAAGTCAGTGATTTTCGCACACTGTATTAATATGCCAGCAAAACTGGTTCTGCTTGGGATTTCCCTTTTTGTCGCGTCGTTCGCGATGTCGCTGGGGCCAGTCATGTGGGTAATGTTTTCGGAGATATTTCCAAATGCAATTCGAGCCGTTGCGATTTCCGTTGTCGGTGTGATTAATAATGCCGCCAGTTTTACTGTACAACTAGTGTTTCCGTGGGAGCTTGAATATTTAGGGGCAAGCACCACCTTTTTATTGTACAGTCTGTTTTCATTGCTTTCGTTTGCGCTGGTATTTTTGTTTGTGGAAGAAACCAAAGGTAAGAGCTTGGAGCAGCTAAGCGAAAGTTTGGAAGCAAGAGCAGGTTAGCAAAACCCGCGATAAAATATTTTTTCATGTAATTTTTTTGTAAACGATTTTTCATGTTTGGGATTTATTATCTTTCTTGGACTAGTCCAGGAATTCACATTTAAAGGAAAGATAATGAAATTACCCGTGCTTAGCAGTGCATTACTTGCACTTTCATTTACCGCAAGTGCAGATGCACTTGAAAACAAAGTATTGCTTATTGGTATCGATGGCCTGCAATACGAAAAAATTGGTGCCAATAATACACCGAACTTTGATCGCCTATATCTAACTCAAGCTTACACTGGCGGGATCGCAAAAACACAAACACAGCAAAAAACCAAAAGTGGCCCAGGTTGGGCGACAATTTTAACTGGGGTTTGGGTGAATAAGCATCAAGTGCCGAGCAACGACTCAGGCCTAGCAAACAAAGCCTATCCCAGTCTTTATCGTTACATCGCAGAACATGATGCTAACGCCGATATCTCAAGTTTTAGTACTTGGGGACCTATTCATACGCAATTCTTCAGTGACGATGTTGCCTTGATGGACAGAAGATCGGAGGGAGGCAGCGACGACGATAATTTAAATAAAGCGCTGGCTACCTTAAACAGCGGCTCACCAGATTTTGTCTTTTTACATTTAGATGAACCGGACGCTGTGGGCCACAGCTTATGCTTTGGTTCTGCCTACAATAAATCGGTAGAAGATGCGGACAAGCGACTGGGTAAACTGCTCGACGCGGTTGAAGCAAGAGAGCAAAGCGGTGAGAACTGGTTGGTGATGGTCACCACTGATCATGGCCGTACACCGGTTGTTGGCTGTCATCACGGTGAGCAAACCGAGCCGGAAAAAACCATCTTTATGGCCACTAACAAAGTGTTGAATAAAGAATTTAGCTCAAAAGATGTTAATCCTGCTAATACCGACTTTTCTGGTTTATATGGCTATCCAGCACAAACAGCGATTGTACCGACGATTTTATCTTACATGGGCATTGAAACAAATGTGCAAGCGGGTTTTGAAAGCACGCCGATGTACGGTGACTTAGGGGTTCGTAAACTCAATTATGGTAATAAACTATTTACGTGGCTAAATGGTGCGAATGTACAAACGCGTGTTTATCGAAATGATCAACTGATTGAAACTTTGCCTGCGGGTGTTGCCCAGTGGCAAGACCCGCAGCCCGTATCTGGCATCAATAACTATAGCTTTGAGCAACAGGGTGTGCATGTTGGTTATCGAGTTACCGAGCTGAAACTCAGTGCGGCGCATCAGTGGCACAATACTAAAAGCTACTTTTTCTCTGAAGATGCACGCTACTGGCGTTACGATACTGTGTTAGATAAAACGGATGATGGCTATCCGGTATCGGTGACTAATGGCAACTGGCCGGGACTTGGGGATTATGCAGAACAAATTCGTGCAAGTTTTTATAAAGACAGTGGTACGGTGTACTACTTCCTATCGGATGGTCAATACCTAAGCTATGACGTACAGAGCGATAAGGTACGAGCAGGTTACCCTAAAACAATTGATAACAATACTTGGCCGGGACTTGCTGCCTACGCAAATAAAATAACCGCAACCCTTCGTTGGACGTCCGATAAGGTGTATTTCTTCCTAGATGATGGTCAATACTTACGCTATGACTTGGGAGATGACCGAGTGGACAGTGGGTATCCCAAAGCTGTCAACGATAATACTTGGCCGGGACTTGGTGCCTATGCGACAAAGATAAGTGCAGCATTAAAGTGGAACGACACGCGTGCCTATTTCTTCTTAGCTGACGGTCGCTATCTAAGATATAGCATTACTTTTGACAAAGTCGATGCGGGTTATCCTAAAGCCATTGATAACGGTACTTGGCCCGGGTTGCAGTAAACACTGCAAAAGTAACGGATCTTGAAGGGAGTGAACAACTCCCTTTTTCATCTTGCTTTTTACTTCAATCCGCGTTTTTCAGTTATACCAGTTGTATTAAGTAAATGATCTATCTTGAAGCGGGGAAATAGCTTTAGTAGCACCGCTCTCGCGTCCTGCTACCGCTAAGGTACCTATATCCATATAGGCAAGGCAAAAATTTTGATATTTAGTTGTTCTAAATGAGAAATTTTTAACGAAGCTAATATGCTATTTCACCCTTCAAATTGATTAGAGAATTAATTCAATTGGTATTATGCTGTGTGCTCCTCTTTTGACAAGGATAAGATTGATGGATTTTAGATCTGATACGGTTACGCAACCGACCCCCGCCATGAAACAAAGCATGTTTGACGCGCCGCTTGGTGACGATGTTTATGGTGATGATCCGACAGTGAATGCACTTGAACAGTTTGCGGCTGAGCGTCATGGTTTTGAAGCTGCACTGTTTACCTGCTCAGGCACGCAAGCAAACCTGCTTGCACTGATGAGCCATTGTGAAAGAGGGGATGAATATCTTTGTGGCCAACAGGCGCATAATTATAAATTTGAGGCGGGTGGAGCGGCTGTGCTTGGCTCTATTCAGCCGCAACCATTGGAAAACGAGGCCGATGGCAGTATTTGCTTAGAAAGAATTAAGCAAGCGATTAAACCTGATGATTTTCATTTTGCGAAAACTAAGCTGCTTAGTTTAGAAAACACCATTGGTGGCAAGGTGTTAAGTCTAGAATATATCGCACAAGCCAGAGCGCTGTGTGACGAACATGGCTTAAAGCTCCACCTTGACGGTGCAAGAGTCTATAACGCTGCAGTCGCGTTAAAGGTTGATATCACAGAAATCGTAAAGCATTTTGATTCATTTACTATTTGCTTATCTAAAGGACTTGGCGCGCCGATTGGCTCTTTATTGCTTGGTGATAAAGCATTGATAGAAAAGGCGAGAAGGCTTAGAAAAATGCTTGGAGGTGGTATGCGTCAGGCGGGCATGCTCGCGGCGGCTGGTCTTTATGCTTTGCAACATAATGTAGAGCGTCTCGAGGAAGATCATCAAAACGCGCAATATTTAGCTGATAAACTTGAGCAATTGCCTGGGTTTAAGCCATGCAAGCACTTAGTACAGACGAACATTATCTTCGCTGAAGTGGAAGCTGGCATTGATCTTTTTACTATAGCAAAGCAGTTAAAGGCAAAGGGCATCAATATCACTCCAGGATATCAAGGCATGCGATTTGTGACGCATATGGGAGTGAGCCGCGCCGATGTGGATGAGCTAATAACAGAACTCACCAATTTGTTGATGTGATAGGTATTATATTTCGTTACATTTAACGTATTCTATTTGGGAACGTTTACTGCTAGTTTTGTGCGAAAGTTATATAAGGAAAATTCAATGCTCTCTTCGTTGATAAAGGCGACGTTTGGTATTTCTGCTTTGCTAATCAGCACCGTAAGCATTGCCAATTCGGTCGATTTTTCTGTTGGTACTGGCTATCCATTTTTTGGTCAAATCGAACTTTCTCTTCCACAAGCCGATAGTAATAGTCGGTGGTACGGAAATTACCTTATCGGTTTAGATGATGGGTTTTCTATAGGCTATGAGAAAGCGGTGTCTGATAATAACAAACATGCAATAGGCGTGGTGTTAGGGGCTTTGGGGGCACGAGATGCTGGGCCAGCATGTGAAGATGATGATGATATTACATGTGGTATTTTTGAGCCAATTATCGATTTACTTGATGATGAAACCACCAATGGTGCAGGTTTAAGTTATAGCTATCACTTCTCGGGTATAAATCAGTCTGGATGGAGTGTGAAGCTGGTGGCTGGTTATGGCGAAAGCGGCGAGTCTCATAAAAAGCGTGCTGATGGCAGCTTTTTAGTTAGTTACCAATTTTAGCGCTCTCTTGTGATGGCTCTTATAGAATATTTCACCACGGATTTAGATTAGACAGGAGCTGACTTACCACTTTTATACCAATCAGCTACATTGAATAGTCTATTTTGGACTCAGAAAGTCTCGCTGATAATACCAATTTGCTTAATTAAAAGATTGATTAAGCGCTATGAAGAATAAAAGCCAAGTGCCTAAAGAAACTTGGCTTGTTAACGAGTAGTACAATATTTAGCACTACTGCTTAACTACTGACGATACTTTTAGCTGGCGTGTTGCTCTTGTTGGGTACAGGTGTTTTCGCGTTAGATGTTAAAGGCATTACCGCTGGGAAAGTAGCGATTTGAGCGAAGCTATAGGGATAATAAAGATTAAGGTTTTTACTTAACTTAAAGTCTATGTGCTCGATAGAACCTCTTTCGTGGCAGGTGATTGCAGCTTCAAGTCGAGAAATAGTTTTGTTCATCGTTATCTTCTTTTCTCTATTACCCTGACTATTTATCAATTCATCAATTTGCAATATATATTTTATCGGATAGTAGTTATATAACGAGTAACTTACAGGGTTGTATCGTGTGAGTTCAAATGGTTGATCGCCATTGTTATCAAATTGAATTTCAAATCGATTTTTCAGCGTGTGGTCCACGATTAACGCCACGCAACGCTCTTCATTCAAAAATAAGAGAATATAAGCAAGTAAAACATCGACCCAGCTGCCACGGTTATTTTTTCTCGCAACTTCAGTTAAACCGCTTTTGGAGCTGAGGATCCACTTTGCAAATTCTCGTAGCCAAACTTTGAAGCCATGAAGCGTTTCTAATGTCAGCTTATCTACAACCAATGCACAAGCTTCAATCGCGAGTAAAAGCCAGCGCGAGTCTATAATACCCAAGCCATATTTATTGCCCGTCCAAGGCATAATTTGCGCAAATTCCATGTGAGGCGTCATTGCTGTATTTTCATTGATAAACCAAGCCTTTATTTGTGACTCAATGAATTCGATTTTATCGTTGCTGGGCGTATCGCGGTATGAAAGAGAAACTGCATGCAGTCTTGCACAGACTTGTGCTAACTTGGGCTTATCAGAAATACTAGCTAAAAAAGGGTTGGATCTACTATCTCTATGTTGAACTGTTTCTCGACTTTTCGTCAATGGGTTAGTATTTTCATTAACATAGTAATAGGGAGCGAAAGAGAGGTAATCTCTATCACAACCACTAGGTGGTAATATGGTTTTTTCAGATATAGAAATGACACCTTGTTCCATGGCTTGTTCAGCAAGGCTGTGTAAATCGGCTTTGTTTGCTTGAAGTAATGCTTCTTGATACTTAGACTTAAGATGCACAAAGTACTTGTGTAAGTTTGCATCGCTTTCAATCTCTAAGTTTTCAACAACACCTCTGACTTTTTTTCTGTAGTTAAATATAAGTTTAGATATTGATAGGTTAGTTATAACCTTTAGATTTTCCTTCATGCAACTTCTCTAAATCATGGTTTGTTGCATATAATAACCTAATTGCCCCTATAGTAGGTAATGATTTTGAAATCATACAGTTGAGTTGATATTGAGAAAAATAAACGAGATAAGGCGGGACAAGGTCGCCTTATCTCGTAAAGGGGATTAAAACTTATACTTAACGTTAGCGCTGATAGTTCTACGTTGTCCATAGAAACAATCGCCACGGAACAAACAGCTGGTAATAACCGTTTTATCGGTGACATTATCGACTTGTAAACTGAATTGATATTGTTCAATGTCATAGCCAATCATCATATCAATAAGGTTGAAGTTATCAGTCACTAATTGCTGATGCAGTATTTGTCCATTTAGCTCAACTGTACGACTGCCATCATAGGTTTTTCCTACATGTCGAATACCCGCGCCAAATTTTAGCCCTGGAAGCCATTCATCTGCGCGGTACGTCGCCCAAATTGAAGCTAAGTGCTTAGGTGTTGCTGAGAGCTGAGTATCATCTGTGATGAGCGTAACCAAATCTTGTGCTACATAGAGCTCTGTAGGTGACAGCGGAGAAACGTCTTGTTCCGTATCTAAATAAGAATATGCTGCATAGATATCAAGGTGCTGCCACTCAAGTTGGGCCTCAAGCTCTAACCCTTTTACCGTGATTTCACCGTCTTGTACTTCAAATTCGGGGGAAACTTTCCGTATTTGATTTTTGTCTTTAATTTCAAATACAGATGCCGTGATAAGGTGTTCGGTACCCGTTGGTTGATATTTTAAGCCGAGTTCAATTTGTTCACCCTCTAGCGGTTTATATGCGCCACCTTGTGGTTTTTGTCCAAATACAGCCTTAAAAGATTCTGAATAGCTAGCATAGGGCGCTATGCCATTCTCAAATTGGTAAAGCAAACCGATCCGACCTGTTGTGGCATTCTGACTATTTTTGATTGCACCTGCCGTTTGCACCTGATTTGAAACATCATCATAGCGAAGTGCCGCATTGAGTACCCAGCTATTCACTTCAGCAGTAACTTGAGCATAAGCACCAAGCTGTTTATTGTTTAACGTGTTTTCAGGGTTATCGACAACTGCTGTTGGTAACGCTGTACTTTGTCCATACACTGGGTTATACAAGTCGAGTGGAGCTGCAACGCCACGGCCGCGATCAGAATCTGTATCCGCATTTTGGTAATCAACACCCGATACCATAGTGAGTTTAACCGCATCCAGTTCCAAATATTTATGGAATTGAAGATCCATCGTCACACTACGTGCACTTGAATCGGTGAGGCTGGCAATACGCTTAACAGTGCGTTTGTCTGCTTCAAATTTTGGTGGCCAAGAATAAATGGTACGGTACTCGGATGAACTATCGCTGTAGCGACCAGAAAACTTAACATGCGTGTCTAAATCAAAGCTGTGCTCAACAATAGCGGTGATCGCTTGTTGCTCAGTATCGTATTTATCCCAGCCAGGCTCGCTGACGAAACGCTCACTGGGAATTTGGCCATATTTTGCAGGTAGAATAGTGCCTTCATGCGGGAAGAATTGCGTTGAAGAGCCTGATTCATTTCTCTGAAGGTTGGCAAGCAAGGTAATTTTAGTTTCATCTGAAGCAAGCCAGCTAAAGCTTGGTGCAAGCATCAGGGTGTTGTCATCAACATAATCGGTCTGTGTGCCGCTGTCTCGATACATGGCAACAGCACGTGCTTGATACTCTTGCTGCTCACCAAATGTGGTGTTGTAATCAAGTGCTAGTTGCTTACGGTCGTAGTTGCCCACTTGTGCCCAGATCTCACCTTCAGTGTCTGCTTTTGGTAATTTTGATACTGCGTTGACGATACCACCTGTAGACCCCTGTCCGTAAAGCACGGATGAAGGACCTTTTAAGATCTCTACGCTTTCAAGTGCATAAGGGTTAGTACGGGTATTGTTGTAATTGCCAAACAATTTTTGCAGGCCATCAACATAGAGTAAGGGGTCGACGCCACGAATTTTAGACCAGTCGCCTCGAGTATCAACACCATATGGCCCATTATAAACACCTGCAACATACCCAATCGCATCTTGCAGCGTTTCTGCACCTAAATCAGAAATACGTTGCGCTGTTAATACCGAAACAGAGACAGGCGTTTTGACGATAGGAATTGCTGTTTTTGACGCGGTAGCACTAACGTACGAAATTAAGCCTCTTGGGCTAACTTCAATAATTTCAATGTCGTCTTTATCTTGTTTTGTTTGCTCTTGTGCAATTGCCGAGCAAGACAACGCCAATGCAACACTGGCAATAAGGCTTGGATATTTGTATTTAAATGAGCGCATGATTAATCCCTATGATCTAAGTTTGCGCAAATGATATTGTAGATGAGAGTGATTATCAATATTATTGTTCTGTAATTTGCAAATATTACAAAGCATTATTCTAGTTACAACATTCGCCACGTTTTGTTAATTGTTGTGCCCTATACTTAAGCGGCGCTCAGCAGCACAGCGCTTTGAGCAGTATTTAACGTTTTCCCAATCTCTTTGCCATTTTTTCCGCCAATAAAACGGCCGTTTGCAAATAGGGCATACTTTATAAGGTAGGTTTACTTTCTTATGAGCCATTTAGGGTTGATACCAATTAGTCTTAATACTTGCTCAATTTGAAGGAGCCAATCTGACGCTAGCTGCGTTAAAAATTTCTCATTTAGAACAACTAAATAACCTGAGCTGCGGATAATTAATGCCTTTCTAGCAGCCAGTTTTAGCGCTAACTGCGTTGAATTCACTTCCAATAGCCAGCTATTGGTGCGTAAATTCGCCTTGCCTACAGGATGTAGGTACCTTAGCGAGAGCAGGACGCGGAAGCGGTGTTTTCCCTAAAACTCTCTGGCTAGACAAGGAAAAAACTAAGTTATTCTTTAGAAACAATGAGTTGGAACATTCCTTATCCAAACCTCAGGTTAAATAGCAAAATTTTCGTCTTGCCTACACGGATGTAGGTACCTTGGCGATAGCAGGACGCGGTAGCGGGGTTATCGACAAGATTTTCTCGCCTCAAAATAGATCACTTAATTAAGCCAATTGGTATTAGTCATTTTTAGTATTCATACGGTAGTGATGAAAAGTGAGATCAAAAAAGCCCCATAGCGAGCGCTGTAGGGGCTTTAGAAAGGAAACAGTGAAGGTTATGCTGATGGGATGAGTGCATACCCTCCTTTTAAATGTCCGATATTATTAAAGCCGAGTCGTGCTAGCGCCTGTGCTGCAACTTGTGATCTACTGCCGCTGCGACACACCAACACCAACTCTTTCGTCTTGTCTTGGCTTTGTTTGCAAATAAAGTCAGTAAGGCGGGTTAGTGGCACATTTTGATCAAACGCTCTGTTGTGATTTAGAGCATATTCATGCGGTTCACGTATATCAATTAACAGCACACCTTCGTTGTTAGCGATGTGAGCATTGAGCTCTGTTGTGTTGTACTCGTGCAATTCAAATTGGTTTTTATTGCAAACCGTTGCGCCACACATGATCTCACTGCCAGCCTCATCAACAATGTTTTTGTCTATTTGCGCCTTTTTCTCAACAAATACATCAACCGCAATGTCATGTTGAAGCACACTATTTAATAGTAAATTACGACTACACTCTGCCGCTAGGGTAGTTGCAAACTCATTGTTGTAGTCGTGACTTGGGCATAACAAGGTATCTGTGTCGATGAGCTGAGCAAGTAACTGAATGCTATTCAGCATCGCTTTTGGTGAGCTGGTGGAGAAGTTGGTTCTACCTAATGCCCCCATCAGGATTAGGTCACCACAAAAAACGTATCTGATGGCGTACTTATCTTGTTGTTGCTCCAATAGCATAAAGGTGACGCTATCTTCCGTATGTCCTGGGGTGGTTAGTTTTGCAAGACGGAAATGACCAATAGCTAGCGCTTCAAGTGACTGGCCTTTATAGTCAATTTGTGTAGTTTGAGTTGGCCAGCCTAAATGGTCGCATGTTTGTTTTGGTAAATTCAGTGTGGTTCGACTCGATTCGTGATCGGCGTGCCCATGTGTATCAAGCGCAGCGAGCAGTGTTAGCTGCTGGCATTCTAATATCGTATTAAGACGTTCTACCAGCTCAGGAAGTGGATCGATAATAATCGCCGTTTTTGACTGCTTATCAGCAAACAACCAACAGCATGCACCACCCACTTTAAATTGTACTAGGCCGTCAAGCGCTTCTTTATTGTTAACGCCATTCGCCGCTTGCATGAGACAACTGTGACCGAGTGCCTGAGCACAATGGAGAATGCGCTCACACGCCGCGTCTATTTCAGTTTGGGTTGTGGCAGGACCAAAAGACAGTCGAATAGCCGATTCGCTTTGCCATGCAGGGAGTCCCATGGCATCTAGCACAAAACTGCGCGTTACCTTTGAACTGCACGCTGAGCCCGAGCTGACACGGATGTTTGCTGCGTCAAACAAATCCATGATTTCTTTTGAGCTAAATCCCGGAATTGCAAAGTTTAGTGTAGTCGGAACGCTATTACTGAAGTGATTATTAAATACAATAGTCGGGAACGCATCTTTGAGCGTTTGTGCTAGTTGATTTCGAAAATCGTGTAGTTTATCTACGCTTGCAAATTGGCTGTCATTTTCTTTTAGCAGTTCATCAAAAATCACATTCAGCGCGGCAAGGCCAGGTAAGTTTTCTGTCCCTGAGCGTAAACCGCTCTCTTGACCACCGCCAGCAATAAATGGCGTAAACGGCGCGGTTTCTCGAATATAAACAAAACCGATGCCTTTTGGTGCATAGAGCTTATGACCGCTAAAAGGTGCGTAGTCAATAGTTGTTCTCGCTAGGTTTAAATTGCGTTTACCCAGCGCCTGAACACAGTCAACCATCCAAAAAATATTTGAATTATGCTTTCTTATTACGTTTTCTAATTGGTTCAGGTCTTGATATACACCGGTTTCATTATTGACAGCCATAGTGCAAATCATTAGCGCATTAGGTACTTCATTTGCGATAAACGCTAAATCCAGATTACCTGCACCATCAACCGGAATGGCTTTGACATCGGCATTAATTTCTAAAATTTGATTCCAATGTTTAAGTGACTCTGGTACTGCTTTGTGTTCAGTTGCCCCGTAAAGTAGTGTATATTTTTTGTTTGGCTGTATCTTCTTTTTTGCTTCACAAAGGGCTGATAGTATGCCGGTTTGGATGCCCTCTGTTGCGCCACTGGTGAAAATCACTCGACCATGACCAGAACCCAGCACCGCACGTGCTTTTTGACGAGTTTGTTCCATCAGTTGCTTAGCCTGTAGGCCTGTAATGTGGCTGCTGCTCGGGTTACCAAACATGGTTTTCATGGTAACCAATGCTGCGTCTGCTGCTTGCTCTAATACAGGGGTTGTTGCATTAGCATCTAGATATATTTGAGGTAACACCGATTCTACTGTCATGATTGTGCCTTTAGGTATAAGCAAATTACCGATATAACAAAAAGTAATAAGTAATTATTTATAGTTATAATAAGGGAGATAGGCGTGCGTTTCAACTATTGAGGATGTGTTTATTGCATTCAGGTGTATTCACTTTTAATGTAAATTTAATTTGAAAAAAGTGTATTCATCATGTTTAATTGCGTTCGCTCAAATACTAGATGAGTATGGTAACGGGTATTAATAAGGAAAGGCTCTTTGAGTAATGGATGAATAATGTTGCAACGAATAACAAAACCGACGATGTGGCCCTTATTTTTTACACTGGGTGTGTACGCTACGTTGATCTGGGTACAAGGCTTTTATCAAGCACTTGGTCAAATTATCAGTGAATCCCATATTGCGCTGACCATGGCGTTGGGATCGTTTGTGGCAGGTGGAACGGCATTAGGCGGTGGCGCCGTCGCCTTTCCTGTGATGACTAAATTATTAGACATAGATCCCGCTACGGCCAAGGTATTTTCTCTCGCGATACAAAGTTTTGGTATGACAGCGGCGACCATTACTATTTTCTGTCGCCGTATTCCGGTATATAAAAACGTTATTTTAATGGCGTTGCCAATGGCTGCGCTTGGTGTAACGCTCAGTCTATTGTATATCGCGCCTCTGGCACCAAGGCTCCTAGTTAAGTCTATTTTTAGTTTTTTGTTGCTCTGCTTTGCACTAACACTGATTTTGAGATGGTGGCGTAAGGCACATCATCAACCTAGCAGTGAGTTTATCCAACCTAAAATGCTACGCTTTATGGCCGTAGCGTTAATCGGAGGTATAGCTAGTGGATTAGTAGGGTCGGGTGCAGATATTGCACTCTTTGCCTTGTTGGTGATTGCTTATAATGCAGATGTGAAAAAGGCGACTGCAACCTCCGTCGTGGTGATGACGTTTACCTCATTGATTGGAAGTAGCATTAATGCGTGGCACCTCAATACGATCAGCAGTGAAATAAATGGCTATTTGCTAGCGGCAATACCGATTGTGGTCGTTGGTGCTCCATTAGGCGCTTATGTTTGTTCAAAAGTAAAAGTGGGGCATCTGGTCAGTTTTCTTTTAGTCTTGATTGGGCTTGAAGTGAGCTTTACCTGTTATGAGTTATATCCGACGCTGCTAGGATTGTTTTAATCTAGGGCCTGTTTATCTTTCAAGTTTGTTTTTGCAGCAGTTTGATTGGTATTTATACAAGGCAGAGCCTGTGTAGCATAGTTGTTCTATGTGAGTCAGGCGATAACACAGTAGAAATGCCAATCAAGCGCTGCCCTTTGGGTTCACCTGAGTGCGTTTTGTTCATTGTTGCTCAACTTTTGCCTAGATTACTAGGCGGCAAGTCGAGCGTCGCGACCAAAATACACTCAGGAGAACAAAAATCAAACAGCAAAGGTCAACAGGCCCTAATGCGGTTTACAAAATTGGGTAAGCCGCGAAGCGAGCAAATAACGAAGTTAGATTACGCTCGCTAAATAAAAATATCCATCTGTTACACTTTATTATCATCTTTTCGTGTATTGCAAAAAATATTACATTTTTAAAATGTAAATGATAGTTGTTATCATTACTATTGTTTTGCTAAACTTCGCCCCCTCTCTGATAAATTATTTTCTGAAATAGGTATTTGGCTTATTTCACCACTATCCAATTGCGTAGTTTGGAGTTAAAAATGCAATACTCTCGCTCTTCTGTTCTTTCCGCCTCATGCGTTGCGGTTAAGTTGGCTTTACTAGGTGCAAGCACAACGGCTTTTGCTTCTGAAGACATAGAAAAAATCAGTGTTTATGGCAAACATAATAAAATTATTTTGCAATCTGGAACTGCAACTAAGTCCAATATGGATCTTATGCAGACCCCCGCCGCGGTTGTTGTTGTTGACAAAGAGCTACTAGATTCGCAAAGCGCAGCGACTTTACAAGAAGCACTACGCAACGTAAGTGGTTTGTCTCAGGCCGGTAATAACTACGGCATTGGTGATTCACTAATGGTTCGTGGCCTAGGCGTAAACTATACCTACGATGGTATGTATGGTGGTGCTGACTTAGGGAACAGCTTTAACCCAACACGCTCCTTAACCAATATCGAAAGTATTGAAGTGTTAAAAGGTCCTGCTACAGGCCTTTATGGTATTGGTGCTGCAGGTGGTGTAGTTAACTTAGTTGAGAAAAAGCCACAGTTTGAACAAGCGCTCTCAATTAACGGTAAAGTGGGCGCATGGAATACTTATGGTTTGGGCGTTGATTTTACAGATGCAATTACTGACAAGCTTGCCTACCGTGTTGTTGCAAACCATGAGCGTAGCGACGGCTATCGAGATCTAGAATCTAATAGAGACGAAATCTATGCAAGCTTACGTTTCGACCCAAGCAGCGAGCACTCATTTTTACTTTCAGCGGCCTATATTGATGATTCGCAACAAGTAGATTCAATTGGCGATCCGGTACGGATTATTAACTGGGATAGCATTACTGGGCAACCAGGGTTGGTTACAGCTGATCGCTTGCCAAATGACCCACAATATGATGCTGAGAAAGGTAAGTGGTTAGGTGTACAGCTGAATGATGAACAGCGCGCGCAACTTGCTGAGTCAATTCGTATTGGCGATGGCCTAAAGCCTTTCAATCTTGGCGATGGGAATCTGATTTCTCCTTTATCTCGTCCTAATGAAGGTGAAGAGTTACGGATAAAGCTTCGTCACGATTGGTACTTAAATCGCAACTCGAAGCTAACCCAGCAGGTATTATGGCGTAGCTATGATTCTGATTTTGTTCGCCAAACAGGTGCTTACAATTATGTTTATTGGGAGCGCAATGGTGTGATCAATGCAAACCCAAGAGCTCCGCTTGTGATTGATGATGTGCTATATCCTTATGCGGCTCGCCGTCAAGAGTATCGCCGTCAAGTTGCCAGCGAAAAAACTTGGCAGTACTTTGCTGATTTACAGTTAACTTGGGATATGGCTTCTTTGAGCGGTGAGCATTTAGTCAGCGTTAACTATGAAAATCGTGATATGCGCTTAAAAAGTTGGTCTGCATATGATGTCGATGGTAAAGGTTCAATTCCATATATCTTAGACATTCGCAGTCCAAACTGGCCAACAGGCGAATTCGAGGATTATGACCCATCGCTACGTAGTAACTACGATAAAACGCTTACGGCGTATGGCATTAGTGCACAAGAAGTGGTGTATATCACTGATGCACTAACTGCTCGTGCTGGTCTTGCATATACTAGCGTTGAACAAAAATATCAGCATTTAGGTACTGATCGTTCACCAGAAGAGAGTGAAGAGCTGGACACGGATGATGCAGGTATGACGTATAATATTGGCTTGAATTATCAAGTGACCTCTCAGCTTTCGGCTTTTGTAAATATGGCAAAAGGTCGTACTGCATACAGTGTACTGGGTAGTCTAGAAAATGAAGCTGATGCAAATCGTAAAAACAGACCTGACTCTGAATCTGAAACGTTAGATATTGGTGTGCGTTTTACTGCCTTTGATGAAGATTTATTGGGCTCATTAGTGTGGTTCGAAACTAAACGCACAAACCTAATGTATAACAATCCTGAGTATAACGAGCAGCCAGGTGACGACTACAATGTCAGCGTTCCACGCTATTTCTTCGATGATGAAGATGAGTCAAAAGGTGTAGAGCTTGACTTAAATTTAGCATTGAATGACCAAATCAGTGTGAATATGAACGCGACTTATCAAGATGCTGTTGAGATCCGTTCGAATGAACGCTCAGGTCAAATGAAAGGGGTACCGAAAAAGTTTGCCAGCACGTGGGTGAAGTATACCCAGCCAGCTAATTGGTTTGGAGGGACTCTAGAGTACAGTCTTGGAATTAACTATGAGAGTGAACGAACAATTAACTCTGTTTCTTTCGGCCTGCCTACGGCAACTATTGATGGTTATACTCGCTGGGATGCTGCAATTAAGTTCGATGCTGAGCAGTTCGATATTCAGCTAAACCTTGAAAACCTAACTGACGAGCGTTATTACAGTAAAGCATTGTTCTTAGGTGGCACGCCTGGCAACGAGCGAAATGCTAAATTGAGCTTTAACTATAGGTTCTAATTGGTTCGCAAATAAATAAGGAGGGAAGTCCCTCCTTATTCTTTCTAAGCAGTCGATGCTTAGTCGCGTTTAGATTAGTTAACCCCTGAACAGGATAAAAATCAGTTATTTAATGTAACAAGTGATACGAGTGAGAAGCTCGTGTGGTGGTGTATCTCTAACATCATTTAAGTATTCTTCGATAACAGGCACATCGGCAGGTTCGAACTCACTGTTAGGTAACCATTGTCCAAACAGGTACTCGTAAGGCGTTTCAAGAGAAGCATAGTCACCTTGGTAAAGTAGGCTAGCTGTTTTGCCCGATGGAATGGCGAATTCACAAAGCCCCTCTGGGAGAGATGCGGTTGTCTTTGGCACTAAAATTGTTGCCATTGATTTTAGTTTGCTTTCCTCGACGGTTTTTGGGTCGTCAAAATATACACCAAAGAAACGCGTATCCGCACCTAATAAGCCTTGTTGCTGCGCAAGTACGTTTAATTTTTCAAATGCTTGACCGATTTGCATGTAATCGCCATGGTGCTCAAGTCCGATTAACGTCATTTGCTCATTGCTGCCTATTTCTACATTAAACATATTCGAATCCTCTTCTACCTTAATGATATAAAACTCGGCCGCACAGCCTTTTGCCTTGGCCTGTTCATGTTGGCGAAATAGGCTAGGTGGTTGCTTATATCGTTGAGAAAATGCTCGGCTAAACGCTTCAATACTTGCATAACCGGTCTGCTCAGCCACCTTTGCAATGGAGTCTTGGGTGCGAATTAACATACCTGCAGCAACATGTAGTCGCATTCTTCTTACGGTTGCATTGATGGTTTCCCCAGCGATTGAGCGATAAACACGGTGAAAGTGATAAGTCGACATATGGCATTGATCAGCAAGCGTGATCACATCAAGTTCGCGATTAATATTGTTATAGATGTAATCAATAACAATATTTAAGCGAGTAGTGTATTGGCTCAGGGTTGTTGCTTTTCTAGTCATCATTCACTTCATTGTTGGTTTATGCGGCCACTTTTACCAATTCGCCTCAAAATAGATCACTTAATTAGGCGAATTGGTATTACAACTCCGAAACTTAAATCAGAGTTGATATGGCTTATCATGGCAGAACTCGATTTGATAATGTTTGCTGATTTGTACTTTACGCAACTTATTGGTTTTCCGTAAGTGCTTTTTCCACAGCTTTTAAAATAGATGATTTGGTAGACGGTTTGGTGATGTACCCAGTGAGCCCCAAAGACGCCCACTTTCTGATTATATCTTTGTTTTTATTGCTGGTTAGCGCAATGATAGGAAGTTTTTTACAATGTGGAATATTGCGAATATTTTTGGTTGTATTGTAGCCATCAAGCTCTGGCATAAATAAGTCCATAAATACCATGGTGAATTTATGTTTTCTCAATGTTTTTATAGCACCTAACCCGCTGGTTTCACAGTCTACTTTATACCCCTCATCACGTAGGATCTTGGCTATCATCTCTCGATAAATTTCGTTGTCTTCCACCACCATTATTTTTACTTCTTCTTGCTTGGTTTCAAGCGCTTTTGGTTCGCTAACATCAACCTCACCGGTATCACCTACTGGCAATACATTTTGCGCTAATTGCGCGCACTTAGAGTTGTCTTTTTCGCTCAGCAATGCTGTAAGCTCAGCGATAGAGAATTGTTTATCTTTCAATCTTTTTGTTAATTCATGAACGCTATCTGCCAATTGGTGTTCTAGTTCATCCAGCAGTGGCGATAAGTGTTTTTGTTTTAATTCATTTAGCAAGTCATCTTGAACTTTATTAATCCCTTTTTCATTGTTGAGATTACGTCTTACCGTTTGTAGCGTTTCATCCGCTTTTTGATGATACAAAGCTGCATCATCAATCAATTGCTTTAGCTTGTCATCTATGCGACCAAAATGCTCCTCTCTGATTTTAGCAACCTCAGACGTGCCTTCCGTACGAACCAAAGCATTATGTAAGATCATACGAAATCGGTAGTTCTCATACATAGGTTTGTAGACAAAATAATCGGTAAAAATACCTTTCATACAACATCGAAAGGCCACGCCTGACTCTTTGTTTTCACACAGTAAAATATTTTCATGAGCATAGTTAAGTAAGCCATGCTTGGCGAGCAAACTATAGATTTCGACGCTTTTTGCGACTGTCTTTCGAGCAATAACAATGACATCTGGTGGAGACTCAGTTAGCACTTCAGCTACTTCTTTATGACTAGTGAGAGTACGGTATTCATTGACTTGAGAAGCAACAATATCAACAACGCCAGTCATTTCTGCAGGATCGTCGCAAATAATAATCACTTTTGGATGTCGTTGTGCGTGTTCAACGTCTTTTTTATGCATAGATTCCCTCTAACTATGAGAGTATATCAAAGCCTATTAAATTTAATTATTTACTAGAATGAGACTTTTGCAATGCGGATTCAGAGACAGTTTGCAAAAACTCCGACGGGGTACAAGGTGGGTAGTAATAATAGCCTTGAACCGATTCTACTTCGTAGCTTTGTACAACGACTAGGTCCTCAATCTCTTCGACACCCTCAGCGACGACCTCTAGTCCAAGTTGGTGAGCCATCTCACAGGTGCTCGCGATAATGACGCGTTTGTTCGGTTGCGTTGAACAGCCATCAACAAAGCATCTATCGATTTTGAGTTCATCAAACGGTAACTCGTTGAGCTGCTTAATAGAAGAATACCCTGTACCAAAGTCGTCAATAGACAGCTTAAAGCCTTTAAGTTTTAAACGCAGCAACACATCAAGCGCGCGCTTGATGTTATCTAACAAGTGACTCTCAGTTAACTCTAGAGTGATTTGAGAGGTGGGGGTGCAATACTCTTCGCATATAGACTCGAGTTTTTCTGGGAGTTTTATGTCTTCTAGCTCTTTCACGCTCAAATTAATGCTGAATTGAAGCGCTTTAAGAATATCTCGATTATAGCTAAGCAAGGACAAGGTTTGTTTCAACAGGCTATAGGATAGCAGGTGAATTAATTCGTTCTCTTCCATTGTCGCGATAAACTGTGAAGGAGGCACAGTGCCATCGGTACTATGATGCCATCTTGCAAGCACTTCTGCGCCAATGATTGCACCGGATGAACTTGCGACTTTAGGTTGAAAATACGCACAAAACTCTTCTCGCAATAATCCCTCATAGATCTCATCTTTACTATAGTTTTGTAGAGCGTGTTGGGACTTTGTGGATGTATTTTGAGACTGAAGCTGACTGTAAAGTTCTTTTAGCTTAGTTGCAGAAAGTGGCTTTTCTAAACTAGATATAATGGTGAGGCCATGAAGCTCTGCCAGTGCAGCGGTATTTTTGATAAATAGACCTTTTTCACCACTTAGCAAAGCGATAGGTGCTTGGATACTTAGTTCGGCAAATTTCCGCAATATCTCTACGCCATCCATTTGCGGCATGTTGATATCAAGTAAAATAAGGGAAGCTTGATGGAGTTCTTGACTTTCTAATGCAGACAGCCCGCTGTTAAACCCTTTAAAGGCGCACGGTGTCTGGTTAGAAATCAACAATTGCAATTGTGTGAGAATAAGCTCGCTATCATCAATCGCAATAATAAGGTGCTTTTCATTTATCATACATACTAGACCTGAATTTTTAGCACGTGTTACGTGAGATCTTCCACAATAAGTATAGAAGCGATTTCAGCTTGTGCATTATCAAAAAGCATCAAACATTGATTCAATAAATTTTCAATTTTTATCTGCTTACCCTCACCTGCTGCATGTTCAAGTTCTGCCATTTTTTCAGAGAGTTGTGTTGCGCCGACAGCCTTCGCCGAGGTTTTCCCTTGATGTGCAATATTCTTGACACTTTCAGGACGTTCTAAGTCTACCCCTTGTAACAGTTTTTTCGTGTCGTCGACAAAGCTTCTTAAGAAAATACTCTGTAACTCTTTATCTGTACCTACATATTCACTGAGTATCACCAAGTCGATATGTCTGGTTGGCACATCTAGTTCCTCAATCAATGAAGAGGCATGCTCTGCTTCTTGGCTGTTTGTTGGAATGTTGCTCGAAAACCATTTTTTTAGCTTTTTGTTTAATTTCTGCAAGACAATGGGCTTTGCAACGTAATCGTCCATCCCGGCGTTAAAGCAAATATCTTTCTCACCGTCTAACGCATTAGCCGTTGCAGCAATGATAGGAATGTGCTCTAGATTGCGTTCACGTTCATGCTCGCGACGTTGTTTTGCGAATTCATAGCCATCCATCACAGGCATATGGCAGTCTGAAATAATAAGCGAAAAGTGATACTGTTCGAGTAGCTGCAAGGCAACTTTACCATTGTCGGCAATAATGCATTGATAGCCTAGCAGAGCTAGCTGTCTTTTGAATAAATCCTGATTATAAACATTGTCCTCGACGACTAAGATAAGCTTGTTTAGTGCTTGGGCATCATTAATTGTGGGTAGTGCCTTAGATTTAGTCTCGCTGTCGTCACTTGTTGATTCACTGTCAATTAGCCCTTCTAAGGTGGCGATGTGTGAAACGACTTTATAAGCGTAATAAGGATATAGCGCGAGGTTTGAGACGTTGATATTGTTTGCATGCGGAAGCTTGTCCTGATTATTGTCTAGTAAAATATACTTGCACTCGCTTTCCGCGATGAAAACTTCTTTTCCTTCTGTAGTGAGTTGTTGGAAGGCTTCTGCAGTGATAACGAGATAATCAAATTGTTGACTATCAATCAGTTGCGCGTTAAACAGTTCTCGAGGGAATATTTCACATTGGGCTTCATAGATGTGCAGTTGATTTTGCAGGTCTTTTTCAAATTTGTCCTCGTCGCCCACCACAGCAATTTTTAGTCTGTCTAAGGTTAAGCTAATATCGCGGGTTTGTTTTGGCACTTCACAGTATGGCAGAGTAACAATAAAGTTACTGCCAAAACCCTCGAGGCTTCTACAGTCAATTTCCCCTTCCATCATGGCTACAAGTTTGTGAGTAATGGAAAGGCCCAGTCCGGTGCCGCCATATTGGCGTTGAATACTGCTATCTGCTTGAACAAATGGTTTAAAAAGGTTTTCTACTTGTTCTTCGGACATACCTTTACCATTGTCTTTCACGCTAATTTCCATATAACCATCATCGGGAGAGCGCCCAATAGTCACTTCTACAAAGCCAGCGGCGGTTGCAGTAGTTTTGGTGAATTTTAACGCGTTACCGATTAGGTTTAATAAAATTTGGCGCAGTCTAACTGGATCTCCTAATTGCCAATTAGGTAACTGTGGCGAAAGATAAAAGGCAAGCTTGAGCTTTTTAGAGTCCGCTTGATATGCAAGGAGCTCCGCGAGTTCTCTAATAATTTCTTGCCAGCTAAATGGCGTAGATTCAAGTTGCATTTTCCCCGCTTCGATTTTTGAAAAGTCTAATATGTCGTTAATTATTCGAAGTAGTACTAATGCTGAGCTTTTTGCGACTTTGGTGAGGTGAGATTGCTCGTGATCAAGGTTAGACTGGGCGAGAATGTCCAGCATGCCCACCACGCCATTCATCGGCGTTCTTATCTCGTGACTCATTGTTGCGAGGAAGCGAGACTTTGCTTCACTTGCTTGCTCTGCTTTTATGCGAGCTTGCTCAAGCTCTGCAGAAAAGTTGATGCTTTTAGTAATATCATTCTGATAGATGAGGGTGTATTTCCCAGAATCTGTGGTGATATTTTTCACTAACACGTTGAACCAGTACAGGGTATCTTCACTGACATACTGGCACGTCGTTAGTGCTTGATACTGTTCTTTGTCTTTTGCCTCTTCTAACATGGACAGTAATTCGCTGTTGTCTGTCATTGGTAGTTGGGTAATAAATGCTATAACGTCAGAACCTTTGTTGAGAGAGCTTCCCATGAATTGGTATTCGTTGTGATTAGTTCTTTTAATGTGTTCGTTAAACTGATTTAGCATAGCTATATGCTGGTTTTCATCAATTAGCAGGATAAATGCTGGAAATGAATCAATGGCTTCTTGAAGCAGCTTTTCTGTAGATTTTTGGACTTTGAGTAAATGCTGAGCTGACATTCTTTCCACATCCGCTTCATGCATTTTTTCTAGGGCCTCTTTTCTCGCGGCGACGAGTTCCTTTTGTATTCTCTTTTGGCGATTGCTTTCATTAACTTGATTTGTTACATCTTTTACAACCCCGACAACAAACTGCGAATTTTCACTTGAGTAGTATTTTAAATTGAGAATGACATTTAGGTATCTAGTTGAAGATTCGTCTCTTATTGTCAATTGAAGTTCACTAGATTGATCGTGAGTTATGGAACGTAAGTTTGATTGCAACTTCTTCCTATTGTCACTATCGAGTAATTTTATAATTGGTTTTAAATTATGGTACTCAAGTTCGGGAGTTAAGTTAAACAGCGTCCTAAAGCCTTCAGAGGTATGTGCTACGTGTTGTCCAACAGGCACCTCAAAACTACCGATAGCGGCAAGCTTCTCAGATGAGTTCAATAAAGTTTGACGCTTTTGAATCGCGTCTTTTGCAGCTTGCTTGTCTAATTTTGCTTTTTGTTGGGCGCGATAGCTAATTGCTAAACCAAATAAGCAAAATGCAACTAATGACAACACCTGCCAGATAAACTTAATTTCTATGGTGTAGAAGAGATCTTGATTAAACGCTTCACGTGAATAAGCATAAGCACCCACTTGAAGTTCTTGATCCCAGATTTTTGCACTTAGAAAGTCGGTTTGGTCAATATTATTAGTAAGCAGTAATTGACTTAGTGGAGTATGCGTGCCGCTAATTTTAATCGCCTCGACTTCCTGCATAGTGTAGTAACCCGATGCGTTTTCTAGGCGGGTATCAAGGCTGAGTTCTAGGCTGCCAAGTAAGACATCCAGCTGAACTTCGTACCAATACAGTGTTTCCGTCAGCCCCTTATCGGACAGCCCAAGACCCGCCATAATCAATATTCGATGGCCATCATTACCCTTTATAATTTGTGTAACTACCCCTCCACGGTGCAAACTTTCTTGATATTGAGAATAAAACGACGCGATCTGGCTTTTGTCTACATACTGAGTGTTATTAAGGTTATTAGCGGCTAGCGTTTGCAACTGAGACGGTTTAGCGAGATCGGCATTGGTGCTAATACTGGCATACCTAAGGCTTTCAACATGTGGCTTGTACCATAGCGTTTTAAGGTGGTTTATACGCTCCAATGAGTGGTTGTTCAGCTGCCTAAGAGTTTGTACTTCAGAGAGGTATAATAGCTGCTTTTGACTTGCAAAATGTTCCACAAATAGCACGGCAAGTACTGACGAAAATATCACAATGAGCTGTGCGGTTTGTGTTCTAAGTGGTGCCGTTTTATATATTTTTAATTCGGTAAACGCTCTAATCAATAGGCAAATTAAAATGATATAAAGCAGCGCAATGATCAAAGAGATAATGAGTGAGGTTTGAGCTCGCTCTTGTGAATTTTGCATAGATGCGGCAGCAGAGTCCTTCATATATTCAAGTAAATTCAGGCTGCCACTAGCGAGCAAGTTCAAATAGGCAGTACTGTTATCCCACCACACATAGTGTGGTAAGTTGCTTTCAGCTCCACGGCTAAAGCGGTTTAGGGCTGAGGTGACATAGTCATACTCTCTAGACGCCGTAGCGGCATTGTATAGCTGTACGGTATTTTGATTATCTTTGAGGCTGTCCATCAGTGTGACATGAGTGGCGTAGTATTGTAGCGCGCTTCTCATTGCACTTAATCTAGTGGGCTCTTCATCTGCCGTTAGGTATCGGCTGATCTTAGCTCTGAGTCTGCCCCCTAATTCAATTGCTCTGATAAGTGTGTGAATATTCTGGTACTGTGTTCTATCCTCATTGCTACCAAAATTATGGATGAAGGACTGCTCAGTTTGTATGGTTCGGACTGTATCGATTAAGTGATTAATCAAAATTGTGTAGCGAAGAAATAGTTGCTCGTGGTTGATATTTGCCTGTTTATTGAGCTTTCTCAGTGTTTGTATATCGTCTTTTATGGTCAATTGAAACTGATCGAAGTTATTAATGCTCGTGAGTTTTTCAGCAGTGAGTCTTATTCTTTTTTCGTCCGTTTCCTGATAATATACAAGTAGTCGCGCGTCGTGTTCTTCTTCGGACTTAAATCCCGTGGACATGCCGCGTTCACGTTGCAGACTAAAGATCACTTCAATCGCTTTATCTAGGGCGGAAAGGTTGTTGTAGTATAAAGTCAGACTCTGGTGAACCACACGATTTTTATTAAACTCGTTAATTTCGAGGTAAAAACCACTTAAGCAGACTAGGGAAAAAAGGGTTAGGGAGATTATTTTAAAATACTTGCTCACATTTGCCACCTGCGTTATCTCACAAAACAAACTATAGTAGAAATGTAAACACTGTCTAATTAAGTAGATTATGAAAATCCCTGAGTTACCTAAAAACGAACCAGCTAGGTTACATGCGCTTAGGGAGCTTGCGATACTCGATACAAAACCAACACTTGAATTGGACCGAATTACTCAATTTACTGCCCATGTTTTTGATGCTCCAATTGCATTGGTAAGTCTTGTTGACAAGGACAGACAATGGTTTAAATCTCGCTTTGGATTGGATGCTGAGCAAACGTCTCGCGATGTTTCATTTTGTGGTCATGCAATATTAGAAGACACGGTATTTGTGGTTCATGATACGCTCGAAGATCCTCGCTTTATGGATAACCCTTTGGTGTTAAATGCCCCTCATATTCGATTTTATGCTGGTGCGCCTATCATATTGTCCAGCGGTTTTCGCGTTGGGACCGTATGTGTTATCGATATAGAACCCCGAGAGTTGAGTGAAGCTGATTGTGAAATATTAAAGCAAATCGCAACCGACGTTGTAACTCAGTTAGAAAAAATCTAATTGTACTTTACCGCAAGTAAAGGCGATGGGTGTCAAAATTTTCTATAAAGTCGGCCGTTACAGCCGCAAATGTTAGTGCATTTAGCTCGTGGAAACGTTACAATTGAGACTGTATATCATTGCCATTTAGGGCAATGTTTAAACGATAACTAACCTGAGGTTTGGATAAGGAATGAGGTAACTCATTGTTTCTAAAGTAACATTAAATTACTACCTTATCTAGCCAGAGAGTTTTGATGATAACTAGGCGAATTTGCGCACCAATAGCTGGCTATTGGAAGTGAATTCAACGTAGTTAGCGCTAAAATTGGCTGCTAGAAAGGCATTAATTATCCTAAGCTCAGGTTAACTACGTATATTTCTAAATTTATTTCTGTATTTTTGAATCACGGCTTTTTCCTACACGGTATAAAAGATAAGGTGAGGTGCATTTAGTCAAATGGCTCCATCTTATGCAGTGGTTGTACGTAGCATCTTATATTAAATTAGGTACACGACTCATTTCATGACAGATATCACTACGCATCAAGCTTCTCGCCGAAGATTACTGATTGCGCTTGCAATCACTTGCTCTTTTATGATCATTCAAGTTATTGGTGCTTATTACGCTAATTCTCTCGCTGTGTTAGCTGATGCTGGACACTTGTTTGTGCACAATAGTTCTTTATTTATCGCGTTGATAGCGTCAAGTGTGGCAGTTTATCTTGCTAAAACATATAACGATGGTTACAAGCGTGCTGAATATACCGGTGGACTTATCAATGGCATTCTCTACCTTTCAATTGCGGTAATTATCTTGCTCGAAGGGAGTGAGCGATTGTCTCATCATGCGGGCGGTCATGACCTAGAGGTGAATAGCTATTTAATGTCTATGATTGCTGCAATTGGGTTTTTGTTTCATGGGGCCTCCGCTTGGGTGCTGTACAAAGGCCGTAAAGACAGTATTAACGTCTATGCTGTTTTCTTGCACTCATTTTTTGATTTACTGTCCACCATATCGACATTTATCGCAGGTGTGATTATACACCTCACAGGCTGGGAGGTGGTTGATATTCTCTCGAGCATGCTGATTTCTGTCTTTGTATTGTTCACAGGAATTAAGGTGATAATTGCTTGTCTTAAAGGACTTGCTACACCCCCAGAAGTTTTACCTACGGTTCAAGAAGTTGAGAGAACCATTGTGTCTACGGAGCATGTTGAAAGCGCCCATAATATTACGGTTAGCAAAATTGATGGGGCGGTTGTCGTTGGTGCACATGTGGTATTAAAGCATCACTGTACTATCGAATCTCATGATTCAGCGTGTCGCGTGGAAGTGGAAGAAGCGTTGAAAAAGTCCTTTAATGTGCTGAGTAGTGTGCTACAAATAGAGAGCCATGACTGCCCTCATCATTAGGGAAAATAAACCCAATGTGTGATATATTTTTTAGTTATTTGTTGCACTACCTTGGCAGGTTTTAAAATATTTTTTATTGTTATACATAGGCAGTATCAAAAACCGGTGGTGTAACATTTGAATCAAAAGCAAGCGCTCATCATAACTTTAGTCTTAGGTGTACTTGGCGGGCTGGCCAATCTGTTGCCAATTGGGTTTTTGGATAGTTCTGAGTTTCTTTTTGGCCAGCTGTTTGTACTATTTATCTTGCTACTATGCGGGTGGCGCTATGCCATTATTGCTGTGATTATTGGTGCCGGTTTTATTTGGTATCGATGGGAGCATGCTTGGCCTTCTGTGGTTTTTTTCTTCGAAGTGTTGTGGCTTCACTTTGTCTGCGTCCGTTTCGCCAAGCCATTTTTTGTTCGGGGTATCGTTTATTGGATTTTGTTGGGGTTACCTGCATTATTTATTTTTGGCTATTTTGCCCTCGAACTGCCGTTACTCGTTATATTCACTGCACTGGCTAAATACCTAATCAATGCCGGTATTTGTCTCGCTGTGGTCGATTTGCTGAGCTTTTTCTTTACTCGCAGCAAGTGGCAAGGGATGCCGCTCAATCAAATTCTGAATTCTACCGTCAACCTTGTTATCGTTTTGGTTGTATTGATGACAACCGTCGTGCTGACAAACAATTACTATAAAAGAATTGAAGCAGAGATAAAAACACAGCTTGAAGAAGCCTCCGGCTCTATAGTCGCTAAAATTGATGACTACCTTGATGCATATCGTCGCGCGATGGTGATATCCGCAACGGATGTATCCTTAGGGATTGATGCTGATTACGTTATTGAGCGCTTACTAAAGACACATGCTAATTTTAGAACGGCGATTGTTGCTGATGAGCAGGCTAATGTGACCCACCTTTATCCGCAGCATTTTGCTGAGACGATGAAGGGAACAAACGCCAATGTGTCAGATAGAGACTATTTTATTAAAGCACCTGAACACCCTGAAGGATTTGTGTCGGGCATATTCCAAGGGCGTGGCTTTGATGAAGCGCCAATCGTGGCAATTTCAGCGCCAATCTTTATCGCTGAAGAGTTTAAAGGAATAGTGGAAGGGTCTTTAATATTTGGTTCATTTGAACGCTTTATTCCAAAAATTCTTGCTGAAGATGCTAATTTGATTGTGTTGGATAAACACAAAAGGGTTGTCTATAGCTCGTTAAAGACCGAATTTAAAACCCTAGATATGCCAAGTGATGTGGTGTTGCAAGCCTTATTTGATAAGGAATCCTCAACTTTCGAAGACTCGACTGAGCAGATTTTATTTAAACAAACTGCGGTATCTAAGCAATATGAATGGTCAGTTATCACTATGCTCGATCGTAAATATCTTAACCTAGTTGCTGCAGAAGCTTGGTCAGATGCATTGGGACTTGCGCTTGCGATTATTATATTGAGTTCTATTTTTGTCCGTCAGCTCACTCGATTGTTGGTGCGTCCAATTGTGGCGCTCAGTCATGATATTCGTGCTTACGAACCTTCAACTTTAATCGAAAATTCGGCGAATGCAGATAGCAGCTTTTTAGAAATAATTGAGTTGCAGCAGCAGTTCAATCAGCTGGCTTTTAAGCTAACACTGAGTTTTACAAAACAAAACCAAGCCAGCCTAGAAAACGAAAGACTTAACCGTAAGCTTACCGACTTCAATCGTGAGTTAGAGCAACAAGTTGCTGAGAAAACGGAAGAGCTAACCAAAGCCGTAGAAGCCGCTAACGCTGCTAATCATTCCAAGAGCCGGTTCCTCGCCAATATGAGTCATGAAATTAGAACGCCGTTAAATGGAATTATCGGTATGTCGGATAGCTTGATCAGAGAGCAAAGTCTTAGCAATGAGATGGCAGACCAAATAACAATTATACGGCAGTCGGCAAAGAACCTGATGCTTATCCTCAATGATATTTTGGATTATTCTAAAATTGAGGCGGGGGCTTTGAAAATAGAACGCCGGGCAGTGAATTTACAAGAAATGCTCGACAGTCTGGTCAGCATTTTCAAAATTTCTAACGTCAGATATGGTGTTGAGTTTAAGTACGAGAAGGGGGCTGAACTCCCTACATACCTTGAGTTAGATGAACTACGCGTGTCACAAGTGGTAAATAATTTACTCAGCAATGCTGGAAAGTTTACCAACAAAGGCCACATAACACTTTCCGTCCATTATGAGAGTGGGATGTTAAAGTTTACTGTTGCTGACACTGGAATTGGCATTTCAAAAGCGCAACAGGAAACGTTGTTCCATGAGTTTACTCAGGCAGACCTTTCAACCACAAGAAAGTTTGGTGGTACCGGACTTGGCTTAGCTATTTCTAAAAAACTAGTCGAAGCGATGCATGGCGAGATAAGCATTCACAGTGAACTTGGGCTCGGTAGTAAATTCTATGTAGATATTCCAGCTTCAAAAGGGCAGGGGGTTAAGAGAGAGCAACAAGAAGTAGGGGCTCCTGATTTTAATGGCCTCGATGTTCTATTGGTAGAAGACAATAAAATTAACCAAGTGGTTGTTGGTAAGTTGCTAGAGAAAACGCACTGCTTGTTAGATAAAGTGGACGACGGAGTCGAAGCTTTAGTTGCGATGAAGGCGAAAAACTATGCCTTGGTTTTAATGGATTGCCAAATGCCGAATATGGACGGCTTTGCTTGTACCAAAGCAATCAGAAACGAGCCAAATATATACGGCAATCCACATATTATTGCGATAACAGCGAACGCCTACGAAGAAGATAAACAAAAATGTATCCAGGCAGGCATGGATGATTTTATTGCTAAACCCATTGATATTAACGAACTTTATCAAAAGCTTAGTGAATGGCAGCGCTCAGAACTGCCTGATAGTGAAACGCAAGATAAGGGCTAACGCTTAGGCTAGCCCACTCAACCCGCGATCAAGCTCGTGAGCGTTCATGCTGTTCGTAAAATGCGAGCAAATCGTCAATCGCCATAGGCTTTGCGAAGTGGTAGCCTTGCATATATTCACAGCCTACGTCTCTTAGATAATTAAGCTGAGGTTCTGTCTCGACACCTTCTGCAATACACTTCATGTTTAAGCTTTGCGCCAATAAATAAATGGTTCTAATGATAGATTTATTCGCGGGTTTTGCGCTCATATTGCGTACAAACCCTTGGTCAATCTTTATAATATCAAGAGGGAACTCATTCAGATACGTGAGTGAAGAAAAGCCAGTGCCGAAGTCGTCGAGTAGCAATATAAAATCAGCCCGCTTCATTTCGTTGATAGTTGCTCGTGCCTTAACCATATCAGACATAAAAATTGACTCGGTGATTTCAAGTCTTAAGCAACGATTAGTAAGACCATGCGCTTTTAAAATCTCAGTGAACTGGTGTGCGATATCTGAGCGTAAAATATGTACCGCGCTTAAATTAAGAGATAAATAAAAGTCTGGTTCTTGTGTAAACAATGGACGCAATTCTATTAAGGCTCTGATAAGCGCTTGCTCAGTCAAGGTTTCGATCAAGCCGCTTTCTTCAGCGATTGGAATAAAATCGCATGGAGGAATTAGCATGTCATTATTGCGCCAACGCATGAGTAACTCAACGCCTGCAAGCTGCCCCGTTGTGGTATTGATGATAGGCTGATAGTGATTGAAAAACTCACCGTCTTTAACTGCCGTTTTCATTGCGGTTTCTAACCGAAGCTTTTTACTGATCTCTTCATTCATTGTCTCAGTAAAGAACTTGAATGCATTTCTTCCCGATTGCTTTGCATGGATCATGGCGATATCCGCGTTACGGATTAAGGATTCTGAGTCCGGTGCATCAAACGGGTAAACTGCAACGCCAATACTGGCAGATACACTCATGGTGATCCCATCAATTTCGATACGTTCGGGTATGTGCTTCACTAAGCGGGAGACTACCTCGCTCACATATTCGATGCTAGGGAAGGACTTAATTAGCACAAGAAACTCATCGCCACTCTGCCTTGCTAAGATACAATTATTGTTAATTTGCTCTTTGATCCGCTTAGTTATCGCGACCAGTAGTTTATCGCCAATATGATGTCCATAGGCATCATTAATTGGTTTAAATTTATCTAAGTCAATAAAGAGTAGGGCACAGCTTTGCTGTGTGTTGTTTGCGTTAAACAGCGCAAATTCAATGTGCTGTAGCATTAAGCTGCGATTCGGCAGCTCCGTCAAAGCGTCGAAATTGGCGAGATATCTAAGTTCATTCTCGGCTTTTTTCTGCTCAGTCAAATCGGTAACAACGACCACGAAGTATTGGAGATTCACATTGTCCTTGGAAACCGCGCTAATGCTTAGTTGAACTGGATGCACTTTATCCCAGCCGTCTGTAACTTGAACTTCCTGTCTTAGATATTGATTTGGTCCAAGAGATTTTAAATTTGCAATTAAACCGTGGAACTTCTTTTGCCCGATGGCATTAACAAAACGCTCAGTCGTTAAGTCGTTTAACGCTTCGTTTTCCTGTAGTTGAAATGCTCTACAGAAGCTACTATTGACCGAAATGGGCTGTAAGTTAGGGTCTAAGATCACAATCCAATCGTTCACTTGGCTGAAGGCCTCACCCAGCATATTTGCGCGCATCTGGTTCGCTTTTTGCGTGGTTACATTGGTATAAATACCGTGTAGTTCAGTGGCTTTGCCTTGTGCGTCAAACTCTGCGACTTGGCCAAAGTCGTGAAACCAGTGCCAATTATTATCAGTGCAGCGCAGTCGATAAGATAGAGAAAGCTGCTCTTTGGTCGGGTTAGAAATAAATTTCTTCCAAGCACGCTCGACAACTTCTCTATCATCCGGATGAATGGCGTTATAGTGTTCTTGCAACGTCATAGTATCACTCTCAAAGCCAAGCGCTTCGGCGCGCTGCTGTGTGATTTGGCGTGCAACGACATCTGCTGACCAAACGCCGCTTTTGGTTGATTTCAACGCCAGCTTCGTTTGCCTTCCTGCATGCGTAACGGCTTTAAGTGCAGTTTCAAGCTGACGTTGTTTCTGTTTGTGCTTAATAACGACGAGCGATATTAGCGCGAATGCACTTAGACTGTATAAGATTAATGCAACAGGCGAGCGCCATGGAGAGTGAGCAACATGAAAGCGCAAGTTGAGTGCGTTGCTCAGGTCATCACCGTCAAGCGAACGCGGTGCAACGATTAACTGATAATCACCAGGGAGTAATTGATTTAGAAATACTTTGTTTCGTTTTAAGCTTGAAAACATAAGTGCACTTGGACCATGCAAAGAAGCTTGGTATTGAATATGATGATTGGCATTGAAGTCAAAATCAGAAAACTGTAGCTCAATGCCCATGTCATCAAACTTAAAATCAAGTGCTTGCAAAATTGCATCAGGTGCTAAGTAGGTTTGATCCCTGCTTAAAATATCCATTTGAGTGACCAGTAGTGGGCGGCGCTTAACCGCGCCATCTGAAAACTGTTCCGGATCGAAAGTGATAGAGCCGTTGACTGTACCGAACATCAGCTTGCCAGATTCAAGTGCTGCTGCTGCCCCTCCGTTAAACTCAAGCGTCGGCAGGCCTTGATTCGTTCCAAAGGTTTCCAATACTTTATTTATTGGATCAAATTTAAACATGCCGCGTTGACTGCTGGCCCAAATCATTCCATCTCTATCTAACTGGAGATTGTAGATAGCATTACTCATCAAACCTTGTTCAGTGGTTAGCTTGTATTCTTCGGCGTAAGTATCTTTATTGATCCCGACTAGACCTTCGGTTGAGGTTGCCAACCATAGTGTTCCAGCTCTATCTACTACCCAACTATTAACGGCGGAGACCAAGTGCTTATCCGATTTGTTGTAAATTGTTGTTAGGGTATCTGTTGACTCATTATATTTGACCAAACTGATGTCCGTACTTATCCAATATTCATCGTTAGTCGTATCCAAAGGCGGTAGGATCAAAAAGCTCTGTGCCGCTGCCAGCTGCTTTGACAGTCCTTCTAATGCCCGCACTGTACTAGTGGCAGCATCATATTCATAAAACCCGTTGCTATTGATAAATGGAAACTTACTTTCTGAGTACTTAGCGATACCCCAGCTATATGGTTCAAGTTTGTCACCATTTTCAAGCGTAATTGGGTTTAGCTGTTTGGTGTCGGTGTTAAATAGTGCGGTCTCTTGAGTTGTTTGTATAAGAAATGTATTTTTGTCGAAATATGAAGAATTAAAAATAGAGAATACAGCATCTGCTCCGTACAGCGCTTTTGGGTCTCTATTTTGCAGGTAACTGGATTTCAATTGCTGGGTGCTCAAATCAAACTCATTAATGCCGTTATCCGTACCAAGGAGTACCGTGTTATTGTTGGTAGGGTGAATCGACCAGATATTGTTATTGGCAAATCTGTCTTGGGTGTTTATAAATGTTGTAAAGCGCAGCGAGCTTGAAGGCCATAAATATGCACCATCATTATACGTGCCCATCCATAGGTTATTGTTTCTATCTGCGTAAAGGTTAGTGATACTGGGATTGGTGAGACGATATTGCCCCTCGGTTAAGGAAAGCACCTTTGAACTGGTTTTTTTTCTTCTATCAATAAGCAACAATCCATGTTCGGTAGCAATAAACTCGCCATAGGGAGTGATTTGATGTCCCCAAATATTTTTCTCAGGCACAAGCTCATAGCTTTTTGAAGCAACAAGTGTTTGATTACTGACTGGAATTACAAATAAGCCTTCTACAGTACCAACGAGTAACCCCAACGATGGGTCGCGTTTGAGTAATTTAACATCATGACTGAGTTCTGACTTTGAATCTGTGTAATTTATTTGCTCTACATTGCCGGTCGCAAGAGAATAGGTGAATAGACCTTCCGTTGTACCAATAATCACAAAATTACCGATAACGTTTATGGCGCGAATGTAGCTACTTGGTGCGAAGTGAGTGAGTAATTCTGACTTTAACGTATCGCGATCTAATGTGTAGAGGTCACTTTCAATGGAGAAGATGATATTTTCTCGATGAGCAATGGCTGTAGCGATGGGTTTTGGAGCTGCGTTGTTGTCTTGACGTTTACCGTCGTAGATTTGTTGAACTGTGTAGTCATCAACATTCAGTAAATACGCACCGCTGATACCAGTAGAGATCAGTAACTCGTCATTCGAGATATTGAATAACCCAACTATTTCTTGCTCATCAAGACCCTGAGAGGCTGCAATACTAACGATTTGATTGCCGTCATAGCGGTTTAAGCCTTGAAGAGTACCGATCCAAATAAAGCCATGTTTATCTTGTGTGATGGCGGTGATTGCTGATTGACTTAACCCCTCCTCAACAGAGAAACGAGAAGTATATTGACCGAAGTTATGGGCGTGGCTAGGCGCGACTATGCAACACAAAGATAATAATATAAAAAAACACAATAGCGCTTGCTTCATTAAAAGACCTTTCTCTATCCAATCTCATTTAGTCCTTTAACAACATGTTACCAATCAAACTAAGCTGATCCGCGCTAATAAAACTGTTAGCGGTGACGCGAAGTCTAGCGGAAATGCTAGATTGAAATCAACTTAAACCTTGGTTTTTATGCAATATATTTAACAATTTATACATGTTTAAGGTTTGTCATTTGTAGCAAACAAAACAATCTTCTTGGGTGAAAGTGCACCCAAACTCTCATGTTTAAAGTGAAACTCATCTGGTTAAGTTAAGCGTAGCAGTTTTACTGGATTTTTCTTAATTTTATAGAAATAAACGTCGGCTTGAGTACGACGTTTTACGAAGTGTGAATAACGAAGTCTTTGCTGCAGCTTACAAAGAAAAATAATTCGCATTTATAGCTAAGGTATGTGTTGATAATTGTTATCGTTTAGATTAGACTTGTTGTCAGTTAATGAGTTTGAGATTGGTTTTCATTTATGTACGTGTGCATTTGCCATGGTGTTACAGATAAAAAGATTGCAGAGACGATAGACGATGGTGCTCGTTCAATGCGTGATCTTAGCCAGACATTATCTGTTGGTAAGCAGTGTGGAAAGTGCTGTAACTGTGCGAAGAAAATTCTAAATGAAAAGCTGATTGCGATTGTTGATGTCACTGATCAGGTTGCGTAACAGTACATTATCACGCAACCTCGATTAAATACTTATAGTTGAGACTGTAAGTAGTTTTCTATTCCCATCACCTTAATTAGATGTTGCTGAGTTTCAAGCCAGTCAATTTGCTCTTCTTGCTCGTTTTGGATTTTATCTAACGCTTCACGGCTGATGTAATCTTGCTTTTCTTCACACAATTTAATTGCTGCTTGGAGGTCGACCAAAGACGCTTGCTCAAATGCCATATTGCAATCAATCATCTCAGCGCTGTTTTCACCAATTTTTAAACGACCTAAATCTTGTAAGTTAGGAAGGCCTTCCAAGAACAAAATTCGCTCGATAAGGCGGTCAGCGTTTTTCATTTTTTGTATTGAGACTTTATAATCCGCTTTGTCTAACTGGCTAAAACCGAAGTCTTTAAACATACGTGCGTGCAAAAAGTATTGGTTGATACCTACCAACTCATTGGCCAAAACTTTATTAAGCGCTCCGATTACTTCTCTATCACCTTTCATTTGTCGAGTCCTTAATATTAAAGCTGAGATTGGATATAATTCGGAGCACCGATAAGATCAATCAGGCGAATTTGCTGCTCTAGCCAGTAAACATGATCTTCTTCTGTATCAAACAACAGCTTTTCAAGCGTTTCTCGAGATTGGTAATCTTGCTCTTCTTCACAGATTTTGATTGCTTCTTTAACGCATTCGACAACTTCAAGCTCTAGTTTTAGGTCGTTTTCCATCATGGACTTAACATCTTGGCCGATGAGTAGATCACGACGTTTTGTCATGTTAGGTACCCCTTCCAAGAAAAGAATGCGTTTGATCAACCAATCTGCATGCGTGGTTTCTTCTTCACGTTCGTGCTCAAGGCGTTGGTATAGTTTGCTCAACCCCCAATCTTCGTACATACGTGAATGGATGAAATATTGATCGATAGCTGCAAGCTCATTGGCTAATAGCTTATTGAATGCGTCGATGACTTTTTGTTTACCTTGCATGCTGTTACCTCAAACTGTGAATATGCGGCTAGTCTAACGGATTTATGTGATGTGTCAATGAAAAATCTTTATAAAACATGGTGTTATATATTGATTATAATTCGCATTTAAGTTGATGTTTTGGCCTAACAATGCAAATTATTGTTATTTCATTTTGAGTAGGATCAGTAATGACAGCAAAAAATAAGACTTAAAGCTTAGCGCTACTATTGACAGAACAAGTGCAGGTGGTAAATTGACAACGATCTTTTGTTTTAAAGAGAAATGTAGATTTGAATAAGCTAGTTTTGATTTTTGTGATGCTCTTACTTTCGGTGCAAGCTGTGAGTGTGTTCGCGTCTGAATCTAGCTTCCATCAAATCGAAGTGTCTCACCTCCAACATACTCACGACCATGCTGAAGATGCGCAAGCAGACTCCAGCGACCATCACACAAAAGATTGCCACCACTGTGGCCATTGCAGTGGGACGCATTTGAATTTAGTGATTTTAAAATCTTTTATCCCCTTTGAAATGCGACCAAATAGCGAAATTTATCCTCAATCAGATACTAAAGTGCGTGCTTTTGTAGAGCAAGCACATCGTCCACCGATCGCTTAAGTCGCGGTTATCATTGAAGGCGTGAACTCAATTTAACTTGTTTAGGTTAATGCGTAAATTGATAAACCCAACTTAGCGCAAATTCGTGTTAGTGAGCAAACAACTAGACCTGTTTTCTATGCTTATGTGTTTTGCTTTCAGTGATATTGCCCACTCCGTTTATACCAATTGTATTAAGTAAATGAGCTACTTTAACCCTGATTGGTATTACTCCTTCTTAGCTGATGACGTTGATTACAGATAAATCTCGTCTGCTTGAGAAGCGCATTCTTGTTTACGAATTGGCACTGTAAAAGCAATGCTTGGTGCAATTCGCTACACAAGCTAACGGTTTTGAACGTCAACTTACGTTCTTGAGTAAAAGAGTATCGAATGACAAACTTTAAAATTTTCTCCATCTATTTCGCGGTGAACGCGCTTTTTAGCTCGCTAGCATATGCTGGCGATGGTCATGAAGAACATGAAGAGGAAGAAAATGCCATCGTACTAACGCAGCAACAAATGCGTTTTGCCGGAATTCAGACCAAAGAAGTCAAGTTGGAAAGCCATGAGCGCTTTTATTTTGCACCTGGAGAAGTAAAAGCCAATGGTTATACCAGCTATTTAGTATCGCCAAGAGCCGATTCAATCGTGTTAAAGCGACACACTACACTTGGCTCTATGGTTAATGTTAACGACCCACTTATCACTTTATTCTCAGAGGCAATGGCGCAGGCCCAAGCGCAATATTTGGTCGCTTCAACAGAGTGGGATAGAGTTAAACGCTTAAGCAAAGAAACCATCAGTGAGCGTGAACGCGTTCAAGCAAGTGCCGATTTTAGTTCGGCTTATTCAAAGTTGTTGGCACTTGGAGTAACAGAAAAGGAGATCAAAGAAATAGCCACTAAGCCCGCCAGTGAACTTGGCCAATATACGCTCGTTGCTGAGCGCGAGGGGGTGGTGACTCAAGATGCCTTTACTCAGGGCCAGCATGTTGCTTCTGGCACAACTTTAATGGCAATCACTGATGAAAGCGAGCTATGGGTGGAAGCCCGTTTACAACCGAACTCTCAACTTTCGTTAGCGGTTAACTCTAAAGCATTGATTGGCATAGAAGATCAGCAATATGCGGCTCGCGTTATCCAAGAAGCGCATACTATCGATCCCATTACTCGAACTAGGCAGATCCGCCTATTGGTTGAAAATAGTGACGACAAGCTGCACGCAGGGATGTTTGTAAACGTCAACTTTATCATACCGTCAAAAGAGCCAACCATTGCGTTACCTGCAGACGCGTTAAGTCGTGGTCCTGACGGTGATTGGGTGGTGTACATCGAAGAAGCGCCCGGCGAGTTCCATCCCAAAGAAGTGACTTTAGGTGAAGATTTTGGCGCTCAGGTTGAAGTTATCGGTTTGGCTGTGGGTGAGCGCGTGGCCGTAACCGGGGCGTTCTTTATTGCGTCAGAGCAAGCCAAATCAGGCTTCGATCCGCATAACCATTAAGGGGAGCCTCATCATGTTTAATCGAATTATCGATTGGTCTGTAAACAATCGGCTTCTAATTATTCTTTTTTTACTCGTTATCACGGCAACTGCTAGCGTGACTATTCCAAAACTCAACTTAGATGCGTTTCCCGATGTAACGAATGTGCAGGTTGCGGTGAATACTGAAGCGCCGGGACTGGCAGCGGAAGAGGTTGAGCAGTTAATCACTTATCCAATTGAGGCTGTGATGTATGCCTTGCCTGATGTGCAGCAAGTGCGTTCAATTTCTAAAACAGGTCTATCTGGCGTTACGGTGGTATTTAAGGAAGGCACCGATATCTATTTTGCCAGACAGTTGGTATTTGAGCGCCTCCAAGCTGCAAAGGAGTTGATCCCAAGTGGTGTGGGTACGCCGGAAATGGGGCCAAATACCTCAGGGCTTGGTCAAGTATTTCAATATATGCTGATGAGCGAGCCGAACTCTGAATATGATGCAATGGCCTTGCGTAGTCTCAATGACTGGGTGGTCAAGCTGTTAATTATGCCAATTGACGGAGTAACTGATGTATTGGCCTTTGGCGGCGATGTGCGCCAGTATCAAGTCAATATCGACCCAAATAAGCTATTGGCTTATGCGCTCACTCAGCAAGATGTGGTGAGTGCCATCGAGCGTAATAACCAAAATGTCGGCGGCTGGTATTTAGAGCGCGGTCAAGAGCAATTGGTGATCCGCGGAACTGGCTGGTTTCAAAGTGGGGAGAAGGGGATCCAGGAGATTGCCAACGTGCCCGTCAAAACCATTGATGGCACGGTCGTGACTGTGGCTCAGGTTGCTACTGTATCGATTGGTGGAGAAATCCGTCAAGGCGCTGTCACGATGTCTAGAAAAAGCGCCTCTGGTGGAGTGGAACAGCTCGGTGAAGTCGTAACAGGCATAGTGCTAAAGCGAATGGGAGCAAACACCAAAGCAACCATTGATAGCATTAACAACCGCGTGGAACTTATTAATAAAGCGCTACCCGAAGGGGTAAGGTTTGAGCCGTTTTACGATCAGTCTGATTTGATCAGCAAAGCAGTACAAACTGTCGTTGAAGCCTTGGCACTGGCATTTATTTTTATCGTTGTGGTGCTCGCGCTGTTTTTAATGAACCTGAGAGCAACTTTTCTGGTGCTCATTTCAATTCCTATTTCAATTGCCATTGCACTTGTGGTTATGGCGTGGCTTGGCGTCTCGGCCAACTTAATGTCGCTAGGCGGTATCGCAGTCGCGATAGGGATGTTAGTTGACGGCTCAGTGGTGATGGTAGAAAACATCTTTAAGCACCTAACAAAGCAAAAGGAAAGTGATGACTTTTCTGTAGGACTCATTGTTGAGCTCGCAGGAAAGGAAGTGGCAAGGCCAATCTTTTTTGCTGCCAGTATTATCTTAGTGGTATTCACCCCGTTATTTAGTTTTGAAGGAGTTGAAGCTAAGTTATTTCAACCCATGGCAATCAGTATTATTTTGGCTGTTGTTGCGGCGATATTTGTTGCCCTTATCATTGTCCCAGCGCTTGCGACCTACTTATTTAAACATGGCGTTAAAGCGCGAGAGAGTATAATTCTCGTCGCGCTAGAAAAAGGTTACCGCTGGACGTTAAATCGAGTGTTGCATAGGCAAAAGTTGTTGATGGCAATCGTCATATTATTGATGGCGGCGGCCGGTTTTACGTTCACTAAAATTGGTACCGAGTTTGTCCCAGAGCTTGAAGAAGGCACCATCAACCTAAGGGTAACGCTAGCGCCTTCCGCCAGTCTTGAAACCGCGCTTAATGTTGCGCCTGAGCTGGAAAAAATGCTGCTCACTTTTCCTGAAGTAAACTACGCACTAAGCAGAATTGGTCGAGCGGAGATAGGTGGCGATCCTGAACCGGTAAATAACATTGAAATCTATATTGGCCTTGCGCCAGTAGCACAGTGGCAAAGCGCAAATAATCGCTACGAATTACAAGCTTTGATGGAACAAAAACTATCGGCTTATCCCGGCTTACTGTTTAATTTTTCACAGCCTATTGCGACGCGTGTCGATGAATTACTCTCAGGTGTTAAAGCGCAGTTGGCGATTAAGTTGTTTGGCCCAGACTTAGCTGTGCTTGCAAAAAAAGGCAAGGAAATTGAAGCGGCCGTGGTGCAAGTTGAAGGGACTGAAGGTGTACAACTTGAGCAAATAGCAGGTGAGTCACAGCTGATCATCACCCCAAAACGTCAAGCGTTATCGCGCTACGGTTTAGCTGTCGGAGACGTAATGGCATTAGTGCAAGATGGCATTGGTGGCAGTAAAGCGGGGCAGGTCATCAACGGTAACGAACGCTATGATATTTATGTCCGCTTGGCACCCAAGTACCGTCAAAGCAAACAGACTATTGAAGAAATACGTTTACAATCAAGTTCAGGGGCGTGGATCCGGTTGGCTGATGTTGCGAATGTTGAATATCAATCTGGTCCTCCGCAAGTAAGACGAGATGACGTTCAACGTCGAGTGGTGATCCAAGCTAATGTGCAAGGTCGTGATATGGGCAGTGTAGTAAGTGATATTCGCACGGCTATTGATAGTAAAGTTGACTTACCAACAGGTTATGGTGTTGAAATCGGTGGTCAATTTGAAAACCAGCAACGAGCACAAAAACGCTTGGCAATCGTGGTGCCGTTATCTTTGGCGCTAATAGCACTCTTGCTTTACTTTGCATTTGGTTCAATGGCTCAGGCTGCGCTTATTTTAGTGAATGTGCCGCTTGCGGTCATTGGTGGGGTATTTTCTTTATATATCTCAGGACAATATCTCTCGGTCCCAAGCTCGGTTGGGTTTATCACCTTATTCGGTGTCGCGGTACTCAATGGTGTGGTCATGGTTGAGAGCATAAACCAGCGATTGGCTGCGGGAGAATTGCTTCATTCGGGTGTCTTTGAGGGAGCAGTTTCAAGGCTTAGACCCGTGCTTATGACTGCGATAACCTCAGCGCTGGGACTTATTCCCATGCTGCTATCGACAGGAGTGGGCGCTGAAATTCAAAGGCCGCTTGCCAGTGTAATTGTTGGTGGATTATTAACGTCAACCTTGCTGACTTTGTTTGTATTGCCAGCACTTTATCCACTATTCTCAAAGCAAATTAAAAATTCGTAATGCCCGTGGGGGCCATTGAAAGTGGCCCCTTCTTCGGATCAATAAATAGGATTTAGTATGTCTCACGCACATCATCACCATCATGGAAATAAGCTCGGTTGGGCCGTATTTGTTAATATTCTACTGAGTGTCGCGCAGGTCGTTGGTGGCATTCTTTCTGGTAGTCTCTCTTTGGTTGCTGATGCGCTACATAATTTAAGTGACGCCGGTGCGCTTATTATCGCGTTAGTCGCGCAAAAAGTTGCAAGAAAGCCGGCCTCACTTGAACTCACTTATGGCTATCAACGTGCTGAAATAATTGGGGCGTTAATTAATAGTGCGACACTCATCGTTGTTGGGGTTTATCTGTTATTCGAGGCGATTTCTCGATTTTTAAATCCAGAGCCAATTGATGGCTGGATAGTGGTGTGGCTCGCGGCCTTGGCGTTAGTTATCGATGTTATCACAGCACTTATTACTTATTCTGCAGGTGCAAAAACCAGCCTAAATATTCGTGCGGCATTTATTCATAATGTTTCTGATGCTGCGGCTTCCGTTGCGGTGATCGTGGCTGGAACATTAATCATCTTATATCAATGGTATGTGGTGGATCTTATCGCCACTGTATTGATCTCCGCGTACGTGATTTACCATGGTGTTGAACTGAGTAAAAGTAGTATTAGAATTCTCATGCAGGCGACGCCAGATAATTTGAATATTCAAGAGGTTAAGGAATACCTTGAGACTCAAGAGAATGTTAAGACAGTAAGCCATATTCATGTTTGGCAGCTCAATGAGCATGATTATATTTTAGAGGCGCAAGTTGTCATTACGTCCTTGAGCGACCAAAGCACGCTAGTGCGGTTGAAAGAGGGGTTACAGTCGCGGTTTGGATTGTCGCATACCACACTTGAATTAACCGAGGACTCTTTGGTAACACATCAGTGTGTAGAAATTAAATAAATACAAATGAAAATAGTTTGCATTAATGTTTGTGTGATCATATAGTGCTCCAATAGCTCATACTGGTTTGCTTGCACAAGTAAGCTAGTTCGGTATAAGGGTAAAATATGAAAAATCGCATGGGCCTTAGTGCAAATCGCTTAGCAAGCGGAGCTTGCGCGTTATCTTCAGTGTTGTCACCTTGGCAAGCTAAAATACTCTCTGGTAATCAAGCATATCAAGCGCAAATATTTCTGCGTGCCCGTGATGAATATCAGGTTGCATTGACACTCGCGACAGGTATTTTAGATGAGTTTTTATTATGCCAAAAGGACAGCGTCGTGATGAGTGCCATAGAGCACAGTTTACCAGCCGTCGTAGTATCCGCACATAATCTAGCTGATACCTTTATTGCGCTTGACCAACCAAATAGAGCGTGCCAGCAACTTATCTCAATCCATCTGAAGATACATGCAACCTACCTTGAATATAACAATGAACTTGCGCCTACCGTCTTACATCATTTGCATAAAACTCGACAAGAGCTGATCCATTTTGCAACACGCTATCCTCATTTACCTGAGCTTATTCATCAAATTAACGAAGCGATGCTGGTAACGCACCAGCATTCTCGCGTTTTACATTAACATTTGGAGGTCGAATGGCTTATACCTTACCTGAATTACCGTACGTATATGATGCACTGGAACCACATATCGACGCGAAAACGATGGAGATCCATCATACTTTGCATCATCAGACATATATAAATAAAGCAAACGCAGCATTAGAGGGGACGGAGTTCGAGGGTAAAGACACCGAAACGTTGCTGAGAAACATTAAAACGTTACCTGAAACCTTACAAAAAGCAGTGCAAGAACATGTCGGCGGGCACAATAACCATAGTTTGTTCTGGCAAATTATGACTCCGAATTCTGCGCCTTTGTGTGATGGGCCGTTAAAACAAGCGATAGAAAGTGAATTCGGCGGTTTTGATAGCTTTAAAACTGAATTTACAAACGCTGCTGTCAGCCGATTTGGCAGTGGCTGGGCATGGTTAGTTGTAGATGAAAATGGCAAGTTAGCGGTGACGAGTAGTCTTAACCAAGATAGTCCCTACATGGAGCAGCACACCCCAATATTGGGCTTAGATGTGTGGGAACATGCCTATTACCTCAAATATCAGAATCGTCGACCAGAATACATCGCGGCTTTTTACAACGTCATTAATTGGTCTGAAGTCGAGCGCAGATATAATCAAGCAATAGGTTAGTACTTTTTCCTCAGTTATTTAACCTGAGGTTTGGGTAAGTAATGAGCTAACATATAGTTTTAAAATTTATCTTGAATGACTTTCTGTCTAGCCAGAGAGTTTTAGGGATAACACCGCTTCCGCGTCCTGCTCTCGCTAAGGTACCTACTTCCTGTAGGCAAGGCGAATTTACGCATTAATAGCGGGCTATTGGAAGTGAATTCAACGCAGTTAGCGCTAAAACTGGCTGCTAGAAAGGCATTAGTTATCCGAAGCTCAGGTTAGAAAGCCCCTAGCGGGCTTTTTTCATGAATACTCCAAATATGGTTGAGTACCAAAAATGGCTAGTTTGCTATAGTGATAGCTATTAGACTGAGTGAAAACGAAGTACGAGCGAAAGTCATGTATACACCAGAAGTTTGTTCTCAAGCTAGAAATAGTCGCGATGCTAGATTTGATGGGTTGTTTTTTGTTGCGGTAAAGAGCACCGGCATTTATTGTCGGCCAATATGTCCAGCACCTGCTGCAAAAGAAAAAAATGTTGAGTATTTTCAATTTGCCCACAATGCAGCGCAAGCTGGCTTTAGACCTTGTATTCGCTGCCGCCCTGACAGCGCACCGGGTAGTTATGCATGGCTTGGCACGGAAACAACCGCAGTCAGAGCCAAAAAGTTAATCGACGAGGGGGCCTTGATACGTCATTCGACAGAAGACTTAGCCGATAGGTTAGGCATTTCGGTCCGTTATTTAAATAAAGTATTCAATCAATATTTTGGCACCAGCCCCAAACAATATGCACTTTATAAGCAATGTGACTTAGCTAAGCAGCTATTACAGCAAAGTGACCTTCCTGTCACGCAAGTCGCGTTTGCCGCCGGGTTTAATTCATTGCGACGCTTTAATGATGCATTCCAAAAACTGTATCAGTTATCACCAAGTCAACTCAGAAGAGACGCAGGTAGTGGCTCAGCCATTGCGATTTACTTGTCTTATCGACCACCGTACAACTGGGATAAAATGCAGCAGTTTTTAGCAATGAGAATTGTGCCAGGTATCGAGTGGTTAACAGAAAACGGTTATGGGCGAACCGTGATGATAGAAGGGGAAACAGGGCGCTTCACCGCGACTATTGAGCCTGAAAAACATCGCTTTAAAGTGGTTATCGCGCTCAGCGATTTATCCTTGTTAGTTCCGATGATTGCGCAGATCAGGCGTGTGTTAGATTTGGATGCGGATACCTGTTTTATTGAGTCTCACCTTCATGAAGCCGCACCTGATTTGCCGCTACAAGAGGGACTCAGATTACCTGGGATCTGGAGTGAGTTTGAAGCGGGAATGAGAGCTATTTTAGGTCAACAAATCAGTGTTCAAGCGGCGAGAAACTTACTTGCTTTATTGGTTGAAACACTTGGTGAGGTAGCTGAAGATGGCATGCGTTACTTCCCTAAGCCTAAGGCCGTATTTGATAGTGATCTCGCCTTTTTCAAAATGCCTGAGCGGAGAAAAGCGGCTATTAAAGCTTTCGCTGAGCAATATGTTGGTTCGGAACATGTTGAACTTGATGACTGGTTAAAGATTAAAGGGATAGGCCCTTGGACTGTCGACTATGCAAAAATGCGCGGATTGAGTCACCCAGACATATACTTGGGTGGTGATTTGGGTGTCAAAAAGGCAATGGAAAAATCCTTAAAAACAATAGATATCGAAAAGTGTGCTCCTTTTCGTTCTTATTTAACTTTTCAACTATGGCAACAATTATGATTGAAACTACATTAGCCTCGCCCACTGGAGAGTGGATAATACAAGCATCCAATAATGGTTTACGATATGTTGGTTTTTTTCCAAAGACGCGTTATGAGCAAGGGGAAAATCGGCATACAGAAATGGCAAAAAAACAGTTAACAGAATACTTTGCTGGCAAACGCCAACGCTTTGATGTGGTACTTGATGTGGATGGTACGCACTTTCAAAAGCAAGTCTGGCAGGTGTTGGCACAAGTACCATTTGGTGAAACGCATAGCTATGGTTGGATAGCTGAGCGCTTAGGTAACAAAAATGCTGTCCGTGCTGTTGGCGCTGCTAACGGCAAAAATCCAATTAGTATCATAGTGCCTTGTCATCGCATTATTGGTGCAAATGGCAAACTAACAGGATATGCTGGTGGACTTGAAGCGAAAGAGTGGTTGTTGCAACACGAGGGAGTAAGCTTTAAAAAATAGAGTATACTAGTGGTTAATCGTTGTTATTTCGATTTACTACATGTTTGGAGTGAATGTTGAGACTGCTATTTATTGCTTTTTGCGTTTTTACTTCGTGGACCTGTATGGCAACAGAGGTTCGCTTTTGTTATGAAGATAAACATGCTCCACCCTTTATCCATGGTGCAGGGCAAACTGTGCCATCGGCAAATCCAGGCGTCACGATCCAGATAGTGCAACAGCTTGACGAGCACGTAAAAGAGGTGAACTTCACTTACACTCGAAAGCCATGGAGCCGTTGCTTGCATGAGCTGGAAAATGGCAAAGTTGATGCTGTGGTGGCAAGTCACCGAGCATCCAGAGAAGAGCAAATGGCGTATCCAAAGAATCCCGATGGCACTATTGCACAGCAATATGCAATTAATCGGATCAGCACTTGTTTACTCAAAAGCAAAACTAACAAAGCAACATTAAATCTGAGCAAAGAAATAGAACTCGCAGTACCTCGTGGGTATGCTATTCGAGAAAGTATGCCCAAGCATTTTTCCATATTCGAAACCGACTCGTTGGAGCATGCTATTGCACTGGTTGAAAATGAATTACTAGATGCGACCATTGGCCTTTGCCAAATCGGTAATATGCCAATCACATTATCGCCTCCCTTTAACCACTTGGAAGCGGTTTTTCCACCGATAGAAACGTCGTTTGGTTTTATGGCATTTTCTGAGCAGTTTTATCAGCAGCACCCTGAATTAAGCTGGAAAGTGTGGCGTGCAAGTCAGCTTATTAACCTCGACACCTTATATAGTGAGTATTTGCGTTCACAACCCAGCCAAATGGATAAGCAATAGATCTTTTAATCGTTAGCCAGTAAACTAGCGCGAATTTTTATTTCGAAATATCTATTATGGCCCAGCTTTATTTTTACTATTCGGCAATGAATGCCGGTAAATCTACAACTTTATTGCAGTCGGCATTTAACTACCGAGAGCGAGGCATGCGCCCGTTTATTATCACTGCTGCAATTGATAACCGTGCTGGTGTGGGCAAAGTAGCGTCGCGTATCGGCTTAGAAGCTGAGGCGCAAGTTTTTGAAAGCCAAACAGATGTGAAAGCACTGCTGATGTCTGCCCACACCGAGAGTAAAATTGACTGCGTATTGGTAGATGAGTGCCAGTTTCTAACAAAAGCTCAAGTCGCAGAGCTGACGGATATCGTCGATGAGCTGCGGATCCCGGTATTATGCTATGGTCTGAGAACTGACTTTCGTGGTGAGCTGTTTGAGGGCTCACAATATTTACTGGCGTGGGCAGATAAATTGATTGAGCTAAAAACCATCTGTCACTGTGGTCGTAAAGCAAACCGAGTGCTTCGCACCGATGAGCATGGCAAGGCCATTGCGGATGGTGATCAAGTTGTGATTGGTGGTAACGATAGGTATGTTTCTCTTTGTAGAAAACACTATAAGGATGCGCTAAACGCATAAGTATATTTAAACCTGATGTACTGCGAAGAGTGGCTTCTTAACAGTACAGATCCCGTTCTATCGTCACTCAGTATTTTTTCCTACCATAACGCTAAATTTATACTATTTTCTGGTTCGAATAATTTGGTAAACCTGTGGATTTGTACCATCCTAAAGAAATAGGAGTAAGGGTGTCATTTTAATGAGTCAGCAGCAGCCATTATCATTCTTAAACGTTTCAGAGCCTGATGAACAAAACCTAGACGAGTCTGCATCTCCTTGGGTGGTGTTGATTGTCGATGATGAACCTGAAGTTCACGATGTGACTAAACTTGTGTTAACGGCTTATCGGTTTGAATTAAAACCGCTCGAGTTGCTTCATGCCTATAGCAAAAAAGAAGCGATTGATATCTTAAGCAATCGAGATGACGTTGCATTAATTTTACTCGACGTCATCATGGAAAGTGAAGAAGCGGGCTTAGAATGTGCGCAATACATACGTGAAGAACTTGGCTATCATAACGTAAGAATAGTACTGCGCACTGGCCAGCCCGGCAGTGTGCCGGAACATGAAGTCATGCTACGCTATGATATTAATGACTATAAAAATAAAACTGACCTCACAAAATCTCGTCTTTTCACTATGTTAACCAGCTCGCTACGCTCTTACCGAGATTTAAATCGACTTGAGTTGTTGACCGATGAACTAACCAAACTTAACGAAGGATTGGAAGAAAAGGTCAAGCAGCGCACTCATGAACTTGAATCGTCAAATGATGCCTTAAGAGAGGCATATAACCGTATTGCTGAGCAGCAGCAAGCCTTGATCCAATCAGAAAAGCTCGCATCGGTAGGGCAGTTTGCTGCAGGTGTCGCCCATGAAATTAATAATCCGCTTGCGTACTTAAAAAGTAACTTAGAGTTTGTACAAAGTTCGTTGGTTAAGTTGTATCGAGCTTGGCAATTTTTGGCAAATAATTCGCAACTCTCTCCTGAATGTGCAAAATCGCTGAGTGAATTGGAAAAAGAGTATCAACTAAACTGGGCCTTGAGTGAAAGTGATGATGTGATGGCAGAAATGCACTCGGGACTCGACAGAATTCAATTGATTGTTAAAGAGCTGAGTGTGTTTTTTGAAAGCAATCAAACCCAGTTTCAGCAAGTAGAATTCTATTCTCAAATTATGGACTCTGTGATGATTAATTTGGAGTTGGATGGTACAAACTTGAGCCTGATTGAATTTGAAAAAGGTGAACGGTTTGAATTGCACTGTGCCCCTGCACTTCTAGAACACGGTATTTATTGCCTCATAAAGAACGCCTTAGAAAGTACCGGTAGAATGCGCAAGGCCATTAAAATCACCACGAAAGTTGAGAGTAAAACGCTCTCTATCGATATCTTCGATTGTGGTGAAGGGATTGCGGATAAGTTGGTGCATAAAGTATTTGATCCGTTTTATACCACTAAAGCCTCAGAAAAACACGTAGGACTTGGGTTAACGATTGCATCTAATATCATTAAATCTCACGGTGGTGAACTATCTTTAACGTCAGTGATTGGTAAAGGTACCAAAGCAGCCATCACTTTACCCTTAATCTGATTGCTAGTGTACTCTCTACTTTACCTTCGATGCTAAAGTTAGCATGATAAGTGCTATCAGCGCTTCCTCTGCGCTCACACTTATCATGCTTTATTACTTTGTTATTTTACCAAAGTTAATTGAGTCTTATCACTTCGCCAAGTCCTAGCGCCGTTAGGCGATTAGCTTGCGTTTTTGCATCTCCAACCACGATATATATTAGTTTATTCGGATGAATATACTGCTTGGCAAGTCCCTTTATGTCATCAACTCCCAGGCTTTCGATTTGTTCGTTGCGCTGCTGCATAAAGTTGTTTGCCAAATTCAGAGACCCAATTTGCTCAAGTACTTTAACTTTTGCTGTTAAGGTTTCAAAGCGTCTGGCATTACTTTTTAAATAGTAATTTTTTGTCGTTGTTAAATCGGCTAAAGTATACGTGTTCCCGTACTCTTCGACGATTTGTTTTACTAACTCCAGAGACTCCAAAGTGACATTGCTTCGGACGTTAGATTTTATTTCAAACATTGAAGAGACTGGTGTAGCGTCAAATTTTGAACGTATATGATAGGTATAACCTTTGTCTGCTCTTAGATCCTGAACAAGGCGAGAAGAAAACCCACCACCGCCAAGGATGTAATTCATCGCTGTTGCGTTAAAGTAGTCAGTGTGATTTGCTTTAAGTGACGGATGAGCAATTAGTAGTGTCGATTGCTTTGCCTGTGGAATATCATAAAAATATATTGCTGCAGAATTAAGTGCATTTGGCTCAGGTAAAAGAGGAAGTGTTGCTTTTGATGCGGGCCAGTGGTCAATTAGCTGCTCAAGAGACTTTTGAATATCTGCATGTTTGACAGCACCGGCTACATATAATTTTGCCAATTGTGGGGCTATATTTTTTTGATGGTAGGTTTTTAGGTCATCAATTGTTATCTTCGAGATACTTTCTTCTGTGCCCAGTGTATTATTTGCCAACGGGTGATGTCTTGGATATGTAAGCTTGTATAGCTCTTTTTGGGCGATGGCTTCGGGATCTGCTGATGATTGTTGTAGTTGTCCGGTAACCGTTTGTTTAGCAAGTTCAAATTCAGTTAAATCCCACCTCGGTTGAGTCAGTATTTCACCAATTAATGCCATTGTGGCTTCATAATTACGTGCCAGAGTACTTGCTTTTAGCACTATTTGCTCGCGCTCTGCTGTTACTGTGATAGTTGAGCCTAGCTGTCTAATCTCATTGTTTAACTCTTCAGCTGATTTTGTCGCTGTCCCCCGGGTCAGCATATTTGCAACTAAGTTAGCGGTACCATTTTTATCTGGCGACTCGAGTAACAATGCACCATCAATAGTAAGTTTTATTTCAACCAATGGCACTTCGTCACTGTATAACGAAAAAACCTCTAGTCCATTTTTTAACTGAGCTGTTTTTACATCTGGCGTTGGTATTACCGGAGTTTTTCCAAACTCGGGTTCAATGGAACGATCAAAGCTAGATGGTGTTTTGCTAATCTGGAGTGGCTTGGCTGTATCGAGTTCGCTGATGTCTTCAAGGTTGATCTGCTCTTCTTTAATCACTGCCTTTTGGGCGGTGTCAACAGCGAGTTTTTTACTACCTTTGGGTACAAAACTAGTTGAAACAAAAGGCTTATTCTTTAGGTATGTGTTATAAACACGCCAGATATCGTCTGCGCTGACTGCACGCATCAAGTCAATTTCTTTATTAATGTATTCAGGATCATTTAGCAGCAAATTGTAATCGGCAAGCGCGACGCCTTTATTTACAACACTTGATAGATTCCGATAATACTCAGTTTCTATACCCACTTTTACACGATGAAGATCGTCTTGTGAAAATGCTTCTGTTTCGAAGCGCTTTAGCCCAATTTCAATCGCTTGCTCAACTTGATCTAAATCGGCACCGTCGTAAGCGGTTATCATCATGAGTAACTCGCCAGCTAATTCAGAGCGGATATCAAGTAGCATTAAACCAGAGCTTAATTTCTGCTTCTCAACGAGCTCATTGGTTACAGGCGCTTGGTTGCCATCAGTTAATAGCTTAATTAGCACATCCATCGCATAGCTATCTCGGTGAAAACGCGGCATAGAAGGCCAAGCTTGTGTTAACTGAGGAACTTGCGCAAAACTATCTTCATGATAGCGTTTTTTGCTGCTCGTCAACACGATGGGTTGCTTTGGTTGGGGTGAAACTTCCGGTCCTCTTGGAATATCGTTAAAATATTTCTCGACCCAAGCTTTTGCCTGGTTACTATCAAAGTCTCCAGAAATAACTAACGTAACATTATTCGGTCCATACCACCGTTTATAGAAGTCTTTGACGTCTTCGACCGTAGCGCTAGCTAGGTCTTCAAGAGAGCCTAATGGCAGCCAGTTGTATGGGTGATCGACTGGATACAAATTTTTTGTAATTACATCAAATACATGACCGTAAGGTTGGTTAGTGACGCGCTGACGCTTTTCGTTCTTTACTACTTCTTTTTCTTGTTGAAGAACGGGGATTGTTACGGTGTTGATGAAATAGCCCAGTTTATCGGCCTCAGCCCAAATCATCTTTTCCAGTGCATCATTGGGTACCGTTTGCATGTAATTCGTGATATCTCGGTTAGTTGAGCCGTTTGCACCAGAGCCTCCCACTCGAGCACTTAGCTTGTCTAGCCCACCTTTACCTAAATTTTCAGACTCTAAAAATAATAAATGCTCGAATAAGTGAGCAAATCCAGTTTTGCCTACCTTTTCACGTGCAGAGCCAACATGTGCAGCAAGGGTGACGGCAACGACGGGATCGGATTTATCAATATGAAAAACAACATCTAAGCCGTTATCTAAAGTGAACTTCTCAAAATCCACGTGAAAAGACGAGTTGGCATGATCAGGGACATCGGTTGCTGGCTGAACTGTAATATCTTGTTTTTGGAGATTAGAAGTAGAACATCCTGAAAGAGTGAACAAACTTGCCGTGATAGCAAGAGCAAGTGGCTTAACGTTCATTAACTTACCTTATAATTATAATTTCCTGTTAATTTAAACAGTTGCGAAACTATTGTCCATAAATAAGGGAATATTCCCTCGTAACGGTTTCAGATTTCTTATTGTGTCCGCTGCGGACACTTTTTCCGTCCGCGGACACATTTCATCCTCTTCTAAAATAAAATAAATAAATATAATCAACAAGTTAAGTTTTGGCACAAAGTTAGCCTCTTTTACTGCATACAAACTAATAAAGAAGATACGTTATGTGGTTAAGTACTGCTTTTTTAATTTCACCCTTGATGATGTTGGCTGTAGCAACGGTCGTGGCGGTATTTGACTCGTTAATTCGAGGAGAATCATTATGATTAAAGACACAAGCGGACAAGATGAAGTGCTCCAAACTAGTAAATCCAAAAAGAAGCTTGGTCTTGTAATAGCGGGTGTTGTAATTATTGCAGCACTTAGTGCACAAGTCGTGTTTGGTGGGCCAAATGCTAGTAGCTCCGTGGCCAAAGATAGAGTGCAAATTGCAGCCGTGACTTTCGGTGAGTTTACCCGCGATATTGCCGCCACAGGTTTTGTCGTTGCTGCGAATGCACCACAAATTTATAGTCCGGAGCAGGGTTATGTCTCTTTACAGGTCAAAGCGGGTGATAGCGTGACTCAAGGTGAAGTACTAGCCACGGTTAAAAGTCCAACTTTAACCAACCAGCTCCAACAAGAAGAAGCGGAGCTGCAAAGACTGAGTGGTGAGCTTGAAGGGAAAAAGTTAGATGTTAGACGTCAAAACTTGGCGTTAAATCGCTCTTTAGATCTCGCTCGCGTCGAACTATTAGCGGCAGATAGAGAAGACCGACGTGCTCAGTTGTCTATCCAAAAGAACCTCATCAGCCAAATTGATTTAGAAGAAGCGCAAGACGACCTAGCGCGGGCAAAATTAAACTTCAATCATGCAGAGCAAGAAGTTGCGCTAGGCAAAGATACCTTGGCCTTTGAGCTTAAATCTGTTGAGAATCAGCTTGAGCGGCAACGTTTAATTGTTGAAGAATTAAAACGTCAAGTTGCAAGCTTAGATGTGATTGCGCCGGTTTCAGGCATAGTCGGTAATTTATTAGTCGATCAAAATGCGCTGGTTAATGCCAATCAGGGGTTGATGAAACTCGTTGACTTAAGTGCTTATGAAGCCGAGCTTCAAGTACCTGAAAGTTATGCGGCAGAGCTTGGGCTCGGGATGGCCGTCGAGCTCAGGATTGGCAACCAAAATATTTCTGGCGTGTTATCTGCGATTTCTCCAGAAGTAAATAACCGTGAAGTCACCACTCGAGTACGCTTTTCGGACGAAAACATTGATGGCATTAGACAAAATCAACGTTTGTCTGCTCGAATTTTACTAGAACACAAAGAAAACACCTTAATGGTTAAACGTGGTGCTTTTATGAGTGAAGGTGGGCACATCGCTTACAAACTAAGTGGCGATATCGCTGAGCGAATTGAGATCACTACCGGTACCTCAAGCATCAGTGAAGTTGAAGTGCTTAATGGCTTAAAGCAAGGCGATCAAATCATCATCAGTAGTTACGACGCATTCGAACGTGCGCCCAGCATCTTATTAAGATAAGAAGGAAAATAATAATGTTAATTATGAATAATATCGGCAAAGTATACCAAACTGATATGGTGCAAACACACGCACTCAGAGATTTTAACCTGCAAGTAAATGAAGGAGAGTTTATCGCGGTAACAGGCCCTTCAGGCTCAGGTAAAACAACCTTCTTAAATATTGCTGGGATGCTAGAAGGGTACTCTAGTGGTCAATATATGCTAGATGGAATTGATGTTGGTAAGCTTAATGACAACCAAAGAGCTGATCTGCGAAACCAAAAAATCGGCTTTATTTTTCAAGGTTTTAACCTTATCCCAGATTTAAACTTGTACGAAAATGTTGAAGTGCCACTACGTTATCGTGGTATCAAGGCGGCTGAGCGCAAGCGCAGAATTGAAAACTGTCTAGAGCAAGTTGGCCTTGCTGGCCGTGCAAAACATTTGCCACAACAGTTGTCCGGTGGACAGCAGCAGCGTGTGGCGATTGCAAGAGCGCTTGCTGGTGAGCCACGCTTTTTACTCGCCGATGAACCAACGGGGAATTTAGATAGTTTAATGGCGCGTCAGGTGATGGAGTTACTAGAACAAATTAACCGTGACGGCGCAACGATAGTAATGGTTACCCACGACCCGGAGCTAGCAAGGCGTACACCAAGAAACATCCAAATTGTAGATGGACAGGTTGCGGATTTTACTTTGTATCAAGGTAAAGGTGCGGCTTCACAAGCGTTGAAATCTCAGGTGGGAGCTTAAGTTATGTTTGCGCATTACCTTGATTTAGCTTGGCGTAGCCTAAAAGCCACGCCGCTTGCGACTAGTCTAATGACGCTGGCTATCGCCATTGGTATTGGCGTCACTATGGTGAGTTTATCCGTGTATCACATGATGTCCGCCGATCCAATTCCAAGCAAAAGTGGCAAACTCTATGCTGTACAGCTACAAGTGATGGATGAGGGGCAAACCTATCATTCAGCTGATGATATTCCCTTTCAGTTGACATTTTTAGATGCGAAAAACCTGTATCAAACGCTAAATGTCGACAAAAAAGTCGCGATGTTTAAATCCGGTTTTGCGGTTCATGTAAGCAACCCCGAAGTGAGGCCCATGCTGCAAACGACACGGCTAATCACCCGAGAGTTTTTTGCCATGTTTGAGTTGAGTTTTTTGTATGGTGGAGTGTGGAGCCAAAGCCAAGCCGACAATGCTGCACCAGTGGTTGTAATTGACGAAACTATCGCACAAAAGTTATTTGGCCGCAGTGATGTGGTTGGAGAAAGTATTTATTTGGCGCAGCGAAGATATCAAGTAGTAGGGGTAACTAAGGAGTGGCAGCCAAACGTCAAAATGTATGACTTAAACAATGGCGCGTTTGCTGATGCCGAGCGTATCTTCATTCCCTTCAGTCATGCTGCAGCTTATGAGATTGACACTTGGGGTAATACGAATGGCTGGAAGAGGGAAGAGATTAACAACTTCACGGACAAAATGAATTCAGAAATGCTTTGGACTCAGTTTTGGGTTGAATTAGAGAACGAAAAAGAACAACAAGCGTTAGCAACACAACTGGATAATTACATCCAAACCCAACAAGATTTGGGAAGATTTAACCGTAAAACACGAGAGTTTTCACTTCGAAATGTCACTGAATGGCTTGAGTACAATAATGTGGTTAGTGAAGATAACAAAGTCATGATTGGTTTAAGTTTTATGTTCCTTGCCGTTTGCTTAGCCAATATTCTCGGATTGTTACTAGCGAAATTTCTTAAACGAGCCCCTGATGTTGGCGTAAGAAGAGCGCTTGGTGCAAGTAAAACGCAAGTGTTTTACCAACACTTAGTTGAAGTGGCGTTGCTTGGTTTTATGGGGGGAGTGATAGGGATAGTTTTTGCTCAGCTTGGCTTATGGGGGATCCGCAGAACAAGCCATGTATACGAAAGTCTTGCAACGATGGATGTCTCTATGCTGTTAGCAGCGCCGAGCATCGCTATTGTGACTTGTATTCTTGCAGGGCTTTACCCAGCTTGGATAGTGTGTAAAACATCACCTGCTACTTATCTAAAAGTGCAATAAGGAGAGTCCCATGTTGGAATTAAAACCAATTATCAATGCGTTATTGCGCTCTAAAGTTGGTGCCGTACTTGCCATCCTACAACTTGCCTTGACGTTGGCAATTGTCAGCAATTCGCTGTCCATTATTAGTGAGCGCGTCAGCTATCTCAATAAGCCAACTGGCTATCCAGAAGAGTCGATAATCACCTTCAGTGTCATGTCGTTTGACGACAAGGTAGATGCAAACCAGCAGCTTATCGTTGATGAGAGAATACTAAAAAGTATCCCAGGTGTTATAGAAGCTGTGGGAGTGAGTTCGGTTCCGCTTTCAGGAGGAGGTAGCAATTCGGGATTCAGCTTAACCCCAGAAGACGATGGTAAACATACAAACTCGGGGCATTTATACGCCAATGAACAAGTGATCCGTACCTTGGGCGTAAAATTGATAGAAGGCCGTGATTTCACGTCTGGTGATGTCCTGATCTCAAGTGAATACGCTAAGCAACCAGATGTTGTTATTGCCAGTAAGGCGTTTACGGACGAGATATTTGGTGAGGGTAAAGGATTGGGCGAAACGATTTATTATGGTGGCGGCCCGTTAAAAGTCGTGGGGATTGTTGAGCGTATGACTAATGCTTGGCCGCGTTTTAGAAATGCTGATCGCTTAATTATTTTTCCCATGGTCAATGCGAATGGATTTCAAGATTTCTTAGTTCGCACAGATCCGAGTTTGCGTGGCGAAGTAATGAAAAAAATAGAGTCGGTGCTGCTTCAAGAAAATCCAAATAGAGTGATCACCAATATGAAAGGACTTGATGAAGTAAAGGAAAGGTACAACTCTAAAGACATATTGATGCTAAGAATGTTGCTAGTGCTAATCACAGCATTAGTCGTCGTGACGGCGCTGGGAATATTTGGTCTTACTCAGTTTAATATCAGTAAACGTACTAAACAGATTGGTACTCGCAGAGCTTTGGGGGCGCGTAAGTCTGCAATTGTTCGTTACTTTGTGGTAGAAAACCTCATTGTTTGTGCAATTGGCTTAGTACTTGGCACAGTGGCTACGGTTTTCCTAGGACAAAAGCTAATGTCTTTGTATTCAGTGCCACCGCTAGAGGTAAGCTATATTTTGATAACAGCGCTTGGGCTTATCGTGCTTTGTATCGCGTCAGTTATTTTTCCTGCTAAGAAGGCGGCGAACATTTCACCGAGTATCGCGACAAGAAGTGTATAACCTTTATACCAACTAGGTTGTGTAAGCAGCCTAGTTGGTATTACTTAACTTGCCTTGTATTAGTTGTGCTAGTATAGGTAACACGTAATAACAAGAATAAAATCATATGGATAAAATCTTAATTGTGGATGATAATCCTGCAGTGCTTGATGCACTGTCATTGTTACTAGAGCTGCATGATTATCAAGTGGTTACCGCGTGCTCACCGTTAGAAGCAATTAAAGTGGTGTCGTTTCAGCAAATTGCACTAGTTATCCAAGATATGAACTTTAGTGCAGACACCACCTCAGGAGAGGAGGGGGCTGCGCTATTTCACCAATTGAAAGCATTAAATGCAACACTGCCTATTATCTTATTAACGGCTTGGACTGAGCTCACCACTGCGGTTGAGCTGGTAAAAGCAGGAGCGGCAGACTATTTAGCTAAGCCGTGGGACGATCAAAAGTTACTCACCACAATTGCAAATCTCGTTGCGCTTGGTGAGGCACATAAGCAAGTTGCAAACTTTGAACGTTCTGAACAAGAACGCCAACAGTTTAATCAAGGTGCGGATTTATGCGGGTTTGTGTATAAATCGGTGGCCATGCAGCGAGTCATAGATATGGCGCTGCAAATCGCTAAATCTGATGTGTCAGTGTTAATAACCGGTCCAAATGGTAGCGGTAAAGAAAAAATTGCGGAGATCATTCAAGCGAACTCACCACTAAAAAACCAACCGTTTGTCAAAGTGAATGCAGGCGCGCTCCCAAGTGACTTAATCGAAGCTGAGCTTTTTGGTGCTGAGAGCGGTGCTTATACCGGTGCGAATAAGCAGCGTATTGGTCGCTTTGAAGCTGCTGATAAAGGCACGTTATTTTTGGATGAAATTGGTAATTTACCTCTTCCAGGGCAAACAAAATTGCTACGTGTTTTGCAAAGTGGCGAGTTTGAGAAGTTGGGTTCAGTCGAGACAAAAAAAGTATCGGTTCGTGTTATCTCAGCAACGAACGCGGATCTGCTAGCGGATATTCGAGGGGGGAAATTCCGTGAGGATCTATATTATCGCTTAAATGTCATCGAGCTAAACTTACCCGCGTTGTCACAGCGGGTGGATGATATTTTACCTTTGATCGCGCATTTTTTACCTGCAAGAGGACTTACTTCGGATGCCCAGCAAGCATTATGTGAACACCCTTGGCCTGGAAACGTACGGGAGCTTGAAAATGCCTGTAAACGTGCGGCGGTATTGAATCCTGATGGCGAGCTCAGTGCCAAAGATTTTGGTCTTGATGTGCAGGCAAATACAGCACAAGTTAGCGTATCGCAAACCATACGAGAACCCAGTAAAGAAGAATTGGAGCAGGCGCTCAAGACTCACCTTGGTGTGATTGCGAAAGTGGCGCGACATTTTAACATGAGTAGACAAGCGCTTTATCGTCGCTTGCAAAAGTTTGGCATTGAATATTAAGGACAATAATGACGACCTCGCAGCAACATGCATTGATCATTGCCATCAGTATTATTATTGGCCTTATTCCTTTATGGTTCTTACTCGATGACCACAGTGGCTTCATTGTAATAGTGCTGGGCTCCGTCAGTGTTGCACTACTGTTGTATAAACTATTAATGCGTGAAAGCAAAGCGGGGTGGGAGGCGTTAGAAGTCGGCTTGATGAACTTTAAGGATGGCGAATTTTCTACGTCCATTACCTATAACGCTAACAATGAGCTCGGTAGACTGTGTCAGTTATTCAATGAAACAGCAAAGCAGCTGAGAGATGAAAAACAATGGATTTATCAGCGTGAGCTGATGCTTGATAAAGTGCTAGAGTCGTCACCTCAGGTACTTGTCCTTGTCGACTCACAAGATGTGGTGGTATTTGCTAACAATAGTGCAAAAACGTTTTTTAACTGTGAGCACCGCCTTGAGGGTGAGCGTTTTAGTAAATTGTTATCCGAAGTCCCCGATGAACTTCAGCAAGCAGCAAGCAACCAACTTGATGGCTTGTTCTCAATACAAAGTAGCATTGGAGAGTCGCAAATGTGGCATCTCGCCAACGGTGAGTTATTACTCAACAACCACTTTCACAAATTATATATTTTTAAGCAATTCACTCGAGAGTTGAGCCGCCAAGAAGTGCAAGTTTGGAAGAAAGTGATCCGCATCATTAGTCATGAGTTAAACAACTCGTTAGGGCCTATTTCATCTATGCTGCACAGCGGACAGATCTTGGCTGAACGCGTGGATGAACCTAGGCTAAGTCGAGTATTTGCGACGATAGAAGAGCGCATTGTGCACCTTAGCGAGTTTGTTCAGGGTTATGGTAAGTTCGCCAAACTTCCTCTGCCAAACATTGAACCTGTGAATTTGCAGGTTTTGTGTGCGCGACTGCAAAGCCATTGGTCATTCCAGTATCAGCTTAATCAAATGCAATTACAGGCAGACACGACACAGTTAGAACAGTTACTCATTAATTTGATAAAGAATGCGACCGAGTCTGGCTCAAAGATAGAGGAAATCCGCGTTCAATCTGAGCAGCGTAACGACGAGGTTTATATATGGGTGCTCGATAGAGGCGAAGGCATGAGTGACACTGTGATGGCCAACGCCTTAATTCCATTTTACTCTACCAAAGCGTCAGGAACCGGGCTTGGTTTAGCGCTGTGCAGAGAAATTGTTGAAGCACACAACGGTAAGATCAGCCTCTATAATCGCGAAGGTAAAGGTTTGTGCGTCGAAATTCGGTTACCGAACAAATTATCCTGAGTTTAACTCAGGGTAATAAACTCAAGGCTGAACTCATCAATTATTTTGGTGGATCAATCGAATGGTTAATGCTGGCGTTAACCCTAAACCACCCTGCAATTGAATAGCGCTTTTCGTTGGCAACCAGTACTTCATGAGGGAATTCATCACTTAAAAAGGTAACTAGCGTGCCATAACTGGGCAGCACCGTTGTGAGTATCTCGTCGTGATTATCGGGATTGTAAACAACTAGTTCGCCGCCATTGTCTGGTGCCCAAGACTGATTTAAGTACAATACCGTGGTCAAAATTCGGTTGGTCTTTCCCTTAAAGGCGTCCAAATGCTTTTTGTAAAACGCCCCTGGAGGATAAATGGCAAAGTGGCTTTCATAACTAAAGAGTCCCATAAACAGCCGTCTGTTTAAATAGGCTTTTAGCTCGCCCATGTAGTTGAGCCAAACAGATTCCAACTCATTGCTGCTATCTAGCCAGTGAATTTTATCTCTGCGAATTTTCTTATTTTGCTCGTGAGAGGCTAAACGACCAATTCCAGCTTGCTTAAAATCATCACTGCTGAGCTCTGCTATTCTCAATTCCAACTTGGATAAAATGTCGGGACTGACGAAATTTGGCAAAATACTAATGCCTGTGGTTTGTAAGTCCTGAGCTAATTTCTCGAACGGAAATTCTAAGTCTAAATCTAACAATAGCGGTGCCTCTAAAAAAGGTCTTTTTACCCCTTTGTTTGGTACCGATCCAGCGAGTTAATTTTACCTTGTCGATAAGCGAATTTTGTTAATGATGTTTTCGCTGGCGGCTTCGATTAAATCAAGCACATGTTCAAAACCTTGTTCACCGCCATAATATGGATCAGGCACTTCATGCTCACTCATGTCACCAAACGCTAAAAACAGCTGAACTTTATGCGCCAAGCCGGTAGGACAATTAGAGAGTAGGTCGCGGTAATTAGCGTTGTCTGCACACAAAAGTAAGTCGTAATCTTCAAAATCGCTGGGTTTTACTTGCTGCGCTGATATGTCTGAAAAGTCATACCCTCTTGCGCTGCCTGCTGCGACACTGCGTGGATCTGGAGGGTTACCTTGATGATAGCCAATGGTGCCAGCGGAATCGATACAGATTGTTAACTCTGTTGCTGCGAGTTTGTGCTTTAATACCGCCTCCATAGTTGGAGAGCGGCAGATATTACCCATGCAGACGACTAAGATACTAGAAATTGCGCTCATATTGTTGTCCTTCAAGTACGCTTTTATACCAATAGTATTTATTCTCCAAGTCTACCGATTTTTTAATTCAGAGCAAAATATAAGATTCCGGCTAATACCAGTAGTATTCATTCACCCAGTCTAGCGATTTTTTTAGAGCAAAATATAAGGCGTCAGCTAATACCAACTTTATTAGGACGCCAAATTTAACTCGTTAGTTTGGAAGGTTTTCGTGAGGACCAAATACCTCATAGAATATTTGCTCGGTTTGTACACCGGCATTCATCAGTTGGGTTTTGATAAAGCGCATAAAGGCAACCGGGCCGCATAGGTAGAACTCTCCGTCTGTTAGCGGCAAAGTATCTTTGATTGCGTTGATATCCATCAGTCCGGAATGCGTATCGTCGGCTTCTGACTCCAACCAAGTAACCACATTAAAATTTCGGATATTGCTACCAAGCTCATTGATTTCTTGGTTGAAACCTAAGTCACTGTGAGTTTTATTCGCGTGTAAAAAGTGTGCTTCGACTTCAGGTGAATGTTGGCTATGAACACCAAGCATGCAAAGCATAGGGGTTATTCCAACCCCAGCGCTAATGTATACCTTTGGACTGGCTGTGTGTTGTCTGACAAAGTCTCCAGCTGGTGGAGTGAGCTTGAGGGTGTCGCCCGCCTTAAGTGTATGAAGATATTGCGATACGGCACCGTCGTGTTTAGTAGAGATCCTAAGGTACGAACCATTGGGCGCAGCAGACAAAGAGTATTGGCGGATCTGCTGAAACCCTACCACTTCTTTTGGTACAAAGACAGAAACAAATTGTCCAGCTTGGTAATGAGGCAAGGCTTTACCGTCGACAGGCTTGAGATAAAAGCTTTTAATATTTTCAGTATTGCTTATCACCTTTTCAATTGTAAATTCACGCGTTCCTTGCCACCCACCTTGCTGCTCAAGCGCGGTTTGGTACAGGCCATGCTCTGCGGTGATAAATAAATCGGCTAAAAACTGGTAGGCATTAAGCCAAGCTTGTTCTATTTCATCTGTGAATTGATCGCTGAACTCGGCTTTGAGCGTTGCAATTAAATGCCGGCCAACAATAGCGTATTGCTCAGGTAAAATCCCAAGGCTAACGTGCTTATGGTTGATACGTAAAATGGCGTCACTGAGCACTTCTGGTTGATCAATGTAATTGGCATAGGCCGCTAATGCTGCAAATAGTGCCAACGGCTGTTTTCCCGAAGCCTGATGAGATTGGTTGAATACCCCTTTTAACTCTGGGTGTTGATTGAACATGCTATGATAAAACTTGGCGGTGATCTCGGGACCGACCTGAGCCAATAGCGGTGCACTTTGTTTTACCAACTCAATCGTATTGTGTGTAAGCATTAATATCTCCTGTTTGAGAGTAGAGTTAACCTATTCGCCCATCGACGCGTTTTTTTATCAGCATGGGCGCGAAGGTAATGGAAAAAAGCATAAAACCAAAAAACCAAGCCACGGCACTTAACAGCCATGCATTGTGCGGGTTTATAAAATGAATAAGGAATGCGCGGATAAGACCTGATACCGCGATACAGATAAATGCCAGTGTAGTTGTCGTGCCTACCTGTAATAGCCGGCCTGTGTGGCCTAAGGTAACGCGAGTCATCATGGCTAAGATCATTAATCCCATGCCATTAATTGCCACTAAGTGAAGATGACTGCGCAAATGCTCTGGTGCAAAGGTGTTGTTGTATGCGCTAAGTATTAAACCCACTGCGATTGCACAATATGACAGGTACAGTGACCAAAGCAGTGGTACGTTAAATAATTTACCGTTAAACCAATAAATTGCTCTTATCGAATGCAGTAGCCCAAGGAGCAGAAGTGCAGCACTTAAATAGTGAGTATTTTGCATCGTAAACTGCAGGATATAGGTGAAAACGCAGATGATGGCGAGGTAAAAGATCGCCCTGTCTAACCTTGAAGTATGTGGCTTTTGTGCTTGCTGCAATCCTCGGGCAATAAAAAACGGAATAACGCGGCCACCCACTACACCAATCAATAACATGTAAGCAATTAGCGTTGCTTGGCTTGTAGCGCTTAGCAATAAGAAGTGTTGGTTGTGAAGTAAAATCAAAAATACGATGTTGCAGCCACACAACATACTTACAGCAAAAATAAAAACACGATTGTTTCTGGATTTTGCATCAACAATTACGGTCGTTAAATTGATTAGTACAATGAGCCAAAAACTCAGTTGTAGTAGCAAGGTGATGATGATTGATGAATTTGCCACAAAAAAGCTCAGCCTAGCGGCACACCAAATAATACAGAGTGACAGCAGTGCGCCACCATGTAATGTCTGTCTTTGTGTCCAATTTTTTGCAGCGGTTAGCAAAAATCCGGCGACGACAGCACCGCCAAAGCCAAATAGCATCTCGTGGGCGTGCCAATAGGTCGCTGGGTAATCATTACGCCAAACAACATTGCCATTGAGCAATAAAGCCCACACAGAAATACTCACGACAGCGAATAAGCCCGCGAGTAAAAATAGCGCTCTAAAGCCGAGCATCAACACGGGCCAAGTAGATGGTAAATACCAACACACTGCTTTTGGACTGGGCTCTTCTAGCTGGATTAAGCTCATTTACTTAACCTCCAAACCTAGGTGGTATAGACAGACAAGGCGGATGACGTAGGCAAGCTTAATCAAGGCGGCCAATACTATAGTACTAATATGTGCTGCAATTTGTGAGAAGAGGCTGAAGCTTTCAACGCTAAAAAAACTCACTTGCAGTGACAGCATAAACGCTGCGAGTGAAGTGAAAATGGCGATGTTGCTATATCTTAAAAGTTGGTATGCACGGCTCATCGTTAACTCTGCGAATGTTGATATATAGATTGCACGTTGCAGGTGTCACGCCAACTTTAAAATGCTATATAAATCATTGTATTAGTATTTTATTATTGATGTTTGAGTCAAATTGACCTATCTTAATTAGTGTTTATTTGAATAAATTGAGTCTTTTTGACATGAATTCGTTAGCGCTCTCCAAATTGCTTGAGCTTAGTATGTCGTTATCACGACTTTCGTTGGCGCAAGAGGGTCGCGAGGTTAAGCAATACGCTAAGTCCTTGCTTTCAGCATTGAGTCAATCTGTTACCGCTGATGCCATCGCCATTCTTTATGGCGATCAGCATGCATTAACTATCCTAGCTTGCAATGGGTTGAGTGCGGACGCTGTTGGGCGGCAATTTTTGCTTAAAGAGCAACCTAGATTGATGTCCATTTTCGAGTCTGACGAACTAGTTAGTTTTCCTGCCAATAGCGACTTACCTGACCCTTACGATGGTCTGTTGCTCGCCGAAGAAAGTCGCTTACCAGTGCATGCCTGCATGGGATTTAAGGTCGCGCTGCAAAGTAGCATCTTATTGGTGACGTTTGATTGTCTTAAACCGGATAGCTTTGAGCACTTGTCTGAAGTTTATATGAAAACCCTACAAGCAATTGTCTCAAGTAGTGCATTACGTATGTTTGAGGCTGAGCGCCTCTATGAGCAAGCACGTGCATCTACACTTACCCAATCTCAAAAGTCCGTTAAAAAGCAAATTTTAGTAGGAGAGAGTGCGGTGATGCACTCGCTTAAATCAGAAATTGAACTGGTTGCTGGTTCTGAATTTAATGTGCTTATTCAAGGTGATACGGGAACGGGTAAAGAGTTGGTAGCAAAACACGTACATTTTAATTCCCAACGAAATGACAAACCGTTTATACAAATTAACTGTGCGGCGCTTCCTGACTCGATAGCAGAAAGTGAACTCTTTGGTCACAAAAAAGGGGCGTTTACTGGGGCCGATAAAGACCGGTTAGGCAAGTTTGCAGCCGCGGACGGCGGCACGCTGTTTTTGGATGAAGTTGGCGAACTGAGTTTGACTTTACAGAGCAAACTATTACGTGTGCTGCAAAGCGGTGAGGTGCAAGCGGTAGGTGCTGACCGCATTCATATTGTGGATGTTAGAGTGGTTGCTGCGACTAATCGTGATTTAAAAGAAGAGGTGAGACGCGGAAAATTTAGGGCTGATCTTTATCATCGCTTGAGTGTGTATCCTTTATTTGTTCCTCCACTGCTCGAAAGGCTAGATGACATCCCGCTGCTGGTTGGGTTCTTTTTAGAGCAGTTAAGAGGCACGCTCAACGCAAAACAAGTGGTGATGGATAGGCAAGCACTCAGCCGATTAATGCATTACGACTGGCCGGGTAATGTCAGAGAGCTTGAACATTGTGTCAGTCGTGCAGCGTTAAAAGCTAAGCATCAACAGTGGCAGGCTAATATCATTGAGATCCATGACATAGACATCGCGCCAAAACACAATCAACAAATTCAGCAGGCTGAGTGCATGACCACGCAAGAGAAAACACCTCCTGTCGCCATGAAATTCGCCGTCGAGCTACTACAAAAAGACATGATCGTTAACGCGATGGAACGTCATGGGTTTAATTGGTCGGCAGCTGCGAGAGAGCTGGAAATGGATAGAGCAAATTTAGTTCGACTAGCAAAGCGTTTAGGGTTGGATGTTAAAAAGCAGATGAGTTAAGCAGCCAGAGCTGCTTTTATAAATCTCAATAACTTAGCAAGTTTTTTATTCAAAGTTTTGATTGAATACAAGCTGTTCAAAAAATGAAACCCTAAATGTAATGAAAATTGTTATTAATACTCTTATAAGTTGTTTATTTTAAAAGGGTATATTAAGAAAACTGTTATTTTTATTTAATCTTGCGAAGAATAAATATTGAACTAGGGTTATAGGGCGTCACTCGACATTAATAGGGGGCCCTATGCAGGGTAATAAGCAAGTCATAACAGCGCTAAACCAAGTGCTTACGCTAGAGCTAACATCGATAAACCAGTTCTTTCTACACGCAAGAATGTACAAAAATTGGGGGCTTGAAGAGCTAAACGAGAAAGCGTATAAAAAATCAATCAAGGACATGAAGCAAGCAGATGACCTTATCGAGCGCATATTATTCCTTGAAGGGTTACCAAACCTTCAGCATTTAGAAAAGCTACGAATAGGTGAGCATACCGAAGAAATGATGGCGTGCGACTTAGCATTTCAACTCGATCAGCTTCCGACATTGCGCGATGCAATTGCGCTGTGTGAACATGAACAGGATTATGTTAGTCGAGAGCTACTAGAAGACATTCTTGAATATGAAGAGGGCTATGTGGATTGGCTCGAAACGCAGCATTTCTTAATCAAAAATACCGGCATTGAAAACTATCTGCAATCGCAGATTGAGGGGTAAGTTATGCAAGGCAATTCTACCGTTATCGACTTACTCAATAAACAACTTACGCTTGAGCTTTCTTCGATGGATCAATATTTGGCGCATGCCAAAATGTATGAAGATTGGGGACTGGAGAAGCTACACCATAAGTTATCTCACGAATACGAAGAAGAGCTTGATCACGCTAAGCGGATCACGGAGCGCATTTTGTTTTTGGAAGGCACGCCAGATACTGCTTCTCGTGCGCCAATTCACGTCGGTGCTGACGTGAAAGAAATGCTAGAAAATGATTTAGCTGCGGAAATTCTGGTAAAAGATCATTTGAAAAAGGTGATAGCAGTGTGTGAGCAAGCGCAAGATTATGTTACCCGTGAAATGCTCGAAACCCTGTTAGATGACACCGAAATGGATCACATTTATTGGCTTGAACAGCATATCAATTTAATCAAACTAATTGGTTTACCAAACTACATTCAGAGCCAACTTACTAATAGCCCTGAATGATCCCAACCACCGCGCCTACCTTTGGGTGCGGTTTCTTTGTGTGCCATGCGTTGTCTTGGTGATTTAAAACGAGCAAGGTATTCGCTATAAAATTAAGCAATCACAATGATTTGAACTAAAGTTTAGTTATGTGTTGAGTGATTAGTAATACGATGAAAATATTATTACTGTTTTTCTGCCTCCTGAGCTCGGTTTGTCTCGCCGCAAACTCCAAGCAAGCGTTTCGTATTTATCATGACGCTGATTATTCCAATTTAAATGAGTCAGCCGAAGCGATAAAAATGGGGTTTTTAACCGCATTAGATGAAGTAGATAATCAAATCCAAGGTTATAAGATTGAATTGGTGGCCAAAGATCATCGTGGTAATAGTAATCTTAGCTTGCTTCACTTTAAGCAATTTTTAAAAGATCCCAATGCTTTGTTAGTACTTGGAGGCGTGCATTCTCCCCCCTATATCAAATTTCGTCAGTTTATCAACGAGAATAAGGCGCTGCTATTGGTTCCTTGGGCCGCTGGTGGACCAATTACAAGATACCCGAGTAAGGATAATTGGATTTATAGGCTTTCTGTGGATGACACCAAAGCGGGTAAAGTACTCATCAATTATGCAAAGCAACAAGGTTGTGTTGCACCTCATTTACTCCTTGAGGATACCGCATGGGGGCGATCCAATTACGACACACTGTTAGAAGAATATAAAAAATCCAAGCCTAACAACGCACTGCCAGTATCTTGGTTTAACTGGGCAACTAAGAAAAATGAGGCGCGGATCATTATCCATAATATTATTGAAAGTGAGCCACAATGTATCATTTTTGTTGGCAATGCGATTGAGGGAGCTGAGTTTGTAAAAGCCATGGCAAGTATTGACAAGGGGCAGCGCCTGCCCATTTTGAGTCATTGGGGAGTAACTGCGGGTAACTTTTTTGAAGTTATTGGGGATAAGTTATCTGCTGACGTCTCATTGTCGGTCCTACAAAGCTGTTTTTCTTTTGAGAATAAACCATTAAGTGCGTTTTCGGCACGAGTATTTAATCGTGCAAAACAGCTTTTCCCAACCCAGTTTGCTAGGCATGGATTTGTTCAAGCTGCTCCCGGGTTTATCCATGGCTATGATATTGCCAAGCTTCTTATTGCGGCAGCGGAGCAGATAAAACTGACAGATTCAGTCGCGACCAACAGAGCCTTGTTAAAAAGCGCATTTGAGGATTTGCAATCGCCGGTCAACGGTCTAGTAAAGACGTATCAACGGCCTTTTAGTGTCTGGAGTGAAAAAAACGATTCAGCCCATGAAGCGCTAACCGTGCAAGACTTGTGTATGGGACAGTACCAGTCTAATGGCAGTATTAAACTAGTTTATAGTTACCTGGGGTCGCATTGAAAACTAAATTCACCTTAACGAGTAATCGCGCTTTTTACACCTTTTTAGGGCTAACGGCTATCGTTTCACTTCTGCTCAGCGCACTTTTTGTTGGGCTGAGAGCAAACGTCATTGTCGAAGACTTAGTGAAAGAAACGAATGAAACCCAAGCTCAACTCGCAGTTAACAATTTAACTCAGTATCTTGAGAGCCGTAAGCAGATACTCTCTGATCTTTCTCTACACCCTATTATCGTAAATGGTGCGATGGGTACGGGGCTCTCCGTTGCTAAGTTACGAGACTTTATGCGCAGTTTTCAGATCATAGGTAGAGAAGAAAAGTTAATGGTGATTAATGTATTGGGCGATGTTATTTACGCAAACTTTGATTCTCATGAAGTGTTAGACCAAAAACCAAAATGGCTCGATAAAGTGATCAATGCAGAGTTGGGCAGTGCGATAGATCTCACGCAGGTTGGTAACCAGCACTATTTCACAATCGCAGTACCGATTTACTATAACGGCTTTACTGAGGGAGCACTTATTGGCGAATTTTCTACGAGTTTAGAGAGTCTGCTTAGCTCCTCATCATCCACATTTTTTCATAGCATTGGTTTAAAAGGCAGGTGGATTAATTTTTCTAACACCCAAAAAGTTGAAACTTACTTTAGTGTAAGCAGTCTCGATGTTGGCTCCACCGATTTAGTATTGGACTATCGTGTAGAGAAGAGTCAAGTCACTGATGAAGTGAAAATATTTGTGTGGGATCTTATTGGTGCTATTGCCTTTGGACTGTTCCTATCATTTGGCTTTCTCTATTTATTTGGTAAGCAACTTTTGTTAAACCCGTTCAAAAAACTAGAAGAATCAAGGACAACACTCAAACGTAGTGAAGAGCGATTTAAACTTGCAATATTTGGTAGCGATGATGGTCTTTGGGATTGGGATCTTGAGCGGAATGCGGTGTTTTATTCAGACAGATTCAAATCTTTACTAGGCTTTTCGCAAGAGACACAAGCCTTATTCTCTGCGCATATTTCTAGTTTATTTGACCGAGTCCACCCAGAAGATCTCCCCAATTTAGAAAACTCAATTAAGTTTCATATGACGGAAGAAGAGCCTTTTGGTGTCGAGTGCCGAATAAAAACGAGGCAAAACAGCTATCGCTATTTTTGGCTAAAAGGCGCGGCAGCACTTAAAGATGGACAAGCGAAGCGGATAGTTGGCTCACTGTCGGATATTACCGATCAAAAGCTTCACCAAGACGCGCTGAAAAAGGCAAAGGAACAAAATGATTTACTCGCTCAAGCAATAGAGTGCGCAAATGTCGGCATAACGATTGTTGACGCGACTAAGCCTGAATTGCCAATCGTATTTGCGAATAAAACATTTCAACAAATCACCGAATATGGTGATGAAGTACTGGGTAAAAATTGTCGCTTTTTGCAAGGTAAACATACCCAGCAGCAAGCGTTAGAGGAAATCAGGGAAGCAATATTAGCTCACGAATTCGTCAAAGTCGAATTGATCAATTACACCAAATCTGGAAAGGCATTTTGGAATAGTTTACAGATCTCTCCGGTGTTCAACGAACAAAATCAATTAACGGCATTCGTTGGCATCCAACAGGATATTACCGCTGCCGTTGAAGCGAAAAAAGAGCTAGAACAAGCGAAGCAAGCTGCGGAGCAGGGCGCGCAAGCTAAAAGCGAGTTTTTGGCGTCAATGAGCCATGAGATCCGCACGCCAATGAATGGTGTAATAGGCATGTTAAGTCTGCTAGAAGATGAGCACCTTACTCAAACTCAACTACATAAAGTGAGTCTTGCAATGGGCAGTGCCAAGTCACTATTAAATCTCATCAACGATATTTTAGATTTTTCTAAAATTGAAGCGGGTAAGCTTGAGCTTGAGTCACTAGATTTCGATGTTAGGGCATTACTTGGCGAATTGATTGAATCCGTTGCGTTGCAAGCACAGAAAAAGGGACTTGAACTTATTCTAGATGTAACCCAACTTGAAAAGCCATTGGTGCAGGGGGACCCGAGCCGCATTCGACAAATAATCACCAACCTAATTAGTAATGCAATCAAGTTTACCGAGCAAGGCGAGATCATCATCCGAGCTTGGTTTAGTGAAGTGGATAATAAACTGAGATTTCATTGCTCAGTTGAAGATACCGGCATAGGGATACCAGAGGACAAAGCGGATAGGCTTTTTGCTAAATTCTCTCAAGTTGATGCCTCTACGACTAGAAAGTATGGAGGGACTGGACTGGGGCTTGCCATTGTCAGACAACTCTGTGAATTAATGGATGGCGATATCGCCGTTAGTAGTCGGTTTGGACATGGTAGCCAATTTGAATTTTTCGTGACTTTGATCCATGGCGATAATACTCAATTCGAAGCTGCAAAAATTGATTTACAAGGGATAAAAATACTCCTAGTTGACGATAACCTCTCAGCCTTGACGAGTTTGGAATCTCAATTGAGGCACTGGGGGGCGGATGTGTATAAAGCCAGCTCTGGAATACAAGCACTCTCGCTGTGTGAAGCTGAATACCAACGTGATAAAAATGTGTTTGATATCGCCTTACTGGATATGACGCTTAGAGGCATGTCGGGTGAGCAGCTCGGCGCTGCACTAAAAAATGATAAGCGATTCAAAGCGATAAAACTTATCATGATGACGCAAATGGGTACTAAGGGGGATGGCCAGTTTTACGCGGAGCGTGGCTATTCAGGCTATTTTCCAAAGCCCGTGACAACCAAAGACCTTTTTGATGCGTTAACCATTTTAGCTGAAGATGGCAAGGCGCTGGCGAATGCGAAACCACTGGTTACGAGTCACTATCTGAAACTGGTAAGAAAGGCGAACGAAACCGAATTTACGTGGCCAAAACCTTGTCGTATTCTACTGGTTGAGGATAATAAGGTGAACCAAGTTGTCGCATTAAGTATGCTCAAAAAATTGGGGATAACCCATATTGAAGTTGCCGAAAACGGACTGCTTGCCATTGAACTGCTCAAGTCACATCAAGATGAATGTCAATTTGAGCTAATCTTAATGGATTGTCAGATGCCTGAAATGGATGGCTATCGGACTACCGAGTTAATCCGAGACGGAGCCGCAGGTGAGAGTTATCAGGGAGTAAAAATATTAGCCATGACAGCCAATGCAATGTCCGGTGATAGAGAGAAGTGTTTAAATGCAGGCATGAACGATTACCTCACGAAGCCCATTTCGGAAGAGCCATTGAGCGAGAAACTACAATATTGGCTATACAAAAGCGAATATGCTTCCACAGACGATACAGAAGAAACGACTTAAGGGGGTAACTGAAGCAAATTGGCAATATTTCCTATCTATGATAATCTTTACTGTATATAAAAACAGTTGTCTGAATTTGTGTTGAGAAAAGAATTACCCGCCAAATATTACTTAAGCCACTTTAGTGAGCTTAGCGATTATTTACTTAAAGTATGTCAACCGCTATTAAGTAGTGCTCAGCGTGAGCTGCTGGCTGAGCTACACCGCTTGCCTGAAGATGAATTGTGTTTGTTAGTGCGGTTTATTTCCCGCAAAACTCCTTTTCTGGATATCAATTCACTGCGCTACGAAGAGATCAATAATATTTGTGAAGTCGCGTTTTCATTAAAAGCAAAGGGATTACTTCGTCAGGTACAACAAGACGACTTTCAAGCGCTGCTGCATTGCTTAACTAAACCATGTTTAATTGAACTTGCCGAGCGAGAGAATTTAACTACACTGCCAAGTAAATCGGCAAAAAAATCGCTATGGGTAGCGCATATCAATCAATCTGTCTGCGTTGAACATCTAAATGCACAAGAATACCTATCCCAGTATCTCACACTCTCATTTCAAGCCGATATCGACTACTTTCTATTTTTGTACTTTGGCAAGGTAGGCTTTAGCTTAGCGCAATTTTCGATGCGAGATCTTGGTGTAATGAATACCAGGAGCGCTGACGCCGCTTACCATGCACATTTTGAGCAAAAAGCAGAAGCCGTGAGCGCGTTTTATTATGCAAATGCACTCAGTGAGCTCAAAAATGCCCCTGAAGATGAATTAGTGTGGCGTGCTAGACAGGCCGCAGCGCAACAATTGCCAAAGGTTGATGGGCAATATGCAGTGGCTGCACATGCAAATTACCTGTTAACGCTTGCCAGAAAGTTAGGTCCTGAATTTTCCCATTTTAAAACCTTACTAGGTATGACTGAGCACCCTCAAGCTTGTGAGATGTTGATACGACATAATTATAAACAAGGTGAAGTTGAGCTGGTGCGAGAGCAATTAGAGCGCATTTTGCAGGGGGAAAGCGATGAAACATTGATGATCTTTGCGGAAGACTTTTATCAGCGTAAATTTAACCAAAAACGCACTTCTGTACTTACGGATATGCTAAGAAAAAGTCAACCAGCGATCCAAATTGATGAAGCTTTTAAGGGACAAACAGAAGCTGGCGTCATTGCTTATTATAAACGTCATGACATTGAGGCCTATCATGTTGAAAATGAAATTTGGCTGGCCTTATTTGGGTTGACCTTTTGGCAAGAACTCTTTTATCACCCAAAAAGTATCGTTGCTAATGGGTTTTCTAGAACTCCGCTGGCGTTAAAAGAAAATCGCTTTTACAACGAATTTGAGGAGGAGATTGAATGTCGCTTAGCGAGTTTTACAGATACTTCTGCTTGGGTGAACTGGCTTCTACGCCAGATGAGCGAACATTACGGAGAAGCTAATCGGTTGTTTAATTGGCATGATAAGATGCTCGACTCAATAAAAATATTATTGTCTTACTTGGCAATTGAGGATGTCAAATCTGTTTTAAGGCTAATGTGTAGTGATTTTCATCTGATGAAATCTGGTTTTCCCGACCTGATGATAGTCGACGAAAAAGCGGGCTTAAGGTTTGAAGAAATCAAGGCACCAGGTGATAGTCTTAGCCGAAGTCAGCTAGTTAACATTTCTAAACTCTTGCAATGCAATATTCCCACGCGACTGCAAACCGTTGAATGGCATATTTGCAAAGAGCAACCTTATGTCGTTGTCGATATTGAAACCACCGGTGGCAACAAGGAGTTTGATCGCATCACCGAGGTAGCCATGGTAAAAGTCGTTAACGGCGAGGTCGTTGCTAAATGGCAATCACTTGTTAATCCGATGCGTCGTATCCCACAAAAAATCACTGAACTGACAGGGATCACTCAGGCAATGGTGAGTGATGCTCCAAGTTTTTTTGAAATTTTGGAGCAAGTTGAGCTGTTTAGCCAAGGTGCTATTTTTGTCGCGCATAATGTGAACTTTGATTATGGCTTTATTCGGCAGGAGTTTGCTCGAGTCGGCCGAGAGTTTACTCGTGCGAAGTTATGTACTGTGCAGTTAGGCCGAAAGTTTGTGCCGGGCCTGCGCTCATATGCGCTAGGGGCATTTTGCCAAGCGATGAATGTACCTTTGGTTAATCATCACCGGGCGATGGATGATGCTTATGCTACAGCTGAAATTTTCATTCAAATCAACACAATAAGACAGGAAAAGTAGCATGTCAGCGGTTCGTTTAATGCATCAGCAGATGGGCCTATTTTGGGGGGCTGGCGTGTGGTTAGGGGCGCTTTGCGTATCTAAGCTACCTTGGCAAGCGATTATTTCTGCAGCGGTGTTGTTGGTTATCAATGTATTTATATTTGCGCTTTTTTGGTGGGATAAGCGCGCTTCAACACTTGCTCAATCGCGCATTCCTGAGCGTAATTTACTACTGTGTGGGTTACTTGGGCTCAATATTGTCACACCAGTGGCAATGTATATGCTCAGGCATAAAACCATCAAACCTAGCTTTAATTTTAAGCTGTTGATGGTGCTCATAATGCAGACTATTGTATTCGGTATGCTGTTTATTTGGTTATTTATATAGGCCCTAATACGTTAGTAGAATTTTTTATTGATAAATTTTCTTTATTGACTAATTATCAGTAGGATAATTGGTATCAATGAGAGAACAATAATGAATAAACTAGAGACGTTATTAAGTCAGTATGCCATGTATCATCGCAGCAAAAGAAACATTCTGACTCACTTTTTTGGGATCCCGTTAATTGTCATTGCTGTTGTGGGTATGACTTTTATTCCGCTATTCAGTGTATCGGGAGTAGCCATTACCCTTGCCGCACTGATAGGGGTCGTTTTATGTGGCTATTACCTGATGCTATCCCCCATTTTTGGGCTCATGATGAGCGCCATCATACTGGCTTTTTATTTTCTTGTTCAAACGTTGAATCCGCTCATCGTTAATGCAGGAATAATGACGGTATTGTTTTGGGCTGGTGTTTTCTTTGTAGGTTGGGTGTTACAGTTTATAGGGCATTATTTTGAGGGAAAAAAGCCTGCGTTTGTCGATGATTTGATTGGTTTAGCAATTGGACCACTGTTTGTACTTGTAGAGCTTTTATTCGTATTGGGGCTATGTAAAGAGCTCGAAAGCAAAATAGTGAATAATGCTGGAGAGTATAAGGCATAGGTAAATAGTTGGGCAGAAATGCTATTTCTGCCCAACTAACAATATCGCTTAAGTTGTCATGCGAGTTTCTAATTTAGAGCCTTTTATTATCGTGATATCTTGGCAATTCAATCTTACTCGACCACAGCGAGTTTCTAATAAAAAGGTTGCTTCTGGGTAATCTTCGCCACCAGAATCGACAAATTGCTTGCGTGCGCGGTGAACCATAATGTTCATATGGTTTGTTTGTACACCGAGTGCTTTTGCTAAGTCATCGCGGTAAACCCAACCTTGAACATCCGATTCAAGGCCAGCATCTTTATCTTGGATCCGAGTTCTGGCAAGCAGCAACAGTAAGTAGTGATGACTTCTGACGCCTAAATCTAGGTGTTTATCGTCAACACTTAGTGTTAATTGGGTATCTTCTTCGTCTTGACTTACATTGAACTCTAGCGCCATTGGCTTGGCAGCTTTTTGGCATTCAAGGTGCTTAGTTACAGCGATTGTCGTGGCAGAAAAAAACATCCATTGGTCGTTCATCAGCGATACAATGCTGCCATCTATTAAGGCTTGTCGATCTGAAGTATTGAGATCTTCTAAAAACCAATAGTTGAGCAATTTATCATAGTAAATGATGTGTTTAGGATCATCTTCACTAGGTAGTAGAAGTTGATTCGTTACTTCTACTACTTTTTGGTTGTTTGACTGAGAAACTAGATATTGACACTCGGTTTGCAAGTTCGCCGCCACAAACGAGTTTTGACCAGGTGCTGCAAAATCAATCTTATCATTTTCGAATAGCTGATACGGCAGGTTCTTGTCGAGCTTTTTATCGTTTATCCAGATGCCGTTTGTACTCACATCTCTGATAAACCATTTGTTTTCATTGAGTTCGATAATGGCGTGATGTCGCGATACTCCCGGCTTGTCTATCAAGGTATCTACACTATATTTATAGCGGCCTACCGTATGATAGCTTTTAAGATAGACTCGTTCGAGTTTCTGTTCGTCGATTAAATAAGCCATAGTTAGTTCCGTATAACTTTGATGAAAATTACATGCTTATACAAAATAGATATCACAATTCAGCAAGGCGTAAATTTCATCTATATCAATGTATAAGTGCCGTGAAGCATACAATTTTATTTCCTTCTACTCAATGATAAAGACCCACGAGGTGGGTCTCGTTGAGGGAAGAATTCACCAGTACTTATCGTACCGGCTTGGTCTAATTTGGAATTACAGTTTTTCTAGTTTGACGCGGAACTCCAATGCCTAAACCAATTGTTTGATATTAGGGTGATAAATCCTAGCAAACATCTTCAGTCTAATTCGTTTGCTTAAATTTAGCTATTACACGGCATTACACTGAGATTACAGGAGTTTTAGACTTCATTGACTTGAATATATTCACTGTATAAACCATATTTTAATTAGAGAGGAGTGAGGTTAGCTCTCATGTGCTCGAGTTTTCGTAATCTCTCTTACTTTTCCAGTTACCTAAAATAATTTTTTACTGCCTTTGCACTGGTTGTTCTTTTTATTTTTAGTTGTGGATTGTTCACAGCAACATAAAAACCAGACTTTCGAAGAGCTTTATAGAAGCAGGAGTATAAAATGGGCCAATACAAAGCGTTAAAAACCGTTAAGTTGGAAGGGGTATTTCAGCTTTGTGATCACTTCGATTCAGAACCTTTAAATATGGACAGTAGTGCGATTAAGGTGGTGACTGACTTTACTCGCAGGCAGCCTCAGGTGATAGCAAAAGACGTCGATATTGATCATGCTTTATACATGATGAAAAATGGCCATGTGCGCTCAAAGCTCGTTGTCGACGAAGATGATAATTTCTTGGGAGTGGTAAACTGTCGCGACCTTACGGGTAGAAAGGTCTTAAGTGTTGCCCAGCGAAAGCAGGTGTCGAGAGAAGATGTGTGCGTTGAAGATGTGATGGTGAGTAAAGAAGAGCTCTACGCTGTTCCCTATGAAATGGTTGCTAAAAGTACAATAGGAGATGTGCTTGAAACCTTACAAAGTTTAGGATTGCAGCACGTTTTATTGGTTGGTTCGGAAGGGCTCAGAGGTATGATCTCAGCTAGTGACATCGCAAGAGCATTGCATATTCCAGTGAGTATTTTGCAAAAACCGACTTCATTCAAAGAAATCTTTGGGGTTGTTAGCGGTAAGGAAGACTTAGCGAATTAGGTTTTATTATAACAGTTCGTGTTGTTTTCACCGGAAAGTTTAGCGCTTAACAATATGACAACTTGGTAGATCCTGTTCATTCTCCTAGCTCCTAGGTGTGGTTTTTAACAAACCACACCTTCTGAAAACTTATAGGCTTTCGCTTTGTAGGTATTTAATGGCCCCTCTAATTGCTGCCACTTGACCCGCGATACAGTTTTCTGGTGTTGCGTTTTGACCATCAGGGTAAACTTCTGTTGTTGTTACAAAAGCGGCATTTGTCATACCCATACATAAACCTAGTGCAGTACCGTCATAATTAATCACACCGTGCTGTTCTAAATCAACACCGATTAACTGCCCATGGTCATCTGCATCAGCAATCTGTGTTACCGCAGCCACTTCTTCGATAATACGTTTTTGAAATTTAGCTTCCGGTTTTTGTGTATGTCCGACTAAATAGAAACCGTCAGGAATGTTCCAATTGTGATTCTCTTTACCATCTCTTGCTGCCAATGCTGGGCGGAATTCTGAGTTGTCGGAATCTGTGGTTTCGTGTAAATCAACATGACACAGAATATCCGCTGCTTTCTTATTGACAAAGTCTATTGCTGATCGAGACTCAAGCGCTGGACTATCCGCATAAAAAGAGCGATTAGGGTCAATGGCTTCTGGGTTCCAGCGGTTTATCGTTTCATAGCCCCAAGGACTCAAGCAAGGCAAGATAATGAAATTATAAGCCTGTTCATATTGTTGTGCTTCTGATTTGGCAAAAGCAAGAGCGCCATGTACACCGCTTGTTTCATAGCCATGCACGCCGCCGGTAACCAGTATGGTCGGTTTGTTTTGCTGCCAGTTTTTTGTTGTTAATGCATATAGAGAATAAGTTTGGTTGGGGTAGTCAAGCTGACCATACTCGGTGACGTCAAAAGTGTGCTTGAGCGCTTCTATTTGAGTTACGACTTCTTCAGAATATGAGCGTTTTATCGATTGGTTTTCTAACCACAATGTTTTTTCTTTGGAAGTCCAAGGTACGCCGAGCGTACCTATAGCATATTGTCTTTGCATAATAACCTCGTTATAAGTTTAGGTTATCTTACTCAATGCCTCGTTTTGAAAGCAACTTTATGAGACTTACTACACGCGAATAAGGATAGGATTAAATGTACCCGAGTAGTTTAAGGCTATGTTGTTGCGCAAGATTGGGTTTGAAAGACCAGATCCTTAGTTCTCCGGTTGTAAGATAAAGTTTGGTGTAACTAAACCATAGTAATCCTTCTACGGAAATTTTTTCCACTTCTTCTGCTGGAATATAGTGCTTTTGACCTAACAAGCTGTGATAAACCACACCTTGATTGCAGATGATTACTCGGCTTTGACCACTGAATATTGCCCATAGCCCTGTAGCAATATAAAACATGATTGCCGCAGATAGCGTTAATTGGACAAACGAAATCATGCTAATTCTTTCAGACACTATTAAAGTATCTAAGATAAGCAAGCTAAGCGCGATAATAGAAAGGGAAATGAAAAATGATAAGTTCATTCCTAATTTTAACTCTTTCATTGTTGTTCCTATTTTTCTTTGATTGATTTTGAGAGTGTGCAAATTATTTCAACAAAATGAATCAATTGTGGAGGTCTAGAACTTTTCTTACTAATTCAAACTTTAAGATTGATGCTTTTTGGGGAGGCTGGTTCTTTATTCGTATGTATTGGTGCTTGTGACCAGAATACGTAACCCATTTTAGCGATACAGACCGTAATGTTGAAGGAGTTTGGATGCTTCTTATATTGTGAAAAATAAAATGTAATAAGTTGAACTCGATAGTCCTTTTGACCTTTAACAAGCTTTGGAATGAGGTGGAAATGAACTTGCACTTTTTTAATATGACAAATGGAAAAAGTTAGCATATGTTTAAACATTAGCGTTTTTTGTTCCGTCTTGAAATATCTGTGATCTTAATTTGCAGAAAAGGGTTAAGGAAGAATTATGAAATTTGAACAGCTATTAAACCACTTTGATACTGGTGTTTGCGTCGATCAGATGCAAAAAGAAGCTCTAATTGATATCGCACTATTGTTTATTGGTGTTGACGGTGTCATCAGCGAAAGTGAAAAGCATGTTGTGCGAAAGTGGGCAAAAAGCCTACATTGGAACTCTGCAATCGCATTAGACGATTATATTGAAGACAGCCTGTCAAAGTCTGTTGTTGCGATAAAAAATAATGATATTGAAGCTTATGTGCAACACCGCATGAATAACATTATTGATGAACCGATGCGTAAACTTGCGAAAGATCTAGCCGTGCGTGTTATTGAAGCTGATGGCAATGTGAAACAGGCAGAAAAGGAGGCTCTCGCCATTCTTGAGGCGGAACTATAACACTGTTTTATTTGCGAAGTAAGTGGACCTAATTTGTCTAGTAAAATGCTTAGGTCCACTGATATTTAAGAGTAGTTACTGATTAGGCTTTAATGTACGCATACATTAAGTCCTGTTTCACTTTGATTTTTCATGTTTGAGAAAATTGCTGTATTAGGCGCGTTTGCTGCTCGATTTGAGTCAGCAATTCTTGGCTTAAAATAAAAGATTTCTCGCCGTGCTCCGTGCCTTTCTCTGCGAGCGTAGTCACGCTGTCAACGTTTATGCTTATCTGTTTTACCACACAACTTTGTTGTTCAATGGCGGCGGCAACACTGCGATTTAAGTCGGCTAGATGCATCACATGGCTTTGAATGGTATCAAGGCTTGAACCGTTATTTTTTGCAAGATCAACACTTTGATTTGATAAGCTATTACTTTTTTGCACTGACTCAACAGCGGAGCTGGAAATATCATTTAGCTCTTTAAGTAATTGCGTGATTTCTTCTGTGGAAGTTTGTGTGCGTTGTGCAAGTGTGCGAACTTCATCTGCTACAACTGAGAATCCTCGCCCATGTTCGCCCGCTCGGGCGGCTTCGATTGCGGCATTTAACGCAAGCAAGTTGGTTTGATCGGCAATAGAGTTGATAACACTAAGGATATTTTGAATTCGATCATTACCGGAGACTAAGCGGTTCACGGCATTGTTCACTTCCATTAAATGCTCATCAAGGTAGTGAATCGAGTCGATGACATCCTTTACTGCGGCTTTACCACGCCCAGCCTGTTGTTCTGAGTTATTAGCCGCATCAGCAGCGTGGTTTACGTTTTCTGAGAGCTCGTCAATCGTTTGTGAAAATTCGTCCATGCAAACGACCATTTCTTTTGCCTCGCTTGTTTGCTGCTTTAGTAGTTCAGCAACAAATTGGCCGCTTTGTGTAGTAAGTTTTGCATTTTCACTTACTCGAACGGACACGTCGTTTACTCTGCCCACCACCGCAGAAATTTTTGCCTTCTGCATTTCAAATGCTAGTGTAATATCAGCAACCCGATCGCGAGATTGACCGTATACCACAGACATTAAATCATTATCAAAAATCGTTTTGGCTTGTGTGAGCAAAGCTTTATATTTAGAGCGAAAACGTGCGGTTAACGCAATTGTGATGAATAGTAGAGTCAAAGGTAGCAGCGTAAACCAATGGTTATTTAATAGCGATGCTAGAGGCAAAGTTATCGCGATGAAAAGCAATAACATAAATGAGAGGCGAGTGCTGTCATAGCGACTCGTTTTTTGTTGGCTATCAAGAGTGCGATAAGCATTTTCTGCGCGTTTAATTACCTCGGGAGAAGGGCAAGTTCTTACAGATTGGTATTCAACTATGTTGCCTCGCTCGTCTTTAATGGGAGTGACAAAAGCGTTTACCCAATAGTAATCCCCATTTTTTGTTGAGTTTTTAACAGGTCCCATCCAAGATTGGCCATTTTGAATGGTAGACCACATATTTCTAAAAGCCGCTTTTGGCATATCCTGATTACGAACTAAGTTGTGGGGCTGACCAAGCATTTCTTCAATGCTAAAGCCTGATATGTCACAAAAAGATTGATTTGCGTATGTAATTCGACTGTCCAGATCCGTTGTTGAAAGCAATACACTGTGCTTGCCTAACTTTATTTCCCTACCCATTATTTTTGACATTTGTTTTTTATCTCGGTAGCTAAAGACAAGGCGAAATATAAATCTAAGACTTTATAGTCAGAAGGTTTTTTTACCCGAATTGCGCTTTAATAACGTGTTTTCTGACCAAGATCAGGTTTATCTTTGGTTACCTCATTCGAGGTTAATTTGATTGTGATGCATCAATAAATTCAACCAGCTTTCATGTTATTGAGTGTAATTAAAGGTGGTATGGAATTCGCTTTAGTTACAATCATTAAGCTGAGATTGCGCTAATGTCGGCAGATTTTTCTTAGCTGATTTACGCGGTCGGTAATTTCTACTTATGTTTGTAATAAAATAGGGGGAGCCACCAGTGAAAAATGCGACACTTTACCGAATGCATACCTCATCGCACATTTGCCCTTTTGGTCTCAGAGCTAAGGATTTGCTTTCACGAGAGGGTTTTTATGTAGACGACAGAGTGCTCAAGTCAAGGGAACAGACGGATGAATTTAAAGCCACTCATAACGTTGACACTACACCACAAATATTTATTAACGATGAACGTATTGGTGGCTATGAGGCGCTGCGTCGATATCTAGGTAAGCCGTCACATAAGGAAAAGAAAAACGTATACTGGCCAGTACTTTCGATATTTTTAGTCGCGCTGCTGGTCACATTCGCGATACAATTTCCTGTCAATAATCTTGTGGAATGGGTAATGCCCTTTATTGGGTTTTCCATGCTGTTACTCGCGGTACAAAAGATACGCGATGTTCATAGCTTTACAAACTCCTTTATCACTTACGATTTGTTAGCGATGCGTCACCTAAAATACGCGTATGCTTACCCCTACTTAGAGTTATATGCCGGCGTTTGCATGCTAACAACTTTGCCAGCCATTTATTATGCACCAGTGGCAATATTCATAGGGGTTATAGGCGCAATCTCAGTGTTTAAGGCCGTATATATTGATAAAAGAGTGCTCAAATGTGCATGTGTTGGTGGTGACACTGATGTGCCTTTAGGTTTTATATCATTAACCGAAAATGTGGTTATGTTTGGTGCAGGGTGGCTTATGTTGCTCAGCTATTTTAAGCTAACCTAAAGTTCGAATAAGACCTGCTAGGCACTAAAGGGCTACCAACTGGTAGCCGTCATAACTAGCAACCTAGTGGTGCGCTAAGACCGCCGACTCGACCCTCAATGTCGGTGGCTTTATAGCTTGGCAGGCTAGGTAGGATATTCAGGCCTGCTCTTTGTTCTACTTCGTCAATGGTTACTTCTGTTTTGCAGTAATCAAGGTATCTTCCAGAAGTTTGCTCCATGATAAAAGCAGAAGCCTTCACATTTGAGCCAGCTATTGTGACGACGACCTTAAAATAGCCTGACGGAATAGTGTGAGATTCATCAGCACCAGGCAAGGTAGCAAAGTAATATTCATACAAGGGACCCGTGAACACATAGGCATTTTCGCCCGTTCGCACTAAACTTCTCACTGCATTCTCTAATTTAACCCATGGACCCTGATTAAGGTTTGATGATTGTGGGGTAATGTTCGAGAGATAGTTAGTATCGCTCCAATTGGATGTATTGGAAAACGACGCCAAAGGCACTTGATGACCTCTATCTGTATGGATAGTTGCCCACGCATCGCTGTAGTCACTTGGCTCTAGCGTGTATCTACTTGCAATTTTAGGGTCTGATTTCCAAGTTCTAGAACGGCTTGGTCCGTCAATTGTGCTTGGTGTGACTTTGTATGCTACCCAGTCCGCAAACTTTGTTGCGCGATTATTGCTAAGCACATATATAGGTCGCTCAACGATATCATTACTTGATGGTGTGCCAGTTGGGCAACCGTAGTTGCTACATATGTTGGTGTTTGCATTTGCAGTCGCACTGACTGCAAGCATGAGTATTGCGAATTTCATTTTAATCTCCGTGCTTAATTGAAAGTCACGCAATACTAGGTTGGTTATTTGTCAGTATTATTACCTTAATGTAAATATATTGTGTTTTGTGATTACTGCTGTTAGTTGAAAACTACTGTGAAAGAACCGATTTATAAGGCGTTATAGCTATAAATTATGTTAAGAATCCCTCATTTTCATTTTACTAATTAACTGGAAAATAGAGGCTAGGAGCAGAGCCGACATAATGGAATAGGCACAAATAATCCAAGCCTGAGTAATGCATGCCTTTTGGTCTTGTCACGTAGAGTACTGGAAGTAGAAACTACACTGTTTGAAGTTTAAAGTGAGAGGTTGTGTCGGGAGAAAGCATTTAATAGCCGACATCAGCGATATGTTTTGGTGTTCTTATTTCGGCAAATCAATCTATTCAAGCTGAATTAGCCATCAGAGTTATTCGTTTTTGAAGGCTTTGCCTCTGGCGGGAAATTTTTCTTACATTGTTTTAAGGCGCTGACATTGAAAGGAGTCGCTAGCGATGCTCATTGAGGTGAGCTTCTAGTACGTCAAAGAAAACAAAGTTCATAAGTCTGAACAGGAATAACGAACGAAAATCGGAAAAGTTATATTACTAAGATACTAATACAGCGTATTTTACGAACGGAAATGAATGAAGTTAACTATATTGAATAGAGTGTAGAAAAGCTGGTCGGCATAGCAGGATTTGAACCTGCGACCCCTGACACCCCATAAAAGAATTGATTAGTTTTAATTATTTCAAAGTAGCTTTGATTAGATGTGTTCGGCTAATTTAACTTGATTTAAAACAACAGGATAAATAAATAATTGGTTTTGATTAGAAATGAGTAGAAGCAATGAGTTGTTTTTGTTTTCTGCTACATGTATGCTGCATGTAGTTCGTCTAGCTAGATTGGTGCTACATATGTCTACGATAAGAATGTTGCTTAGTGACTCTACGCTCAACAATGTTCCTGCTCAAATAAAGCGAATAAATGATACTAAGTTAAGTGGGTTTCACGCACGCATAGGCAAAGCTTCAGGAAATAGTAAGCCCCGTGTAGCGCTTTATTTAAACTACCGACTTGGTGGTGCAAAAGGCAAACAGCGTAATTATCTGTTGGGCTATTTTGGTGAACGAGATTTAAAAGAAGTCCGTAAAGAGGTAGAAAGCTTAAAAGGGCGAATCGCTTCGGGTGAAGACGTATACGAAACCAAACAGCAAAGCATTAAGCAACAATTTATTGAAGATCACTCGCCAACAGTGGAATTGCTATTCACAGAGTTCCTAGAGCGCTATATCAAGGTTAATCGCAAAGACCCTCTAGAAGTTGAGCGTATGTTTGAAAAAGACGTGCTGCCAGCGATAGGGGGCGTTAAATTAAAAGACATTACCCGCCGAGACATTTTAAGCAAAGTATTAGACCCAATCACCGACAGGGGAGCAGGCACTCAAGCCAATAAAACCCTTTCAATTCTTAAGCAAATGTTCGACTTTGCTGTTGAGCGTGACTTAATGCTGGGCAACCCTATCAGTACCGCTAAGAAAAAGAACGTGGGCGGTATTGAAAAGCCACGTACACGCGCCCTTGAGTTTGAAGAGCTGATACAAGTATTCGAGCGCTTGCCCAAACTTGGCGTAAGCACTCAAGTGATCTACGCTTTGAAGTTTATAGCTCTAACTGGTTGCAGGCCGATAGAGGTGACTGGCGCGCAGTGGCAAGAATTCGACTTTGATAAAATGATTTGGACCATTCCCGCCGAGCGAGTAAAGCAAAACAAAGGCGGGGAGCGAATCCACAAAGTGCCCATCACCCAAAATATGATCATTATGCTTGATGAACTGCGCGCTTCATTCAGCTATTTAAGCTCAAAGTATGTGTTCCCAAGCACCACCTGTACCACAAGCGCTGTAGGTGAACAGCCCATTGATAGGCACTCACTTTCAAGAGCGGTAAACCGAAAACAAAAAGAGCTAGGTGTAGCAAAATTCGTGCCCCATGACCTTCGTAGAACAATGGCTACTCGCTTAGGTGATGATGATATTGGCGCTGATCCGATAGTGGTTGAAAAGATACTTAACCACCAATTGCAGGGAATGCAAAAGGTTTATAACTTGCAGGAGTATATGGAGAAGAGAGTGCAAGCTTTAGGTGCTTGGTCGGATAAGCTTTTTTTATGTAGGCTATAATATTTTAGTTCAAACTTGCTAATTATGTGGTACATTTGATTGTTGTGAGGAGAGATATATGCTTGAAGGTTTAATATATAGATTTTTGCGCCTTAGACGCACAAACGCATCAGTTAGAAGAAATTCCTCTGTAGGTTCGTATAACAGTATCAAAATCGAAGGGCGAGGCACCATCTATGCTGATGCTGAGGAAGTAAGTACAGATATGAAACGTCAGAATCTGTTTGAAAGAGCAGAGAGGATCGTGAACTCTAATTAATGTTTTTGCTGCTAATCCTACCAATACTTGTGAGTGGGTTCATTTACATTCACAGTGATATAGAAAGCTATTATAAACTTCATCGTCAGGAAGGTCAGTACCTTTACTTGAGTACTATAAAAGCAGGTTTATTTCTCACTCTTAGCTCTTTTTTTCTATGCATAGCACTTAACTTGTTACCTCCACTTAAGTTTAATGGTTACAGCTTTGATTTGATCAAACTTCTAGCAAACGAATTCAATATATTCTTTGATAAAGAGCTTGTAGCAATTCAATTTAGTTGGATTTTATCTGTGTCGATTACTTCAATAATTACTGCATATGTATACCCTATTATTAAGTTTAAAACTAAGGTATCTAAGATATATATAGAATTACTCGAAGACAATATGGGTTCTATTCTCGATAAACAGTCTAAGTTTAAAAAGAAGTTTCAGAGTACTGTCAAACATCAGAGTTTATGTTGTTTATTCAAAAAATATTATCTCTATAGAGCAACTGATAAATATCTTAAACGTCTTATACTGAGGCTGTATGTAAAAGCTAGAGTACGTTACCAGGCTAAAATTCTTGGAAGAATTTTAAAAGATAGCCCACTTGATAGGCTTTTGTTTTATGCTTTTAATGAAAAAAAACTGTTAATGTTCACTTTGAAAAATAGGCAAGTGTATATCGGAAGAGTAAATTCAACAGGAGAGCCTACGGAGAATAAAGGTGTGGACCAAGAAGTATGTATCATACCAATTATGAGTGGTTATCGTGATGATAAGAGTTTAGCTGTTGATTTGATAACTCACTACAATAAAATAGAGAAAAATATTTACCTTACTTTGAGGCAGGAAGAAATAATTTCAGCTACTGAATTTGACTTGGACGCCTATGAAAACTTTAAAAATCATAAAAGTAAAAAAAAAGGACTTTCATTTAACCTCAATTGGTAGGACTATTTTTTAAAGATATATGCAATCTCTTACTAAGCATCACCTTAGGTATACCTCAGTAATTTCAGCCCTAAAATGTCCCATCTCTTGCGAAACGGTCTCTAAGGCCGTTTCATACTTATACCCCAAGCTTTTCAGCTCAACCATCCGCTCTTGAGCATAACTATGTCTAAGACCATGTGCGCCAGTTGAAAATAATAAAGCACGGTTTGATGCTTTTGAGAAAGAGTCCGACCACTTTTTACCGCCAGCGATATCATATCGCTGAAGGTAGTTAATTTTTCTGTCTACAACGGTTATCGGTTGCGCTAAACGTTGTTGTTCTAGCTTATTGGCGAGTGTGGTTGGAATCAGCACATGGCGAATTAAGCCGCCTTTACCTTGCACGGTATATAGCTCGCCGCTTCGACCATGCCATTTTGAATCTAGGGTAGGGCGTTTGTCTGGACCTCGATCACTTGCTTTGGCAAGCGTCAGTAGCTCATGGGCGCGCAGGCCTGCGGCATAGGCTATTTGTGTAGCGAGTTGATGCTTTGCTGTTTGCCGATGTGAAATGGCTCTGGCTTGATCTGTAGTGTAAGCCCGAGAGCGCTTGATTTCTTCTAAACATGACTTTACTCGATAGAGTGTTTCTTTTGGCTGTAGCTTACCGTTTAGTTGCATCATAGCTTGTATTGCTTGACGCTCCATATCTAGGGCTTTTTGGCCGACAATTTCAGCTCGGTAGTCGAGATAAATTCGGGCTTGTTCAATACTCAAAGATTGAATACCGTCTATACCAATATCCTTTGACCAACTGGCAACCGTTTTTAGTGCCTGCTCGTAGTTTCTAGCTGTGCCTAAAGAGCGTATATGTTTTGCTTTGGTCAGCCCTTTGATAACGTTTTTGGCTTGTGTGCTGGCTTTGGCAAATTTAGGCATTTTTATCGAGCCACCGCTTAACGGTCGTCCACTGTACAACGATACCTCTCATGGCAAGCCAGCGTTGTAGTTCAGCTTTAGTTGCACCCTCGTCATATAGTTTACAAAGTTGAGTGCGATACTTATCAAGCTTGGATGATTTATGACGTTTACGGGCACGTAGTTTTGTTTGCGCTTTTAATAAAGCGACTTCAGTATTTGGGTTAAAAGCCATGCGTGTTCCTTGGTTGTAAGATTAACTGGCAACACCGTTGCTCAGCGGCACTAAAGCCTATTCGCCCCAGTTAAGCGCAACAGCGCAAGGCTCGGACTGATCTCGCCTAAAATAAAAACCTCAGATACGTGGAAGCGGCAGCAACTAAGCGCCGAATTTGAAAAGCGCCATAAATGTGGCGCGGCATGACATAAATATTAAAACAGTGAGGGTCCTCACTACGTGTTGTCGGCAGCTGAACAGCGCCGGTTTTCTTCAATGCCCTAAGGGCTAAATCAAGTTTAGGTTAGCGTTAAATAAGGTCGCTTTCAATCTGCAAATAAAAATCTGCGTATAAGCTCAGTAAAACCAAGCCCCCCGCTATGAAGCGAGCGATTTATCGCTTCGACATAGCGGGGGGCGTAGCCCCTTTTAAAAGAGGAGGAAATTGCTCATGATGCCTCGATTAAAAGGGCTTGGTTTTTAGCAAATTTGCAGGTATACAAAAGCTCAATTAGGCTTAGTGAAGTAGCGAGCGTTGGAGTAAAAGTATGGGTCCTGTGATAGTTGGAAACTTACTTATTTTAGGAGTTGTTTTGTTTTTCTATGTGTTGTTTGGGGTTGTGAACCGAAAAGAGCCATAACTCAGGAAGCTTCGATGGGGATTGGCTTATCTATTTGAAGAGCATTTTCTTCGATATAGTGTCCAATATTGTGGCTCCAGAGTGATTAAATCCGGGCTTTAATACAAGTTCATACTCTTGCTTGCTTCCTTCAAATAATACCTCAGAGTCAACAACTGTTGTGGAAAATACGGGCCTACATATAATTTCGTTTTCTGAGAGACCTGAAGCCTGATAGTAGGCTTTTAACCCTTCAATGTTTGTAGACCATGAGTTTCCTAAGCTATCTAAGGATTCTCCAACTCTACCTATTCTATATAACTTTATGAGTTGGTTGTTTGATTCATAAGTCTTATTGAACTTATTAAGGTCGAAGCGAAAACAATCATAATTTCCTGAAATTATTGGTGATGTATATAAATCTATATGATCTTGTTCGGTTCCAATACCTTGCATAATACTTGTGATCAAGTTCTTATTTTTATAAAGGAATAATAAAAGGCACTCTAAATTACTCCCTAATGAATCAGTGTAAAAATCGCTTTCAAAGTCTCGTGTTGAGTTCAGTTTATTATTTAACAAATCGAGTTCATCTACTGTTAAATAATGATTTTCTAAGTGGTCGATATCTATAAAAATACTGCTAAATAAGCTAGTTAAATATTGATTCAAATATAGCTCCTCGTAAAGCTATTGTTAGTCTAAATTTAGCTGCAGTGGTCATGTTTACTTTTGAGTGCGAGTATTTGTTCTGCTAGCTTATCTTCTTCACAAAACAAAAAAGCCGTTGGTACGTCTAAAACTTTAGCGAGTGCTTTGACTGTTTTAAAGTCAGGCGCATGAACCCCTTTTTCATACTGGTTCATTCTGGCAGAGGCTGAGAACTCGTCCATTCCCGCCAAAATACCTAACTGTTTTTGAGATAAACCTTTCCTCTTTCGTGCTTCTTTTAAGCGCTTTGGAAAGGGCGACTCGTCATTTGTTTTCATCGTAAATCAATTAATTCTTGAAAACTAAGAGTTTCTTAGCTTTAATGGTGTTCTGATACTCAGGAATCCTTAGTTTTAAAGTGAGAGGTTAAACCATGTTTTTAAAAGTACTGAAAGCAACCGCGTTAATAGCGCTTGAAGTCATGATCGACGACGATAAAAAATCAGGCCAAGACAAGTTTATTGATGAACACAATGATGGAATGGGTAACGTAAACTTCTATGGTGACGAATATACAGAGCAAGAAGCACGGGAAGCCGATGATAGGGGAGAGTTTTATTATTGATTGTCGGAGGTATTTTAGTGTCTGTATCGTGTCGGATTTTTACAGAGCTACATAGGGATCTGCTGTAAGCTGCGTATCCCTATGTAGCTTTTATTGATACATTGGTTTGGTGCTGTATTAAGAGCAACTATTTGTCGGCGTCAACTATTGTTTGCAAATAGTCCCGACCATGTTTTTTACACCATTCACTTTGCAGGCGCCAAACAACATCCATAGGGACTTTCTTTTCAAGTGATGTATCAACTTCTTCCCATAGTTCGACAGGATCGCTGCATTCACAGGCATATAGGGCCTGATAGCATTTTATATTGTTATAAAATTTGGGTGAGGCAATTATGTCGTTATTGTCAGAGTAACTAGCTAGTTTGGACGTGAAATTTACAGTTTTTCCTGCCCACACTTCATTAAACATATCAGTAGCATGATCTTTGCTCTTTCTTAATCCGATTTTGCTTACTAAGATCGGACCTTGATGTATTCCGATATGAGAGCCAGTATCAAAGTCAGCTTTTTTGGCTTGGATTTTTGGTATAAATACAGATGTTGTAAAAGTCTTAAAAGTAACAGCTGCGGCCAAGGCTGTATGCACTTGATTCTTATTAAATAACGCAAAAACACCATCTCCTTTTATATCGATGTAAGCTGCGCCAAGCTTTTTGAAGACTCTGACGGCTGTCCCTGTAAAAAGGGTATAGATTTTACCTGTTGTATTTGCGTGGCTGGAAGCACTGAACTGTGTTGAGTTTTTCATATCGACATAAACACATATAACATCAGTTACTTTAATCCACTTATTGGACTGTTCACTTGGGAAATCGTCGGTATAAAGAGGAATTTCATCTTTTTCAATGATTTCTATGTGCTTTTTAAATTTATCGACTTGCTTATCAATTATATCAATTAAGTGCTGTGGTAGTTGTTCCTTGTTCATGTTAATCACCAGGTAATAATTACTATTAATGAAACTACATAGAAAACCACTGCTGCCAGTGTCATCCATGAAGCAGATATCGCAGCATTAAACTTACTTGTTGCTATTCTAGAGTTGTAAATAATTTGTTTGGCTTGGTCTATTTCATAATCAGTAAAATCAGGTTGATTAAGCCCCGTTCGCTTATTCAAGAGCGACAGGTACTCACCGTGACTATATTTTTGTATGTCGCCAAAGTAGATAGAACTGTCATCATTGTTCTGCATACTGGAACTAAAAAAAACTCTATTAAGCACGGGCATTGCAGCAACAATGGAAACTAGCAAAGCCCCGATAGTTAAAGCATAAGCAAAAATGTTAAGGCAAATACTTAACTTTGGTAGTGAGTCGTATGTGTTCATTAATCGAGAGTAGCCCCATAAAATACCTCCGTTTAAGACGATTAATCCCGCAAGCTTTTGTTCAGCATACTTGAGCCAGTCATTCACTAACTTAAAAACATTATCTAACTCAACTTGCAGTTTTTTTTGCTCGATAGCCATTTCATTCCCTTTTATAAAATATAAGTCAATTAAGCTTTAAAAATGGTTTAAACACAAGATGAATGCCTAAATTTAATAAGATTGAGGTGAATTCACTCTAAGTAAGTATCCATTGCTTTACTTTGAGCTAATCATACTTTAACTTAATTGTACTGGTTCAGACCAGTATCAAAAAAGGCGCTTCTAATTGGCTGCCTGTTACACGTAATGAGGAAACTTAGGGCTTTTTATAAAAAAGCACAGTTGATACGTATTTAACAGGTTTGGTTTGTTAGGAGGGCTCATGTCCACATTTATTACCACAAAAGAAGCTGCAAGGTTTTTAAACTGTACACCGCAGCATTTGTATAATATCCGAAGTCGGCGAAAAGTAGCGATTGAGCAAGGTGACTCCGAGCTTGCTAAAAAGGTTGCGCCAGAAGCAATCAAAATAGGCGGAAAGCTGCTTTTTGAAGAGTCTACATTAGAGGCTTGGCTTAGAAAGTACGGCGAAGTTGCTTAGTTTGCGAATACGGCAGGCGTAAGCGACCAAACTATCCGCCTGCCGTGTTGAATATACTCCAACACGGATATCTTATGACAAATATTGCAGAACAGCTAGCTCCTGCTGCGTCTTTGTGCGCACGAGAACAGCTAATTCAAAGGTTATATAGAACTACACCACCAAGAACACTTTGTACTAATGACGATATAACAATGGGCCGTTACCGTTATGGTGAAATAGCTTTAGGGGAATATCTTCATGTTCAAGTTAACCCAAAAGCTATTCAATATTGGCTGATTTTTGATATAGATGATGAATCAGCGTTTTCTTGGGAAGACAATCTACTACCTGCTCCAAATATAATTGTTAGTGGTCCATCTATAAGCAAATTACGCAAAATAGAGGCGCAAGGAGGAGCGCATCTGCTGTACGCTATTCAGGGTGTTACAACAAGCCTTAAAGGTAGGCGCAAACCAGTGGCGTTTATGAAGTATGTAAATCAAGCTATGCGAATAAAGCTTGGAGCTGATGAAGACTATACAGGGCCTTTATGTAAAAACCCGCTTCATCCCCATTGGAAAACGACTTTCTTACATGCGCATGAGTACAGCCTCAACGAACTAAATGACTTCCTACATAAACCTAAAAGGGAGTATGGCCATGGGTTTGATTGGGAGGCAGTTGCAAACTCTCGTAATTGTTATTTGTTTCACCAACTACGCTTCATTGCTTACAAAAGAATTAACTACGCCAGAGAAAACTGGCGATTTGAGGACTGGCGCAAACACTTGTTTGAGGTTGCTGAAAGCTTAAATAACTTTGAAGGTTTTGGCTTAGCAAAAGAATATCCTCTGAAGTACAAAGAATTGCAGTCGATTACTCAAAGCGTAGCCTCTTGGACTTGGCAAAAATACTTTCCTAACCACAATCGAGGGATTGCAGGAACTTGGTTGTACCAAATACCCATTCAATCCACCGCACTCGCTCAGCGAGAAGGTGCGAGGTATACCCATCAGAAAAGACGTGAAACATCTGAGGCGTTGATAAAGCAGGCTGTTAGCAAATTAATCGACACAGGCCACAAACTTACTCAGAAGAATATTGCTAACAAAACGGGACTTACTCGACAAACAGTAGCGAAGTATAAGCAATTACTTGATGATGTTAAGTATGCTGCCCCTCAGGGTATTAGGGGTTAAGGGATATAAACTTAGGGGAGTAAGCGTAGTATGTATGTAGCTTTAAAATGTAGAAGTAGAACAGGCTACATATATGCTATATCAAAATAAGATTAACTCTTAGAGAGTGCTACATTTTCAAATGTTGATAGAGTTAACTTATTGAATAGGGTAAGGAAAAGCTGGTCGGCATAGCAGGATTTGAACCTGCGACCCCTGACACCCCATGACAGTGCGCTACCAAGCTGCGCTATATGCCGACTTGTGCTTTACTATACGGATTTTTTTTTGAAAGGCAATAAGTGGTTGGTTTGTTTGGACATTAAATGAACTTAAGGGCGTATTTTTGTGTTCTTCGTCATTAATCCTGAGTTTTATAAGAAGAAAGCGCACTAAAAATAAGCTCTAGTGCGCTGTATTGGTCTATTTAGTCCAAATGCCTTTTGGTAGTGTTTTTTCTACTTCAGGGTTGGTACTAGGATCAAACTCTGGGGTTACGCCAGCTTTAAGCTGCTTTTTATAATCGTTGGCAAGCCATAGCACGACTTTGCGAAGCATAAAGAGTGCAACCACGTTTACTACAGCCATTAAGCCCATTGAAATATCAGCGAGTGTCCAAACCAGTCCAAGTTCGCTTACCGCACCAAACATTACCATACCTAATACACAAGCTCTAAATACCATCATGCCTTTCTTTGAATGGTGATCTAAAAACAGTAGGTTGGTTTCTGCATAACTATAGTTGGCAACAATGGAAGTAAAAGCAAAAAATAGAATAGCCACTGCAACGAAAATTGCGCCCCATTCTCCTACATGATGAACCAATGCAGATTGTGTTAATTCAATGCCAGTTAAACCTGAGTTTGGCTCGAGCTGACCAGATAAAAGAATAAGCGACGCGGTCGCGGTACAGATCACTATGGTATCTACAAATACACCTAGCATTTGTACATAACCCTGTGATGCTGGATGGTTTGGATTTGGTGTTGCACTAGCAGCAGCGTTTGCAGCGCTACCCATACCCGCTTCATTTGAGAATAAGCCGCGCTTGATCCCTTGAAGCATCGCTTGCATTACGGCGTAGCCAATAGCACCAGCACCCGCTTGTTCAATACCCATTGCACTTTTTACTATTAACATAAATATATCTGGCAGCTGCGCAAAGTTCACAGCACAGACGTAAAGTGCAAGTATAAGATAAGCAACGGCCATAAAAGGCACGACGAGTTCGGCAAAGCGTGCAATAGTTTTTAAACCACCGAAAATGATAATCCCAGAAGCTGCTACTAACGCAATACCCATCACATATTTAGGCACATCAAAGGCAACGTTAAATGCTGCAGCAATGGAGTTGGCTTGTACTGCATTAAAGACGAAACCAAATGCAAGGATAAGGCAAAGTGAGAATAACACCCCCATCCACTTACGTTTTAAACCTAGCTCCATATAATAAGCAGGGCCACCACGGAAGTTTCCGTCATCATCTTTTGTCTTATATAGCTGCGCTAAGCAACTTTCAGCAAAACTAGTCGCCATACCAATCAAGGCAATGAGCCACATCCATAATATAGCACCAGGACCGCCTAAATAGAGCGCAACGCCAACACCTGCCATATTACCGGTACCAACCCGTGCGGCGAGTGAAGTACAGAATGCTTGAAAAGAGGAGATACCATCTTCAGCACCTTCGCGGCTTTGCATCATTACCTTCACCATATATGGGAATTGAGTGAATTGAATAAAGCCAAGCCTAATTGTGAAGAATACACCTGCAGCTATTAAGAGATAGATAAGTAGATGGCCCCATAAAAGACCACTTATCGAGTTTAAGATATCAGCCATGTATTTAGCCTTTTTCTAAGAACGAGTAAATAATGGGGCGGTAATCTACCACAAAGAAAAGCAAAAGCCGAAATTCCTATGGGTTATCCACAGAAAATGTGGATAAGTTGTTAGGATTCGGTGGGCTAAAAAGCATTTGAAAAATAAATAGAAAAAACCGAAAAAAGGGTTGCACTAAAATCGGATCGCCCTATAATGCGACCCCACTGACACGGGGCGCTACGCTGAAAAGCAAAGCAGCAACGAGTTAGCGTCAAGTAAAACTTAAGTTCGAAACTTCTTCTCAAGAAATTCAAAATTAAGTGTTGACAAAAAAATGGGAATGCTTAGAATGCACATCCCTCGAAACAACGAAATGTTTCGGAATGTTCTTTAAAAATATGAAGCAATCATCTGTGTGGGCACTCGTACAGGTTGAGTTCTAACAGCAGATTCTAGTCCGCTAGATGACGCAAACAAATTTAGAGTCTCAATTGTAACTGAGTGACTATATAGTCAATTCGTTTTGATTTTACTTTTTTGAAAAGTAGAAACAAACAATCAGAATTCAATGAGCACGAAGCTTAG
>NZ_JBECOX010000011.1:0-225316 GCF_040104525.1 Pseudoalteromonas sp. XMcav11-Q
AACCACTATGGTCCGACGGAAACGGTGGTAGGTTGTAGCTTATATGATGCAAGCGCGCATTTAAGGGCAGGGGATTCAACGCGAGAAGAGATACCGATAGGGTATGCGATGGCGAACACAGGGCTGTATGTCGTTGATGCAGGGGGTGAGCTGCAAGCGAAAGGAGGCGTAGGAGAGCTTTATGTTGGAGGGCCTTGCGTAGCGAAAGGATATGTTGGAGATCCGGACAGGACGGCGGCGTCATTTGTGTATGTTCCTTGGTTGGCGGATACGAGGTTGTATAGAACAGGAGACAGGGTACGGCGCTTGGAGTCGGGAGCGTTGGTATTTTTGGGAAGGAAGGATGAGCAAGTCAAGCTGCGGGGATATCGTATAGAGCTTGGAGAGATAAGGAGTGTTTTGGCACAGCAAGCAGTGGTGAAACAGGCGGCGGTGTTGGTGCAAGGAGAGGGTGCGGATGCGACGTTGGTGGGTTATGTTGTTGCAGAGGGAGAGGTAGTAGATGAAGGTATTTTTATAGCGGAGTTAGAGCGTGCGTTATCGTCGCGTTTAGCCAGTTATATGTGTCCGAGTCGTTGGTGTTTGCTAGATGCTTTGCCGTTGACGGCGAATGGTAAGCTGGATAGGGGTGCGCTACCGAGCGAGATTGGGGAGATAGGGCAGGAATATGAAGCGGCGGAGAATAGTGTAGAGCGAGCGCTGGTAGAGATATGGGCAGAGGTACTGCGACAACCACTAGAGGAGTTAAGTGTAACGGGTGATTTCTTTAGGTTAGGGGGAAATTCTCTGTTAGCGGTGAAAATAATCAGCGAGATTAACGCTCGCTACAAGCTGCAGTTGGGTCTCAAAGAACTCTTTAGTTATCCTAGTATTCGCCGTTTAGCGGTACTTATGCAGCAATCTGGTTTGGGAGAAAACAACCCAGAGATCCCAGCGTTACCTCGAGATGGTCAAGCCCTACCGCTATCTTACGCACAACAGCGTCTTTGGTTTATTGAGCAATTAGCAACTCAACCAAACGCACAATTCAATATGCCATTGGCGTTAAGAATCCGTGGCCAATTAGAGACTAATACCCTTGAGCAGGCCATCGCAGCAGTTATTAAGCGTCACGAGATACTAAGAACAGTATACCAGCTCGATCAGGATGGCGAACCCCAACAAGTTATATTGCCAGCATTTGCGCCACGGATAACAACGCTTGAGTTAAATGGCAGTGAGCAAGAAAAGCTTAATCAGGCACACGCTAATGTCGCAGCCCAAGCCTTGCAGCCGTTTAACTTACAAAGTGACCACATGTTAAAGGTTCAGTTGTTGCAACTTGGCAAGCATGATTATGTATTGGCCATTGTGGTGCATCATATTGCTTGCGACGGTTGGTCATTGAATATTCTTCTTAACGATATCATGGCATTCTATGACGCGATAAGCTCAGCGCAAGCACCCACTCTGGAGCCATTGACGATACAGTATGCAGACTTTGCAAGTTGGCAACGTCGTTACCTAGGTGGAGAGCGGTTGCAACACGGACTTGATTTTTGGCTGAGTCATCTAGATCAAGCGCCGCCATTACATAGTATTCCCCTAGACCGTAATCGAGCTCCTGATCAGTTCAGTGGAGCAAGAGTAGATGGAACCATTGCACCAGATATCGTTAATGAACTAGAGCTATTTGCTCAGCAGCACCAAAGCACTCTGTTTATGCTCTTACAGACTATGTTCGCGGTTACTGTAGGTAGATTCAGTCGTGAGCAGGATGTTGTAATGGGGATGCCTGCGGTCAATCGTAATAATAAGTCCTGTCAGAATATGATTGGCTTATTTCTAAATACACTAGTCGTGCGTACTCAGTTTGATACACAACAACCCATCGGTGAATTGCTGCGCAAAGCCAAGCAAACTCATATGGAGATACATGCTCACAGTGAGGTTCCGTTTGAATTACTAGTCGAACAATTGAATCCAGAGCGTTCCTTGACACATGCTCCTATCTTTCAGTTGTTTATCAATATGGCCAATGAACAACTAGCATTGTCAACAGAAAGCCAACTCGAAGTGAGTGCTTTTTCCGCACAGCAAGAGTTTGACAGTAAGTACGACATTACTTTATATCTGCGACCGACTCACTCAGGGTTGAAGTTTATTTTTGCTTACAATGCGGCATTGTTTGACTGCTCAACCATTACTGCTTTGGCGAATGAATTTAGTAGTACGTTGTATCAGGTTGCAGCAAATCCACAACTTAACGTTGCACAGCTTAAGTGGTCGCAACCTCTAAAAGAGAATGCCGCAGTTACTCTTTGTGAGCATGAAGTCAGCTCAGTTCATCAATTATTTGAACTTAATTTGAGTAAGCACGCAGCTAGTGGTGCATTACATTATGCAGAGCAAAAGCTGTCATTTGAAGAGTTAAACGAACAGTCCAACAAGTTGGCTCATTATCTGATTAAGCAACATGCTATCAGTAAGGGTCAAACGGTAGGTATACATTGCCAGCGAAACGCCACGCGGATAATCGCTATGCTTGCTGTATTAAAGGCAGGAGCAACACTGGTTCCATTGTCTGTTGAACTGCCTGCATCACGATTGAAGTTGCAAGCAGAAGATGCAGACATTACTTTGCTATTACATGATGAGCAAACAGAGGCATCATTTTTTGAGCGCGCAACATTGGACTGTAGCAGTCTATTGAGAGAAAGCACGCTGGACCAATACAGCGGAGAAAATCCAGACGTTGAAGTCTTTAGTGATGATATTGCGCACATAATCTACACCTCGGGCTCGACGGGTAAGCCCAAAGGGGTGTTAGGGACTCACGGTGCTGTAGTTAACAGAGTCAGTTGGATGTTACAGCGTTTTCCACTGGCCTCAAATGAAGTAACCGTGATGATGACCTCAATGGCGTTTATACGCGGTATGTGGGAGTTTTACGTCAGCTTAGCTGCAATCAAACCCGTTGTTTTATTGCCACGAGAGCAGGTGAAAGATAACAATTTATTCGTCGCAGCTATTGAAAAACATAAAATCACCAGAATAGTTACTACGCCTTCTCATTTGCAGAGTTTAGTAATATCGGGAGCGCAGTATCGCTCGACGCTTAGCAGTTTGCGCTACTGGTTTATTAGTGGTGAAGCACTGTCTTTGAGCCTTGCTGAGCGATGCTGTAAATGGCTGGATGAAGTGGAGTTTTATAACCTTTACGGCTCCACCGAGGTTATGTCCGATGTTCTATACAGTAATATTAAAGAGGATGTCGCACGAGGTGTCATAACACTCGGACAGGCGATAACCAACAACCACGTATTACTCGTTGATGAGCAACTACAACGTATTCCTACGGGAGCTGTAGGTGAGGTTTTGGTTGTGGGTAGTAATGTGGCAGCAGGGTATTTGTTACGCCCAGAACAAACGAAAGCCGCGTTTGTGGAGTATGATGGTCAACGCGCATACCGAACCGGTGACTTGGCAAAGTATCTCGCTGACGGTCGTTTGGTTGGTTTGGGACGTAAAGATAAGCAAGTTAAGATTCGTGGGTTCCGAGTTGAAGTGGATGAAATCGCCAGTCTACTGCGCAACCGCCCTGAAGTTGATGATGCGATCGTACTGGTCAAAGGCACTGAACTACAACAACGGTTGATTGCTTATCTTAATGTTGGTTGTCGAGCTGTTAAACCGTCACAGCTTGAACAGATTAAAGTCTATTTAAGTGATCATTTACCTGATTATATGGTTCCTAGTCACTTTGTTACCGTCGAAAATTGGCCTCTCACTATCAATGGTAAACTACAATACAGCGCCTTGCCTGAACCCACTTACCAAAATGATCAGATGCAAGTGGTTCCGAGTACAGAGACAGAGCATCAGCTCCTAGAAATCTGGCAAGGTCTATTAAATGTGACAACAATCGGTGTTACAGATAGCTTTTTTGCGTTGGGCGGACATTCGCTTTTAGCAACTCGTTTGGTTAGCCAAGTTGAGGCGACTTTTGGCTTGACGATAGCGTTGAAAGCAGTTTTTGAAAACAGCACGATTCAATTGCTAGCGCAGCATATAGATAATCATGGTAAAGCCAGTCTAGGGGCAATAACACCGGCACCTAAAGGAAAGCAGATCCCACTTAGTTATGCTCAACAGCGTCTATGGTTTGTAGAGCAAGTAAGTCCTAGTAATCAGTACAATATGCCGCTAGCGTATCAAGTAACAGGAAAGTTTGCACTGCAAGTGGCAGAGCAAGCGTTGCAGTATTTAGTAAATCGGCACGCGGTACTTAGAACTCAATATCAATTTGATGGCCAAACGGCATATCAAGAAGTGCAAGAAAGCTGGCAAGTCAGGCTGACGGTTTCTGATCTAACTCATTTATCTGAGCAACAACAAAAAGATAGCATTATTGATCTGCTACGTTCTTTTTATCAACGAGTATTCGTACTCGAAGAACAACCGCCATTTGAAATCCATTATATCTGCCAAAGTAGCGAACAGGGCATACTGCTGTTTAATCTCCATCATATAGCTGCAGATGCATGGTCTATGGGTATCTTGATGTCTGAGTTTATCCATTGTTATCAGGCTATCGAGGCGGGAGTTGATCCGCAGTTACCTGCATTGAGTATTCAATATAGTGATTTTGCGTACTGGCAACGACAGCGATTGGATGATGTATTTTTAGCTGAGCAATTAGCATATTGGCGTACACAACTACAAGATGTGCCAAGCATCCATAATCTGCCATTGGACAGGCCTCGACCTTCAGTCAGAGCACAGCAAGGAGCAATTTATGAGAGTTGTTTATCTGGCGAAATAGTTCAGCAATTAGAGAAAGTGGCGAGTCAGCATAATGTATCGATGTACATGCTATTTCATGCAGCCTTGGCATTTTTAGTTAGTAAATTAAGTGGACAGCAGGATGTGGTCATTGGTTGCCCTATCGCCAATCGAACGAATGTTGAAGTTGAGCCACTAATAGGACTATTTGTAAATACTCTGGTTCTGCGAACTCAAGTACAGCAAGAGAGTTTTAATGGACTTCTAGAGCATATTCGCACGGTCAATTTGGACGCTCAAGCACATCAAGATGTGCCATTTGAGCAACTCGTAGATTTATGTAAGTTACTACGCACTAGCAGTCACACGCCGCTAGTACAAGTTGTTTTGAACTTGAACAATATCGGCCAATCTGTTGCGGGGATTGAAGGGCTGGAATTTACCCCGTTAGAACAACAAAGCACGATTGCTAAAACTGACTTGAATCTTGGGGTGGTATTTGCCGGAGGGAAGTGGGTCATCAACTGGACCTATGATGTTGCGTTATTTGATGCAGATACGATTGAGCGATTCTCGAGCTACTTTATACGTATCCTTCATCAAGTTGCACACAATCCACGGATCGCATTAAGTGATATCGATCTGCTCAATGAGCAAACACAGCAAGCATTAGTGGCAATGAGCCGAGGGCCAGAGCTTGCACCAACAAGGATACAACAAGTTCATCAGTTTCTTGAGAACCAGGTAACACGAACTCCAGAGGCGATTGCACTGGTTTCTGATACACAGAGCTATAATTATCAGGAGCTAAATTCAGCTGTTAACAAGCTATCCAACTACTTACTCAAATTGGAGTTACCGCGTCAAGCAACGGTTGGGATCTGCATGGAGAGATGTAGTGATATGGTAATTGCAATGTATGCAGTTGCTAAAGCTGGTTTAGTTTTCACGCCTTTGGATCCGGAACAGCCACAAGCGCGACGTGCATTTATTATTAGCAATGCAAAAGTTCATTTAGTGCTGAGTCATCAGCAATTTGAGCCCATATTGCGACAAATCCCTGCACTGGCCGTCGCCTATATTGATAGTGTTGCGACCAATCAATTAATCACACAATGCTCAAACATAAATCCAGAAATTGGAGGTCACAATACGGATTTGGCTTATATCATGTATACCTCTGGTTCAAGTGGCGAACCTAAAGGTGTACAAATTGAGCATCGGCAAATCATCGCTGCAACACAGAGTCGTCTAGATGCTTATCGAGTACCAGCAGGGCGCTTCTTGTCTCTTTCATCTATCTATTTTGACTCTTGTTTATTAGGTATTTTTTCAGTGTTAGCACAAGGTGCTGAACTACATATCGTCAAAGATAGTGATGTGGTCGATATTGGAGCCGTTTACCGGTACATCATGGCAAGTGATATTACTCACTTGGCGATTTTACCGACAATGTATCGGGCGTTATTACAGTATGCCAACCTAATGGCTGCGCTACCAAGCCAGCTAAGATTAGTGATCACTGGTGGAGAAGGAGTAGAGCAAGATCTTCAACAGTTGCATTTTGAAAGCCAATGGAGTCAGGGGGCTCGATTTTTTAACGAATATGGGCCAACAGAGGCGACAGTTTGGAGTAGTCACTATGAAATCAAAGCGGATGATAGCTTTCAGGTTGCACCTATTGGTCGTCCGGCGGGTCATGTCAACCTGTACGTAATGGATCATTATGGGCACCTAACACCACAAGGTTGTGAGGGGGAGTTGCACATTGGTGGAGTTGGTGTGGCAAGAGGCTATATGGACAATGCTGAGCTTACCAATGGACATTTTTTCTCAAGACAACTCTACAGCGGAGAATCAGAGCGACTATATCGAACTGGTGATGTGGTGCGTTATAACAAGCATGGTGATATAGAGTTTGTAGGTCGTAAAGATAACCAAGTAAAAATACGTGGCTATCGTGTTGAGCTAAGTGAGATAGAACAACAGATCTTACACCACCCTGATGTACTCGATTGTGTCACAAAAGTGTGGCAGGAGCAGGGAGAAGAAAAGCTCCTTATTGCATACTTACAGATCCGCGAACGACAGTCCGAACAGGCGGTTGTTGCAGCAGTTAAAAAACAACTGGCTCAAACACTACCCAGTTACATGCAACCCAATGCGATAACGAGTATTGGTCATATACCTGTCAATCGTAATGGTAAGGTGGATAGAAAGGCGTTGCCTAAACCTAACCTTGCAGCACTAACCGGTGAATATTCGCCTGCGCAAAATAGTACGCAGAAAAAGCTGCTGACCATCTGGGCCGAACTACTGCACTTATCGGCAGAGGAGATCAGCATCAATGCCGACTTCTTTGAACTGGGTGGACATTCGCTATTAGCGGTACAACTAGTGACCAAAGTTAATGAAACCTTTCCTGTTGACTTATCTATAAAAGAAATTTTTAGCTCACCCGTACTATGCGATTTGGCTGACCAAGTTGATGCTTTACTTCATTTAGATGAAGACGAGCTGGCGGCCGCTGAAGCTGAGCTAGCAGATATGTCTGATGAAGAAATAGAAAAGCTTTATCAGGAGCTGTGTGACGAGTAACGGCTACTTTGAATTATCGTCACCTCCGGATATAGCGCATAACAAAATAGGTATAACGAAAATGGATATTGAGAATACACAGTCAGTGGCAGAGTCAAATCGCAAGCGAGCCGCGCTGATTAAAAAGTTGGCAGAGCAAAAGCGCGCCCAGATGTTGGCTAAGAAACAAAGCAAAATTACAGCTCGGCAAATAGGGTCTAACACCTTGCCTTTATCGTTTGCACAGCAACGCCTGTGGTTTCTCGATAAGCTTTCTGATCAAGGCGCAGAATATAATATCTCCGGAGGCTTCACCGTTAGAGGTGAGTTTAACGTTGTGGCGGCCCAACAGGCAATACAACAGATCATCACCCGCCATGAAGTGCTTCGAACGACATATGATGACAAGGACGGAGAGCCTATTCAGATTATTCAAGCGACTCCTGAATTTGCAATGACAGTTTACGACTTGAGCCGTGACGAATGTGCACCAAATGCGAACACGATGGAGGAGTTACTCCAGCGCGAATGTGAAAAACCGTTCGATTTAAGTACCGATGTGATGCTCCGAGCAAGTTATATCTCTATGCCACGCGAGCAAGAACAGGCTGTTGGGGTATTACTGTTTAGTATGCATCATATTGCTTCTGATGGTTGGTCGATGGAAATTGTCACGCGTGAATTTGTGGCCGAATATCAGGCTCAACTTGATGACCGCCCAGCGAGTGTCGTTGAACCGGAGATACAATACGGTGATTTTGCACTTTGGCAACGCCAACACTTGGATCAGCAAGTGTTGCAAAAGCAACTTGAATATTGGCAGCATCAACTTGAAGGAATGCCTGCCGTTCATCGTCTACCCATGGATTATCCACGGCCAGATTTTAAACGCTATCAAGGCCTTAAACTTTCCAGACGACTCGAAGGCAGCGTAAGCCGTCGAGCGTTGATGTTTGCAAAGGAGCATGGACTGACTCCATTCATGTTATTTCATGCGGTGCTGAATCTTATGATGGCACGCTGTAGTAACCAAGCCGAATTTGTAGTGGGAACGCCAGCCGCTAACCGAATGAAATCAGAGTTGAAGCAAGTGGTTGGCTTTTTTGTTAATACGCTCGTTTTAAAAGCAAATGTCGATGCGTCTAGTGTTAATGCATATCTTGAGCACATTAAAGAAGTTAATTTGGATGCTCAATCTAATCAAGATATTCCTTTCGAGCAGATAGTTGAGCATTGCGTGCCAGCCAGAAGCGCCCAATACACCCCATTATTTCAGGTACTGCTAAGTACAACGAGCGGTCAAAACACTGCATTAGAGCTACCTCACCTTGAGTTACTACCTATTGAGCGCAAAGGGGTGGTAGCTAAATTTGATATAGATATTAACGTTGCTTTGGGTGAGCAAGGTGGCCAAATCAAATGGGTTTATGATAGTGCTATTTTTAAGCCTGAAACGATAACACAATTTGCTGAATTTTTTGAATGTACCCTAATCTCCCTATTAAATTGCGATGATCTTAGTTTGCCCTTAAGTCGCATCAATATGATCACTGATGCTGAGCGCACGAAGCTAGTTACTCCCAACCAACCGCAGTTTGAAGGTCAGCCACTAGCAGATCATGTTCATCTTCATTTTAGTGCGCAGGCCCAAAAGCTTCATAACCAAACCGCGTTAATATCGCAAAATAACCACATTAGCTATCAAACAGTTGATAGCGCCTCGACACAAATGGCTATACATCTTCAAGAGTTGGGGGTAGGTGCTGGCGATATTGTGGCTGTAAGTATGATTCAGAATGAGCGCTTAATATATACTATTTTGGGCATTATGAAGCTTGGAGCAGCCTATTTACCTGTCTCACCTGATTTACCTAAGGCGAGGTTACAGTATATTTTTGATGATGCATCAGTGTCATTGGTGATCACATCGGAAGAAAAGATAGGGCTCGACAAGCGTGATGGCCTCAAGGTCATATGTTTCGATGATGATTTTGAGCAACGAATATTAAATCATTATGTTACTGAAGGCTTTGAGCCCCACCAAGGTGACCCATCTACACTACCAAGTTATGTGATTTACACTTCAGGTTCGACAGGCAATCCCAAAGGCGTTGTCATTTCGCAGCAAAGTGCTTTGCAATTTGGGCTCTATATGGGGCAGCGATTTGCAATTGACTCTAATTGCCGAGTACTACAATTTGCCACTATTAGCTTTGATGCTTTTATCATGGAATGGCAATGGGCATTATTAAATGGTGGCAGTCTACATTTTTGCGATCCGCAATGTAAAACCGATCCTGCGCAGCTAAGCTCGTTTTTACAGCAACAAAGTATTACTCACACACTGTTGCCGCCAACACTTCTTCGCCACCTTCCTTATCATGATAATTATGATTTTAAAGCTCTGTTGGTCGGAGGCGAGGCTTGCGATGAAGGTTTGGCCGAACAGTGGGCTGGGCGATACCCTATGTTTAATGCGTATGGGCCCACCGAGTCTACAGTGTGTGCCAGTATTGCTGAGCTAAAACCCCAGCATCAGGTCACAATTGGTAATCCTGTAGATTTCACCCAGCTATTTGTCTCGAGTCGCGACGGTCAACCTTTACCGAAAGGCTTGTGTGGAGAGTTAGTGATAGCGGGAAGTGGGTTGGCTTTAGGTTATTTGAATAAATCAGAGCTGACTTTGCAAAAATTTATCACGAACCCTTTTGGGGCGGGGCGGTGGTATTTTACTGGAGATATTGCGCGGCAAAATAGCCGCGGAGAATTTGAATATCTGGGACGTATTGATGATCAAGTGAGTATTAAAGGCTTCCGGATTGAGCTTGAGGAAGTTAAGCAGCAACTACTGTTAGCTGTTGGTGTAACCGCGGCAGAAGTAGTTGTTGAAGAATTGGCTGCAGGACAGCGTAGGTTGCTAGCCTATATCGTAGCGAGCAATGAGGTAGTTGGCTCTGACGGTGAACTTATTGCATCGGTGAAAGCACAACTGCATGAGCGTTTGCCCAATTATATGATCCCTGCAGGTTTTGCTGTGCTTGATGCTCTGCCTGTCACCCAAAGTGGCAAGGTTGATAAACAGGCACTACCCAAAATAGATATGTTGGCGCAACAAGAATCATACCAAGCGCCAAGCAATGATATAGAGCATCAACTGGTTGAGTTGTATGCTCAGTTGCTGGGACTTTCACCACAACACCTAAGTGTTACGAGTAACTTTTTTGAACTGGGTGGTGATTCGATCTTGTCTATACAGCTAGTGTCGAGAGCCGCAAGGGTTGGATTGTACTTTTCTGTTAAGCAGTTGTTCTCCTACCAAACCATAGCTGCACTGGCTGCCCATGTTTCGACTTCACAAGTACAGCAGGTCTCACAGCAGCCAAGTTCTGGAACCTTACCATTACTGCCTATTCATCAAGCTTTTTTTATGGATGAGGCTGGACTAAATCATTTTAATCAAGCTGTTATGCTCGGTTGCCAAATCCAGTTAACTAAAGAGTTTCTGACCCAAGTTGTTACATGCTTAGTGGTCCAGCATGATGCACTGAGGTTGCGTTTTAAACATCAAGATACTGGTTGGGTTGGTGAGTTTGCTGACACTTCAAGTTTTGATATTGACGCAGTACTAAGCGTAATCAATGTTGATAATTTAAATTCAATTACAGGTATTGCGGATGAGTTACAGCAAAGCCTCAACATTACAGTTGGCCCCTTATTCAAAGTGGTCTTGTTTACTGATCCAAAACAGCAGCAGCGTCTGCTGATTATTTGCCATCACCTTATTATAGATGGAGTCTCTTGGCGTATTCTGCTTGAAGACTTTGAGCGCTGTTTAGATAAGAGCCAAGAGCCCACTCATCATGCTCTATTTGAGCTTGGGCAAAAGACCACCGCTTATCAAACATGGTGCGAGTATTTAGACTCATGGCCAAATCTAGAACAGAATGCCAACGAGATTGCTTATTGGCGAGAGCAGTTAGCGCTACCTGTACCTAGTTATCGGCGCGGTGAGACGAGTGAGGCATACATAAGTAATGAGTTTGTTGGTAGTTTACAGTTTGCATTGGATAAGGATTATACAAGCTTGTTGTTGCAACGAGCTAATAGCACTTATAGAACACAAATAAATGAGCTACTCATTGCAGCGCTATTACGTGGTTTTAGTCTTTGGTCGGAACAGTCTATCATGCGCATAGATTTAGAGGGGCATGGTCGCGAAGAGCTTGATAGCGGCCATGATCTCAGTCGCACTATCGGCTGGTTTACTACCTCATACCCACTTACATTAGAAGCGCCTGATGGAGATCTTGAAGCGCTAATTTGTGCAGTAAAAGAGCAATACCGTGCCATTCCAAATAAAGGACTCGGCTTTGGGTTATTAGCTCGGGCAGGTCTGTTGGGGAGTAATGTTGAACCTCACGCTGAAATTGTATTCAACTATCTAGGCCAATTTAAGCAGGTGATCAATGAGCAATCGCTATTGTTTGCTGTAGAGGAAGGTACCGGGCGAGCTATCAGCCCTCATAGAAAGTTAACACACGGGCTTAGCTTCAACGGTAAAATTTTGGCCGAGCAATTACAGTTCAACTTGAGCTATGACAAAAACGGTTACTCCTGCGAGTCTCTCCAAAAGTTAAACCAGCTAATTGTCAGAAGTTTAGAAGAGATTATTCAGCACTGCTGTGATGTTGAAGCCGGTATTTTTACGGCGTCGGATTTTCCGTTGGCAACCGTCCAGCCGCAAGAGCTAAAAAGCTGGACGCAAGGCCAAGCTATTCAAGATATTTATGCGACAACGCCAATGCAAGAAGGGATGCTATACCATAGTAACTTGGAGCGTGGTGCATACGCCAACCAGCTATTTATGGAAGTGATTGGTGAGGTTGATCTCGGCCATCTGCGTGCTGCTTGGCAGTGTCTGGTAGATAGGTACGACATTTTTCGAACTGGATTTAGAACGTCAGAACTAGGAATAATCAATCAGATTGTCCATCAACAGGTGACATTACCTTGGCAAGAGTTTGATTTAAGTCAACTAGATGTGGCGGAACAACAAGCGATAGTCAATCAAATGCGTGCTGAAGACAAGGCGGAAGGCTTTAATGTCAATATGCCACCTTTAGTACGAGTAACCGTTTGGCAATTGGCGCCCCAACACTATCAGCTTTTGTGGACTCAGCACCATGCATTAATCGACGGTTGGTGTTCTGGTATTGTTTTCTCCGAGCTATTAGCGATTTATCATGCATTAAGTAACAAGCGAGATATACAACTATCGCCAGCCGTGCCTTACAAAAATTACATCGCCTGGCTACAAAGTAAAGATAGTGATAAAGCTGAGCAGTTTTGGCGTACTCAAGTGGGTCAAATTACTGAACGAAGTCATTTACCTTTTTCTCGTTACCTAGAGCAGCCTGACTATGTGGTTGCGAGGGAATATTTACAACTAACAGTCGAGCAAACTAATGCGTTAACTCTACTTGCAAAGCAAACGCGCACCACCCTGAATGTTGTATTGCAAGCTGCTTGGGCTTTATTGTTGAGTCGAGCAAACCGCAGTAAACAGGTTACGTTTGGTACAACCGTATCCGGCCGCCCTGCAGATTTGAATGGGGTAGAGTCAATGGTGGGGCTATTTATTAACACAGTGCCCGCGGTCATCTCTCTTGACTCAGAGCAGAGCGTATCTGAGCTGTTACTACAGCTCCAATCAGATTATATTGAAAGAGATGAATACAGTTATTTTCCGTTATCAAAAATTCAAAAGTTATCTAGTGAACATGCCGGTCGCGGCCTCTTTGATAGCCTATTAGTATTTGAGAACTATCCGCGCTCTTTATCCGATGCGAGTAGGCACACAGAGCAGTCACTGCAAATCAAAAATATTGAATCGCAGCAAGGCAACAATTTCCCTCTTTCTTTGATAGCCTCTCATGGCGAGGTACTCAAGATTAAGTTCGAGTACCATAGTAATCATTATTCAAAACACGGGATAGAACAGCTTCGTAGCTGCCTTGGCGAAATCCTTACGGCCATGTCACACGGATCAGATAAGCCAATATCGACATTAGCTTGGCTAACCAAAGCGCAGCAACAAGCTGTTTTAGTGAACAGTGGTTATGGCCGACAAACGCAAACTTCCCCGAGTTTTATTGCTACCTTAAAGCATCAATTTGCCAGTTATCCAGAGGCTGAAGCTGTTTATAGCCATGGGGTAAGTACGAATTATCGAGCATTAAATACAATTGCTAATCAAATCGCTACACAGTTATCAGAAAACGGTATCGGTAAACAAAGTCGGGTTGGAATTTGTCTCGAAAAGGGCGTGGGTTATTTAGCTTCAATTATAGCGACATTTAAAGTTGGCGCTGCATTTGTGCCATTGGAAAAGGAATGGCCAGCAGAGCGTCTAGCTTTCATTGCTCAAGATGCACAGCTAGACCTAACGCTCACTGAGCCCACGACTCAACATGCAATGACCAAGTCTCAACGACAGCTATGCATAACAAAACTAGCTTCTGAACATATCGAGTTTGAGGGGGACATCCCTCACGCTAATGATATCGCTTATATTATCTACACGTCGGGCACAACTGGTAAACCTAAAGGAGTGGCCGTGAGTCATGGCAACATAAGCCATTACGTTGATGCCATGTTATCTCGACACGCGATTGCCCAACATAGTCGCTTTGCTCTCCTTACTTCATTTGCCACAGATTTGGGTTACACCTCGATACTTCTAGCGTTGGCGACAGCAGGCAGTGTAGATATAGGTAGTCGAGAGTTGATCCAAAGCGGTGATAGTTTTACCCAGCATATCCTTGCACGTGAGATTAATGTGATTAAGCTGACTCCGAGTCTATTGGCTGCACTGTTGACGCATTATGATGGAAAATTGACATCGCTAAACCATGTATTCGTGGGTGGTGAAGCTATTCAATCCGATGCTCGTCAAGTCATTCGCACGCTACTTAATGATGGCGTGGAAGTAATTAATCACTACGGTCCAACAGAAACTACCATTGGTGCATGTACACAGGTTATTAATGATGTGGATGCTAAGCCAATAGCGATAGGTCGCCCTATTTCAGGAATGCGAGCTTGTGTGCTGGATGATAACAAAGAGTTGGTGCCTGATGGCATCGTAGGTGAGCTGTACTTATCAGGAAGCGGTGTTGCTTTAGGATACATAAAACAATCGTCGTTAACGGATCAATATTTCACTCTTGACCCTTGGGCGTCCGATAGTTCGCGTCGTTACGCCACGGGGGATTTGGTATATAGAGATGAAAGTGGAGATTTGGTATATGTCGGACGTAAAGATAATCAAATTAAAGTTCGTGGTTTCCGCGTTGAACTGGAAGAGATCGAGCTAACTTTACTGCGCTCACCTAGCGTTAGTACCGCCGTTGTCATACTTAATAGCGAGCAAACTTTGGTGGCCTACATCAAGCTCAAAGCTGGTGCTGTGGAGCAACAAAGTAATCTATTAAATCTTGCCCAGCAATGGCTACCTCACTACATGGTACCAAGTGCGATTGTCTTTGTGGAAGATATCCCATTAAAAAGCAACGGAAAAGTAGATAAAAGTGCATTGCCAAGTGTGCAAAAGAATGTTGAGAAAAAACGAGCTGAAACGCCTTTGGAATTAACCGTTGCTCGAGCTTGGGCGCAATATTTGGGCTGCGATGCTGAAACGATAGGGGTCGAAGAAAACTTTTATGATTTAGGTGGTGACTCCGTAAAAATGATTTTGGTGATTGGCTTGTTGAAGAAGCAAGGGATCACAATAGCAGCTCAGCAAATGAGCAAAATCAATACCATTGCTGGGGTCGTGGAATTGGTTGAAGGTCAAGGCCAAGCACCGAAACAGCCAGAGTCAGTTGTTTTATTGGGGCAACAAGCTGAAGAAGTTATCTTCGCGATTCACCCATATGGGGGGCGTGTTGATAACTATCGCCAGTTGGCAGCTAAATTGCAGCCTGAATATCAGCTACTAGGGTTACAAGCGCCATACAATTACCAGTCTGACTATCGATTTGATTCTGCAAAGCAACTAGCTGAGCGTTATGTAGAAGAAATCCTCGTTACGCAACCAAAGGGGCCTTATAGGATCATAGGTTGGTCTGCTGGTGGCACACTCGCGCACTTGGTTGCTGCTACGTTACAGCAACGAGGCCGGAATGTTGCCTATTTAGGCATGATAGATTCACTTCCGATAGGCATATCTCGAAAAGTGAAAAGTAACCATGATTATCTGTTAAATAGCGCTCGCTATATTGATAAGCATATCGCCACGAAATTAGCACCAACTTGTAGCTACAGCTACGATGAGCTGATGCAAGCCATCATTGAGTCAATATTTTCCTCACAACCTGATTTCCCACTTTCACGCGATGTGCTAACCGCAGCGTTGCAATTTGGGGTTGATTTAGGGCGTAGTTTGGCGACTGCTCAGGCGATGCAAGAACCATTAGATCTAGCCGTTGAGTTGTTTAAAGCGACTGCTTCAGAAGGCGGGGTGATTGAGCCTGCGTCATTTACTCAGGCCTTTAAACAGCCGCTGAAGGTGCATGAATTTGAGACCACACATGCCGGTCTACTCGAAGGTGATGCTGTAGTCATGATAGCCGATCTAATAAAACAGAGTTTAAAGCGAAAGAATAAGAAAAATGAAGGAGTAACTGGATAATGTTAAAGACTAAACCACTACCCGAAGCACGAGATAGAGAAGTACTACTTGAAGTCGAGTTGTCAGGTATGAAATCACTTGATTGGGTGACACAGCATAAGGAACAACTCAATGGCATGTTAGATGAGCACGGAATGCTGCTCATTCGAGGTTTAAACGTTGTGAGTAGTAAGCAGTTTGGGCAAGCGCTTAGCACGTTGTTTGGCTGTGAGTTAGCTTCGTACCAATACCGCTCGACGCCTAGGACCGAACTTAGAGGAAATGTTTACACTGCCACTGAGTATCACCATGACGAAGTGATACCGCAGCATAATGAATGTTCTTATGCGAATAAGTGGCCTCAAAAATTAGGTTTTTTCTGTATGTTACCGGCAGGAAAAGGCGGGGCGACACCGTTGGCTGACAGTCGTGCGGTATATGAAAAATTACCAGCGGAGATCCGTGCCAAATTTGAATCTAAGCAAATCATGTATGTACGAAACTATAGCGACATTGATCTTCCTTGGACTGAAGTATTTCAAACCGACAGTAAAGAAGATGTTGAACGTTTTTGTCATGAAAACGGTTTTGAATTTGAATGGTTTGATAATGAGTTACGGACCAAGCAGGTTAATCAAGCTGCAATTGAACACCCGCTACATGGCTTTAAAGTTTGGTTTAATCAAGCTCATTTATTCCACATTTCAAGCCTTGACCCTGAAACTAAACAGAGTTTTTTATCAATGTTTGGCACTGAAAGATTACCAAGAAATACCTACTTTGGAGATGGCAGTGACATTCCTGAAGCTGATTTGGCAAAAATCCGGGAAATTTATGAACAGGAAATGTTCCATTTCAATTGGCAAAAAGGCGATGTTTTACTGCTAGATAACTTACGTTTTACCCATGGCCGGCAACCTTTTGAAGGTGCCAGGAAAGTGCTTGTAGGCATGGCCTAACTTCAGGAGAGAGTAATGGTAGATACAATAATAGATGGTGCTGATATTAAGTCATTCGCGACGTTGATTGAGTCCAACTTAACGCCGTCCTCGGTCACTAACCCTACTTTTTTGTCCGGTATCGCAATAGCAGATCCCGTTTTATGGGCAAGTACAAATCGGGAAGCTATTTTAGATTTATTGCAACGCGATGCTGCACTGGTTTTTAGAGACTTCTCATTACCAACTCCTGAGCATTTTGAAGCATTTGCCGCAGCCATTTGTCCTGACCTTTACGGTAACTATGGCGATTTACCGAAAAAAGAGGTTGGTAAGAAAATATACAAGTCCACACCATACCCTAATAACATGAAAATACTTTTCCATAATGAAAGTTCCAATACTGGGGTTTGGCCAACAAAACAATTCTTTTTTTGTGAACAGCCAGCGGCTGTCGGAGGGGCAACGCCATTAGTGGATTGTCGTGCTGTATACAAGGCTTTACCGGAGCATATCAAGCAGGATTTTTCAGCAAAGGGATTGAAATATACGCGTAACTTCTCTGCTGGGTTCGATGTGTCTTGGCAGGACTATTTCAAAACAGACAGCCTTGATGAAGTCAAAACTATTTGTGAACGGCTAGGGTTAACATTTAGTCACGACGCAGACGATACGATAACTACAGAGTTCACAACGGCTGGCGTACTGGTCTTATCTCCAGAAGAAGTAAGCTTTTTCAACCAAGTGCAACTACATCACCCATTTTGTCTAGAACCTCAGGTGAGGGCCGTTTTGCTTGAGTTGTTGGGGCAAGATCGATTACCACGAAATGTTACATTTGCAGACGGGAGTGTTATTTCTGATGAAACAATGCAGCTGATTGCAGAGGCCTATGAATCCTGCGCTGTACGGTTTACGTGGCAACAAGGAGATGTCGTAATGGTTGATAACCGCATTATTGCGCATGGTCGAGATGAATTCGACGGCAATAGAAAAGTTGTAGTAGCGATGGCAGATATGAAAAATTGAACCATTTTGTATCATTTGTAAATTATTTATTTACTTGAAATTAATTAAATTAACATGTTAACCTGTTCGCAAAGTGTTCAGTTTTGGTCACTATTGACACATTTTTAATCATGATTGAACAGCTAAACGCTGAAAGTCAGGCGAGTGTTTTCTGCCCCTCCTTGCTTTCAAGCTATGTAGCCAAGTACTTGATGTAACGACTTCTCTTTACTGCAGTTCAAGTATTCCTAGCGAATTAATTACAAGTACTGTCTATAGGTAGGCAAGGAAAATGAAAGAATTGTATAGTCTTGAGGAGTACGACAAGCATTTATATGGTTATGTCGTTACTGAATTACTTGCTCTGTGTTTTAAATACAACATATTTGAACGGTTAGTTCAGGCACCAGGAACAAATATCGGCCAGCTAGCGCAAGAGCTGAACCTAGCACCTGAAGCTCTGCATCGAATGTTATTGACGCTTAATGCACTAGATATTCTCACGGAACGTGGTGATGGCTTCGCTGTTGAGGATTATTATCTTCCCTTCTTCGATAAAACCCACATACGTTATTTAGGAAACTTCACTCAATTTGTATGCGATCAAGGTCGCAAGTCCATATTTAAGTTAGAAAACCTTTTGACTGGTGAAGAAAAGCCTCGCTCGCCATATGATGATATATACAGCCAAGACAAAAGCTATAGTTTTGCTGCTGCGATGTGGGAGCTGAGTCACTGCTCAGGCCAACCCTTAATCTCATTTTTACCTGACGCACTCGGAGATGTTGTTGACGTTGGTGGTGGTGCAGGTGCAGTAGCCAGTATGCTGATCGCTGCAAACAAGGCACAAAGCGTTACAGTATTTGACCTTCCTGAGGTTGCTTCTGAGTTTGATAGGTATTGTAATGATAATCCCCTTTTTCACCGCATTCGATTTAAAGCTGGCAGCTTTTTTGAAGACTCGATACCTAATGGCAATAACTATTTGCTGAGCAACGTTTTATCTAATTGGAATGAGAATTCATCAGTAGCCATCCTCACTAAAATTCACGCTCAGTTGGCCGCCGGAAATGGCGGTAAAGTATTCATTTTGGAAAGACTTTTTGATGTTGCTGGAAGTCGCTATTCAACTGCTGTAATGCACTTAAACATGATGCTCCATACCGAAGGCGCACATCGTAGCTTTGAGCAGTATAAATCTCTTTTACACCAGGCGGGTTTCTCTTGTGTAGAGCTGATAGAAACAGGGACTGACAGGCATATCGTAACCGGTAGTTTATAAAAAAATACAAAAGGAAATACCATGAATAATATTATCGACTTTCATATCCATGCGGGTGATTTCCCGCAACTGCGTGAAGACATCCAAGATTTAATACAAAAAATTCCGTTAGAAGATGGGGCTGATGTTAAGGAGCTATTTTCAAATGGTGAGGCAATGTCTGCCTACCTTCAAAACGCGGGTGTAAGCACAGGGATTATTCTGGCTGAATGTGGGCCGGGTACAAACTATTCTATTACCAGTGAAATGATCGCTAACCGTTGTAAAGATAACAATAGTTTAGTGCCTTTTGGTAGTGTTAATCCTAATTATCACAAGGATCCGATAGCTGAATTTCATAAAAGTATAGAGGCTGGAGTCAGAGGGTTTAAATTCTATCCTGCTGATCATGGTTTTGATGCATTAAGTAGTGACATGATGGAAATTTATAAACTCTGTGAACAGCATGGAGTGGTGATCATGTTTCATACCGGGTTTACGGCTCAAAAAGATACAGAACAAATGTACTGTAACCCCGCGGACTTTATTCCTATTTTTGAGGCATGTCCTGAGTTGGCAGTCGTATTGTGCCATGCAGGTAAGCCGCACTGGTACAAAGAATCTGTTGAAGTAATTACTAAGTACCCAAATGCATTTATTGATACTGCGTTAGTACCAATCGATGTGGTGACTGAGTTGGTTCGTAGTAACCCCAAAGTAGTAGACAAAGTTTTATTTGGCTCAGACTGGCCTGTATGTGGCAATTATGAGGCATTAGTTGAGCGCTATTTACACTCTGGATTGAGTGAAGTGCAACTGCAAAAAATAATGCGTACCAATGCATTAAGTCTGCTCACTCGTAGAGATTTTTAAGCATCACTGCTTGGACTCAACCGTCATCAAAAATTTGGAGTTTAACCGTGAATAGTACTGAACATAACACGCAACATATCGACCATATTATCATTGGGGCCGGACCTGCAGGGGTACAATTAGGATATTACTTTGAGCGTGACCAAAAAGACTACCTCATCTTGGAAGCCGGTGAGCAACCGGGGAATTTTTATAAAAAGTTTCCGAGGCATCGTAAATTAATTTCAATAAATAAGCGATTCACTGGGAGCGACAATCCTGAATTCAATATGAGGCATGACTGGAATTCATTGTTGTCCGATGATTATTCTTTGTTATTTAAAGATTATGATAAGGAGTTTTTTCCTCAGGCAGACAGCTTAGTTACGTATATGCAAGATTATGTAAATCACTTTGACATTAAAGTGAGATGTAACACTCGAGTTGTTAATATAGATAAGGAAGATGCACTATATAGGCTAACAGATCAAAATGGGAACGTTTTTCTTGCTAAGAAGTTAATCGTTGCAAGTGGCTTTTTGAAACCACATATCCCACAGATTAAAGGAATTGAGTTAGCTGAAAACTATACTGAGATGTCAATTGACACAAAGGATTATGAAAACCAAACAGTACTAGTGATTGGTAAAGGTAACTCAGCCTTTGAAACTGCCGATCACTTAGTTTCCTCTGCAGCCATCATCCACCTTTGTAGTCCTAATTCTGTAAATTTTGCATGGAAAACACACTACGTGGGTCATTTGAGAGCGGTGAATAACAACGTGCTTGATACCTATCAACTCAAATCGCAAAATGCAGTCTTGGACGCAGAGATTATGTCGATTGAATGCGTAAATCAACGCTTTAAAGTATTATTTAAATACAAGCATGCTGAAGGGGAGCTAGAAGAACTATGGTATGACAAAGTACTTTGTTGTACTGGGTTTGCTATTGATACTAGTTTGTTTAGTGAAGAGACGAAGCCAGAGCTCACAATCAAAGATAAGTATCCAAAATTAAATAACGATTTTGAATCGGTTAATCAAAAAAATATGTATTTTGCGGGTACTTTGACCCATTCGTTAGATTATAAAATGGCGACATCAGGATTTATTCACGGGTTTAGATATAATAGTCGAGCATTGAATACGATATTAAACAAAAAGCAGGGCGAGCATTACCCTGAAGTTACCTGTAACAACGAAGATGTTGCTCAACTCGTGCTTGATCAGGTTAATGAGTCCGGTGCTATGTGGCAGCAGCCTGGATTTATAGGTGATTATTTTTACCCAGATGGTGACAAAGTACATTATGGTTTTTCTTTACCAATAAATCATGTGCTTGAATCTTTAGCAAAAGAGAAAAGACAGTTTTTCACCGTAACACTAGAATATGGTATAGATGCGGACTTTGACCCGTTTACTGCCAACCGGATCCATAGAGAAAATGTCGCGGCTTCAGATCACAGCCAATTTCTTCACCCAATAATTAGAGAGTATCAAGGGACGGAGCTAGTTTCTGAACACCACGTTATTGAGGATCTATTGGCGATTTGGAAAGAAGATATTCACTTACACCCACTACAATCTTTTATCAATGAAGCAATTCGTTTAGTACAAAAAACTGAAGAGTTGGCCTAATCCCCTATGAAACAGCCCCAAAGCAAGTGTTTCGGGGCTGCTTTCTTTTTGAGTCCTGCAAAACAAATTTTCCCCATGCGTTGTATTCCATCACCTTTTAAGGTGTCGATTAAAATGTTGGTACGAGCGCCAGTTGAGCTGTGCTGTTTAATACCAATTTGTCTTATTATTTGCTCAATTTGAAGAATCAAATCTGATGCTAACTGCGTTAAATATTTCTCATTTATTTGGAACTACTAAAGGGCAAGGTTATTGCCTTACTCATATGGACATAGGTAGCTTGTCGCTAGTAAGGAACGGGAGTTGAGCTCCTAACTTTACACAAATATTTCGCTATGTTGTTTAACCAAAAAAGGTAAGTGACGGTTTCAATAGCAAGGTTGGTGTACAATAAGCGTAAATAGCCTTTCTGCTAGAAAGGCATTAATTATCCGAAGTTCAGGTTAAATAGTACGCGATTCGGCAAACATTGATTGTTTATAAAGTCAAGATCAGCGAAAATAGCGGCCAACTACGATTAACATGACGGATTTGACAAGCGAAGGGCAAGAAAGAGCGTGCTTCCGAAAATATGTACAAATCCGTGTACAAACTAAAAGAATTTATACATGGCTACCCAAGATTTTCTTAATGAAATCAATAAGCGAAGGACCTTTGCAATTATCTCGCACCCGGATGCGGGTAAAACCACTATCACTGAAAAAGTACTCTTATTCGGGAAGGCGTTACAAAAAGCCGGTACGGTTAAAGGCCGTGGCTCAAATCAACACGCTAAATCAGACTGGATGGAAATGGAAAAAGAGCGTGGTATCTCGGTAACAACTTCCGTGATGCAGTTTCCATACAATGATGCTTTGGTGAACCTACTTGATACCCCAGGACACGAAGATTTCTCTGAAGATACTTATCGTACGTTAACCGCGGTTGACTCATGCTTGATGGTGATTGATGCAGCAAAAGGTGTAGAAGATCGTACTCGTAAACTAATGGAAGTAACACGATTACGTGACACGCCAATCGTTACCTTTATGAACAAATTGGACCGTGATATTCGTGACCCAATGGAGCTACTTGATGAAGTCGAAACCGAGCTCAACATCATGTGTGCACCGGTTACTTGGCCAATTGGCTGTGGTAAAGAATTTAAAGGCGTTTACCACATCCATCGTGACGAAACGATTTTGTACCAAACAGGCCAAGGTCACACTATTCAAGATAAACGCATTATCAAAGGACTAGATAACAGCGAGCTTGACGCCGCTGTGGGTGAAAGCTTAGCTGAGCAACTACGTGAAGAGCTTGAGTTGGTAATTGGAGCCTCACACGAGTTTGACCGTGAGTTGTTTTTAACTGGCGAATTAACTCCTGTGTTCTTTGGTACGGCACTTGGTAACTTTGGCGTTGACCATATGCTTGATGGATTAACTGAGTGGGCACCAAAACCACTACCACGCCAAACCGATGACCGTGAAGTAACAGCCGACGAAGAAAAGTTCTCTGGTTTCGTGTTTAAAATCCAAGCAAACATGGATCCAAAACACCGCGACCGTATTGCCTTTATGCGTATTGTTTCTGGCAAATATAGCCAGGGCATGAAGATGAACCATGTGCGTCTTGGTAAACAAGTCAGTATTGCAGATGCGGTAACCTTTATGGCCGGTGATCGTGAACGCGCTCAAGAAGCGTTTGCGGGTGATATTATCGGTCTACACAACCATGGTACGATCCAAATCGGTGATACCTTCACACAAGGTGAAACGCTTAAATTTAGCGGTATTCCAAACTTTGCGCCTGAGCTATTCCGTCGCATTCGTCTAAAAGATCCACTCAAGCAAAAGCAACTTTTAAAAGGTTTGGTACAACTTTCTGAAGAAGGTGCGGTACAGGTATTTAGGCCACTTATCAACAACGACCTGATCGTAGGTGCGGTCGGTGTGCTGCAGTTTGATGTGGTTGTGGCGCGTTTAAAGTCTGAATACAACGTGGATGCGATTTACGAGAGTATAACGGTTCAGACCGCACGCTGGGTAAGCTGTGATGACGAGAAGAAAATGGCTGAATTCCGCCGTAAGTGTGAGCAAAACTTGGCACTAGATGGTGGTGATAACCTAACTTACATCGCACCAAGTCGCGTAAACCTGAATTTATCTATGGAACGTTACCCTGACGTGAAGTTCCATGAAACTCGTGAACACTAATCGCTGCGCATTAAAGGAAAACAGATGAACATCAAAAGTATTTTAATTGAAAAAGCCAATGCAGCGATGCAAGCGGCTGGTATCCCTGAAGGTACAAACCCAGCGGTAACACAAAGCACGCGTCCTCAGTTTGGTGATTACCAAATTAACGGTGCGATGGGGGCTGCCAAAGCACTAAAAACCAATCCAAGGGAGTTGGCGCAGAAGATCATCGACAACCTAGATGTTGCTGATCTTGCAGAAAAAACGGAAATCGCAGGCCCAGGTTTTATTAATATTCACCTCAAGCCTGAGTTTTTAGCCACAAGCCTAGAGGCGGCAAATACGGATGCCAAGCTAGGTGTTGCTGAACATGCTACGCCTCACAAAGTCGTGGTAGATTTTTCTTCGCCAAACCTTGCTAAAGAGATGCACGTAGGTCACCTGCGCTCAACTATCATTGGTGATGCTGTTGTACGTGCCCTTGAGTTCCGTGGTGATACCGTTATTCGCCAAAACCACATGGGCGACTGGGGTACCCAGTTTGGTATGTTGATAGCACACCTTGAAGATTTGCTAAACCAAGGTGTTGACCTTGAAAATGTCGCACTTGCGGATCTTGAAAGCTTTTATCGTGATGCGAAAAAGCGCTTTGATGACGAAGCCGGTTTTGCCGATAAAGCCCGTGATTACGTAGTCAAACTTCAAAGCGGTGATGCGCATTGTAAGAAGCTATGGCAAATGTTTATCGACACCTCAGTTAAACATTCTGAAGAAGTATACGGCAAGTTAAATGTGACGCTTACGCGTGATAATATCATGGCAGAAAGTGCCTACAACGACCGTCTTGCCGGTGTAATTGAGCTATTAAAAGAGAAAGGCATTGCGGTTGAAGATCAGGGCGCTCAAGTAGTATTCCTTGACGAATTGGCAAATAAAGACGGTGAACCTTCCGTATTTATCGTGCAAAAATCAGGTGGTGGTTTCTTATATTCAACGACGGATTTAGCCGCCTGTGATTACCGCTCAAATGAGCTAGATGTTGATCGTATTCTAATTTTTGTTGATGCGCGTCAGGGCTTACACTTCAACCAAGTTGAGATCACAGCACGTAAAGCGGGTCTTTTAAAAGACAAAACCAGCTACGAGCCTAGCCTGTTCGGTACAATGATGGGTAACGACGGCAAACCGTTTAAAACTCGTACTGGCGGCACGGTGAAGCTATCAGACTTACTTGACGAAGCGGTGAGCCGTGCGACAGAAAAACTTGCTGACAGAGCTTCTGACTTATCTGATGAAGCACGCCAAGAAATCGCGCGTAAAGTGGGTATTGGTGCAGTGAAGTACGCCGATCTGTCAAAGCACAGAACCAGCGATTATATCTTTAACTGGGATACGATGCTGAGCTTTGAAGGGGCGACAGCGCCATATTTGCAGTACGCCTATACCCGTGTGCGTAGTATTTTCCGCAAAGCAAACATGGATAGCGCTAGCCTAACTGGTCGCATTCAAATTCAAGCACCACAGGAAAAGGCACTTGCGCTCAAACTGCTGCAATTGGAAGAAGTACTTGATCTGATGATCAGCGAAGCAACGCCACACGTATTATGTAGTTATTTATATGAGCTCGCGAGCTTGTATATGACATTCTATGAAGCGTGCCCAATTTTGAAAGATGATGTAGCAGCAGACGTCCGTGAAAGTCGTCTCTTGTTATGTAATCTGGTTGCTAACTCACTGAAAACCGGTCTAGATTTGCTTGGTATCGAAGTGATGGAGCAAATGTAAGTTAGTTTTAACTTGCATTAAGGTATACTAGAAGCCGCTTTATAGCGGTTTTTTTGTAAAGGAAATAGTGATGAAACTTGAAGACATTCGCAGAGAATATACCAAAGACGGTTTACGTCGTGAGATGCTAAAAGACACACCCGTTGAGCAGTTTGAAACCTGGCTACAGCAGGCGATTGATGCCAAGTTTACCGACCCAACAGCGATGGTCGTTGCTACGGTTGACGAGCACGGCCAGCCGTCTCAACGCATTGTTTTACTTAAGCATGTAGACCAGCACGGTTTTGTCTTCTTTACCAATACCGGTTCACGCAAAGCGCAAGAACTAAAGCAAAACAACAAGATATGCTTGCACTTCCCGTGGCATGAAATTGAGCGTCAGGTTATCGTGTATGGTGAAGCAGTCCCGTTACCAACCAGTCGCGTTGCCAAGTATTTCTTATCACGACCAAAAGAAAGTCAGCTTGCAGCGTGGGCGTCTCAGCAATCGCGCCCCGTGTCATCTCGCCAAGCCTTGATGCAAACCTTTAGTAGCATGAAAGACAAGTTCGCTAAAGGCGAAATTCCACTACCTGATTTTTGGGGCGGTTATTGCGTGGAGCCCACTAAAGTTGAGTTTTGGCAAGGTGGAGAGCACCGTCTTCATGACCGCTTTATGTATGTGAAGCAAGCCGATGGCAGTTGGGAAATTGAGCGGCTCAACCCATAAATTCGCCTTTATAGATAGTCACTGTCACCTCGATTTTGACGAGTTGGCAGATGACCTAGCTACGCATATCAAAGCTGCCCGCAGCAATGGTGTTGAACGCTTTGTGGTGCCTGGCGTTACGCTCAAGCAGTCTCAACAGCTTGTTGATTTTCAAGCACATCATCCACAATGTGAAATCGCCGCGGGGTTACACCCTTATTTTATTGGCGAACATTGCGACGACGATATGACCGCGTTGGTAGAGTATGTAATACACAATCGTACCCAACTGTGTGCGATAGGAGAGTGCGGTATTGATACAACCTGCGATGCACTTGAGCGGCAAATTGCACTGTTTGAAGCGCATATCGCACTGAGTAATCAGGTAAAGCTTCCGCTAATCGTCCATCACCGTAAAAGTCATCACCTAATTGCTGCCGCGTTTAAACGTGTTAAGCCACAGTATGGCGGGGTGATCCACGCCTTTTCAGGTTCAAAACAGCAGGCTGAATATTATATCGCTCAGGGTTTTAAGCTAGGAGTAGGTGGCACAATCACCTATCCAAGAGGCGAAAAAACAGCGCAGGTAATATCACAGCTGCCGCTTGAAAGCCTAGTATTGGAAACCGATTCGCCGTCGATGCCGTTACATGGTTATCAGGGGAAGCCGAACTCTCCTAAGCGAGTCGTCCAAGTATTTGACAGGCTTTGTGAATATCGAAGCGAAACACCAAGCGAGCTTGCCTCAGCGCTCTATCGAAATACCACACAGTTGTTCGGCTTGGGCTAAATTGATGATGTCGAGATAAATCTCGACCTACGAGTCAATATCACAAATGGGATATAAAACCATACCTACCAGCAATAGAAAAGCAGGTGTAGGAGCCGGTTCACCCGGCGATCTTGATGCTTTTACCGCGATATAAAACCATACTTACCAGCAATAGATAACCCGTGTAGGAGCCGGTTCACCCGGCGATCTTTTGGTTTTTACCGCGATAAAAAACCATACTTACCAGCAATAGAAAAGCAAGTGTAGGAGCCGGTTCACCCGGCGATCTTTACGCTTTTACCGCGATATAAAACCATACTTACCAGCAATAGAAAAGCAGGTGTAGGAGCCGGTTCACCCGGCGATCTTGATGCTTTTACCGCGATATAAAACCATACCTACCAGCAATAGAAAAACAAGTGTAGGAGCCGGTTCACCCGGCGATCTTTAAGCTCTCCCGGCATAACACCAACAATACTCAAGCCAATTGCCGATTAATAATTGAGATCATCTCATCAGCGTATTGGTGAATAAAAAAGTGCCCACCAGAAAACTCAGTAAGCTGATATGGTTGTGCTGTTAGCTCTTGCCATGCTGCGACATGTTCATTCAAGATCTCATCATCAACACCATGAAAAACATGGATAGGGATGGGTAAAGCTCGCTGCTCTGCGACATAGGTGTCTGCTATTTTGAAGTCGGCCCTAAGCAATGGTACCAGTAACTCCATTAGTTCTTTATTTTCAAGAATCTCTTTTGGCGTGCCATTTAAGTCACGTAGCTCGGCAATAAATTCATCATGTGGCAGACCGTGTAAATGGCGTTTAGTTGAGGTGCAATGCGGTGCACGACTCGCAGAAGCAAATATTTTACGTGGAGTAGGTAAGCCTGCGTCTAATAATTGAAAAGCAAGCTCATATGAAATGCGACTACCAAGACTATGTCCAAAAAACGCGAAAGGCTTACTGGTCATATAGTCTTGGTGTACCATGAGTTCAGAGATAATATCCGGCATGTTGTCTATTGCTGGCTCTACCAGTCGAGCCCCTCTCCCCGGAAGCTGCACAAAAACGAGCTCAACACATTCACTTGCCTTTTCGATCCATGGCGTAAATATTGCTGGGGAGCCACCCGCGTAGGGAAAGCAAAATAGTCGCAACTCAGCGTTTGGATTGGGTTTTGGGGTAATAAAAAGTTTACTATTCATATCCTTTGTTGTTCGATTTTATTTTAGGTTAACTATTATGTTATCAACTTTATTACAATGCTAACAGCTTTACCCCTGCTCTAATTCTTCTGCCCGTTTTTCAGGCGCAGGAAGCATCTTTACTTTCTTGCGAATTTTGCGTTTTACTTCCCAGCGTTTTAATGCTCGACCTATTTGCCATGTGAATACCATAGTAATCACCAGCATCAGTAAAACGACTCGTCCAAGTTCGTGGAAATGAGAGTGGCTTTGTGACATAGCAGCTTCTGTCAAATAGACCATATTGACGAACCCAAGAGGTTGTCCCATCGGCGTATATACTGGTTCAGAAATAATGCTTTTGGTTTTACTGAGCCCAGGTAAGGTTTGAGGTAGCTGCTGATAATCTGTGGGTGAGGAATTACCGTCGTTACCAACAATAAAGCGTCCTTGATAATCATAAATTGCGACTTGAAGCACAAAGTCATCGCTAGCGAGGTGATTTGCCAGTGCGCTGAGCCTTGGTGTATCACTGCGAGAGAGGGGCAATGCTACATTTTTTGCGAGCTGCTTGGTGAGACTTCTTGCGGTAAGGTCTGCGCCATTATGGAGCAAGCGATGAGATTCAAAACTGGTATTAAACGCAAGCCAAGTCACCATAATTAAACACGTCGCGGCGATGCACAGGCGAAATAATCTACGCCCTCTGGTCGAGTTTAACACTTCTAATACATGTAAATTTTTCATATTTATCGCATATTGCCCGCTTTTGCTAAGGTCCAGTGCTGACAGCTTAGCGCAATCATGTTAAAAATCGGCTTAACGCTATCAAGGAGCAACTTATGTCGTCAATCATTCAATTCGCTAATCGTGAACTAAACACACCAATTCAGGAACATATGGCGCTGGATCATTGGTATAGTTGCCAAGGTAACACAAGCCTCACACAAGTAAATCAATTACCTGAGCTGACGACCCAATCAATATGCTTTTTTGGCCCAAATATACAATTGCAACACCTTCTGGAAGTCGCGAAATTTCTTCGAACATTTGCTATCGAGCAAACTTATTTTACGGCATATCAACCTCATGAACAGCTCCCGGTTGCATTGGGTATGCGTTTTAACGCATCGCAATTGCCGAGCAAGGCTGAAGTAAGAGATTTTGCAAAAAGCATTAATGCGCAAGGTGCGATTATAACGCAAGCACCTACTTTAGAAGAACCAGGGCTACTTGTGATGGATATGGACTCCACCGCAATTCAAATTGAATGTATTGACGAAATTGCTCGATTGGCCGACCGATATGATGAAGTGGCTTCTGTCACCGCACAGGCAATGGCCGGGGCACTCTCTTTTTCTGAAAGTCTACACCGCCGCGTTGCATCACTTTCTGGCGTACCGTTATCACAAATTCAATCATTAAAAGAAAACTTACCGCTAATGCCCGGCATAGAACTGTTGTGTCAGGCGCTCAAACAGCATCACTGGCATCTTGCCATCGCCTCGGGTGGCTTTACATGGTTTGCAGAATCATTGATAGAGCCACTCCAGCTAGACGCTGTATTTGCCAATACCCTAGAGGTGGAAAACGCGCACCTCACCGGCAAAGTGCTAGGAGATATCGTAGATGCCGACAAAAAGGCGGAAGTGCTAGGTCAACTTGCAACCCAGTATGCGATCCCAATGACTCAAACCGTTGCCATTGGTGATGGCGCAAATGACTTAGTGATGATGGCAAACGCCCAGCTAGGTGTGGCAATCCATGGTAAGCCAAAAGTGGTAGAAAGTGCCGACGCTGCGATTTGTGAAGGATCTTTGTTACAACTGTTATATTTGCTAGGTGTGCCGAAATAATCGGCATTTATAAAAACTAAAGCCTGTTAAGTGTTGTTGATTTTTTGTGTTTTTTTGTTATCCTCTAGGAGTTTCAGGCTCTATAATAGTTGAAATGCAGAAAGCTTTTGCAGCAAGTTTTGTATTTCAATGTTAATTACAACATTTTAGCAGGGATATAACAGCTTTGTTTTTCTTTAAAAACAGTATATCAGGTGATGACCTTCGCGCACTTAGAAAGCGTAAAGGGGTCTCCATGCAAAAAATGGCAGATAAAATTGGTGTGTCTCTCAGGACGATAGAAAATTGGGAAACCGGTGTCGGTCAGCCTAGAGTCGATCAGTTTTTGCAAATATGTATCTATTGCTCTATCGATATTAAAGGTTTGATGCATCAAATCAGGGAATGTGATGCTGAGCAAGATACACATAGAAATGATAAATTTGCTTCTAAAAAATAGACTTACCTTTCTTAACTGTGACCGCTTTAGTGTTATACATTCAATCTTGAATGTATAATCCGTGTTTAGTGTGGCAGTTTAGTACCTCCGTCACTGAATTTAGCTACAAAATTATTTTTAAAATAACATTTAAGGCTTTGATCCTGAAACTATGAAGCTGCTGTTAGCATTGCATTTTACCCTTCTAAGTGTTCTGTATTTAGATCATCCTTTTCTAGATCGTTTGGGCGTTATTACGGCGCTTGTTGTGATCATGATTTGGTATCGAGACAATGTGAATGCTGTACATATCTGTGCAATTCAATTGACTGTTGTTACCCTAGAATATTCAGTATTTCACTTTAATGTGTTTGCGTTGCATGAAAGTTCGTTGCATCTGTGGAAAAATACACGTATTTATACGATCCATTTTATAACTGACACCGTTAACTTCATTGCTTTAGCATATCGTCCAGCGCTTTCTAGGATGGTACTTAGAATACGTAATAGGTCTTGTGAAGACGTACATTTTACTATCTCTGATATGACATTAATGACGATCTGCCTATTATTTATTGTAGCTGACTTACTAGCGATGTTTGAAAACTTTATTCGCAACCTTGATTACCTTGGCTTCGATGAAGAATTCGCCAAGCAATTTTGGGACTGGAACTGGGTTTTTTATAACTATCCGACGATAAAAAGTATTTTAGCCGGTGTTGAACTATGGGCTATTCTATCTATCACAACGCATGCTAAAAAGCTGAAATCATAGGTTTAAACCACTGTCCCTGACTGGTTTCGACGCCCATCCATGGGCTACGACATACTTTTCTTTGATGCCCAAAGAACAAGTAAGCAAAAGAAAGGGCACTCCCAACATCACACTGACTCCTCAAGTAAATTGCCAATATGAACGTCACCGCTGTGTAAGGGCCATCCTTGGCCCTGTCACCGCTTTTCACGCATCCATGCGTTGAAATGACTCATTGGCAATTTACTTTCGGGTGTGATGAGGGAGACACAAGGCGCTGATAAATTATTGTGGTGCTTGCAAGCAACTATGTTTCTGATGGCTTTGTGGACAGCTAACAGACAACTTATTTCCCCCTCCATCACACCCGAAAAGCATAAGCCGATATGCAATGTGCCGACAGGATGTCGGCCAAGTCTTGTCTGGCACAGGGACGTGCCTTACAAGACGGTTGCACTATATCGGCTTAGGGTTTGAGGATTGAGTGTGATGCTGGGGCGACGTTTTCTTGGTTCGTTCTTTTTCGTCGTTTAAAAAGAATGAACGAGGAGCGCATGGATGCGCTTTGATACGAGCCATGGAGGGTAAGGCTAATATGTCCTCCTGACGGATTTCGACGCCCATCCATGGGCTACGACATACTTTTCTTTGATGCCCAAAGAAAAGGTAGCAAAAGAAAAGGCACTTCTTCACCCGAAAAACATAACTTCTCGGCGGGTAAACCGCCTCCCACAAAACTATTTACACTGTGAGCTTGGAGGCTACGCTGATAGTTTTTGTAACCCTTGCAAACGGCTTAATCGCTAAAATCGTAGACGATCTCACAAGCAACGTATTCCCCCTCCATCACACCCGAAAAGCATAAGTCGATATGCAATGTGCCGACAGGATGTCGGCTAAGTCTTGTCTGGCACAGGGACGTGCCTTACAAGGCGGTTGCACTATATCGGCTTAGGGTTTGAGGATTGAGTGTGATGCTGGGGCGACGTTTTCTTGGTTCGTTCTTTTTCGTCGTTTAAAAAGAATGAACGAGGAGCGCATGGATGCGCTTTGATACGAGCCATGGAGGGTAAGGCTAATATGTCCTCCTGACGGATTTCGACGCCCACCCATGGGCTACGACTATCTTTTCTTTGCTTGCCCAAAGAAAAGGTAGCAAAAGAAAAGGCGCTCCCAACATCACACTGACTCCTCAAGTAAATTGCCAATATGAACGTTACCGCAGTGTAAGGGCCATCCTTGGCCCTGTCACCGCTTTTCACGCATCCATGCGTTGAAATGACTCATTGGCAATTTACTTTCGGGTGTGATGAGGGAGACACAAGGCGCTGATAAATTCTTGTGGTGCTTGTAAGCGACTTAGCTGCTTCAGGAGATAAAATCAGAATTAACAATCAGCGCTACTTTCCTCTCTCCAGCACACCCAATAAGCATTCGAATGCTGATTAAAAAAATGAGTTAAAAATGCTTGCCTTTTATGTAACAATAGCGCGCAAATAAAAACCAATTGCAGCACACTAGGAAGTAGTACTGCGTATTGGTGGAACGGCTTTAACCAACAACAGTGGACATAAAAAATGCAAACAAGGATTGTGGTGTATGGTACTAACCATCCTGTACATGTCGTCGATTTTGAGCTCACGACCTGTATCAATAGCGGCTTTTTACTCAAAGCGAACCTAGAATCCCAATTTGACCTGGCTGATGAATTACTCGTCGGCAATATGCTCACGTTTGAAATTGAGTCACCAGATGCAATATCAACATATTTCACTGGGACTTTGTTTGATATCCAATCTGGTTTTGTGTCTGAGCACACCTGTGGTGCAGAGGTGGTCTTAAAGCCTCGCCTTGAGTTACTTAGGCAAACTGAAAAAAGCCAAATCTTTGTACAAGCCAATGTTCAGTCTGTCCTCAATAAGTTGATACAAAAAGCCGGCTATTCACAAGACCGGATAAAATGGCGAGTCACTAAAGATTTACCCACGCTACCGCAGTGCGTACAAGCGCTAGAAAACGACTACACCTTTTTCACTCGACTCTTAGCTAAATACGGCTTAATTTATTGGTTTGAATGCCATGATTTTATTGAGTCGATAGTGATTGCCGAGGGGAATCTTGCAAGCCCCTATATTGAGCGAGGCTTGCTGTCGGTAACGGATAAAGATGGTCTGGTGCACGAACATGAAACCGGCTTTGTTGGGTTTACGCAGTGCCAAAGCCGCCATCGTTTTAGAATGGGTGGCTCACAAGTGCATATGAATGCCCATCCACCAACCTCGGTCAGCTCGGCCCAGCGTAGCTATTTTGAGCCTGCTGCACAAAATCCTGCTGAGCAATTTGAGCGCACTGGCAATCTCGAGCTTGCCTATCAACAAGGTAAAAATGAAGTCACGCTGGTAGGAAACGTAGCCGAAGCCAATGCCGGTTATTCGTTTTCGTTAAATGGTAAATTGGGCACAGCGAAAGGTGGCGATTATACCTGTATTCGCAGTAAACAGGTGTATAAGCAAGGCAGTGCCAATGACCCTAAGCAAGTTGCGCATCATAGCGAGTCGGTGTGTGTACCACGGGGTGAGCCAATACGTATCGCGCCCCCAGAGCATAGCCCCAAGCCGATGGTGTTTACCGCCACAGTGCGCTCGCTGTCGGGGTCAAAGGCCAATCCTCACTTAGATGCACAAGGGCAATATGCCACGCAAGTACATTTTGATAGTCAGGTGACTGAATCGGTAAAGCGCCTCACACAATATGCCTGTCGTGGTCAAAAGCAGCCGACAGGGTTACACTTTCCACTGCTGCCAGACAGTAATGTGCTCATCGGTTGTATGAACAACGACCCTGACCAAAGTTACCTGTTAGGGTTTGCGCTTAATGACACGCAACCATCTGTTGTTACTAGCGCCAATAACGCCCAAAACGTGTTGTGCTCTCGCGGCCAAAACCTGTTGATGTTTGATGACACCCCAAAAACCCCGCATATTGTGTTGCAAACCTTAGCAGGCAACCAGCACTTGGTGTTACATGGGGATAAAAAGCAGCCTTATATTCACTGGCTTGCGCAACTAGGCGCAATGAACATTTTTGCAGCCAAAGACATACAACTTGGCAGTGTTAAAAGCGCAATTCGACTACTCACCAATAAAACCTTTATTGCCAGCGCCAAACAACAACTGGCACTGGAGAGTAAAAAGTCGGTGATTGCTGATGCAGCAACCAACCTAGACGTCACCGCCAACCAAATTGACGTCAGCGCCAAACAAGATTTGACCTTTAAGGCGGGTCGCAGCCATCGCAGTGTTATCCAAAGTGATATCAACCTCAAGGCAGACAACAACCTCACCATCACCGCCCCAGCGGGAAGTCAACTCATTCAAAGCCAAGGCAATATCACAGTAAAAGGCAGTGGCTCTGGCAACCTCACCCTTGCCAATGGCGGCAGTGAAATCAGTATTGACTCAAGTGGTAACGTCAACATCTTTGCAGACAAGTTACTGACCTTAAAAGGCAAAGCCATGACCGTGTTTGACGGCAGCATGGAGCAAGATATTGGCGGCAAACAAAGCGCCACGATGCCGAGTGTACCGCAAATTCAAGCGCTCTCTGAGAATGCTCGACTCTCACTTGCCGCCGATGGCATTGCCACCATGATGAGCAGTACCATTGAGCTGTCTTATACCTATCAAGATGGCAGCCCAATTATGGGCGCACCTTATACCATTCGATTTGCAAACGGCACAGCGCTGACCGGTTACTTAGATGACAGCGGTAAAGCAAAAATTGAGAATGCACCACCCGGTCAATATACCGTGCAATATGGTGAGGATAAACGCGATTACCTACCAGAAGATAATCGCCCTAAAAATCCACTGTATGGACAAATCACCCCAGCGCGAGCGGCTGAAATGGTACGCAGCGGCAATACCGCACCACTGATAGAAGCCAATGGCATTGCAACCCAAGCAGGTGATTGGTTATGGGGCACACTGCAAGGCGACTTTAATCAAAACCCCTCTACGTCACAAATCGTGGTCGGCACCTTGATTTCCATGATACCGATTATCGACCAAGTCATGGATTTACGAGATATCATTGCCAATGTCATGTTACTGACCGACGATGATGAAGCCAACGACACCGACGCTTGGCTTGCCTTTACCCTCACCGGCATTGGTTTAGTGCCAGTTGTGGGCTCAGCAGTCAAAGGCGTGGGAAAGGTTATCTTAAAAAATACCGGAGAATCTCTCTCTGCTGCGCTTGCCGTTTTACGCAAGCTCGGTAAAGGCGACCCAGTTAAATACCTAAGAGACATCAACTGGCAAGACCTAGGAAAACAATCCGCCACGGAAGTTAAAAACATCGTCAAAGGCCTGCGCGATTCACTTGATGACATGTCTAGCAGTTGGCACTACGACCTACTACTTCCAGACGCCGCCATCGAAGGCATGCAAGCCACGGTTAAGCGCCTAGACGACGTCACCCCCAAAATCGACCAGCATATGCAACAAGCCGCCCAAGAAATCGGACAGCGAGTTAATAAAGCACTGGATGAGTATCAAGGGGAGTTACCACAGGTTGGTGTTACCAATGTGCCGAAGAAATCTAAAGCGCCGGAGCTTTCAGCTCCAGAAGGAAACGATCTCAAAGGTGCCCCAGTTAACAAAGTCAATCCGCCATCACGCAAAACGCCTAGTGACTTTACGCAGCATAAATCATTAAGCCATAGAAAAGGTGCTACTGGTGAGTACAATGCACACCAATTAATGCTGGAAAATGGTTTTACACCGCTAGGTAAAACCGACGGTAATTATAAACCAGGACAATCCGGTATTGACGGAATATATCTGCACCCAAATCCACCACCGGACTATGTGATTACAGAAGCCAAATATAACACCTCTCCATTAGGTATGACTAAAGATGGTAGACAAATGGGTGATGACTGGATCACAGCCGAACGGCTAGAAAAAGCAGGTATAAGTAGAAGAGATAGAAAAAAAATACTTGATGCTTTAGCTGATGATGATGGCTCGGTACTAAAGCTATTAATTAGAAATGAAATAGATGGAAACTTAGCTGTTGAAGTACTTGGTAAAGATGCTAAAACGATTGATAATCAATTTAAATTTTAAGAGATATTAAGATGTTAAGAGATACTTTAAGAGATAAAGCTTACTTTGACGAAGCAGTTGAGTTTTATAGCGATGCAATAACTGAAGATGTTGAGAAAATCACTTCTAGTAATCGTCCTAATTTGGTGAGGATGAAACGCACCTTTAACTTAATAAACGAAGTTTTAAGTTACCTCCAAGTAAAATACTCTCGAGGGGATGACCTTATTGAGTTTAGAGCTTTTATTCAGGACCTGCTTACTTATCGCAAATGGCAAAAGGACTTTGCAGATGATCTATCAGACGTAGAACAAGTTGAGCGTATTCCTATAGAAGAGTTGCACCAAAGCGATTTACGGAACTATTTAAAGTTATTTAGCTTCGCCTACTGCTTAAATATGGGAAAAGATTACTACTTACAATTATTAGAGCTTATTGGAAATCAAGGACACGATGCACTATTTGATAAAATTGCGATTGCGCTAGGTGACACTGATCGTGAAATAGCAGCGGATACTCTGTTCAAAAAACGTTTCGATAAGCTGTACAAAGTAGTTGAAGGAAGTCCAGAGCAACGTCCAGCACTTGCGAAATCTTATATGGAGGCTTGGTACGTTTTGGAGGAAAGTCCCGATATACATTTACTGGATAATGATGCTTACGATGGCTATTGGTGCTGGGAAATTGCACTTGTTGTTAAGTTATTCAATATTGATGATAGCAGCTTTATTGACCACCCATATTACCCTAAAGACCTCGTACATTGGCAAGAGAATCAGTAGGAGATAAAGGTGCGCGATACACGGAGAAGTAACGATTATTACGAAGAATTCTTAGTCGACATTGAAGTTGGCATTAAAGAAACACAAGAAGCCCTCGACGCAGGTAATTTTACCACACCTAGCGAACGAGTTAATGTTGCCCAGCGTATATATCAGCTCGCGATTATGCGAGCGGTAGCGCACTACTCATATGGTGCTCACCTTGGGGATGTTAAGCGCTATACCGAAGCGATTTTGCCGTATCGCAAACAACTGACTCACTACTGTGATAAGTTACCTGCAAATCATCAAATATACCGCCATGCTTTTGAAAAGTTGGGCGGGCAAATCGATGCTGTCGGCTCCCCTAATATCAATCGTTATATCTACACTTTGTGGTGGCTGGCACTTTTACAAGCCTGTGATGTCGCTCCAGCTCATATTCAAGAAGTGCTCGATGTTATTGGCGAACGCGGCAAAGACACCTTACTTGATAATGTAGCCATTGCACTTGGTGATAACGATAGACCTATTTCGCCCACACTCTATTACCCTGAAATCTATCAAAACCTTTCACTCGCTTTTACAGTACCCAATGAACAAAAGCCTGATTTACTCAACCAATTTGCACAAAGTTGGTACAACAAGTTAGAGGGTTTGGCGGACTGGCATGATAATCACACCTGTGAATGCGAATTCGAGTACACGGATTATTATATTGGTTATTGGTGCTTTGAATTAGCTTTAGTCGCTAATGTTCTAGAAATACCAAGAGAATTCTTGGAAGATAGCGTTTATGTTCCGGTTGATTTACTCAGATAAACCACCTCTACATAAAAATATTAATGGGGTCCTTTCAGATATGAGTATTGAGGCACAAAACACATTATTTACATTTAGTACAAGTGAATCAAATATGAATCTATATAGGTGTAAATAATGAACAAGTTTTTTGACAATTTTTATAACTTTGGTGGGTTTGGTCCAGCGATAGAAGCAATTCAACCAACTGATGAGCAGATCCGGTTCTATCAAGGAACTTTACCTGACAATTTGCTTGAATACTGGAAAGAATACGGTTTTTGTGGTTGGGGGAAAGGCCGTTTATGGATGGTCAACCCAGCTGATTATCATGATCTTTTGGCTGAATGGATTAGAGGTACTCAGTTCGAAAAAATGCAAAATGACGGTATAGATAGTTTCTATGTCATTGCAGTAGATGCATTTGGGAAGATGTATATTTGGGGTAAAAACTCGGGTAATTGCCTGAAAATCACTTCTCCCTACGGCATGATATTTCCTAATTTTAGTAACGATGATTACTTAGAAGATGGTGAGGAGCTAACTTTGGACTTATTTTTCTCAACAAAAATGAGCACCGAAATTGATCTAAAAGATCACAATGAAAAGCCTCTTTTTGAACGTGCTGTCGAAAAGCTAGGCCATCTTGAAAATGGAGAAATCTATGGCTTTGCGCCTGCTCTTGCCCTTGGTGGCGAACCTAAGCTTGAGAATCTCCAAAAGGTAAAAGCCACGGAACATTTAGCTTTCTTAGCTGACCTTGGGGAGAAACGTGTTATGGCGGATATCGTCGCATTGTCCAAAAAATTATCCCATAATCAGTAACATCTTTTTAAGTCTTTTCAAGACTCAGATGCCGCAAGGCCTAGGCCAATATTTTCCAGCAAAAGGCATAGACTATATATGATTACTCAACGTAACGACTCTTATGAGTTAAATAACTCAAGCATCTTTGATTTAGAAAACTTTTGCAGAATTAAACTTCCGTATTCGTTTATCGAGTTTTTCCGCAACAATAATGGCGTTGCTTTTGAAGGGCTCACTTACACCATAGACAATGAGGAACGGTTGATTGAACGGGCACTTCTTATCACAAACGATTCAAAGTTGTCAGACGATATTATGCAGTACGAAATAAAAGTGGTACTCGCTCAGATTGAAGAACGCCTAACCGACAACGAAGATTTAGTGGGTGTTGAGTTACTTCCTTTTGCTTATGTCTTTGGTGGAGACTTTTTATGTTTAAACTTCAAAGATAGCGATATTGAGCCGTCAGTTGTACTCTGGGATCATAATGAATCAGATGAATTAAGTCCTGTTTTTGTACTAGTTTCGGATAGTTTTGAAGCTTTTGTTGAACGTCTCTGCTAGGCTGAATATAGCTAATATAAACGGTTAGTTTGCTTTCTCCCTTATCAGCATTGGGTATTGGATGTCGTGTTTAAGGAAGATACTTGTCAGATAAGTAAAGCAGTTTCGGCGGGAAATCGCACTCCGTTCAGATGGGTTGTTTATAACTTTGTAAAACACACTGGTCGTGGAGATTCGATACGTCGCAAATATGTACGACCCTGTATTGACTATGAATTCAGAGCAGAGTTGCTCTTCAGTTAATTGCTGTTAACTAAGTATGCTTTCACCCTAAGGAAATATCTGTGTTTGATGGAATAGTAATAGTAGTTATACGCTATCAAAGCAAAATTCGCTGGTTTAAGGGTGAACGAGAGTTATGGATATTAGATTTGGTAAAACTAAGAGACGCTTTTATAGAAAATGGATATCAAGTTCCAGAGCTTGACGACTCTGATAGGTTTGGCCTCCATACTTTAGATGAAAATAATGTAGAAACTTTTCTGGATAAAATTCAGGGTAATGAAATAAGTTGCAGCGAACTAAGTAAGAGACTGGCATCTAGGTTCCCATCAGCTAGATCTTGGTGGGATGTTGCTGATTTATTCCCTAGCATGTTTATCGACTTTGATGCTAAAAGTGTAGCCGCATTTTATCATGAGGGCGTGCAAATGGAAAAGTACATACCACAACATTGGAACGGTGAATTTATAGATTTTGCAAATGAGTACCCAGAGAATATTTTTCCTGATGATGACAAGTTCTGGGTAAAAGGCGATTCTGACTTACTTAAAGTTCTAAATGAACGAGCTAGAAAGCAATGATACTATTCGAAAGCTGTGTTCGCTGATTTTCGGAGAAAATTAGGACAACACATCTAAGATAAAAGCTTTTATTAAATAGTCAGGATCACCAGCTCAACTCATAACTTCTTAGCGCTTCGCGTGTCCGAGTTAATTGAGAATACTAACATCGTTTTACTACCTTCAAAATCAGATGCTGTAGGGGTTATTCAAAGCCACCAATAGAGGCCCAAGACATGTCACAACCGTAGGCAAGGTTATCTTAAAAAATGCCGGAGAGTCGCTCTGCGCAGTGCTTCAGATCTTTACACAAAGAAAAGTTGGTAAAGGCGACCCAGTTAAATACCTAAGAGACATCAACTGGCAAGACCTAGGAAAACAATCCGCCACGGAAGTTAAAAACATCGTCAAAGGCCTGCGCGATTCACTTGATGACATGTCTACCAGTTGGCACTACGACCTACTACTTCCAGACGCCGCCATCGAAGGCATGCAAGCCACGGTAAAACGTTTCAGTTTATAGGGAGTTTCCGGTATGGATGAGGCAGCAAGGTTTGCGTTGAGAACAATGGGCCCTACCACCCAAGTGAATATAGAATTAGAACGGTGTAAGTAAGGAGGTTAGAATAATGACCAAACAATTTGAAATAGATGAAGATTTCGAGTGGTTTCTTGAAAAATTTGAAGAGCCTACTGAAAAACATCAAGCCCCAGCAGAAATAATAAAAAAGTTTGAAGGTAAACTGCCTACTAGATTATTAGAATATTGGAGTGAATACGGGTTTTCTGGTTTCGGGGAAGGGCTTTTTTGGTTAACTAATCCCGATGATTATGATGATACCTTAGATGCATGGCTTGGAGATACAGTTATCGTCGAGCAAGACACATATTATGTAATTGCTCGCAGTGCATTTGGTGAGCTATTCTTATGGGGAGAGAAATTTGGACATAAATATCTAATCGACCCATCTCACGGTTGGATTATAGAGAAAGAAGGTAATGCCGAAGACATAGCAGTTGGAGAAGAAAACGATGCCATACAGTTTTTCTTTAGTGCAAAAAGGCCAACATCGCTGGATATAGATGATACGAGTGGAGGCTTACTTTTTGAGAAATGTAAACTTCGATTATCTCAATTAAAATATAACGAAATGTATGCTTTTGAACCCGCTTTTTTTCTTGGTGGGCAGCCTACCATTGACAATGTCAGTAAAGTAAATATTTTCGCCCATCTAAGTGTATTAGCATCATTTGGTCAGAAAGAAATACTAGACCAACAAGGGCTTATAGCTAAGGCTTATTCATAATAAATGCTCCTGTTATTAAAGTAGCAAATAAAAACCACTTAACTCCTTACCACTAAAAACACTTACTTATTAATTGAAAATGCGATGATGATTAACTTTGAACTCATCGCCAATCAAATTGACGTAAGTGCCACACAAAATATCACCCTTAAGGCGGGTCGCAGCCATCGCAGTGTTATCCAAAGTGATATAAAGCTCAAGGCAGACAACAACCTTACCATCACCGCCCCGGCGGGAAGTCAACTCATTCAAAGCCAAGGTAATATCACAGTAAAAGGCAGTGGCTTTGGCAACCTCACCCTTACAAGACGGTTGCACTATATCGGCTTAGGATTTGAGGATTAAGTGTGATGCCGGGGCGACGTTTTCTTGGTTCGTTCTTTTTTGTCGTTTTAAAAAAATGAACGAGGAGCGCATGGATGGGCTTTGATATTAAACATGGAGGTTTATTTTGCTAACGGCTGATAGCTCGAAATTTATCGTAAAGTCAGCCCGTCCTCCTGACAGTTTTCGACGCCCATTCATGGGCTGCGACTACCCGAAAAGCATAACTTCTCGGCGGGTAAAGCGCCTCCCACAACGCTATTTACACTGTGAGGCTGGAGCCGCTTTTGAGCTTATAAACTACTTTATTGCTACTGAGAAAGTGGAAATTCCACAAGCAACTTTATTCCCCCTCCATCACACCCGAAAAGCATAAGCCGATATGCAATGTGCCGATAGGATGTCGGCTAAGTCTTGTCTGGCATCATGGACGTGCCTTACAAGACGGTTGCACTATATCGGCTTAGGATTTGAGGATTAAGTGTGATGCTGGGGCGACGTTTTCTTGGTTCGTTCTTTTTCGTCGTTTAAAAAGAATGAACGAGGAGCGCATGGATGCGCTTTGATATTAAACATGGAGGTTTATGTTGCTAACGGCTGGTAGCTCGGAATTTACCGTAAAGTCAGCCCGTCCTCCTGACTGGTTTCGACGCCCATCCATGGGCTACGACTACCCGAAAAGCACACTTCTCGGCGGGTGGACCGCCTCCCACAAAGTTATTTGCATCGTGAATTAGGAGGCTGTGAATTGGGAGACATACTAGGTTGTTGGTTTCTTATAAGCCTCGACACAGCGTAATTGCTAAAATAATCCGTGCTTACTCTCACAGGAAGAGTTATTGCCATGTACCACGTTGAATTTGGCGAGGTGTGTTACGCCATCCCTCAAATTGTGATTCGACATTTTCATTAAAATTACGAAAGATTAGCTCGATGTTTTGTGCAGGTACAATATTGCACGGATTGCTGCTTTCTTGTCGTAAATACTCGAAAAAAGCGTTGCTGTTGTGCTCGACCATAAATCCCGTAAACAGATAACTATTGGCATATAAGGTGGTACTTTGCATGGTTTGCCACTGATTTTCGCTATTGAATAGGGTGTTAATATCAAGCTTGGCAAAGCGCGATTTCAAAATCCCTTCTTTCGTTAACCAATCTTCGTCAGAGAGGTAAACTGAAAATTGACCTGTTTCGGTAATTCTTAGGTGCTCAAAATACTCGGCTAAGCCTTCCGTTACCCATCGAGGGGTTACGCCGAAATAGTAAAAAACGAGGGCGTGCACGGACTCGTGAATGAGCGTTCTTAGCGTTTCTTCTTCAGTGCGACCGCCATTGATAAAGCCTTGGTTTTGAAACAAGAAGTACATGCCCAAGGTGCCAGCGGGCTCGGCATCGCGAGAGAGGATTAGCTCATTGTAGTCAGCGTCATTGGCGGCAATATGCATGTTCAACTGGATGGGAGATAAGGCTTTTTTATGCGCTAACTGGTTAAAAAAGTGCTTAAACATCATATACACCACGTTGAGGGCTTGCTGCGCCTGATACTCAACATAAGGGCTCACGGGTTCACCCGTTAGATTGAGTTTAAAATTTTCAATGTGGTTGAATTGCGTTTGCAAGGAAAATACTTCGCGCTTTAGTACCCCGCAGGTAGGTGTTGAGATACCGCTGAACATATTAACAAGATCACTGTGCCCGTTTAGGTTATAAAAGGTTTTTTCTGGTATTTCAGGTAGCTGCTGTCTTGTTACTTTTGGTGGTGCAACCGTTAGGTGAGGAGTGGTGTCTGGCTGACTTAAACGTTTTTCGGTATGGGTGTCTAGCTGTATGCCTAATTCAGTCAATAAAGGTTTGATAGACCTCATCGAGTTTGCTGCTGCACTTGGGTAGATAAAATAAAGCGCAAACAATATCAGCGTGATGATAAGTAGTAGGACAAAGACCCGCCAAACCAAAGTGATATCCTTGTGTAATACATGCCCAGAGACTCTGGTTATACTCGATTATCGGTAAACTTGGCAATCGGTAATTTGATTATCGACTTATTTCCATGGCATTAAATAACATCTACTTTAGTGTGTCATAGCGTATCGTTTGCATGATTTGCCATTCTTTTTTCTACAACAATGTACCCATAATCTAATTCGTTGCCTATACTTTTTGAAAAAATAACAGAGCATACAGATGAAAGTAGTTTGGCCGTTGATTTTACTGTGTTGTGTGAGCGGGAGTGCGAGCGCGCTTGATACTCAGGTGAATATTACGACGGGGCAATGGCCGCCGTACTTAGATCAAGCGAAACAAGATCAAGGCTGTGTGGCTGCTGTGATCCGAGATGTCTTTGCGCTCTCTGATATCAAAGTCCGATTTTTATTTATGCCTTGGGAACGCGCCTATCAAGAGGGAATGAAGGCGGCTTACATTGGTAGTGCTTATTGGTATTACAGCGAGCAAAGGAGCAAAGACTATATTTACACTCAATACCCACTCACTGAAGAAACAGCACGCTTTTATCATCATCGAGATTTAGCGTTTACCTATACGAGTTACGCAGATCTCAAGCCATTTAGATTGTTGCTCAATCAAGGGTTAACTTATCCGCCTTCTCTGCTAGAGGCGATAGAGACGCTTGAAATCAAAACTTCATATGCCACGTATACCAGTAAAAATGTGGCACTGATCCTACGAAACCGTGCAGATATTATGATTATGGACGAAAAATCGGCGAAGTCCTATCAGCAGGAACTGCCTGCGGAAGAAGCGGAGTTATTAGTGGCGCAAGCGATCCCTGCTTTTATCCAAAAAGGCTATTTGCTTATCAATAAGCATCATAGTGAATATGTCGAGTTGTATAACGAAGGGCTTAAAAAACTATGGGCGGATGAAGACTATGTTGCTCAGTATCGTGCTCGCTGCTCTCGTGTGTTTACTGATTGATTGCTTTTTGGTTTTGCTAAAACCAAATAATGTCCTGATCCGTTGCGAAATCATTCATAAGTTAGAATCTAAATTTGTTTTTAATGTTTTTCATAGCCTGTTGGCTATTTTGACGGTATATAAAGCATAAAGAATGTTATTACACATAAAGCCTAATAGTGTATTCAGTGGGATTTTAGAGCATGCTTTGCAGCCAACAATCGTAAAGACTATCTTGAATCGTCATTGGCTGCTTTAGATTAAGACTTGCCTTATCCAAACCGCCTTCCGGCAGCTTGATTTTACGTTAAATGGTATATGCCTATCTGGTCTGACCATTTAAATCACCTTTTAAATTTTCCCGATTCTTGGTTAAAGTTTATGCACGCCAACTGTTGTTTTTACACTCAGCTAATTATTGAATTGGGCTGAATTTTGACAGTTGTCATGGATTTTGATAACGTATTGTGCAAATTTGGTATGACCAATTTACCTATGAAGTTAATTCTTACCAAATTGATTAAAATAAGTCAGCGGTCTGGCTAGGTCACATCATAAAAAATTGGCGTTATTTCAATGTCTTTAAAGATTAAAGCAGCAAAATTATCCGACGTAATACTAGAACAGCTTGAGAATATGATCCTCGAGGGCTCGTTATTACCCGGTGCAAAGTTGCCGCCTGAGCGTGAACTAGCTAAGCAGTTTGAAGTGTCGCGTCCATCACTTCGTGAGGCTATCCAGAAATTGGAAGCTAAGGGGCTTGTTACCCGTCGTCAAGGTGGTGGCACGTATGTTAAAAATCAGCTGGAAGAAGGGCTGACTGATCCGTTATTTGACTTGATCAGTAAGCATCCAGAATCTCAGTTTGATTTACTTGAGTTTCGTCATGCATTAGAAGGCATCGCCGCCTACTACGCGGCACTCAGGGGCACAGAGAATGACTTTGCAAAGGTACAACAAAGCTTTGACAGTATTGCAGAGATAGGTGATGACTTGATGCAAAAGGCAAGGGCAATTAATGCTTTTCACTTTGCCGTTGCAGAAGCGTCACATAACGTCGTCCTGCTTCATCTTGTAAAAGGGATGCAGTCATTGCTTGAGCAAAACGTGTTGCAAAACTTAACGGTCTTGGTGCAAAAATCAGACGTGAGTGAGCAGCTCGGTGAGCACAGAAAGTTGTTATTAGATGCGGTGATCAATGGTAACCCTGAACAAGCAAGACTTGCTAGTAACGCCCACTTAGCCTTTATCGAAGAAGCGTTATTAGAAGCCGGTAAAGAGCGTTCGCGAATAGAACGTTCACTGCGTAGAACAAAACAGCAGTAATCGGACTTGATTCAGTAAGAATTGGCACAAATAGAATAAATTCGTATTTTAAACATAAGGAACACTCCATATGTCTGAAGTCAATAAAATTGACGTAGACGCGCTAGAAACCCAAGAATGGTTACAGGCGCTTGAGTCGGTCGTAAAAGAAGAAGGCGTAGAGCGCGCTCAGTTCTTGTTAGAGCAAGTATTAGAGCAAGCGCGTCTTGATGGCGTAGATATGCCAACAGGCACTACGACTAACTATGTCAACACTATCCCAGCAGATCAAGAGCCTGCGTATCCAGGGGATGTGAACCTTGAGCGTCGTATTCGCTCTATCATCCGTTGGAATGCGATTATGATCGTACTTCGTGCTTCGAAGAAAGATCTTGAGCTGGGCGGGCATATGGCCTCTTACCAGTCGTCAGCTGCATTCTATGAAATGTGTTTCAACCACTTCTTCCGTGCACCAAACGAGAAAGACGGTGGTGACTTAGTGTATTACCAAGGCCACATCTCTCCGGGCATTTATGCTCGTGCATTTGTTGAAGGCCGCCTAAGCGCTGAGCAGCTAGATAACTTCCGTCAGGAAGTAGATGGTAACGGTATTTCTTCATACCCACACCCTAAGTTAATGCCTGAATTCTGGCAGTTCCCAACGGTTTCTATGGGTCTAGGTCCAATCGCGTCTATCTACCAAGCGCGTTTTCTTAAATACCTAGATGGCCGTGGTCTAAAAGATACGTCTGAGCAACGCGTTTACGCCTTCCTTGGTGATGGTGAAATGGACGAGCCAGAATCACGTGGTGCGATTTCTTTCGCTGCCCGTGAAAAGCTAGACAACCTATGCTACCTAATCAACTGTAACCTACAGCGTCTTGACGGCCCAGTAATGGGTAACGGTAAGATCATCCAAGAACTAGAAGGCCTATTTAAAGGTGCGGGTTGGAACGTGATCAAAGTCGTTTGGGGTTCTGGTTGGGATAAGCTACTTGCCAAAGATACTACGGGTAAATTGCTACAACTGATGAATGAAACAGTTGACGGTGATTACCAAACTTACAAAGCAAAAGATGGTGCCTTCGTACGTGAACACTTCTTCGGTCGTTACCCAGAAACAGCAGCGCTTGTTGCTGATATGACTGACGATGAAATCTTCGCGTTGAAGCGCGGTGGTCATGAGCCATCTAAGCTATTTGCTGCATTTAAAGCGGCACAAGAAACCAAAGGTCGTCCAACGGTTATCCTAGCTAAAACGGTAAAAGGTTACGGCATGGGCGCTGCGGCTGAAGGCAAAAACATTGCTCACCAAGTTAAGAAAATGGACATGACACACGTAGCACACCTACGTTCACGTCTAGGCCTAGATGACTTGGTATCTGATGAGCAATTACAAGAGCTACCTTACTTGACGCTAGAAGAAGGGTCAAAAGAGCACGAATATCTACATGCTCGCCGTAACGCGCTTCACGGTTATACACCTAAGCGTTTACCTAACTTCACAGAAACGCTTACGCTACCTGAACTAGATGCATTTAAACCGCTTCTAGAAGAACAAAAGCGTGATATCTCAACCACAATGGCATACGTTCGTGCGCTTAATATCTTGTTAAAAGACAAGAATATCGGCAAGAGCATTGTTCCAATTATTGCTGATGAAGCACGTACCTTTGGTATGGAAGGTTTATTCCGTCAAATCGGTATTTACAACCCGCACGGCCAAAACTACAGCCCAGAAGACCGCGATATCGTTTCTTACTACAAAGAAGCAACGTCAGGTCAGGTACTACAAGAAGGTATCAATGAGCTAGGCGCGATGTCTTCATGGGTTGCAGCGGCAACGTCATACAGCACGAACGACCTACCAATGATCCCGTTCTATATCTACTACTCAATGTTTGGTTTCCAACGTGTAGGTGATATGGCGTGGATGGCGGGCGACCAACAAGCGCGTGGCTTCCTATTAGGGGCAACTGCCGGTCGTACAACGCTAAATGGTGAAGGTCTACAGCACGAAGATGGTCACTCACACATTCAAGCAGGTACAGTGCCTAACTGTATTTCTTACGACCCAACGTTTGCATTTGAAGTAGCGGTTATTCTACAAGATGGTATCCGTCGTATGTACGGTCCAGAGCAAGAGAACGTGTTCTACTACCTAACGCTCATGAACGAAAACTACCATATGCCAGCAATGCCTGAAGGCGCTGAAGAAGGTATTCGTAAGGGTATTTACAAGCTTGAAAGCTACACAGGCGACAAAGCACAGGTTCAGCTAATGGGCTCGGGTACTATCTTGAACGAAGTACGTAAAGCGGCGCAGATCCTAAGCGACGACTACGGTATCGGTTCAGACGTATTCTCTGTAACGTCATTTAACGAGCTTGCTCGTGACGGTCAAGATGCAGAGCGTTTCAACATGCTTAACCCAGAAGCAGAGCAAAAAGTGGCTTATATCACCAGCGTACTTGGTGACGCGCCAGCAATTGCTGCTACGGATTACATGAAAAACTACGCTGATCAAGTACGTGCATTTATGCCAAGCGCATCTTACAAAGTACTTGGCACAGACGGCTACGGTCGTTCAGACAGCCGTGAAAACCTACGTCGTCACTTTGAAGTGAATGCCGGTTACGTGGTAGTTGCTGCACTTGGCGAGCTAGTTAAGCAAGGCAAAGTTGAAAAATCAGTAGTGACTGACGCTATCAAGAAATTTGATATCGACACCACCAAAACTAACCCACTTTACGCATAAGAGGACGAGTGATGGCAATCGAAATTCATGTTCCAGATATTGGTGCCGATGAGGTTGAAGTAACCGAGATCCTAGTAAGCGTAGGTGATACGGTTGCAGAAGAGCAATCGCTTATCACTGTTGAAGGCGACAAAGCATCAATGGAAGTACCTGCCTCTGTGGCGGGAACAGTTAAAGAAATCAAAATAGCGGAAGGCGATAAAGTATCGACTGGCTCTTTGATCATGGTTTTTGAAGCGGCAGGTGAAGAAGCACCGGCAGAGCAACCAGCAGAAGAAGCTAAGCCAGAAGCAAACGCCTCTGGCAAGACAGAAGTGAAAGAAGTTCACGTACCAGATATTGGTGGCGATGAAGTTGAAGTAACTGAAATCTTAGTAGCTGCGGGCGATGTTGTTGAAGAAGAGCAATCGCTTATCACGGTTGAAGGCGACAAGGCTTCAATGGAAGTACCAGCACCATTTGCAGGCACTATCAAAGAAGTGAAAATCAACGCGGGTGACAAAGTGTCAACCGGTTCATTGATCTTCATCTTCGAAGTGGCAGGTAGCGGTGATGCACCTGCGACTACCGAAGCTGCAGAAGCGCCTGCTCAAGAGCAAGCACCTGCTGCATCAGCTGAAAAAGAAGTGCATGTACCAGATATCGGTGGCGACGAAGTTGAAGTTACTGAAATCATGGTTGCTGTTGGCGACAGCGTTGAAGAAGAGCAATCGCTTATCACGGTTGAAGGCGACAAGGCTTCAATGGAAGTACCAGCTCCGTTTGCAGGTACGATTAAAGAGATCAAAGTCAATGCCGGCGACAAAGTATCAACGGGTTCTTTAATCTTCGTATTCGAAGTGAAAGGCGCGGCACCTGCACCTCAGGCAGCGGCTAAAACTGAAAAAAAACCAGCTCAGCCTGCGGCTTCAGCGGCAAAATCTGAAGCACCAAAAGCCTCTGCACAAAAAGATGATTTTGTGGCCAATGATCAGTATGCCCACGCATCACCTGTGGTACGTCGTTTAGCGCGTGAGTTTGGGGTTAACCTAGCTCGCGTTAAAGGTACAGGTCGTAAGAACCGTGTACTAAAAGAAGACGTACAAAACTACGTGAAAGAGCTGGTTAAGCAAGTTGAGTCTGGTCAAATCGCAAAAGGTGGCAACACTGGCGGCGGTGAGCTTGGTCTTATTCCTTGGCCAAAAGTAGACTTCAGCAAGTTTGGTGAAATAGAAGAGAAGAAACTTTCTCGCATCAATAAGCTATCGGGTGCAAACCTTCATCGTAACTGGGTACAAATCCCACATGTTACGCAGTTTGACGAAGCAGATATCACTGAGCTTGAAGCGTTCCGTAAAGAACAGAATGTGCTAGCTGAGAAGAAGAAAATGGGTGTGAAGATCACGCCATTAGTATTCGTGATGAAAGCGGCTGCAAAAGCACTTGAAGAGTTCCCAACGTTTAACTCTTCACTATCTGAAGATGGTGAGAGCTTAATCTTGAAGAAATATGTTCACATCGGTATCGCGGTTGATACACCAAATGGTCTAGTGGTTCCTGTTGTTCGCGACGTGAACAAGAAAGGCATCATTGAGATATCACGCGAGTTGATGGAAATTTCTAAGAAAGCACGTGACGGTAAACTGACGTCTGCTGATATGCAGGGCGGCTGTTTCACTATCTCAAGCCTAGGCGGTATCGGCGGTACGGCGTTTACGCCAATCGTTAATGCTCCTGAAGTTGCGATTCTTGGTGTTTCTAAGTCAGACTTCAAACCGAAATGGAATGGTAAAGAGTTTGAGCCGCGCCTAATGGTGCCGCTAAGCTGTTCATACGACCATCGTGTCATTGACGGCGCACTAGCAGCTCGCTTTACTGTGACACTTGCAAACTACTTAAGCGATATTCGCCAGCTAGTAATGTAAGAATAGAAACCGCATGACTTAGGTAATGCGGTTTTCTTGTATTTTATTGTTCCGCTTGATAATTAGGCGGGACAATAGAGAGTGTGAATGATACACTTTCGAGCAATAATAACTCTCTCTGCCCTGTGCCCCGAATCGGGTGTTTGGCAGGCACTTTGGGTCGGCTACTCTCGACGAGTAAACCCGTTCAAATAACAGTTAAGGTAATAACATGAGCAACGAAATCAAAACTCAAGTTGTTGTACTAGGCGGTGGTCCTGGTGGTTACTCTGCAGCATTCCGTGCAGCAGACTTAGGTTTAGACGTTACACTAATCGAATCTCGCGACACGCTAGGTGGTGTGTGCTTGAACGTTGGTTGTATCCCTTCAAAAGCCCTTCTTCACGTTGCAAAGGTAATTGACGATGCAGCAGAAATGGCTTCTCACGGTGTTTCTTTCGGTGCTCCACAAATTGACCTAGACAAAATCCGTTCATGGAAAGAGTCTGTGATCGGTCAACTTACAGGTGGTCTTGGTGGAATGGCTAAGATGCGTAAAGTAACTGTAGTTAACGGCTACGGTAAGTTCACAGGTTCTAACACTATCGCTGTTGAAGGTGCTGACGGTGCAAAAACAGTGACCTTTGATAACGCAATCATTGCAGCGGGTTCTCAGCCTGTAAGCCTACCTTTCATTCCTGAAGACGAGCGTATCATCGACTCTACAGGTGCACTTGAGCTTAAAGACGTGCCTGAAAAGCTACTTGTACTAGGTGGTGGTATCATTGGTCTTGAGATGGGGACTGTTTACCGTTCACTAGGTTCAGCGATTGACGTAGTTGAGTTTGCTGATCAACTAGTACCAGCGGCTGACAAAGACGTTATCAAGATTTACCAAAAGTACGTTAAAGACAAGTTTAACGTGATGCTTTCTACTAAAGTTGTTGCTGTTGAAGCGAAAGAAGACGGTATCTACGTATCTTTCGAAGGCAAGCAAGCACCTGAAGGCCAAGTTCGTTATGACAAAGTACTAGTTGCTGTTGGTCGTACACCAAATGGTAAGCTAATCGACGCTGACAAAGCGGGCGTAAATGTTGATGAGCGTGGCTTTATCAGCACTGACAAGCAAATGAAAACCAACGTTGATCACATCTTCGCTATCGGTGACATCGTAGGTCAACCTATGCTTGCACACAAAGCGGTTCATGAAGGTCACGTTGCTGCTGAAGTTATCTCTGGTAAGAAGCATTACTTCGATCCTAAGTGTATTCCTTCAATTGCATACACAGATCCAGAAATCGCTTGGGTTGGTGTGACTGAGAAAGAAGCAAAAGAGCAAGGTCTAAGCATTGAAACTGCGGTATTCCCGTGGGCTGCTTCTGGTCGTGCAATCGCGTCTGCACGTACTGAAGGTTCTACTAAGCTTATCTTTGATAAAGAGTCAGGTCGTGTGATCGGTGGTGCTATGGTTGGTATCAATGCAGGTGAAATGCTTGGTGAAATCGGTCTAGCAGTAGAGATGGGTGCTGACGGTGAAGACCTAGCGCTTACTATCCACGCTCACCCAACGCTGAACGAGTCAATCGGTCTAGCTGCTGAAATCTTTGAAGGTTCAATCACTGACCTTCCAAACAAAAAAGCAGTGAAGAAAAAGTAAGTTTTTCTGAGCTTTCAAAAACCCAGCCTTGTGCTGGGTTTTTTTGTTTTTGGGACCCTAGATTGTAACTCGCTCTTTATAACCTTGGCAGACTAGTTACTAAACAGTATGCTTAGAAAAGGGGAAAAAGTGTTGAGTGTACATGGAACAAATTGAGATATTTGAGATCCCAAGTCCGTGTAAGGGGATCTGTCAGGTAAATAATCGCGGTTATTGTAAAGGTTGCTATCGCAGTCGCGAAGAGCGCTTTGAGTGGAATAATCTTAATAACGAGCAAAAACGTAAAGTTATTGCGCTGTGTCAGCAACGATATAAAAGGTACTTGCAACGTAAATCAAAAACGGAGCAAGCAGATGAGCAAACAGGAGAAAACTTTAAATTTGATATTTAGCTTTGAGCATTTGTATCACCCCTTCGCGTTCAAACTCCTCTAATTTTGCTTTAATCAGTGGAATTAAGTGTTCATTGCGCTTATGCACGAAGTGAAAGCTCTCAACGACGGCTAAATTTTTTATTTGTAGGGTTTCTTCATTGATATTTTTTAAATGTGGTTTCAAGTGAAAGTCGAGAATAAGTGCTCCTTCAACTTGCTTCTGCATGACTAAATTGAGTTGTGCGACCGCGCTTTTCACCCCGATAACATAAGCTTGGATTTGGTGCTCAGCCAAATATGTGGTCGCTACAGGATAGCCGCTGCGAACCGTTAAGGATTGAAGCTCCCTAAGTTTACAATCGCCACAAAGGGTGAATAGCTGCAAGTTAAACTGAAATAACGGGTAATCAACACGACGCAAGTTTGGATACTCCTTTTCCACGCTCGCAACTCGAGCTAACTGTCCATCTAAGTTTCCTGCATTAGCTGCAATTAGAGAGCCTTTGTGATTAAATTCTTCAAGGCGTAGCTCTATGTCGAGAGATTGATAAACCATTCCCATAAGTTCAATTACATAGAGTGCTTGCGGGGTCTTTGGCGGTTGATTGAAATGCATAACTTTTGGCGTATCTGTGGCTGCTTGAGTCGCCGTTGAAATCATCATAATTAAACATAGTAATGCGGTTTTCAATCCAACTCCGTCAACTGTTTACTTAGAAGTAGAGGCTATTAGTATACATAATTTTTACAAAAAAGTGCACAGCATCTCGGTTTAATCAAAACTAGATTTTGCTGCAATAGGTGTGTTGGCTTGTGATACACTTGTGGTTCCCTTCACTTAAAATTGAATGATGTGTAATGAGCCACAACCTATGTTTGCTACCTAGACAAGAAAAATACCAAATTCAACTTGAGTATGAAGCATCGTTTTGGGCGTACCAAATAAAACGAGGCAAAAAAAGTAGAGAAGCAATCTATGATGCGATCAATCAAAGGCCACTCTCTGAACAGGATACGTTGAAGCAAAAGTTTGAATTTTACTTGAGCCTGATGCTTGCTTGATGTATTCGATTGAACTACTCCCAGCGATAATGACACCGCTCGTTAATAAGTTTTATGATGCTCAAAAAGCACGAGGACGAGCTGCAAAACACGACAACGTTTGGGTAGTTAAAGATAATAGTAAAATTATAGCGGCTTGTCGTTTACAGCCTGTAGATGGCTATTGGTTACTTGTAGGCGTTTATGTTGCACCGCAGTTTAGACGCAAAGGTGTTGCAAAAAAATTAATTGAATCAGCTGTTTATCATTTTCTCAGTGTAAACCCTGGGCAAACAGTTTATACCTTTGCATATCGCCACCTCTGTCATTTTTATACCGCACTTGGGTTTCAAAATAACTCATGCCAATTACCGTCTGAACTCGCTTCTCGCTTCTCGCTTATCTAGTTATCTTGGACAAAACCGTCAACTCGTGGCAATGTATTACGTCTAATTAACAATCTCGGCCTTTTATGTTTCGCCTGTGTTTTATATTTTGCATTTGCCTATTTACTGCATTGGTAAATGCCGCGCAAATTTCACGACTTTCACCTGCTGAAGGGTTATCACAAAGTTACGTCAATACACTGCTTATCGACGAGCAAGGGTATCTATGGCTTTCCACTGAAGGTGGGCTTAACCGTTACGATGGCTATCAGGTATTGGATGTAAATGGACCCGATGGCGTACTTGATAAAGTGCAGGTAAATTATATCTATCAGGACAACCTTGGTGGGATTTGGATCACGACGGGTATTGCAGGGTTACTGCGATACGATCCGATGAAAGATGAGTATAGAAAATATATAGAACCACCGTCTACAGAGGACGAGTTTTATTCTAATTTGGTTAATATTGTTTTGACCAAAGATGATGATCATATGTGGGTTGTGCGTACCAATGATGTTGCGACCCTCAATATCCACTCAGGTAAGCTCAAGAGTGAGGTGACTTTACCGTTAGATGAAGAAAGTGGTTTTATACGCGCTGTTTATCAACATCAAGACATCTTGTTTATCGCCACTTCAGAGCGCTTGTTTGCATATCATTTAACAACGAAAAAATTAAGAACCCTCGATCACCTTGCTCCCATTGAACATCCTTATCAAACAAATACTAAATCACTATTTATTTTAGACCAGGATACCTTGCTCGTGGGTGCGGTTCAGGGGATGTATGAGCTAGATATTTCTCAACTACTAAAAGATTTTGACGCAGAGGTACAGTTTAAAACGCTGCTTCCCGAACTAAACATATGGAAAATGCTCAGGCATGATGAACATACCTTGCTGCTTGGTACTGACAAAGGTCTTGTTTATTACACGATTGAAGATGGTAATACGGTTCGAGATAGGCGTTTGTCTTCAAGCGTATTTTTGCCGTCAAATACCAGTATTATCGATATTGTTAAAGACAACTATGGTGGCCTTTGGGTCGCCACAAAAGAAGACGGTGCATTTTACTTACCAGACAGTACGCTGGCGTTTGATAATGTTAGTGATCTTACCGTTGAAGGTGAAGGTTTTTCTCACAGTAATGTCTGGGCGATGCATGAATCTAATCAATTTTTGTGGCTGGCAACGAATGACGGCCTAACACGATACAATCCAAAAACCAGAGAGACTAAACAGTTTCTAAAGGGTTACTTGGGTGACGAAATTCTCTCAGAGTTTATTATCTGGAAGATTGCGGAGTATAAAAATAAGCTTTGGCTCACGACGGTAAAAGGACTGTTTGTCTTTGACCCTATTACTCACGAAGTAACAAGGCCCAAGGCTAACAATCCAGAAGATAAAGAGATATTGACATCCTTTGTGAAAGGTGGGGAGTTGTTATCTGATGGTAAGTTTTATTTCGTCAATAGTGACGTTGGGATGTTCGTTTACGATATTAATACAGCAGAGCTGACACACCTGACGAAGTCATTTGAAAATGTCGATCCGTTTCTTACTTATGGCTTCTACCCACCACTTCCAAACGAACCGCTTAAACCCCTTTACTACTATGCTGGCGTATTGCTGCAATATGATCCGCAGTTGGAAACGCTAACTGAGATCTATAAAGCGCCGAAAGCAAATAAGCATTTAGCGGTCGATATCACTACCTACACCATAGATAAAAATAATATCTTGTGGTTGTCGCTATCATCCTTTGGTTTGATTGGTCTGACGTTAGATGGTTACGAGCCAATTTATAACATCGATTTAAAAGCCCACAAAATAGATACTTTGATGTATGAAATGCGCCAAGACAAGGAAGGTATGATTTGGATGTCATCTCACAAAGGTATTTGGCGTCTAGACCCAGATAATTTGCATTTACAACAATTCACGACCGAAGATGGCATACTTTCTAATGAGTTTAACGGTGGCGCGTCGGTGATGTTGGAAGACGGTCGCATAGCCTATGGTATGTTGAAAGGGTTTGTGGTGTTTTCTCCCGATGACAACAGACCTAAAAAGCCATTACTTGATCATGTCAATATCACCAGCGTGGATTTAATTTCTCGCCCAAATCAAAAAGCCGGATTAAAGCAATTTGATCACATCGAGCTTGAGCATGATGACATTGGACTCGAAGTGTCATTCTCTGCAATGGCATTTAGTTATCAGGATCGGATTATTTATGAGTATCAAATATCTGGTGGTCAGAAGATCCTGAGTCGTAATCAAAATCGCGTGGTATTTCCTAAACTTAATCCCGGTGAATATGCGTTAAAAGTTTGGGCTAAAGATCCGTTAACGGGAGATTATACACCGCCTGCAAAATTAACCATTAATGTAAATTACCCCGCGTGGCGCTCACCTGTTGCGATTGCCGGATATGTTTTTCTTACGCTCTTACTACTGTCTCTTTGGAGCTATCGAAAGTATCGCGTTGAGCAACTTATTCTTGCCGCTCATAAGGAAACACAAGACCGCGAAGCTAGGTTGAAAATGGCGCTAGAGGGAAGTAACTCCGGCGTATGGGAGTGGCATGCGGGTAGTACCTTAATCTATCAGCCTCGATTAGTTACGGAGCTCGATTACGAGCTTGAGAGTGTCGGCTTGGATGATTATCTGCAAAAGATACATCCCTCGGATAGAGCCATGTTTCGCTTACAGTGGCTTGAGTTCGTCACAACGAACAAAGGCTTTATCGACTGTACTTATCGATTAAAAGACAGCAAAGGTCAGTGGCGTTGGTATAAGGACTTTGGCAAGGTACTTGAGTGGGATGAAGGTAATCCAACTCAGGTGGCAGGCACCTATACCAACTTAACGCGTGAGCGTTTATTTGAAGAGCGAGCCGCATTATTTGGGGCGGCGTTTGAGCAGACCCGTGACTGGGTAATGATCTTAGACAAAAGACTGCGTATTCAGGCTTGTAATCGGGCGATGCAAAATGCCTTTAACCTTGACTCTATCCCATCATCAAGCACAGCGGTGAAGCTTGGGATGTCGAGACAAAAACGTATGATGTATCTACGCCAGACGTTGGCGCTAGCTGTGCATCAGCATTTAAGCTCTGAGGAAGTGGTGAGTTTGCCCAATGGTGACGAAAGAGACGTACTTATAAAAATTAGTGCCGTGGCGAATAGCGATGGTGAACTATACAGTTATGTGGTGGTGCTTACCGATATTAGCCAGCAAAAGCGCACAGAAAAAGAGCTATACCAGCTTGCTAACTATGATTTACAAACTAAGTTACCAAATAAAGCGTTATTGATGGATAGAGTGCAGCACGCAATCGTGCATTCGCAACATACACATTTCGCACTTTTGGTCATAAAGTTTAACCGTTTGCAGAACCTATACGATATCTATGGTGCAGACTTTGTTGCTGAGTTGCTTCCTCTGCTTGCAACAAAGCTACGCTGCTGCTTCCGTGAGTTAGATAGCTTAGCGACGGGACATGATAAGTCGTTTTATGTGTTGATGGAGCACCTCGACAACCCTGAACAGGTTCATCAGTATGTTGAGTGTTTGGTTCACTCATTTAGTACTCCAATTGAAGCCGCAGGGCATACCGTACTTATGCAACCTGCCATTGGTATTGCAATGTATCCCGACGATGCGTCAGACGCTTTTGAGTTAAACCAAGCAGCAAAGGCTGCGCTTGAGCATGTTAATGTACAGCAAATTTCCAGTTATCAGTTTTTTCGCGAAGAAATGAATGGCAAGGTTAGGCGTTCACGAGAAGTCGAGCAAGCACTTATGAGGGCCTTAAAAAATGGTGAATTTAGTAATCATTATCAGCCTATTGTCGATGTAGAAAGCGATACTCTGCTTGGCTTTGAAGCGCTATTACGCTGGCCTGAAAATAGCGAGTTTTGTGCGCAGGAGTATGCGCTTGCTGCTGAACATGCCGGTGTCGTTACCGAGCTTACCTTACAAACCCTTTCTCGGGCATTAGTTGAATTGAGACACTGGCAAACCATGAAGCAAGACCTATATATATCCATTAATCTCTCGGCCATTGATTTTGAATCCTCAAGCTTAGTCGAGGATATTCAACAAGCACTGTGCCGCAGTAAAGTGTCGGGTCATTCTGTGGCCTTTGAGATAACAGAAACAGCTCTGCTTTCTAACGTTGAGAGCGCGGTGAAAGTGATGAAAGAAATAAAAGCACTGGGCTGTCGTATCTATATGGATGACTTTGGGACGGGGTATGCCTCTTTGACCTATCTGCAACAATTGCCTATTGATGTCATCAAGATAGATAAAAGCTTTGTACAGCAAATTGCTGAGGATCCTGAAAGCTATTTAATTATTCGCTCATGTGTAAATTTAGCGCATGGATTGGGATTAAAATGTGTCGCAGAAGGGGTGGAAAACGATCTACAGTATCAACGCATCAAAGCAGAGCAAGTTGATTATTATCAAGGTTACCGTTTCAGCTCGGCGATTAGTGGCGAACAAGTCGCGCAGCTACTCTCTGAAATTTAGCTGTAGTCTCTTTGGCTACAGCTTTTTACCACAGTGACGACAGTACATATGATGGACGCGTTGACTACTCATTAGTTTAATTGCTTGGTTTGCTTCCAATTGACTTAAGCCAAGCTCTATACGAAGAGCTTCTAAATGGGCTTGTTCACTTTTGTCGACATCACCATCGACTAACGCATGCAATACCGCCTCATTGAATGCATCTCGACGTTTGCGCATTTGGTCCGCAAAGCTTGAGGCCAAGAGGCCGGTGGGGATCGCGACCATGCCCATACTGAGTAAAGTGATAAGGCCACCAAAAAATTGTCCAAGCGGGGTGATAGGCACAACATCGCCATAACCCACGGTGGTTAGAGTAGCCATCGCCCACCACATCGCTTTAGGAATGGAGCCAAATTTATCCGGTTGCACATCGTGTTCAATAAGATAAATTCCGCAAGAGGCCATGATTAGCACAACGCTCATGATAAAAAAGGCGGCAAGTAATGAACTCGATTCTTCTTTAAATGCTGCGAGTAGCAACTGCATGGCCCGAGAGTAGCGCGTCAGCTTAAAGATCCTGAGTAATCGAATAACACGTAAAAAACGCAGATCAAAGGTGATAAAGGCCATTAATATGGTTGGCAAAATAGCGATGAGATCAATCACCGCCAGCGGTGATATCAGATACTTTAGGCGCTTTTTCCAATTTGGTATATCCAAATGGCGGTAATCAAGCTTATCGACACAGCACCAAAATCTCAGTAAGTATTCAATGGCGAAGATGGTCACACTGACTAACTCTAGGGTGAGAAAGTAGTGATGGTACACAGTTGCTAAGTCGCGCTCAGATTCCAACACGATGGCAACGACATTGGTTAAAATCAGGGTGATGAGGAAGATATCAACTGCCCGCCCGAGTCGGCGGTATTGCCCTGTAGCCTCGAGCACCGCAGCCGTTTTTTCTCTGATGTGAAGTTGCATCAAGTTGCCAGCATCCCTTATCTTTTTTGTGTTTAGTTTAAGTGTAACACCATCTGAATGGTGCCTTCCTCAAAATCTCGAGATACGGTGAATCCGAGCTTTTTGGCAAGACCTATCATACCGCTATTTTCTGGCAGAGTGATCCCTTCTATACTTTGTACGTTTTGTTTACGACAGTGTTTTATAGCAGCTTCCATGAGTATTCGTCCAAGCCCAAGTCCTTGGCAGTCTGAGCGTACCACTACGGCAAATTCAGCCACTTGGTTATCTGGGTCCATCAATACGCGTGATACCCCAAGCGTTTGGTAGCTAGATTTATTCGGCACAGTGACGATAAACGCCATTTCTCGGTCGTAGTCAATTTGCGTCATTTTGGCGAGTTGCTCATGATTAAATTGCGGCAGCTCGCCAAAAAAGCGGCGGTATCTATCTTCTTTACTTAAAGACTGGTCAAATTCTTGGTGCGCTCTTTCATCCTCAGGACGAATAGGTCTCAAGGTTGCAGGGCGGCCATCTTTTAATGTCACGGTTTTTACCAACTCTCGGGGGTAAGGCCGGATGGCCAAGCGTTTACGGCCTGATACTGGCTCGTATCGTCTTAGCGTAATACTGGCGTCGAGCACTTGGAACTGACCCGAACAGGCCAGAATAGGGTTGAGTTCCATATCAATAATATCGGGTTGGTCGACTACCATTTGAGAGACACGAGTGAGTAGGGCGCACAGACGGTATTTATCGACCTTTTCAGGCAGTGCTCGCTCCTTGATAAAGCCTTTGTCATGGGCGGCTGCAATCAGGTACTTTGCAAGGTTCATATTCAGTGGCGGTAATGCCACCGCAGCTTGCGAGAAATTAAGCCCGGTGCCCGCTTCACCCAGTAAAATAACAGGGCCAACACCAGGTTCGGTTTTTACTGCTATCCGTAATTCTTGTCCTCCTGCGCGTTTTGCCATGCGTTGTAAAGAGAAGCCTTCTATTTCAGCTTCGGGGGCAGCCTCGCGGATCCGTAGTAACATCGAAAATGCGGTTTGCTCTACTTCTTCGGCATCATTGAGGTTGAGCACAACCCCACCCACTTCCGACTTAGAGGGGATGTCATGACTTATCAGCTTAAGTGCAACGGGAAAGCCAAGCTGCTGAGCTTGCTCTTTTGCTTCTGAGGGGGTGAGTGCGATTTGCGTCTCTATACATTCTATATCGTAATTAGCCAGCACTTGAGAAGCTAAATGGGTCGCGAGTTTATTGGCGCCAGAGTTTAAAAAGTCATTGATTAAACGTTTGCTTTGCAGGTGTTGCAGCTGGTCTTCATCACTGTAGGATTCTGGTGTCTGTGTGAGATGTTTTTGGTTTCGGCGGTAGCTCACCAAGTGCATAAAGGCACCAACTGCACCTTCGGGTGTACGATAAGTTGGGATCTTAGCATTTGCGCATACAAGCCTTGCAGCGTAGGCCGCTTCTTCACCCATAAAATTCGTCATCACATAAGGGCGCGCCATTTTTGGAATTTTGGCTAGGGTTTGTGCAATGATCTCGGCATAAGCGGTACTTGGCGCAAGCGCTGAAGGAGTATGAATTATCAATAAGTTTTTGACTTCGTCAGCTTTTAACAGAACTTCTAGTGCTTGTTGGTAACGTTTTGGCGAGGAATCACCAAAAATATCTATAGGGTTACAAGCATGATCCGTTTGTGGGATCAGGGCGCTGAGCGCTTGCTTGGTCTGCTCGCTTAGTACCGCCAGTTTGCCTGAGTTCTGTAGTAAGGTATCGACCGCCATAATGCCAGGGCCGCCACCATTGGTTAAAATGGTCAGCTGTTCTACTTGCAGCAATTTGGGGTGTAAAGCAAGGGTTTGAGTGGCAGCAAATAGCTCCCTAAGATCGTTTACCCTCAGCATACCTGCACGTTGGAACATGGCATCATAAACTGCGTCATCGGAGGTATTGCCGCCGGTGTGATTCAGCGCAGCGATTGCGCCAGCCTTGGTTTTACCGGTTTTTATGGCGATGACGGGCTTACTAAATGCAGCGGCTCGAGCTGCGGAAATAAAGCGCCTAACATCGTCGATATTATCAATATAAAGCAAAATAGCTTGGGTTTTTGGATCCCGTCCGAGGAAATCGAGTAGTTCGTCGAAATCGATATCAAGGCAATCCCCAACGGAAACAAAGTAAGAAAAGCCGATTTTTTTATGTTGTGCCCAGTCCAGTATGGTTGAACATACCGCCGCCGATTGTGAAATAAAAGCAAGCTTACCGGGTGCTGCAACCGTATGAGAAAAACTAGCATTAATACCCAAGTGAGGAATGAGTAAACCGAGGCAATTAGGACCAAGCAAGGTGACTTTGGCTATTTTGGCGGCTTCTTTTAATAGTTGTTTATGCTGATTATCGAGACCTGCTGCGATGATGATTGCATGCTGACAACCAATTTCGCCAAGCTCATTGATGATTTGCACTAGGGTTTGTTTGTTGGTACAAATAACAGCGAGATCAGGGACTTTGGGTAACTGTCTAATAGTATTGTAAGCAAGTACTCCATGCACTGCGGTATGTTTTGGGCTGACGGGCATAATGGGCCCTTTAAAGCCGCCTTGCAGCAAGTTACGCATTACAATAAAGCCGGCGCGATCTGGATTGTTAGAAGCACCAATCACCGCAATAGATTGGGGGTTAAAAAATTGGCTAATACGCTTTACGCTCATACTGTTTCCTAGTTCAGCCGCAGCTCATAAGCACCACTCTACCATTTTGCTCGCAGTTTTCGAGTGCAATTAAGGTAGACTTTGATCTATCCCTATAATAATTGTACGAAAACCATGACTGAGGCGTAACGTTGAGGACAAAGATATGTCTACTATGAATAAATATTTAGCTCCTGCGGCTTTGCTATCACTGGCGGTGATAGTGAGTGGCTGGATGGTAAAATCGACCATTCTAGAAGTAAAAGGAATGGAGCGAACGGTAAGTGTAAAGGGGTTATCGGAAAAGGAAGTAACGGCAGATACGGTGATTTGGCCTGTATTTTATCGTGATGCAGATAACGATCTGGAAGCGTTGGTTGAGCGCACTGAAAAGAAAAACGCAGCTATCCGCGCGTTCTTAACCTTACATGGCTTTGATGCTTCCGAGCTTTCGATATCAGCGCCTTCTATTACAGATAAATACGCCCAAGAGTACGGACAAAACAATCAGGGATTTCGGTATGTGGCAAAAGCTGGTGTGACAGTGTACTCCAATAATCCAGATAAGGTATCGCAAGCGCTAGGGCAGTTAAGTGAGCTGGCCAAACAAGGTATTGCCATCACCAAAGATGATTATCAAAATCGAGTTGAATATTTGTTTACTGGCCTTAATGATATTAAGCCTGAAATGGTGCAAGAAGCCACACAAAAAGCACGAGAAGTGGCGGTCAAATTTGCTAAAGATTCCGACTCTGTACTTGGCAAAATAAAATCAGCAAGACAAGGGCAATTTAGCATTCGCGATAGAGACAGTAATACACCGCAGATCAAAATTGTACGTGTGGTCACGAGCGTAGAATACTATTTATCGGATTAGTATTAGCGCTAACTGCATTGAATTCACTCCCTATGCCAGCTATTGGTGCGTAAATTTGCCTTGCCTACAGGAAGCAGTGTTACCACTAAAACTCTCTGGCTGGACAAGGGGGAAATTAAGGTGAACTTTAAAAACAATAAGTTAGCTTATTCCTTATCCAAGACTCAGGTTGATTACTTTGTATCATCAGTGGAATATCTTAAGCTGAGCCAAAGATAGTGCCTTTCTATCAGCGTGTATTGATTAGATGGGTAGAGCTAGTCAATTTAGGCTAAAGGGTAATAATACAGGACTTGATGGTAACGATTTGATTTTTAAATTTTTATGTGTTCTCAGGTGGATCATAATTCTTAGTAGTAATTAGCCTGATAAACAAATTGTTTCTCAGTTAAGGCTATACTCAGTGAGTTAACAGCTCTTTATAATCTTTTATGTAATGCTGGTGCAGCAATGTCTAATGACATCGCTGCTCAGTGAGTCAACTAACGATAGTGGCTCGCTTTATTTTTCCTCTTGCTCCTTAAGCACGTAGATCTCACCATCGAAACTACCTTGAATGGTCAATCCTTGGCCTGCCAGTTCCTTGAGATATTCAATATGCTCTTGGGTAATATGTTGACCCGGCACCAAAAGCGGAATACCCGGAGGATACGGGGTGACTAAACCTGCACAAATACGGTTGTTGCTCTTGCTAATAGGTACAGATTCACGTTCACCGTAGAAGGCATCACTAGGAATACAAGCAAGGTCAATAGCGGGTAAATTCTCAGGCAAGCGCGAGCGTCGCGTTGACTTCGATAGTTTTACCTTGCCGCCATCGAGCTTTTTTAAGGCATTGTATAAACGAATGATCTTTGAGCGTGTACCACCCAAGGTTAGTAAGACTAAGATGGTACTGTGCGTGTATTTCTCAATCTCCAGCCCAATTTCGTCTAGCAGAAACTTATGAATATCCTTTAATGAGTATGGCAGTTCACTAATATCGATGAGGATTTTAAGCGGATCATGACCCATATTATCGCCACTAAAATGTGGGAATATGTTCATAAAATCTTGCTTATCAAGCACTTTTATATGTTTGAGCGAGGCCATCTGCTGTTTGAATTCTGCAACATGGTTCAGCAGTGCATTGAGTAATTTATAGCCTTCCATCTCCAACTGCTTTTGGCACACATCCAAAGACGCTATAAGTTGGTATTTGGGCGAGGTGCTGGCGTAGATACTGTAAATCTCACGGAAGAAATCAGCATCAAAATCAGGGTCATTAATATGGATATAAGACGCCTGCGAAAATGCCGATACGACTTTATGCGCCGAATGAGTAACATAATCGGCACCTGCATGAATGGCGGAATAATGGCGCAAACTGGGATGAAATAGCGAGTAAGCAAACCAAGCTTCATCAATAAAGACTTTGATGCCATGCTGATGGGCGAATTCTACGACTTGTTTCAGATCGCTCAGCAAACCATCATAGGTACAGCCTGTGAGCACCAGTAGTTTTGCATCGGTATTTTGTTCAATCGCTTGCTTGATGTCAGCCAGTGAAGGCGGTGCGAATATGCCATATTTGGGATTTAAGATACTCGATAAATAGATAGGGAAACTGGCCGATTGCAAAATGCCATAGTGCACAGACTTATGACAGTTGCGGTCGATGATCACCTTATCACCTTTGCGAAGTAGGGTTTGCAAAATAATTTTATTCGAGGTGGACGAACCGTTGGTCACGAAGTAGGTGCGTTTAACCTCAAACGTTGCTGCTGCGGATTCCTGAGCGCGGCCAATGGTATTGGTGCTGTCTGACAGTGAACCTAACGAATCAACCGATACAGACAAGTCTCCGACAAATACATTACGGCCATAGAATTGATAAAAATCTTTGATATAAGGAGAGTTTCTAAAGCTTGAACCGCCGCTGTGACCTGGAGTATGCCAAGAGTCGTTCGCTTCGCCGACATAACTGCGATACGCCGTCCAAAATGGCGTCTCGGCTCTGTCATCAAAGTCGTTGATCATATAACCTAAAATGGCTTCAGGATCTGAGATAACTTCATCTTTAAAGAAGAAAGACTCGATTTCCTCGGATTCGTTGACTATCTCAAGCCCTTTAGTGTCATCACCAATAACATAAACCGGTAATTCTAGACGAATACTTTTTAATTGCTCGATAAAGCGACTATAGGTTTGTTCGCCACTTTTCTGTTGCACATCCCAACTCAGCACGACAGCTTGAATATCACCATCTTCAGTGACATGCTCCAAGGCTTTTGAAAGTTCGAGACATTCAATAATATCGATTTGAACATCCTCTCGCTCAAAATTAGGGATCGTTTTTGACAGATTGCTTGAGAGCGCTTGCAATACGGCTGGCTCTTGTTCTATTAACAAGATACGAAGGACAGGTAGCATAATGATATTCGCATTAAAATTTAAAGACTTTCATTAGCATAAAGAAAGCGTAGTGATTTGTGAAATCAATACTTTGAAAATGCTCTAGAAATTGTAAAACGGATGTAGGCGAGGGAGTTGTTGCGAGTGATGGAAAGTGTGCTATTCAACATAGGAAACAGGAAGGTTTCGAGTATCAGGCGTGTCTGAGTTAAATTTGGGATAGGGTGTTTTTGACGGCTGTATTACGATTGCTTTTCAATGATAAATACAGTAGTGATAAAAACAACAGTACTAGCTAACAGATCAATAGGAGTCAAAATGAGATTGGTTAATTATGTTGTGTATGTGTTCTTATTTGGGTGTTTAATCAGCTTCCCTTCATGGGCTGATACAAATAACTTGTCGGGAACATTGGTTGTTGTAAATAAAAAGGGGGACTCGGTTGATTTCATCGATCTTAGTAGCCGAAAAATTAAGCTGACGCTCGCAACCGGCAGAGGACCACATGAATTAGCAATGAGTGCCGACGGGCATACGGCTGTTGTCACTAATTATGCACGTGGCAATAGTCTAAGTGTTTTTGACGTTCGGCAAGCAAAAAAAGTTAAAACCATTGATTTTTCTCGTTATCCAAGGCCACATGGCGTGTTGTTTTTAAAAGACCAAAAACGCGTTGCAGTATCGTCTGAAGGCTCCGACAGTGTGGTAATCGTTGATATAGAGTCGGGGAAAATTGATAAAGTAATAGCAACAGAGCAAAGAGGCTCTCATATGGTGGCGCTGCCGGCGTCTAGCGAGCGTGTTTACACCACAAATATGCGCGCAGATTCAGTGTCTGAATTAGATGTAAAGTCAGGTGCCTTACTTCGCAAAATTTCAATGCCAAAAGTACCAGAGGCTATCACCATAAATAAAAGTGGCTCAGAGCTCTGGGTTGGTAGCAACGATGATGGCTTAGTTACCGTGTTTGATGTAGCAAATGAGCGTATAATTAAGCAATGGAAAGGCTATAGCTTTCCATACCGTGTGTTACTTACCCGCGATGAGCAGTTTGCTGTGATCTCAGACTATTGGAATCACACCCTTGATGTGATCGATGCAATGCACAAAGAAAAGCTGCGTCAAATAAAGTTTGAGCCGGGAACAGGACCAAAAGGCGTGATCCTCCATCCAGACGATCGCACTTTATTTTTATCCGCTTACCAAAAAAATAAGGTCCTTGTTATAGATATTGTATCTGGCAAAACCTTATTTGAACTCCCTACTGGTAACGGACCAGATGGAATAGGGTATTCAGCAGTGGTATTGCCTTAGGCTAACCATCACGTCGATACGAATGTGGCGTGAAGTAGGAGCTGCTACAAATAAAAGTTGTGCTTATGCTAAAACAAAGATTAGCTATCAGTCTTCTCTTTAAACTCACACAAATCTTCAATCAAACAGCTGCCACATTTAGGTTTACGCGCGGTGCACACATAGCGGCCATGGAGAATAAGCCAGTGGTGGACATCTACCTTAAACTCTTTTGGTACCACCTTTTCTAGCTTTTGCTCGACTGCCACTACATCTTTACCCATAGCAAATTTGGTGCGATTGGAGACGCGGAATATATGGGTGTCTACAGCAATAGTCGGCCAGCCAAAAGCGCAGTTTAAAACTACGTTTGCGGTTTTACGACCAACGCCTGGCAGTGCCTCTAGCGCTTCACGGTTTTCAGGAACTTCGGAGCCGTGTTTGTCGACGAGGATCTGACACATTTTATAGACGTTATTGGCTTTTGAATTAAATAAACCAATGGTTTTGATATAGTCTCTTAAGCCCTCAAGGCCAAGCTCCAGAATTTTCTCAGGTGTGTTGGCAACAGGGAAGAGTTTGCGCGTTGCTTTGTTCACCCCAACATCAGTGGCTTGTGCTGAGAGGGTAACGGCAACTAAAAGCTCGAATGGTGACGAGTATTCTAGTTCGGTTTCAGGGTGCGGATTTTCGTCCCTAAGTCGCGTGAGTATTTCTATACGTTTTTGTTTATTCATAAGATTTACTTGCTAAATTCGATGACGGTAGCATGCAGTTACTTTCATTAAGCAGCGATAGTGACGGTATCGCTGCAAATTGGCATTATTATTACCGCATTAGTTTAAGTTAGTGACCCGTGCTCTAGGACCTTTTACTTCTTCGGCTGTTGGCGCTGCTTTGGCTTTGAGCTGAGCGTCGATAATGTTTTTAGCGGCAATCAAAAAACCAAGGCCCAAAAAGGCGCCTGGTGGCAGGATTGCAACTAAAAATTGATGATCGAATGAGAAGATCTCAATACGCAATACACTTGCCCAGTTGCCAAGGAGTAGCTCGGCACCATCAAATAGTGTTCCTTGACCAATCAATTCGCGCATTGCACCCAGTACAAATAGCACCAGTGCAAAACCCAGCCCCATCATTAAACCATCCCAAACCGATAACAACGGACTATTCTTCGAAGCGAATGCCTCGGCACGACCAATAATGGCGCAGTTGGTCACGATCAACGGTATAAATATGCCAAGGGACTGATACAGACCAAAGGTATAAGCGTTCATGAGTAGTTGAATAACCGTAACAAAGGCGGCGATGATCATCACAAACACGGGAATACGAATGTCTTTTGGCACCCAGTTTCTCACCACCGATACGGTAAAGTTAGAACCAACCAGTACCAGTAATGTGGCAATACCAAGCCCCAAGGCATTGGTTACCGTTGAAGTTACTGCAAGGAGTGGACACAGCCCTAAAAGCTGTACCAGTGCAGGGTTATTTTGCCATGTACCTTCTTGAAAGAGCGATTTAAACTGACTCATTGCGACACCTCGCAAGTATTAGGCGCGTTAAATAGCGCATCAAAATGCGTTTTGGCAAACCATGCGGCCTGATTTACCGAGGTTACCACGGCACGTGGGGTAATGGTTGCGCCAGTAAATGAATCAAATTGACCGCCGTCTTTTTTCACATTCATTTTAGGATCTGCTTCACCTTCAACTTGAACACCGTTGAAAGTCGTTACCCAAGCCGATTTTGCCAGCTCGACCTTATCACCAAGGCCTGGGGTTTCTTCATGGCGCGTTACACGCACACCTGAGATCAGACCTTGTCTATCGATAGCGGTTAAGACATCAATATTGCCACTGTAGCCTTTGGGGGTGATGTGTCTCACTAACAGGGCTGAGGGTTCGCCATTGAGTCTGGCTCTGTAAATGGTGTGCGGGCCGCCAGGGCCGAGTTCTAGTGCGTTGCTGGTGGTGCAATCCAAATACAGTGTATTGTCGTACTTACCTGCTGCAATCACCTGAGAAAGCAGTTGCATCAGGTGCTGCTGCTCTTGGCTGGCAATTTTATCTTTGGTGAGGTCATTAATCAGTGCGACCGCCCCTGTTGTTGCCAGTGCAAATGCCGCGAGGATGAGGCCATTTTTCTGCATCGATTGAATTATCATGATTTTGCTCCATGACCATAAGTACGAGGCTGAGTGTAATGATCGATAAGTGGTACGGCCATATTCATGATCACAACTGCAAATGCAACGGCGTCTGGATAGCCACCAAATTGACGAATAACATAGACTGTTAAGCCGATTGCCGCGCCGTAAATCAGGCGACCTAAGTTAGTGGTAGAGGCCGACACCGGATCGGTGGCTATAAAAAAGGCACCAAGCATAGCGCCGCCACTTAACAAATGGAATAGGGTGCCCGGCTCTGATTCAGGGGCAATGATATAGCCAATTGCGCTAGCAAGGCCAAGACTGGCAATAAAGGCTACAGGAATATGCCAGTTGATCACTTTGGCTTTTAGCAGATAAAGACCACCTAGCAAAAAGGCCAGGTTAACATATTGCCAACCAAGTCCCGCAAGTGCTCCAAAACCCTGCTTATTCATCGCCTCATTCACGGTTAAGCCTTGCGAGACTGCGGTTTTTACCGAGTCTAATGGCGTGGCACCAGTCGCACCGTCAATCACCCCTGCACGCCATACGTCAAGTGAGACACCTTGGCTGGTGGACTCGGTAAAGATCATCGCGAGTTGGTCGACAAAGCTTAGCGACTCTAGCGTGAGCGCTTGAATAGGTGACCATGAAGTCATTTGTACAGGGAAGGAGATCAGCAATAATACATAGGCCGCCATGGCCGGGTTGAAAAGGTTAAAGCCTAGGCCACCGTATAGCTGTTTTACAATTGCGATGGCAAAAAATGCGCCAATGACAGTTATCCACCAAGGGGCTAGTGGCGGAATACTGATGGCCAGTAGCACAGCAGTGAGCCAAGCACTACCGTCGCTGAGGCTGTGCCATATCGCTCGACCTCTTAGCTTTAGCACTAGCGCTTCAGCAAGGCTTGCGGTAATAAGCGCCAAAGCCAACTGGATCAATACACCAAAACCAAAATAGTAGGTTTGGACTAAGATCCCGGGAATACAGGCTGCCATGACGGTCATCATGATTTTGTTGACCGACTTATGGCTATGATTGTGCGGGGATGAGGCCATGGTTAGTTTCATGACGGTTCATTTCCTTCTTGTTCTTTCGCTTGCTTCTTCGCTTTTGCTCTTGCAATTGCGGCTTTAACGGCGGCTTTTTTACGTGCTTCAGGGCTGGCTTGTTGCTGCTCAGATGTGCCCTCAGCACCTTGCTCTGTACCGCTGGAGTCTGTTTCTGATCCCGCCGTTGGCTCATTTGTTTCTTCGCCTTGCTCACTCACGCTTTCGCCAGCTTCTTGTGCCTCTTTAGCGGCTTTTTTGGCCTTAGCTCTGGCAATTGCGGCGGCAACGGCAGCTTTGCGTGGATCTTCCTCGGCGCTTGCCGTTGGAGCGGCTTCTGCTTGTTCGCTCACGCTTGCGCCAGCTTCTTCCGCCTCTTTAGCAGCTTTCTTGGCCTTAGCTCTGGCAATTGCGGCAGCAACGGCGGCTTTACGTGGATCTTCCTCAGCGCTTTCCGTTGGAGCAGCTTCTGCTTGTTCGACTGTGCTCTCGCCAGCTTCTTCAGCCTCTTTAGCTGCTTTCTTGGCCTTAGCTCTGGCAATTGCGGCAGCAACGGCGGCTTTACGTGGATCTTCCTCAGCGCTTTCCGTTGGAGCAGCTTCTGCTTGTTCGACTGTGCTCTCGCCAGCTTCTTCAGCCTCTTTAGCTGCTTTCTTGGCCTTAGCTCTGGCAATTGCGGCAGCAACGGCGGCTTTACGTGGATCTTCCTCGGCGCTTTCTGTTGGGGCGGCTTCTGCTTGTTCGCTCACGCTTGCGCCAGCTTCTTCCGCCTCTTTAGCAGCTTTCTTGGCCTTAGCTCTGGCAATTGCGGCAGCAACGGCAGCCTTTTTATCGCTTGGCGCTGCATTGGCTTCAGGCTCAGCTGTGTCTTCTGCGGCTGCTTTTTTGGCTTTAGCCCGGGCGATTGCAGCAGCTACGGCTGCCTTTTTATCATCTGTTGCTGCTGGCTCAGACTCAGATGATGCTTGGGCTGCGGCCTTTTTCGCCTTTGCACGGGCAATGGCGGCGGCTACTGCGTCTTTTTTATCTGTGCTTTCAGGCTGATCAGTTTTTTCTTCTTTATATTTACGCGCCTGCGCTTTGCGTTTTTCACGCTCTTCTGCAATGGCGCTGTTATCCGGCTCTAATTCGCCGTTCTCACCTCGTTTGGCTTTGGCGCGTGCAATCGCAGCTTGGACTGCGGATTTATCTGACTGCTTATCCTTAACGCGTGAGAGTGCTTCTTGCACTTTTTCTTTATCTGCGGCTCTCGGCGCAGCACCTGCCGAACGGCGTTTATGTTTATTTTGGCGTTCTTCTTGTTCGCGCTCTAAGCGCTCTTTTCTTGCCTCAAAACGCTCTTTAGCACGCTCTGCTTTGACTTGTTCGAGCTTTTGTTCGCGAATGTCGGCTTTGGCTACACGATAGTATTGCACTAAGGGGATTTCGCTTGGACAAACATAAGAGCACGCACCACATTCGATACAGTCAAAGAGGTTGTATTCCTCTAACTTTTGGTACTCTTTGCCTTTAGCAAACCATTGTAACTGCTGTGGTAATAAGCTTTGAGGGCAGGCATCTGCACAGGCACTACAGCGAATGCATGCCTTTTCGTCCCCCGGGATCGCAAGTTCTTGGTTGTCTGGCGCGAGTATACAGTTGGTGGTTTTGACCACTGGGATCCTAACCGATGGCAAGGTAAAGCCCATCATTGGACCGCCCATGACTACGCGCTGCGCCTCTACTGGTGAAAAGCCTTGTGAGTCTAGCAGGTGCTTTATTTCAGTGCCGAGTAAAGCCCACACGTTGCTTGGCTGACCAATGGTATTACCGGTCACGGTAACTACACGCTCAATAAGTGGTTTACCCTCAAAAATGGCTTGCCAAATTGCGAACAGTGTTCCAACGTTCTGCACTAGAACGCCGATATCCGCTGGTATTCCAGCACTTGGTACTTCTTTGGAAGTTAATAGCTTGACCAGTTGCTTTTCACCACCTGAGGGGTATTTGGTTGGCACACTACGGACTAAGATATCCTGATTATGCTGAGCCGCTGCGGTGATCGCCACAATGGCTTCTGGTTTATTATCTTCAATGCCAAACAACACTTTTTGTGGCTTCAATATACCTTGTAGCACTTCGACGCCTGCGATGATTTCTTTGGCGTGCTCACGCATCAAACGATCATCGGCTGTAATATATGGTTCGCACTCAATGCCATTGACGACTAAAAACTCAATGGGCTTTGGGCTGTCTGCTTTGACATAGGTTGGGAATCCCGCACCGCCCATACCGGCAATACCAGCTTGGTGGATAATATCGATAAGCTGTTTGTTATCCAGCGTGCTAATGTCGCTAATTGGGTTCAGTGGTGTCCACTTATCTTCACCGTCTGGGCGCAAAATAATACTGAGCTCAGGTAGCGCGGATGGATGCGCCGACGGCATCGGTTTTATCGCTTCAATGGTGCCAGATGTGGGGGCGTGAATGGGCAGCGACCAGTTCGTGCCTGGAGCCGTCAATGCTTGACCCTTAAGGACGTGATCGCCAGAGTTAACTAACAGGCTACCATTGGCACCAATGTGCTGCTTTAGTGGCAGGATTAGTTTATCAGGCAAAGGTAAACGAGCAATCGGTTGTTGGTTGGATAATGTCTTTTGCTCTGGTGGATGGATGCCACCTGGGAACTGCCACAGTTTTCCGCTTTCTATTTGTTCAAGTAATGTTTCCACTTAAACCTCTTAATCAATCTGTGTCACAGGAATGGCGTCTAGCTGCCACTTCCACGTTTGCTTGGTCTGTGCAACCGGGATCATATCAATACAATCGACCGGGCAGGGCTCGACACACAGATCGCAGCCTGTGCACTCGTCGATGAGCACGGTGTGCATTTGTCTGGTTGCACCAACGATAGCATCCACGGGGCAAGCTTGAATGCATTTGGTACAGCCAATACATTCGTCTTCACGAATGTAAGCCACTTTCTTGACCGGCTCTGCGTCTTCTCCGCCAGCCAGTGGCTTTGCTTCTACGCCCATTAAGTCCGCCAGTTTTTTCACTGTAGCTTCACCGCCGGGAGGGCATTTATTTACGTCATCGCCATTCGCAATCGCTTCAGCGTAAGGTCGACAGCCGGGATAGCCACACTGGCCGCATTGAGTTTGTGGCAGAATAGCGTCTATTTGTTCAACAATTGGGTTGCTTTCAACTCGGTATTTCACTGCTGCATAGCCAAGCACAATACCAAAAATAAGCGCCAGCGCACCCAGTGCAAGTAATGCGTAAAGTAATGTCATATCTAAAACTTAACCAATCCAGAAAAGCCCATAAACGCAAGCGACATAAGTCCTGCGGTGATCATCGCTATCGATGCGCCTTTAAAGGGTGTCGGCACGTCAGCGACAGCCAAACGCTCACGCAAAGCGGCGAATAGCACCAAAACCATAGAAAAGCCAACCGCAGCGCCAAAACCATAGACTGCAGACTCTAAAAAGGTGTGGTCTTTTTTGATATTAAGTAGTGCGACGCCTAGTACAGCGCAGTTGGTGGTGATCAAAGGTAAGAAAATTCCCAGTAACCGATACAAGGTTGGACTGGTTTTACGTACCACCATCTCTGTAAATTGCACAACCACAGCGATAACCAAAATAAAGCTCATCGTTCTTAAAAAAGTGAGATCGAGCGGCAATAAAATATACTGATTGACCAAATAGCTGGTGACTGAGGCTAGCGTAAGAACAAAGGTGGTCGCTAACGACATTCCCACTGCGGTATCCAATTTTCCAGATACCCCCATAAATGGACATAAGCCCAAAAATTGGACTAAAACGAAGTTATTCACCAGCACGGTGCCAATGAGCAACAAAATGTATTCGGTCATTCCTGCCTCTATAACTTATTCACTTTATGCGGGTTTTCCCGTCAAATCGAGGTGATAGTTAACTGTATTAAAGAACTTACTAGGTGCAAGTTTTGACTGGATTTAATTCTGCTAAAAATACTTTTTAGTAGAATTAAACCGATAGCACCGTTCCGCTTTGAATTTTTTAAGTGAAAACATGTGCCTTGCTATCATTTAAGCTAGCGTCTCACATTTTATGAGGCTGTAGCTTGTCATGTAATGCTGACAGTTTTCATTCAGTTATTAGCAAGTAATCCTAATTCAGAGTTTGCTTATCAGGCTAAATATATGATTCTTTAGCAATAAAATCATAGTGATAGAGTGATTTTATTGCTAGATATTGGATTACCGCTAGCGCCGAAATAATCTTCAAGCTTATCTTTGTGAACTTCTTAAGATCCCATGGACAAACTTGAATGATAATTCCTGCCAATAGTAACACAGATTGTAACTGGTGTGGCAAATGATAGTGTGTGAAAGTCAGCGCAATGGCAGCGGGAAAGGGAAGGGCAAATACGTTGCCCTTGGAACTTTCGTTAAACTTGGATAAGGGGAGAATTATCCAAGCTCAGGTTACTTAGATTTCTTTTGGTTTTTCGATGTAATAGCCTTGTACACCGTCCAAACAAAGCGTTTCGACTATGTGTTTTTCTTCTTGGCTCTCGATACCTTCGGCAAATACGTTGACACCGATACGGTGCGCAAGGTCAACCATTAAGCGCATAAAATATTGATTATTCTTGTCTTCTTCAAGACCACGAGTATAGCTTGCATCCATTTTGATATAGTCAGGCTTTAAGTCTCTAAAAAACTTAAACGACGTTAAACCCACACCAAAACGCTCAACGGTGATACGAGCGCCGGCACGATGCACCATATCAATAAAGCGCTTACTGGCTTTAATATTTTGCTGTAAGCCAAACTCGCTAACTTCAAATACCAGTTTAGAGGCGAGATTGGTTTCTTTTAACAAACGACGCTCTAACCAGATCACAAATTGATCGTTATGAGCGCTCGATGCGGTGACATTGATCCCAAAATACTTTTCATTAAAGTTACGCGTTTTGATAAGTTCTAGCGAGGTGTCGATGATCAGCTGATCAATCTCGATGGCCATTTCCAGCTTTTCCGCCATGGCAAGGAAAGAAGCCGTTGGTAGCATCTGTCCTTCTTCAGTTTTGAAGCGAGACTGGATCTCAGCATAGGCCTTAGAATTTTTACCAATTGGCATGATATTTTGCATCATCAAGCTAACACGTTTGCTGTTGATCACATCGCGGATCACGCGACGCCAGTTTTGGTTGCCAAATCCAGCACTAACATTATTCACTAGGTCAGATTCACGCTGAATATGCCAAGCATTGGCTTGCTTGCTTTGTGCCATACTCATGGCATTATCAACAACCGAGAGTAGCTCTCCAAGTGGTTTACCGTTCTCGTAAGGTACAATCCCAGTGTTTGCAACCGATGATAGTTCTTGGTTTTGCTGGAACTGAGTAAAACGCGCTTGCAGTGTTTCACCAAACTCTTCCGCTTCTTTACTTGGCACATTGGGTAAGATCACTGCAAAATCGGAACTATTTAAACGGAACACCTGGCTGCCGGCATAAGTACCTGTAACGTGTTTGATGATATCCGATACCGACTTAATGTATTCATCACCTTTTTGATAACCACGAGTTTGGTTAATGACCTGCAATTCAGAACAGCGGATCATCGCCAACGAGCCAAATGCCTTTTTAGCTGATGACTCGATATACTGCTCGTAATGTTCAACGAACATATTGCGGTTGCCAAGATCGGTGACTACATCTTTATACGCTTCTTGCTTGATAGTGTGAGCGGCATTTTTAATGTCTTCTTGCTTTGACTTTAAAAAGCTAGCTAATCGTTTAAAAGAGGGGACTAAATCATGCCCGAGTTCCGCCACTTTGCCATCATTAAAATCAAACTCAATATTGTCGGTAACTTGGTTTTGTGTGATGTATGAATCTACCGCACTGGCCACGGTCATACTGACGTTGCGATTGAGCTTCTTATAGACGCCTTGCATAAAGAAAACAGGAATAAAGGCAACTAGCGCTGAAATAACGATAAGTAGCAGTAGGGCTTGTTGTAGTAATTGCGCCTGACTTTGTGCATTGATCAAGAATTCAATTTTGATGTCTTTGGTATCGTTAACAGCAAATTGGGGGCGAATAGCATTGATATTTGATTCTATGAGTTCGGCGATAAAGGGGAGGTTGCTTGGTGTGTTGACTTGCAAAACAGTTTGGCCGTCAAAGTCTCGTACGATAAAAGTTGAGAAAACATCCCCGCTATTTAAGGCCTGACGGATATGTTCAGGAGTAACTTCAGTGAGTTTCTTATCCTTTATATACTCTGTCACCATGGTATGGGCACTTTGTTGTGCTTTGTTGATTGCAGAGTCAAAACTTGTTGCGAAAAAAAAGCTACCAATCAAGGAGAATAATAGCCAAGAGGTGACTTGGAGTACGATAAGTTTTTTAAAACCAGCCATAGTACGCTTCTTAAAGAGAGTTATTCCATAGTATCGGGTGCATTGCCAATTTCTTTATCAAATTCATCGGTTTGATTTTTGTCTGGTCGATAAATTGCAGAGAAGGTTGTTATTTGGGCAAATGCAGTGAGAATATTGCTTGTAGAGTAGTGTAAATGCTGGAAAAAGTCTAATGCTTTCGTGGAATTGGCTCCCCCTCCCCGACTCGAACGGGGGACCTGCGGATTAACAGTCCGTCGCTCTAACCAACTGAGCTAAGGGGGAACAATTTGGAACTTTAGGAATGCTCTTTTGAGCACTATCTTATTGATTGGCTCCCCCTCCCCGACTCGAACGGGGGACCTGCGGATTAACAGTCCGTCGCTCTAACCAACTGAGCTAAGGGGGAACTACAATAAAATGTTGACTTTCCGGTGAAGGAGTGGCTCCCCCTCCCCGACTCGAACGGGGGACCTGCGGATTAACAGTCCGTCGCTCTAACCAACTGAGCTAAGGGGGAATAGTCAAGTGTGAGAATTTGGCTCCCCCTCCCCGACTCGAACGGGGGACCTGCGGATTAACAGTCCGTCGCTCTAACCAACTGAGCTAAGGGGGAAGCGTATCTCTCAACGGGGCGAAATATTAATGACGACATTGCAAGGTGTCAACCACTAAAATCACAGAAACGTAAAAAACTCTACTAAGCGATGAATTAATGCGCTATTTGTTGGCTTTTTAGCTTGTTTAGTATTATTGATATAGGTCCTGTTGACCTTTGCGGTTTGATTTTTGTTCCCCTGAGTGGGTTTTGAGCGCGGCGCTCGACTTGCCGCCTAGTAATCTAAGCAAAAGTTGAGTGATAGGTAATTTATCATCGTTAATATAATGACTCTTAGCGAGTTTCGGTTTCAAAAACCTCATATCATGAAGAGCTGCAAAATATGAAATAGAAGCTGTTGTATAAAATTCCTAAATCATCATGTAGGGGGATGTCGAATAAAATTAACATATACAGTGTTTACTGTTTATCTATACAGTGATATATTCTGTTTAATGTATTTTTTGAACGTTTTGTTTGAATTATATCCCTAACTGCTCATTTTATGATGTTTTCTTGAGATCTTTAAATCATTGCAATTGTCACGTGAATGAGATCAATGAGCATGAATAGTGTGATATTGATAATCTCTATTTAAACGCGGTGTAGCAAACAGTAAGTAGTTACTATCGTCAAAGTGAGAATCAATAAATTAATAAAAAGTTCAATTAAAACAGTTGTATATGTGATCCTCGTTATTTTTAGTAGCTAGATGCTTTTTACTTCCAGAAGCAAGGTTAGTCTAGAGATCTAAATTGATCCAGTTGTTGTTTTAAGAATGATCACACTAAACTCGCCGTTGATCAAAATTACTCCAAGCTGAAAACCTTTATTCTATTGGCTTGGAGCGACTTATCCACGGAATCTGTGGATAACATTGTTTATTATTATTTGAGAAGTATTGCAAGACTATGAAATTAGGGCGCTGCAGCCGTTTCAAGTAAAATTCGATAAATATTTAATTTCAACAATATCAATAGGTTATATTTGATTGGTTATTTTTGTTTATTTGTTGCTCAGTGTGAAGCTTTTATGAACTTTTTACCTTTTTGGTTGTGCAAAAAACATGCTACTTTGCAAGCGAGGTTGTAACTTTTTTGTCAAAACTTACTGAATCGTTATTTTCAACACTAAACCTTAATCCTGTGACGTAACACAAGCTTTTTATAGGTAACTGTTGCTAATTTAGACTTTATAACGACTCTTAACGTTTCCCGCATAGCGTCAACATCTTGAATAGCATACAATGAGCCGCTTAAAGTATCAGAAATAGGTTGTTATGACTCAAGCTAAGTCAAATTCCAATGGCAACGATATCCTTTTTGGTGATATTGGGGCGACTTTAAAGCGAATGACGATCCCCATGATATTCGGGATGATCACGCTGATGATGTTTAATCTCGTTGATACTTTCTTTATTAGTATGCTTGGCACCGAGCCGCTCGCAGCAATCAGCTTCACCTTTCCTGTTACCTTTACTGTAATTAGCTTAGCCATCGGGCTAGGTATTGGCACATCCGCCGTTATCGCGAAGGCTTTGGGTAGCAATTTGCTCGACGAAGCTAAGTTTGATGCCGCAGTGGCTATTATTATCTCTGCCATTTTTGTTTCGCTGCTTTCTATTCTTGGTTTTATTTTTGTCGATGAGATCTTTATTCTCCTCGGGGCAGGTGAAGCGGTTATGCCATTTATACACGACTATATGTCGGTGTGGTTCATTGGCTCGATTTTATTGATAACGCCGATGATTGGTAATTCAGTACTGCGTGCCAGTGGTGATACCAAAACGCCAAGTTTAGTCATGGGACTCGGGGGATTAGTAAATGCGGTGCTGGACCCGATATTAATCTTCGGATTTGGGCCAATTGATGCAATGGGTGTAAAAGGGGCTGCAGTGGCCAGTGTGTTATCTTGGAGTCTTGGGGTAACTATTATTTTATATTTGCTGATAGTTAAAAAACGTCTTATCTCACTGTCTGCAAAATACACCAGCTTCACAAATGCGGCAAAAAAAATTCTCACCATCGGCCTGCCTGCAGCTGGCGCAAATATGCTGACGCCGTTGGCAATGGCGGTAATGACCGCACTTATTGCCAGTTATGGACCAGAAGCTGTGGCCGCATTTGGCGTTGGGAGTCGTATCGAGTCTATCGCAAGTCTCGTGGTTTTGGCGCTTTCTATGACTTTGCCTCCTTTTGTAAGTCAGAACCTTGGTGCAAAACAATACCAGCGTGTGTCTGATGCCTATACCCAAACACTTAAATTTGTGCTTGCTTTTCAATTTGCGGTCTATCTATTACTGGTATTGAGCGCTTACTACATCAGTCATACTTTTGGTAATGAACCTGCTGTCGTTGAAACCATACAGTTATTTATTTATATCATGCCGCTAGGATACGGCCTTCAAGGCGTGATCATATTAACCAATTCGTCATTTAATGCGTTGCATAAACCGATGAATGCGCTCATTCTAAGTGTGATCCGGTTGTTCATATTTTATGTACCTATTGCTTATATAGGCTCACAGTTGGCAGGATTACCAGGGCTATTTGCAGGCGCTGCTTTGGGGAATTTATTTACCGCAGCCATAGCCTACAATTGGTTTAAGAAAGTAATTAATGAAATTGCAGCAAGCGAGGTTCAAAAGGAGGCGTAATGGAAGATAAGTTTCAGCTAGTTTCTGAGTTTCAGCCAAACGGAGATCAACCAACTGCGATTGCTCAGCTGTGTGATGGTTTAGAATCGGGCCTTGCACATCAAACCTTGCTGGGGGCTACGGGGACAGGTAAAACCTTTACCATGGCCAACATCATTAATAATCTTAACCGTCCTACAATCATTATGGCGCATAACAAAACACTAGCGGCGCAATTGTACGGCGAAATGAAAGAGTTTTTCCCTCATAATGCGGTTGAGTATTTCGTCTCTTATTACGATTATTATCAACCCGAAGCCTATGTCGTTGCCAGCGACACTTTCATTGAGAAAGACGCGTCTATCAATGATCACATTGAGCAAATGCGTTTATCTGCGACCAAAGCCTTGCTTGAGCGCAGAGACACTATCATCGTCGCCTCAGTTTCAGCTATTTACGGCCTTGGCGATCCCGACTCTTATATGAAGATGATGCTGTTGCTGAAAGTCGGTGAAACTATCGATCAGCGCGACATGTTAAGGCGTTTGGCAGAACTACAATACACGCGTAATGACATGGATTTTAGCCGTGGTACCTATCGAGTTCGCGGTGAAGTTATTGATATTTTTCCTGCCGAATCGGAAACCATTGCGGTACGGGTTGAGATGTTTGACGATGAGATAGAGCGGATCAGTTTGTTTGATCCCTTGACTGGTGCCGTTGAGAAACACCTAGTTCGCGCAACTATCTATCCAAAAACCCACTATGTGACGCCAAGAGAAAAGATCCTTGATGCCATTGAGCGTATCAAGGTGGAATTAAAAGACCGCCGTACTCAATTATTGGATAAAAATCGCCTAGTCGAAGAGCAGCGCATTGCTCAACGTACACAGTACGACATTGAAATGATGACCGAGCTTGGCTATTGCTCTGGTATTGAGAATTACAGCCGATATTTATCGGGACGTGCACCAGGCGAGCCACCACCAACTTTGTTAGATTATTTGCCGGATGATGCGCTTATGATCATCGACGAGTCTCACGTTACTGTTTCGCAGGTTGGTGCGATGTACAAAGGCGATCGCAGTCGTAAAGAAAACTTGGTTGAATATGGTTTTAGATTGCCGTCTGCGCTAGATAATAGGCCACTAAAGTTTGAAGAGTTCGAAGCGATTTCGCCGCAAACTATTTATGTTTCGGCGACTCCTGGTGATTATGAATTGAACAAATCTGCGGGTGATGTTGCCGAGCAAGTGATCCGTCCAACAGGACTATTAGATCCAGAAGTAGAAGTGCGTCCAGTTGCAACTCAAGTTGACGATTTGCTCTCTGAGATCTACAAACGGGTGGAAGTGAATGAGCGTGTACTGGTTACTACGCTAACAAAACGCATGTCAGAAGATCTGACCGATTATCTTAACGATCATAATGTTAAGGTACGTTACTTACATTCTGACATCGATACCGTTGAACGTATGGAGATCATTAGAGACCTGCGCAAAGGTGTCTTTGATGTACTCGTTGGCATCAACTTATTACGAGAGGGCTTGGATATGCCCGAAGTTTCTTTGGTTGCCATTCTTGATGCTGATAAAGAAGGCTTCTTACGCTCGACACGCTCTCTTATTCAGACAATTGGCCGCGCGGCACGTCACTTACATGGTAAAGCGATTTTATATGGTGATAGGGTGACGAACTCAATGCGCCAAGCTATAGATGAAACGCAAAGACGTAGAGAAAAGCAAGAGGCGTACAATGAGACCAATGGCATTACCCCAACGGCACTCAATAAGAAGATCACGGATGTGATGGATCTCGGTGAGGAAGTGGCTGATGACAAAGTGGTTGATATCGATGCCAAATTTAAACCAGGTATGCCTGCAATGGATGCGAAAGAGATCGCTAAAGAAATAGACCGACTCGAAGCACAAATGATGAAGTTTGCTAAAGAGCTTGAGTTTGAAAAAGCAGCTCAAGCGCGCGATCAAGTTCAAATCTTACAAAAGCGTTTGATTAAAGCCTAGGTTTTAAAGAATAAAAAAGCATGTGAGACTCACATGCTTTTTTATTGGTTGGGTATTAGAAGCGGTAGCTGACACCTAGAGATAGGCTCGATGTATCCAAGTCACCCATATCAAGGTACTTATAGCCAAGGTTAACTGCCATGCCGTTATCCCAGTCATATTGCCAACCCGCTTCAGCGACAAAACCGATGCCATCGTCGGTAACTAATTTAGTGCGGCCACGAGTGATTTCGTAATCGTAGTAGTTCGCACCTAATTTGCCGTAAAAATAGCTGTTGTCAGAAATTTGATAGTAGCCTTTTGCGGCAACAACAAAGTTATCAAATTCTAAATTGTTAGCGCCAAGGCCAAACAAAGTTTTGTTGTTTTGCGTACAGGTAAACTTGCGATCATTTTCGTCCTCACACTTCCAATCATCTAAGTCTTCACCGCTGTTATAACCTAATTCAAGCGCCAAAATTGGCGTAAAGTGATAGTTGTAATACAGGTATGCTTGGCCTACACCATCACCATCTTTGCTTGAGCTTTTATAAGAAGCGCCGCCGCCAGAGATGTCTAAACCAACGCGATGCGTCTCGTTATTTTGTTCTGCAAAAGACGATAAACTTGTTGTGAGTAATGCAAGAGATAAAAGCGCTTTAATTTTCATAATCAATGTCCGTTGTGGTTAACTTGAGGACAGTATAAATAGCGGGGGTGTCAAGGTCTGTTGGGGGGCTGTCATAAAGTGTAAGAAGGCGTCTAGTTTGGTTCTCTTTATTTTACAAATATAAATAGTTGCACTTGTTAAGTGCTTTTAGTTGCCTTAGATTTTGCAATGAGCGTTTGATATTTTAGTAAGGTCGTCAATGTCAAAATCGCAGCAATAAGTCCGCTCCATATATGATGCATGATCAAGTGACTTGCAATGAACATAGGTACGTCTTGCCAGCCATCAATAAACAAAAGTTTACTCAATAACAACAAGTAACCGAGCAGGTGCGAGAAGGTCACAAACCTAAAGGATTTAGTAAATTCGCTTTTTGCATTGGCTGAGAGGGTGGGTATATTGAGATGTAGCGCGAGAATAAAGATTGTTGAGAGCACAATACTGACAAATCCCAGCCCGAGTAATGAGGTTTTTATCAACACGATGGAGTAGATAAAAGCAAGTAACATGAGTCAGCCTAACAATTACAGAAAATGCAGTTTATATATGCTTAGGTTTTGAGTCTATTCGAATTATTCTAAGGATTAGGTAGTGATTTTCTGAGTGATCGCTCTATACTAAAGCCGATTTTATCAATAGTTTGTAAACCGATGTAACATTGCCCTATATTTTCGCGGCATGTTTCGTTATAAATGCAATGTTAAGTTGTAGTAAATTCGAATAAAACAATAACTATTACAGTAATTAAGACCAAGTTGGGAACTAGGGAAATGAAATTCGCTTTTAAGGATTTTTTGTTTGATAGCAAAGAACTGAAGCTTTATAAAGACGACAGAAAGCTCAATTTAAAACAAAAACCTGCTCAGATATTGGAGCTATTTTTATCTGCTCCTCAAACCATCCACAGTAAAGAAGACATCTTAGAGAAGGTATGGCCAGATAGAAAAGTAACCGATCAGGTCGTATTTCAAAATATTGGCCATTTACGTGCTTTGTTTGGTGATGATGCCATCAAAACCTTTTCACGAAAAGGGTATCAATGGCAGATCCCTTGTACGGCCTTTGAAGGGACTGCGGAAGCTCAGGCTTCACCTCAGACTACTCCCCATGAGTCGACTAAACAGGATGTAAAATCGGTGGAAGAAGAAACTGTAGTGACTGAATCACCTTCTGAAGTGTTCGAAAGACCAGAATCTATTGGTAGCAAACTGCCTATGTTTGGGCTTGCGGGTGCACTTGTGTTGCTAGCCTTGGGTATCTACTTTACGTTATCGTGAGCCAAATTTACTTGAGTTGAGGTTGTGTCATGTTGCAAACGTTGTATATCACAGGTGCAGGGGTGAGTGCCGAAAGTGGTATTCCGACTTTTCGAGGAGATGATGGTTTTTGGACGGTAGGTTCGGCTAATTACACTCCTCAAGAAATGGCAACGCGAGCAATGTATAAATCGCAACCGGCGGAATTCTTAAAATGGTACTACCATCGTTTTGTGGTTTACCGTAATCACGGCCCCAATCAGGTTCATCAATGGCTTAGTGATAAAAATGTGATCACGCAAAATATCGACGGTTTAGATGGTAAAGCGGGAAATAATCATTTTATTGCGATCCATGGACGCGTTGATCAGGTGACTCCCTTTCATACCCAAGGTGAGCCCACAGCGTGTTTTACTGCCCCTTGGGATGAGGTAGACGAAAGTCGATTGGCCGAGTCGTTGTTAGCACTTTTCAAGATCGCGCGACAAGGCCCAGAAAAAGGCGTGTCACTTAAACCCTATGTATTGTTATTCGACGAATACTACACCGATCTGTATCGTATTAGCGAAGCACAGTCACGAATGTATGCTGCGGATAGAATCATTTTTATGGGCACTTCCTTTAGTGTCAATATCACTCAAATGGCCTTGGAAATAGCAAGGCACAAAGCAATTCCAATTGAAGTGGTTGACCCAAACCCTGCGCACTTACTTTACAAACAAGTCACCTATCACCGCATGACAGCAAGTGAATACATCGCCAGTTTGCCTGCCTCTTAATTTAAAGCCTGAGGAAAGTTAGCCTGCATTGCTTTGATAGTAAGTGGCTAGCAGAAATTGTTTATATTCACTGAGCCGGTGTTGTTGTTGGAGGTGTGATTCAATCACTTTAGCGTTGTGGGGTTCCACTGCGCTTATATGTCGCCTTTCGATTTCCATCAAGCCAAGTAACGCACTTAATTCTTGAATGCTCAGTGGCGCAGTATGGCTATTAAAAGCTAAGTAGCATTCTAGAGGTGTTAACTTTTTTGCATTTCTTTGACTCAGCGCATTTTGAAGTAGCTCTTTGCTTTCAAAGTGCAATAAGGTTCTAAGGTAATTTAGACCGTTATCTTTCGCGGACATTTGCGATAAAAGGATATGTAGTATGTTATTTCCTTGCGGGTTAAGGTTATTGATTTGCTCAGCTTGGATCAATGGTGTTGAAAAAAAGGCAAACTTCTCCAAGGAGTTAATCGCAGCTATCATCGCCTCTGGAAAGCGTGCTGCTTGTAAGCAAACACTCGCTATATCTTGATAGTGGCCATAGAGTACAGTGTTACTCTGCGCACTTTGAAAAAGAAACTTGAGGACCTCAATCTGCTCGTCTTTGGTCACCTGTGCATACACGGCTTTTATTTTTTCTATATCCGCGCTTTTTAACGCTAACAAAAACTGAGTTAGACAATTATTCGACATACATAGAACCACAATTTATTATTTAATGCTCACGCAATATGATAGCCTATTCGCCTGCTGTTTTGCTCAATTTATAATGATAATAAAAAAGAGACGATAACGTGTTGCACTTTAAGATAATCCTGCTTACTTGTTGCCTACTACTAAGCCCACTAGTTCACGCTAATGAGCGTTTATATGATGCTTTTATAAAAGAAATTCAGCAACAAGAAACACGTGATAGCGCGCTTCAAAAAGTCGACCAAGTATTAGAGTCAGGCTTAACGCCGGAAGAAATTGCAGACGTTCACCATAAGACCACGGTTGCATTAAAAAACGGTTTCCAGCTCGAAGAAGCATATAAATGGGCGGAGCGCTTTAAACAGGTATTACTCTCGCATCATTTACCCGAATATGAAGCTAAATACTCTTTAACGTATGGTGACCTCATGCTCAAAGAGGGGAGATTTAGCGACGCGATTAGTTATTTAAACCTAGCCGTGTCTCAGCTATCGGCGCTTGATATGCATCGATTGTTAAGCCACGCTTATCGCTTTCGGGCTGCTGCTTACAAAAGCAATGGCAGTTATAAAGACTCGATAGAGAGTTACGAACTCTCAATTGAAGTAGCAAAGAAGTATGAACTCCCAGATTTGCAAGTGTCTGCGATCACTCAGTTAGCAGATGTTTACTCGGATCTTTCATTACCGGACAAGGCACTTGAATTACTGCAGCAATCGATAGCGGTACTAAAAAGCCAAAAACAGGAAAATACGGTTTTACTTGGACAAGTTTACTATAACCTAGGTGGTGCGCATCAAGTGATTGGCGACCATGCAAAGTCGCTTGAAGCTTATCAAACCGCATATGACTATGACATTAAAGCGGGCAATGTCGTTTATTCAGCTTACACGTTGATCCGCATTGGTCGTGAACAAATGAAACTCAGCCAATATGACAATGCACAAGCGTCATTTGAAAAAGCATTTACGATTTTCGAGGAGAATGACCACACCAGAAATCAGGGCTGGGCCCTGAGCAATTTGGCTGAAGTTAAATTAAAAGCAAATGAAAAAGCTAAGGCTCAAGAGTATGTTGAACAGGCGCTAGAGTTAATTGATCCGGTACAAAGTAAAGTGCTTTATCAAGAGACGATGACTACCTATGCGCAAATTGTTTTACCTGAACGAGCTGATTTTTTTATTCAAAGTATGGAGCAAATTATTGCTCAAGATGAGGTTTATCTTGGCCTCAAGGAAACCGCATTACGAGTGTTAAAGGACGCCTACAGCGCGAAAGGTGATTTTGAGTCTGCGCTTAATTATCACTTACAATATGCGGAATCTAAGGTTTCTCAGCTTGAAAAAGAAGCCAGTCAAAAAGCCTTGGCCTATCAGATGGATACCGAGTACCAGAAAAATCAATATGAGCTACAAAGTCTAAAAACACAGCGTGATGTAGAGCTGGCCGAACAGCGCGTAGAACAAATAGTAACGGCAGCAGTGGTGGGAGTTTTGGTCGTTCTACTGAGCGCATTTTTACTACTTGCGAGAAACAAACGTCGCTCACTGGAACTCGAGAAGCAGCTTCTCAACAAAACCTTGGACTTAAAGCAGCAACTTCTTGCAGATATTTCTCATGAATTAAGAACACCACTTACCGTACTTAAGCTACATATTGAATCTCTTGAACATAATTTGGTGGAAAATCCCCAGCAGAGCTACAAAGTGCTTAACCGCCGTCTTGATACTCTTAACACATTAATTAAAGATATCTACGAACTCGCGCAGGCAGATACCGGCAGCCTTAACTTGGCGTTAGAGCGCGTCAATGCCAAACAAGCCTTTATTGGTCTTGTTGAAGATATTGATGACTTTGTGACGGATGAAGGGCTTGAGTTTAATGCCCATATTGAACTACCTGATGAGCTGGAAATCGACATTGACGTAACTCGGTTCGCTCAGGTATTTAATAACTTGGCTCGTAATAGTGTGAATTATACTGACAAGCCGGGAGAAGTCTGTGTGGATATTAGCTATCAAAGCCAGCAAATCCAATGTGTTATTGAAGATTCAAGCCCAGGCGTGGGCGATGAAGCTTTGGGGAGATTGTTTGAACGTTTGTTCCGCTGTGATAAGTCCCGTAGCCGAGATCTTGGTGGCTCCGGCTTAGGTTTATCTATTTGTCAAAAACTGGTTGAATTGCATGGTGGCAGCATTGCCGTCGCGCATAGCGAATTAGGTGGGTTGAAAGTGAGTGTTATTATACCTTGTGAGTAATAACACAAACCTGCTTTTAGCTGAGGTAATATATTCAGTGCGATTTCACATTGTGATATAGCAAAAGCTCGCCGCGTAAAGCGGCTCTGGCCAGAGTTATATATTGCATGTAGGAGCGATTTTACATCGCGATATGGCATTAGATATCGCCGCGTAAAGCGGCTCCTACGAGACGTTATATATTTTGTGTAGGAGTGATTTCACATCACGATATGGCATTAGATATCGCCGCGTAAAGCGGCTCCTACCAGAGTTATATATTGTGTGTAGGAGTGATTTCACATCGCGATATGGCATTAGATATCGCCGCGTAAAGCGGCTCCCACCAGAGGTTATATATTACGTGTAGGGGCGATTTTACATCGCGACAGGTACAACACCGCAACTACAAAAAGTTGCGTTCAAATCGCTTAAGCACTATGGACTTTGCCTTTGCGGCGGTGAGTATCAGCAAAATAAAAGCGACAATAAACCAGATGGGGCGATTACCATGCTCTGCATACCAGCTCACTCCACTAATGAGTTTTACATCACTTTTCAGTATATTGGCTTCGAATTGTGGAATGGCATGCTGAACTTTGCTAAGTGGATCGTAAACACCAGTGATACCATTATTCGTTACTCGAATTAATGGGCGCTGTAATTCTAAGGCACGCATGCGAGCGATCTGCATATGTTGATGCGGGCCGTGGGAATCTCCAAACCAAGCGTCGTTGCTCACAGTAAAAAGAATATCTGACTCAGAGGTAAAGTTACCTCTGACAAGCTCGCTAAACGCGATTTCGTAGCAAATAGCGGGTAACACATGCAAACCGTTCGCAAGTAGGTTTGGTTGTACCGCATCACCTCGAGTAAATGACGACATCGCTAAGTTAAAAAGAGGGGCTATAGGACGCAATAGGTCTTCGAACGGTACAAACTCACCAATAGGTAACAATTGGTGCTTCTGGTAGCGGTTTTTGTGCAGATAGTGATATTGCCCTTCGCTATCTTCTTTTTCTTTTTTACCAAGGGTGATCAGCGTGTTGTACGCGGTTCTGGTATCAAACTGATAATCGGGAATACCCGTTATTAGCGCCGTGCCATTAAACGCGGCGGCTTTGTCCAGCCCTTCTAAAAATGGGTAGGCGATATCTTCAAATTCTGGAATAGCCGCTTCTGGCCACACCACTAAATCAACGCCTTGCCAGTTAGGTCTGGTCATATCTCGATATTTAGACATGGTAGGCCAAAACTGTTCAGGCTCCCAGCGCAGACTCTGTTTGATATTACCTTGTACAAGTAAGGTGGTAATTTCATCACCCGAGTATTTCAGTGGGCCTTGAATGATTGGCACACTGTATAGACCGGCAATGCCAGCAAAGCTGACTATGGTGAGATAAATCGCACGTTGTTTAAGTAGATAGTAAAGGCTTGTTGTCGCTAAAATAACTAACAATGTTAAGCCAAATTCACCGATCCAAGGGGCTAAACTGCCCAATGGCGAGTCAGTTAATGTGTAACCGAAGCTAAGCCAAGGGAAGCCCGTGAGCATATGGCCTCGCAGCCACTCGGTAATGGCAAAACCCGCAACAAGTGCCAGCACCCGTTGCCAAGGTGTGCGAGTAAAGTAGCTGGCAAAAGCAAATGCCAATGTCGGGTAGATGGCAAGATAAGCACATAGTAATGCCATCAACAGCACTGAGACAGGTAAGGGTAAACCACCAAATTCAGCGATAGAGACATGCACCCAGCTTATGCCAAGGGCAAACCAGCCAAAGCCAAATAAAAAGCCATATTTAGCCGCGAGCTTTGGACTGGGTTTATCGGTAAGCCAAGTCGCTATAATCAAGCTGACAAACGCGATGGGCCAAAAACCAAAAGGGGAATAAGCAAAAGTAAGTGCACAGCCAGAAATGAGTGCCAGCCATGCAAACTTATCTTTTGCGAGGTTACTCAGGTTAGATACTAGAGTCTTCAACATGTTCAGATTTAGGTACACTTACTTGAATTTGTAAGATCCTCCGGTTATCGGAGTTAGTTACCTTAAACTGAAGGGGATCTATGTCTATGGTTTCACCACGGCTTGGCATATGGCCAAATGCATGAAGAATAATACCGCCAATGGTATCGGCTTCTTGGGTGTCGTAGTTGGTTTTGAAAAATTCGTTAAATTCATCCAAGGGCGTGAGTGCTTGCACGGTATAAACATGTTTAGACAGCTGACGAATATCTTGTTGTTCTTCGTCGTCATCATGTTCATCTTCGATTTCACCAACAATGGTTTCGAGAATATCTTCGATAGTAACCAGTCCAGATACACCGCCGTATTCATCAATCACGATAGCCATATGGTAACGTTTTTGACGGAATTCGTTGAGCAGGGTATCGACACGCTTACTTTCAGGCACGACCACAGCGGGACGAAGATATTCGCGGATACTTGGCAAATCGCGCTCTTCGCGCAAAATCAAAGGTAAGAGATCTTTGGCAAGTAAGATGCCTTCTACGTGGTCTTTGTCTTCACAAATCACAGGAAAACGCGAGTGTGAAGATTCTACCATCATAGGGAGTTGAGCACTGAGCGGCTCATCTACATCAAGTGTAATCATTTGCGAACGTGGGATCATGATGTCACGTACTTTCAGCTCTGAAACGCTGAGTACACCTTCCATCATGTCTTTGGTTTCAGGGTCAATCAGCTGGCGCTCTTGCGCATCAGCGATGACTTCAGCCAATTCTTCTTTATTTTGGGGTTCCCCTTGCAGCATCTGTGTGATGCGTCCCAGCCAGGTCTTGCTAGAAGAACCCTGACTACTTTGCGAGTTATCGTCGCTCATTAGTTGTGTCTGCTCCGTTAATTTAACAATCGTCTCTGTAAGGATCTGCGATATTCAAAGAAGCGAGAATTTGCTTCTCTATTGTTTCCATTTCTACCGCGTCTTGTTCATTTATATGGTCAAATCCAAGTAAATGCAAGCAACCATGGATAACCATATGGGCGAAGTGGTCATGAAAGGTCTTTTCTTGCTCTATGGATTCTTGGTATACCACTTGGGGACAGATAATTAAATCACCAATAAGTGGCAACTCAATTCCCGGTGGCGCATCAAATGGGAAAGACAACACGTTGGTTGGCTTATCTTTGCCCCTGTATTGGCTATTGAGCTCTTGGCTTTCGTGCTCGTCAGCGATGCGAATCGTTAATTCTGCTTCTTCGCGAAATTGCGTTAATGCATGTTCTGCCCATAATTGAAATTGTGCTTCGGATGGTAAGTTTTCAAACTCACAAGCCAATTGCAAATCTAGCATTAAGTCCATGGTTTATTCCTCAGAAGGTTGCTGTTTCGCCTGATGCTTTTCAGCTTTAGCGAGACGCTCTTGTTCTTCTTTCTTCTCGTATGCTTCGACGATACGAGCAACCACAGGGTGTCTAACTACATCGTGAGATTTAAAGAAGTTAAATGAAATCTCTTCTACATCATTGAGTACTTCTATCGCATGACGAAGTCCAGAGCGCGCACCACGAGGTAAATCGATTTGGGTGATATCACCGGTGATCACCGCTTTTGAATTAAAGCCAATCCGCGTTAGAAACATCTTCATTTGTTCAGTCGTGGTATTTTGGCTTTCGTCCAAGATAATAAACGCGTCATTGAGTGTTCGACCGCGCATATACGCCAAAGGTGCAACTTCGATGACATTTTTTTCGATTAAGCGCTCAACTTTTTCAAAACCAAGCATCTCGAATAGGGCGTCATAAAGAGGGCGAAGGTAAGGGTCGATTTTTTGTGTTAAATCACCCGGCAAGAAGCCCAGCTTTTCACCAGCTTCAACCGCTGGACGAGTGAGGAGGATGCGACGTATTTCTTGACGTTCTAGCGCATCAACCGCTGCCGCAACAGCAAGATAGGTTTTACCAGTACCTGCAGGACCAACACCAAAGGTAATATCGTGAGTTAAGATATTAGCGACATATTGGCTCTGATTTGGGTTACGAGGCTTAACTACACCGCGACGAGTCTTAATATAGACTTCTTTGTCCCATACGGTTGGGGCGTCTTGTTCGAGTACGTTCGCTTCTGTGATGGCCAGATGAACCTGATCCGGTTCAATTTCTGTCATTTTTCCTTTCACAGGCTGAGTATCAACATATAGAGACTTTAGAATATCCACAGCTGCTTTTGCCGTTACCGCTTGTCCGGTCACTTTAAACCAATTGTCACGGTGTGCGATTTCAACTCCAAGGCGACGTTCTATTTGTTTTAGATTTTCGTCGAACGGACCACAAAGTGAAGAAAGGCGGTGATTATCTGCGGGTTCTAAGTAAATTTCTATATTCTTTATCTGATTACTCAAAATGTCTTCCTATAAAAATGACGCTAGCCGAAGCTAGCGCACAATTTAAAAATGCTAGGGGGTAAAAGTACCAACACCTAATTCATTAATTTCAGGTTCTTGTGGTGCTTTATTTAGGATATCCGACGGTTTTACGTCACGACGTAAATCCATTTCTGCTTCAGTACGGATAAGCTCACCACGTAACGAGTTCGGTAACGCCTCAGTAATACGTACATCGACGAATTGGCCGATCACTGAGTGTGGACCTTCAAAGTTTACAACGCGGTTATTTTCGGTTCTACCACGCAGTTCCATTGGGTTTTTCTTCGATGGGCCTTCAACCAAAATACGCTGCTCGGTATCGTGCATCTTGCGGCTGATATCCTGCGCCATTTGGTTGATACGGTTCTGTAGAAGATACAGACGTTCTTTCTTTTCTGATTCTGCAACATCATCAGGTAAGTCGGCTGCTGGTGTACCAGGTCGCGCTGAGTAGATGAAACTAAAGCTCATATCAAAGCCGATATCATTAATCAGGTTCATCGTTGCTTCAAAGTCTGCGTTTGATTCGCCTGGGAAACCAATGATGAAATCTGAAGACATGCTTAGGTTCGGGCGGATCTTACGTAGCTTGCGGATCGTTGACTTGTACTCAAGCGCAGTATGACCGCGTTTCATCAGGTTTAGAATACGGTCTGAACCACTTTGTACCGGTAGGTGTAAATGGTCAACAAGCTCTGGCACATCCGCATAGGCTTCAATAATATCTGGTGTAAATTCAACCGGGTGAGATGTTGTATAACGAATACGGTCAATACCGTCAATTGCTGCAACGTAGCGAATTAAATCAGAGAAGTAACAAATTTCACCATCGTGCATTTCACCACGGTAAGCATTTACGTTTTGACCGAGTAAGTTCACTTCACGTACACCTTGCTCCGCAAGCTGAGCAACTTCAAGGATCACATCATCTAAAGGACGGCTTACTTCTTCGCCACGCGTGTACGGTACAACACAGAAAGTACAGTACTTAGAGCAACCTTCCATAATTGAAACAAATGCACTCGGGCCTTCAGCCTTTGGCTCAGGGAGGCGGTCAAATTTTTCAATTTCAGGGAATGAAATATCAACGACAGCACCTTCTTTGCTTTGCACCTGTTTGATCATCTCTGGCAGGCGGTGCAATGTTTGTGGGCCAAACACGATATCAACAAATGGAGCGCGCTGACGAATGGTGTCGCCTTCTTGTGATGCTACGCAGCCACCAACACCGATAACAAGATCAGGGTTTGTGTCTTTTAGTAGTTTCCAACGACCAAGTTGGTGGAATACTTTTTCCTGTGCCTTCTCACGAATCGAGCAAGTATTGAGTAGGATCACATCAGCTTGCTCAGCTTCTTCTGTAAGCTGATAGCCATTTGTTGAATCCAAAAGATCCGCCATTTTCTGGGAGTCATACTCGTTCATCTGACAACCCCAGGTTTTAATATGCAGTTTTTTACTCATTTAAATATTGCCTCGTTTACAACTCGGTGTTTAGCACTACGCGTTTCTCGTGCAGGCGATGCTGAATTGATATCATTATGCCTAAAGGACGCGTATTTTATATGACCTATCTTGTCTAGCCAAGTATAGATTTTAACTTTCAAAATGTGGATCAATACAGAGTGTTTTAAGCAAACATCTGTTTTTATATGCGTTACAATGCGCAAAGACTCAATTAAGTGGAATATGGCATGAAAAACAAGGCTCTGATAGTCGGTGGTGGCATGGTTGGTGCAGCGTGTGCTGTTAAGCTAGCGAAGCAAGGTGTTGACGTAACCATTATTGAACATTCTCCCATCTCAGCTGATGAAATACTCGCAAGTGATAAGGTAGATATTCGCGTTTCTGCTATCAATCGCTTTTCCGAGCAGTTACTAGATGAGCTTGGTGCTATGCCTGTGTTAAGGAGCACCAGAGCCGCGGTTTACAAGCAGCTAGAAGCCTATGAGGATAAGCCAGGGCAATTGATATTTGATTGTGAAGCGCTAAACGCCTCGCACTTAGGACACTTAATTGAGAATAACCTCATTCAAGCAGCATTGTGGCAACAGTTTGAGGAATTTGATATCAAAGTGGTTTCACCTGAGGGGATCCCAAAGCGCATTGTTCATAATGAGGATTCCGTGACGATTGAGTATCAAGCAGCATCCTTTACCACCGATTTGTTAATTGCAGCTGATGGTGGCCGTTCTATCGTCAGACAAATGAGTGGCATAGGCGTGACGGGGTGGCAATATGAGCAACATTGTATGGGGCTGCTGATTAAACTCGACGCGCCGCAGCAAGAAAAAACATGGCAGCAATTTAAGCCATCAGGTCCCATTGCCTTTTTACCTATGCAGTATCCGTATGCCAATCTGATTTGGTATGACAACGGCAATAAACTCAATTTACTTAAGCAACTAGATAAGCAGGCGCTAAAACAAGAAGTAAAAGCTGCATTTTTTGAGCTACCCGGTGACTTTGAGATTGAAGAAGTGGCGGTTTTTCCTTTAGCAAGGCAACATGCTAACCAATACGTGAGCGAACGAGTGGTATTAGTTGGAGATGCAGCTCATACCATTAATCCGTTAGCAGGGCAGGGAGTAAATCTTGGCTTTAAAGACGTAGCGGCACTTGCCGAAGCGATTGAGGCAAAAGAAGATATTGGTGACAGCAGTGCACTACATCATTACGAGTCAAAGCGTAGGAAAGACAACCTCTTGATGATGAGTATGATGGATGCGTGTTATTTTGGCTTTTCGAATCAAGTAACACCGTTAAAGCATTTGAGAAATCTGGCGCTGAATGTGGCGAATAAAGCAGGGCCGATAAAAACAGAAGTGCTTAAGCACGCCATGGGAGGAGTTGGTTTTTAATCTTTGTTCTCTACACTGAGCGTGTTACACCAATTTACTTAACCTGAGGTTTGGATAAGGAATGTTCCAACTCATTGTTGCTAAAGCACAACTTAGTTTTTTCCTTGTCTAGCCAGAGAGTTTTAGGGAAAACAAGGCGAATTTACGCACCAATAGCTGGCTATTGGAAGTGAATTCAACGCAGTTAGCGCTAAAACTGGCTGCTAGAAAGGCATTAATTATCCGCAGCTCAGGTTACTTAATTAAGTGATCTTTTTGAAGGGGCAAGTATTAAGATAAATTGGTATTACTGCACGCTTCATTATTTAGTGCCGAGATCATCTCATCAGTGTTAGCTTATCGACGACATACATCAAGGTATTAATATCAAATTTGCCATCTAGCCTTAATAACCAATCACTGTTGGGCTGCAAAATGTAAGCAGTTTGAACCCCTGAAGGTCTGATAGAAGAAAAAATATGTTTTGCTCCGTGAGTAGCGGTAAATACATTTGCTTCGTCTATAACGCCAAGCTCAGCACTGACTTTCTGCATGTCTTCACTCTGTATATCAAACGTACCATTGAAAGCTCGTGTCATAAACTCAAGAGGTGTTAAATCGTACTTGTTAGGTAGACCAGCAAGCGCGGTAGCGCCAGTTATCCAGCTTAACGTTAGTTCAGAAGAGTTGTCGCGAATCACAACTGAGTAGGTATCGTTAATAAAAGTTTGAAATGAAACTTTATTTGCCTGCTCCGAGGGCTGACAGTAGCTAAAATGCTTGAGTGCTATTTCTATGTGTGATGGAGAGCAAATTGAGCTAGCCCTCGCTTCTACAAAGCTAGGTATACTGAAAATGATTAATGAAAATAAAAGAAATAAAGACTTTAGCACTTTCTTTCCTAACATGAAGAAAGTTTAAAAGTAACATTATAAAAATGAGCTAGGAATGAATAAAGAGGAAAGAAATTGTTACTAAATGGTGCGGAAAGAGAGACTTGAACTCTCACATCCGAAGATACTGGAACCTAAATCCAGCGCGTCTACCAATTCCGCCACTTCCGCACAGTAGAAATTTTATTTTTAGCTAACATCTCAAAAAGAGATGGCTGGAGTACCAGGATTTGAACCTGGGAATGGCGGGATCAAAACCCGCTGCCTTACCGCTTGGCGATACTCCAGCAATAGAGGTAAGTTCAAATCTTATTTAGCCCAGATTTGAGTTAGGCTACCTTACCGCTTCCACTTCGTGTCGAGGCAATACCCAGCAACAGAGGTAAGTTCAAATCTTATTTAGCCCAGATTTGAGTTAGGCTACCTTACCGCTTCCACTTCGTGTCGAGGCAATACCCAGCAATAGAGGTAAGTTCAAGCGTTTGAGTTCTACTTGAAAGAACATGGTGCGGAAAGAGAGACTTGAACTCTCACATCCGAAGATACTGGAACCTAAATCCAGCGCGTCTACCAATTCCGCCACTTCCGCATTTGTAAATGGTGGCTATGCCCTGATTTGAACAGGGGACCCCATCATTATGAGTGATGTGCTCTAACCAGCTGAGCTACATAGCCATTGGCTGGAGTACCAGGATTTGAACCTGGGAATGGCGGGATCAAAACCCGCTGCCTTACCGCTTGGCGATACTCCAACGAAAATTCGATTGTTTTAGTTCCAATCGAGAACGTGGTGCGGAAAGAGAGACTTGAACTCTCACATCCGAAGATACTGGAACCTAAATCCAGCGCGTCTACCAATTCCGCCACTTCCGCATTTATTATCTAGAGTATATTGGAACCTAAATCCAGCGTCTATTTCAAGACATCTGCCAATTCCAAAACTTTAGAAATGTGGCTGGAGTACCAGGATTTGAACCTGGGAATGGCGGGATCAAAACCCGCTGCCTTACCGCTTGGCGATACTCCAACGAAAACTCAAATCTAACTTAAATTGTTGAACCCAGGATTTGAATCTGGGGGTGGATGAGTGAGGGATCAAAACCTCTCTCTTCTCTGCCTTACCGCTTCCACTTCGTGTCGAGGCGATACTCCAACGAAAATTTGATTGTTTTAGTTCCAATCGAGAACATGGTGCGGAAAGAGAGACTTGAACTCTCACATCCGAAGATACTGGAACCTAAATCCAGCGCGTCTACCAATTCCGCCACTTCCGCACAGTAGATATTTTATTTGTAGCTAACATCTCAAAAAGAGATGGCTGGAGTACCAGGATTTGAACCTGGGAATGGCGGGATCAAAACCCGCTGCCTTACCGCTTGGCGATACTCCAACGAAAACTCAAATCTAACTTAAATTGTTGAACCCAGGATTTGAATCTGGGGGTGGATGAGTGAGGGTTCAAAACCTCTCTCTTCTCTGCCTTACCGCTTCCACTTCGTGTCGAGGCGATACTCCAACGAAAATTTGATTGTTTTAGTTCCAATCGAGAACATGGTGCGGAAAGAGAGACTTGAACTCTCACATCCGAAGATACTGGAACCTAAATCCAGCGCGTCTACCAATTCCGCCACTTCCGCACATCTTTTAGCATTAGTTATTGGAACCTAAATCCAGCGTCTATATTAAGACAACTGCCAATTCCGCCACTTCCGCACATCTTTTGGCATTAGTTATTGGAACCTAAATCCAGCGTCTATATTAAGACAACTGCCAATTCCGCCACTTCCGCACATCTTTTAGCATTAGTTATTGGAACCTAAATCCAGCGTCTATATTAAGACAACTGCCAATTCCATTACTTACGCATATTTTTTGCGACAACAAATCGATGAGTTTTGGTAGTAGTTAAAGCATGGTGGCTATGCCCTGATTTGAACAGGGGACCCCATCATTATGAGTGATGTGCTCTAACCAGCTGAGCTACATAGCCATCTCTTTAACTTCTCATCATCGCTGATGCGGGGCGTATTATGCGTATATGCCCCCAAGCCGTCAACACCTTTTTTGCAAAAAATCTGCTAACACAGTTTGTTTGCAGATAAATTAAGCGAAACGGCTTGTTTTTATATCAAATCATGCGGGGCAATTGCAAATTTTTAACAAAACCTGTGAATTTTTATTCCTTTGAAGTCTATAACTTACTCTGAAGAGCAAGGTACTTATTTGATTAAAAAGCAAAGTTGATAAAACTAAAAAGGAGCCGAAGCTCCTTTTATTGAAATAGCGTGTAGTAACTATAGTTACACATTAAATAAGAAGTTCATCACATCGCCATCTTTTACGATGTATTCTTTACCTTCTTGACGCATTTTACCTGCGTCTTTCGCACCAGATTCACCACGGAACTCGATATAATCATCAAAGCCGATAGTCTGTGCACGAATAAAACCACGCTCAAAGTCTGTGTGGATTTTACCTGCAGCTTGAGGTGCTGTCGCGCCAACAGGGATAGTCCATGCACGTACTTCTTTTACGCCAGCTGTAAAGTAAGTTTGCAGTTTCAACAACTCATAACCACCACGGATCACACGGTTCAGGCCCGGCTCTTCTAAGCCTAAGTCATCCATAAACTCTTTCTTATCTTCTTCTTCAAGTTCAGAAAGTTCAGCCTCAATTGCTGCACATACAGGGATCACAACCGCGTCTTCTGCTGCTGCAATTTCACGTACTTTGTCTAGGAATGGGTTGTTTTCAAAGCCATCTTCGTTAACATTGGCGATGTACATAGTTGGCTTGATCGTTAAAAAGTTTAGGTAGCTTATTGCTGCCGCTTCTTCTTTATTTAGCTCAAGTGAGCGAAGCGTTAAGCCTTCGTCCAAGTGCGCTTTTACTTTTTCAAGTACAACAAGTTCAAATTTCGCGTCTTTATCGCCGCCTTTCGCTTTCTTCGCGTTACGTAAAACCGCGCGATCAGCAGTATCCATGTCTGCAAGTACCAGCTCAGTGTTGATAACATCAATGTCTTCAGCAGGATCGATTTGACCAGCAACGTGAACGATATTTTCATTTTCAAAACAGCGAACTACGTGACCGATAGCATCCGTTTCACGGATGTTTGCCAAAAATTGGTTACCTAAACCTTCGCCTTTTGAAGCGCCTTTTACCAAACCGGCAATATCCACAAACTCCATTGAAGTTGGGATAGTACGCTGAGGATTTACAATTTCAGCTAGCTGGTCAAGACGAGCATCTGGTACTGGTACTACACCGGTATTCGGTTCGATAGTACAGAAAGGAAAGTTTGCGGCCTCAATGCCCGCTTTAGTCAACGCATTAAATAAAGTAGATTTACCTACGTTAGGTAAACCAACAATGCCACATTTAAAACCCATAGTGTTTATTCCTAAATTTCTACCGTATTATCTCAAGCACGCATCATGGCGAACGAGAAGCTTAGGTATTACTCAATCAATCGCAGCAGTGAACTGTTACGGTTTAAATGAATGTAGTCGATTTTGCGCTTTTAACACACCGTCTTTTGCGAGTATTTCCATACATCGGACTGCTTCATCCACAGCGGCATCAATTTTCTCTTGATCAGCTTGTGGTGCTTTGCCTAAAACCCACCCCGTGACTTTGTCTCTATGTCCTGGGTGACCAATACCAACGCGCAATCGCATAAATTCTTTGTTATTTGCCATTTTAGCGATTATGTCTTTTAAGCCATTGTGACCGCCGTGACCACCACCTTTTTTGAGTTTGGCGATACCGGGTTCTAAATCCATTTCATCGTGAGCAACAAGAATACTCTCGACGGGGATCTTATAAAAATTGGCAAGACTCGCGACCGCTTTACCACTTAAGTTCATATAAGTCGTAGGGATCAGCAATTTAAACTCTTGATTATTGATGAGCACTTTGCCGGTGAGGCCGTGATGTTTAGCGTCTGGTTTTAGGAGGCAGTTGTATCTTCTGGCTAGTTCTTCGATAAACCAAGCGCCAGCGTTATGACGGGTGTTTGCGTATTCGGGGCCTGGATTTGCCAGGCCCACAAGCATTTGAATATTATTCAAGGTGTTAACACCTGAACAATTACTCAGCTGCGTCTTCAGCAGACTCTTCAGCAGGAGCTGCTTTAGGAGCGTTTACTGAAACAACCGCTTGGTCGTGATCTGCACCTTTAGCAAGTTCAACTGAAACAACGCCAGCTGGAAGCTTGATATCAGATAGGTGTAGAGTTTCGCCAACAGCTAGAGTCGCTACGTCAACTTCGATGAACTCAGGAAGTCTTGCTGGAAGACAAGTGATTTCAATTTCAGTTAGTTGGTGAACGATAGTGTTGCCACCTTTAGTTGCTTTCTCTTCGTTGATGAAGTGAACAGGAACTTTAGTGTGAAGCTTTTGAGAAGCATCAACGCGTTGGAAGTCTAAGTGAGTGATCTTAGGCTTGTACGGGTGACGTTGCATATCTTTAAGAATTGCTTCAACAGACTCACCGCCAATGTTTAGCGTTAGGATGTGAGTGTAGAAACCTTCGTCTTCTTGCGCTTTCAATACTTTGTTGTGATCAAGAGTTAGTGAAACTGCATCTTTACCAGCACCGTATAGGATTGCAGGAACTTTGTCAGCGCGACGTAGGCGGCGGCTCGCACCAGTACCTAGGTCAGAACGTACTTCAGCGTCTAATTTGTATACAGACATGGATGTCTCCAAAATAATTTAAGTTAATGTGTCAGAGAGCTCGCGACCAAGCTCCCTGCCTAAAAAAGGCGCGCTAATATACCACTAACGCACCTGCAATGAAACCTATAAAACAAAAAAAGCACCAGAGGTGCTTTTTGGCTAATCAGTTTTGGTGCCGATTAGTGTTGAAACATCGCAGAGATTGACTCTTCGTTGCTGATACGGCGGATAGTTTCGGCCATCATATCTGCAAGTGTTAGTACTTTGATGTTATCAAGCGCTTTCAATTCATCAGAAAGTGGAATTGAATCAGTCACGATAACTTCATCGATAACTGAGTTGCGTAGATTTTCCGCAGCATTGCCCGAAAGTACTGGGTGGGTTGCGTAAGCGAATACGCGTTTTGCACCATGCTCTTTAAGTGCTGCTGCTGCTTTACATAAAGTACCGCCTGTATCTATCATGTCATCGACAATGATACAGTCACGACCAGCAACATCACCAATGATGTGCATAACTTGAGAAACGTTAGCCTGTGGACGACGCTTATCAATGATCGCTAGGTCTTTATCATCTAACAGTTTTGCAATCGCACGAGCACGAACCACACCACCGATATCAGGTGAAACTACTACTACATCTTCGAACTTACGCTCTTTCATGTCTTCGATTAGCACTGGGCTACCGAATACATTGTCAACAGGTACGTCGAAGAAGCCTTGGATTTGTTCTGCGTGTAGGTCAACGGTAAGAACACGGTCAACACCTACGCTTGAAAGGAAGTCTGCAACAACTTTAGCAGTAATTGGAACACGAGCAGAGCGCACACGGCGGTCTTGACGTGCGTAACCGAAATAAGGAATAACGGCTGTGATACGACCAGCAGATGCACGACGTAGCGCATCAACCATGACGATTAACTCCATTAAATTATCATTTGTAGGAGCACATGTTGATTGGATGATGAATACATCTGAACCACGAACGTTTTCGTTGATTTGAACGCTAATTTCACCGTCGCTAAAACGGCCAACAACGGCATCACCTAACTCAATAAACAAACGTTTTGCAACTTTTTGAGCTAGCTCAGGTGTTGCGTTACCAGCGAAGAGCTTCATGTCGGGCACGGTAGGGTTCCTCAGGCACTGAATTTTTTGGACTAACATGCAATGACCATGAAATAAAAAAGTCAAAACAAGCTAACTTAAACAATTTACTTCTAGTTTTGCCAAGCGCGCAATTGTCGATGACAAATTGACTCACTTGTATTTTGGGCAATAAAGCCCTGCCAAGATGAAGGTAGAGTTTCGAGCACACGCAGCGCTGCCTCACGATTTTCAAACTCCGCGAAACAACAAGCTCCAGTACCAGTCATTTTGGTTGGTGCATATTTTAGCAACCACGCGAGGGTCTTTTCAACCTCGGGGTAAAGCTTTTTGACAAGAGTTTGACAGTCGTTGCCCGTATCCGAGAGTTTCCAACCGCTTTTTAGCTTAGGCGTATTGCGTGGTAAATCTGGGTGAGTAAAGACTAACGCGGTGCTGACATGAACGGGTGGGGCAACCACCAAATACCATTTTTGCGCGATGTCAATTGGCTCAAGTTGCTCGCCAACGCCGTGGGCTACAGCTGTTTTACCTTCAACAAAAACAGGCACATCGGCACCTAGTTGGAGGCCGAGTTTTGCAAGTTCTGGAATAGTAAGCTGACATTGCCACAGCGTATTGAGTGCCAATAAAGTTGTCGCGGCATCGGAGGAGCCACCACCAACACCTCCACCCATGGGAAGCCGTTTATTTAACTGAATATCGACACCAGCAGTTATTTTTTTATAGGGCTCAAGAATTTTGGCGGCTTTATAAATGAGGTTATCTTCAAGTGGAATACTTGCGGTGTCACCACAAATGACGATTTCCTGCTGGTTACTGGTTAGCGTAAATGCTAATTCATCACCAAAATCTAAGAAAGTAAATAAAGTTTCTAGTTCATGGTAGCCGTCTTCTCGACGGCCATTGATATGCAAAAAAAGATTTAATTTTGCCGGAGCGCTTAGCGTCAATGTCTTCATTTAAACTGCCATGAAGTGATTAATACTTTGACCTCAATATTGGTCGACGAGAGTTTCATGCGGCTAGGCAGCCACATTCCGTCTTGCATTTTATATTGTTGATAGGTGATTTGCCACACTCGGCCAGATGGGCTTTGCCACTGTGCATTGCTTATTCTGCCAAGATCATCAAGTTCACTGGCTGGTGCTTCAACTAAGCCCGTTAGCCATTGAGGGGCTTGATTGACCGGAAGAGAGAGACCACTTAAACGCTTAACCAAATCGCTACTGTCCATGCCTTTATGGACATTGTCTTCAAAGGTCAGCTCCGAATGTGTGTCTAATTCTTCTAGCTCGAATATGCGGGTGCCCACAAAACTGGTTAAAATCAGATTTTGTTTCTCTTCTTTTAAATACCAATTAAAGTTAGCTGATTGACGATTGTCTGGGGCAATAAATGCAAGTTTACCTCTCGCTTGCCAATTTTTTTGTTGTTTTAGCCTAGATTGCCAGTCTTGTGCTACGTTTTGCTGAGGTAATTGTTGCGCACAACCGGTTAAAATTAATAAAAATATGAGTAAAATCAAATGAAGTTGTCTCAAAGGCCTTTCCTTACTTTCCATATTCGATTGATTTTTGGTAAAATTGCCGGCTTTAAAGCAGGGCTCGAGCAATACTGGCATCTATGACCATCATCGCACTTGGTATCAATCACAAAACCGCGTCTGTAGAATTACGTGAAAAAGTGGCGTTTTCTCCAGAACAGCTTACAGAAGCATTGCACCAACTCCAACATTCTTCGCAGTTTAAAGAATCTGTGATTGTGTCGACCTGCAATCGAACCGAGATCTATTGTAGCCTTGAGTCTGCTGATCCCCAAGCACTACTCGGTTGGTTGTCAGATTTTCATAACATAGAGCAACGAGACTTAACAGAAAATGTCTATGTGCATATGAATCAGGATGCGGTGAACCATTTAATGCGAGTTGCCTGCGGTCTTGATTCATTGGTGTTAGGTGAGCCACAAATTCTTGGCCAAATTAAACAAGCTTTTAGTACGGCCAAACAGCACCATGCAATTCAGCCAACATTTGAGCGCTTATTCCAAAAGACTTTTTCGGTGGCGAAGCAAGTGCGCACCGAAACCGATATTGGTGCAAGTGCTGTCTCAGTGGCGTATGCCGCTGTTAATTTAGCAAAGCATATTTATGGTCAATTGGATAAAACTCAGGTCTTGTTAATTGGTGCCGGTGAAACAATTGAGTTAGTTGCTAAACACTTATCGCAGCATAATCCAAAGTCAATCACAGTCGCGAACCGCACAATTGAGCGCGCACAAAACCTAGCAAAAGAAGTTGGCGGTAGTGTTATTTCACTGGCACAGTTACCAGATGCGCTACCAAGTGCAGACATTGTTATTAGTTCAACTGCGAGCACCTTACCAATTATCGGTAAAGGAGTGGTCGAGCAAGCGCTTAAAAAACGTCGCCATAAACCAATGTTATTTATTGATATCGCGGTGCCTCGCGATATCGAAAGCCAAGTGTCAGAGTTGGATGCTGCATATCTTTATTCAGTTGATGACCTGCAGGCGATAGTCAATGAAAACTTAGCCAGTCGAGAACAAGCGGCCATTGAAGCGCAGCAGATCATCGATGTACGCACGCAAGAGTTTTCCGAGTGGCAACGTTCGCTGCATTCAGTGGATGTGATTAGGCAGTATCGCCAAAGCGCACAAGAAATTAAAAATGAGCTCGTGGACAAAGCAATAAATCAGCTACAATCGGGCAAAGAAGCAGATAAAATTATTATTGAATTAGCAAATAAGCTGAGTAATCGACTAACACACGCACCAACACGCGCCATTCAAGAGGCTGCGAAAGAAGGCGATATAGATAAGTTAGCGCAACTCAAGCAAACATTAGGTATTGAGCAGGAATAACGTGTAAATGAAAGAGTCTGTATATCGTAAGTTAGAAACCTTAGTAGAGCGCTATGAAGAAGTTCAAGCGATGCTAAGCTCGCCTGAGGTGATTAGCGATCAGAACCGCTTTCGCGCCTTGTCAAAAGAGTTTTCAGAATTGGAAGACGTAGTTAAAGCGTTTACAGCCTACCAACAGGCTCAGGAAGACGTCGCAACTGCTGAAGAAATGCTAAAAGACTCAGATCCAGACATGCGTGAAATGGCACAGGAAGAGTATAAAGAAGCAAAAGCTGCCATTGCTGCGCTTGAAGATGACCTTCAAGTATTGATGTTACCCAAAGATCCAAAAGACAATAACAACGTATTCTTGGAAGTGCGTGCGGGAACCGGTGGTGATGAAGCCGCGATTTTCGCTGGTGATTTATTCCGTATGTATAGCCGCTATGCAGAAACGCAAAAGTGGCGCGTTGAAATCGTGAGCGCTAACGAAGGCGAGCACGGTGGCTATAAAGAAGTTATCGCTAACATTAGTGGCGACGGTGTCTATGGCAAGCTTAAGTTTGAATCTGGCGCTCACCGTGTACAGCGTGTGCCTGAAACTGAATCTCAAGGCCGTGTTCACACCTCTGCATGTACGGTTGCCGTGATGGCAGAGATCCCAGAGGCAGAAGCAATTGAAATTAATCCATCTGACCTAAAAGTGGATACTTTCCGTGCTTCGGGCGCAGGTGGTCAGCACGTAAACAAAACCGATTCTGCTATTCGTATCACTCACTTGCCGACAGGCGTTGTGGTTGAATGTCAGGACGAACGTTCACAACATAAAAACAGAGCGAAAGCGCTGTCTGTACTAAGTGCGCGCTTACAGCAAGCAGAAGATGAAAAACGTGCAGCGGCAGAAGCTTCTGAACGTCGTAATCTAGTAGGTAGCGGTGACCGCTCTGAGCGTATTCGTACTTACAACTTCCCGCAGGGCCGTATTACCGATCACCGTATCAACTTGACGCTATATCGCCTAAATGAAGTGATCTCCGGTGAGCTGGGTGCTGTTATCGATCCGCTGGTTATTGAATATCAGGCTGATCTACTGGCAGCTATGAGCGAAAGCGATTAATGCCAACACTTAACATTGCCCAAGCCGTTGCTTGGGCAACCTCTGAACTGTTACCACACTCCGAGTCAGCAAAGCTCGATAGCGAAGTGTTGCTACTCCATGTTATCGATAAAAACCGCACTTATCTCTTTACTTGGCCCGAAGCTGAGCTTTCTACACTAGAGCAGCAGCGATTCGAAGAATGTATCGCACGCCGTGTTACGGGAGAGCCCGTGGCACACATCACAGGTCAAAGAGAATTCTGGAGCTTGCCTTTAAAAGTGAACAACAGCACGCTTATTCCAAGGCCTGATACTGAGACTCTGGTTGAGCATGTTTTAACTCTCAGCATGCCAAATGACGCTCAGGTGCTAGACTTAGGCACAGGTACTGGCGCGATTGCACTGGCGTTGGCGAGTGAATATCCGGCTTGGCAAATCACCGCAGTAGATGCTTCAGCAGACGCCGTGGCGCTTGCAAAGTCTAATCAATCTCAGTTGGGCTTTAGAAACGTGTCGATTTTGCAAAGTGATTGGTTTAGTGCAGTTGCAGAGCAACAGTTTGATTTGATTGTAAGTAATCCACCTTATATTGATGAAGCCGATCACCACTTATCACAAGGGGATGTGAGATTTGAACCGCTCAGTGCGCTGGTCGCGGATGACCATGGCTATGCGGATATTTTTCATATCATCAGGACGGCTAAGCTATATCTGAACTCGGGGGGATATTTGCTACTTGAACATGGCTTTGAGCAAGCAGATAAGATCCAACAGTTTTTTGCAGAAATGGCGTATATTAATATACTTACAATAAAAGATATGGCAGGGTGTGATAGAGTGACGTTGGCAATGTTGCCGTAAAGTCACGAACTCACACGAAAGTTAGGCGCTTCAATAGGATCCGCAATATGGATGATTTTTTGTTTTCAGACGAACCCGCTGACGTAGTTGAACCTGAAAAAGTAGGCACTTGGAAGGTTATTATTGTCGATGATGAGCCCGAAGTGCATGCAGTGACAAAATTAGCACTGAGTGACTTTGAGTTTCAAAAAAAGCGTCTGGAATTTATTAGCGCTTATTCGGGTGAAGAAGCAAAGAAAATCGTCGATGCCAATCCCGATGCTGCGGTGGTATTGCTGGATGTTGTCATGGAAACCGACGATGCTGGCTTGCAGGTCGCAAAATACATTCGTGAAACCGCCAAAAACAATCATATCCGTATCATTTTAAGAACTGGTCAGCCGGGCCAAGCGCCTGAGCGCCAAGTTATCGTGAACTACGATATCAACGACTATAAGTCAAAAACAGAACTCACCGCGCAAAAGCTCTTTACTGTCGTCATGTCGAGTTTACGTTCATATCGTGACATTCTCGCCATCGATCAATCAAGACAAGGGCTTGAGAAAATCATTAAAGCCTCCCGTGATATTTTTGCTACTCATTCAATTGAGAGTTTTATTGAGGGGGTGTTACAGCAACTTACGTCGCTGATAGGTACGGTCGACCAAGCTATGTATGCAACGTCACTTGCAGCGGGTAAAGAAGCTGGCCAAACGAACGATCAGCTGGTTGTATTTGCAGGGCGTGGAGAGTTTGAAAGTAGTGAAGGTAAGCCGATTTCTGAAGTGCTTAGCAGCGATCAAATGGATGCCTGCTTAAAAGCACTACAAGATAAAGATATTGTATATAAAGACAATTATCTATTTGCCTATTGCTCCAGTGACTATAACCACGCCTCAATGCTATTTGTGTCTGGTATTCCTGAATTCTTAACCGAAACTCAGCGTCATTTAATCGATATTTTTGCCCAGAATATGCAATTGGCGTACGAAAATGTACAGCTACAAGCCGAGATTGAAGATACCCAGCAAGAACTGGTGATCCGTTTAAGTGAAGCGCTTGAGCTTCATTCCACCAATACCGGCAATCATGTTAAGCGCGTTGCATATCTTTGTCATACGCTTGCCAAAGAAATGGGTCTTTCTGATAAAGAAGCTGAGCTGGTGAAAATGGCGTCACCACTGCACGACGTGGGTAAAGTTGGTATTCCTGACGCGATTTTAAATAAGCCTAGCAAGCTGGATGACGAAGAGTGGAAAGTCATGCAAACCCATACAGACAAAGGCTTTGACTTGTTAAAAGACTCTCGCCGTGAGATTGTCAGTGCGGGCGCACTAATCGCTCGTGACCACCATGAAAAATGGGATGGCAGCGGTTATCCGAAAGGTAAAAAAGGCGATGAAATACACCTTTATGGTCGCATCGTAGCACTAGCTGATGTGTATGATGCGTTACGCCATAAACGTTGCTACAAAGAGGCATGGAGCCAAGAAGATGCACAAAAAGAGATTACTGCGCAAAAGGGAAAACACTTTGACCCCAAACTCGTGGATGTATTCAACCGTTGTATTAATGAGTTAGAATTGATCCTACAACGTTTCCCTGATTAGAGAATAATATGGATTACATGGCGTTAAAACATACGCACTTACTATTTGTGGTATTGAGCATAGTGCTTTTTTACACTCGCGCGTTTTCGCGTTTGGGTTCAGGTAAATTAGCAACAAACAAAGGCGTGTTTATTACCAGCCACAGCGTAGACACTTTGTTGTTAGTTACAGCGGTCATTTTGGCGGTAACGGCGGGGCTCAATCCTGCACAACAACCTTGGCTACTACAAAAAATCGTATTGGTGTTTGGTTATATCGCATTGGGCTTTGTAATTGCAAAAGCAAGTGTTAAAAAGACCAAATATTTGGCGCTAGGCGCTGCAACATTGGTACTAATGGCCATCGCGCACCTTGCCGTGAGCAAACAAGGCTTCTTTGCTTAACCATTTCAATTGGCGCTTGGTTTATCACCGAGCGCTTCAATATCTCCATAATAAGTAAACATTTTTACTATTTCAGCGAACGATAGATTGGTATTACTAAATTTCCCCCCTTGGGAATATGACAAAAAGTGGTAAACTAGTCGTTCTAAATGAAAGCAATTCAAGAGAAACCGAATTCTATGAAGAATGATATCTGGTTAGATGAGAATGACTTATCTCTCGATGACAATTCAGATGCATTTTCCTATCCGCCGTTGATCCGCTGTATCAAGGCTGAGCAAAGTTGGGATGCACAAGCTGACACCAATGAAACTTTGTGTCAGTTAGCAGAGCTTGAATTTGCCGTGGATGAAATTCGCCATAAGCATACAAACAATCATAAATGTTTGGATGAAATCTTAGACGCTTTTTATACCTTGTGGCTATTCAGTGGTAGCAGTCAAAAGGTGCCTGAATATAAGCTCAATAGCGTTTGTTACGCACTTTCTATGCGCAGTGGTACCAATACCGCACTGGGTCTTGTTTTAGTGCATCTGCTTGAACGAGCGAAATTAGAGGCCAGTCTTGCCCTAAGCCAAGGAGAGATTGTCGTACACGTCGCTTTTAGCGAAGAAGAAGGTTACGTCATTGAGCCAAGCTCAGGCCATCAGAGCTGGTACATAATTCCAGAAAACGAAAACAACCAAGACAAAGAGCAAGAAAAAGACCAAGAGCCGATGGAGCTTATTTTTAACGAAGAGTCGTTAAAGCTTTATTTGTCTCAGCAAAAGTGGGCGTTTATTGCGGCAGAAAAGTTTGGTCACGCGCTAAGTTGCGTCGAGCAATTGATGGATATCTTAGGCGATGATCCTTATGAACGTCGTGATAGAGGCTATCTACTCAACCAATTAAATTGTCCGAAGATGGCAAAAGACGACTTACAATTTTTTGTTGATGAATGTCCGGACGACCCAACCATTGAAGTGATCCAGCATCAGATCAAAGAGTTGGCCGATCATAATAATATTTTGCATTAAAAATAGTATATAAAAAATAATAACAGCGAGGATTTATGGAGCAAAGCGCTGCGCTCGTTACCAATAACGCGGTAATTATGGGCCTGTTGGCCGTTATTCTGGGGTTTGTTTTTTACACATCGAGTCAAAAAAGCGGAGTTTGGGCAAAGTTTTACAAGTACGTGCCAGCGCTGTTGATGTGTTATTTCTTACCATCTCTGTTAAATACCTTTGGTATCGTTGATGGCAACAATAACGATGTTTACACGGTAGCAAAGTATTATCTGTTACCCGCTTGTTTGGTGCTATTGACACTGAGTATTGACCTAAAATCGATAGCGGCTTTGGGTAAAAAGGCGATTATCATGTTCCTAACGGGAACGGTGGGTGTGGTGATTGGTGGCCCAATTGCGCTTTTACTTACTGCTACCTTTATGCCTGAGCTACTAGGTGTAACTGGCCCAGAAGCCGTATGGCGTGGTATGGCCGCGCTGGCAGGAAGCTGGATTGGTGGCGGTGCCAATATGGTGGCGATGAAAGAGATTTACGGCGCGGGCGGAGAAATCTTCACCATCATGGTAACGGTTGATATTGTTGTCGCAAACTTGTGGATGGCGTGCTTGCTCTATATGGCGGCGCGCAATAAAGAAATTGATGCGCGAACAGGGGCGGATACTTCTTCAATCAACCGCCTAATTGACAAAGTACAAGCATTTGAAGCTGAGCACGCAAGAAAGCCCGAACTTAAAGATTTGATGATCCTAGTTGGTTTTGCTTTTGGTGCAACGGGGTTTGCGCATTTTGCTGCAGACTTACTGGTGCCATTTTTTAGTAGTAATTACCCAGAGCTGAAGAAGTTTTCTCTTCATAGCAAACTATTTTGGATCATTGTTCTCGTTACGACCATAGGTCTGGCACTCTCGTTTACCAAAGCACGTCAATATGAAGCGGTTGGCGCGTCAAAAATTGGCTCAAGCTTTTTATATATTTTAGTAGCAACCATTGGTCTACACATGGATATCACCAAAATTGTTGAGGCGCCTAAATACGTCGTTATTGGTGTTATTTGGATGGCCGTACATGTTGGTTTGTTATTTATTGTTGCTAAATTAATTAAAGCACCTGTGTTTTATGTTGCCGTTGGCAGTAAAGCAAACATTGGTGGTGCGGCATCTGCGCCGGTGGTGGCCTCGGCATTCCACCCTGCGCTTGCTCCGGTCGGTGTGTTACTGGCGGTGCTTGGTTATGCCCTTGGTACTTATATGGCTTGGTTATGCGGACAATTGCTTCGTGTAATAGGCAGCTAAAGGATAAAAAATGAATACAGATATTATTAACGTTGCGGGACGAGAAGTCGCAAACGATAAGCCGTTTGTACTGTTCGGTGGAATGAATGTGCTTGAGTCTCGTGACTTAGCAATGCAAATCGCAGAGCATTACGTTGAGGTCACAAGTAAACTTGGGATCCCATACGTATTTAAAGCGTCATTTGATAAGGCTAATCGCTCGTCAATTAATTCTTACCGTGGCCCTGGCGTGGAAGAAGGCTTAAAGATTTTTGAAGAAATCAAAAAGACCTTTAATGTACCGGTTATCACCGATGTGCATGAGCCATTCCAAGCAAAACCCGTTGCGGAAGTTGCTGATGTGATCCAGTTACCTGCGTTTCTTGCCCGTCAAACTGACTTAGTTGTCGCTATGGCAGAAACTGGCGCGGTGATCAACGTGAAAAAACCACAGTTTTTAGCGCCACATGAAATGCGTCATATCATTAAGAAAATCAATGAAGCGGGTAATGACAAAGTTATCCTCTGTGAACGCGGCAGCAGCTTTGGTTATAACAACCTGATCGTGGACATGCTGGGCATGGATGACATGAAGCATATGGCTCCTGTTATTTTTGATGCGACACATGCGCTACAGCGTCCAGGTGGTCGTAGCGACTCTGCCGATGGCCGCCGTGCTCAGGCTGCTGAGCTTGCTCGGAGCGGTATGGCACTTGGGTTAGCTGGACTCTTTATTGAAGCGCATCCGAATCCAAATGAAGCTAAGTGTGATGGTCCTTGTGCATTGCCATTGGCTAAACTTGAAGGCTACCTACAGCAGATGAAAGCGGTAGATGAACTAGTTAAGAGTTTTGCGCCACTGGACACCAGCGCAGCTGATTTATAATCTATACCCAAGCGACCTCATTATTAGATGTTGTTTGGGGATTTTACTTGCCCGCGGTTAGCGGGTTTTTTATAGGCATGAATGAATGTCACGACGAGTTCCACCATTAAATGCATTAAAAGCCTTTGAGGCGGCGGCACGACACCTGAGCTTTACCAAAGCAGCAGAGGAGTTGTACGTCACTCAAGCTGCGGTTAGTCATCAAATTAAAATCTTAGAAGAACATCTAGGTTTAAAACTGTTTTTGCGAAAAAATCGCTCCTTACTGTTAACTGAGGAAGGGCAGGGCTATTACCTCGATATTAAAGATATTTTTTCACAATTAATCGATGCGACTGAAAAGCTCCTAGCACGAGGCGCAAAAGGGTCGCTAACGGTGAGTTTGACGCCAAGCTTTGCAATTCAATGGTTGGTACCAAGGCTGAGTAACTTTAATGAGTTGCACCCTGAAATCGACGTACGGATCAAAGCCCAAGATCACGACGACAACTCGTTAACGGATGACGTTGATGTCGCGATTTACTATGGCCGTGGTAATTGGAATGGGGTGCAAACCCATAAGCTACATACTGAGTATTTAGTGCCGTTATGTAGTCCATTTTTATTAACCGGCCCAAAACCGTTAAATCAGCCAAGCGACCTAGCGCAACATACTTTACTCCATGACACCACGCGTCGCGCTTGGAAGGCATGGATGAAAACCGCTGGGGTCAGAAATGTGGCGGTCAATACCGGGCCTATCTTCAGTCACTCTTCTATGGTGTTACAGGCAGCAATTCACGGCCAAGGTGTGGCGCTGGGAAATAGCGTACTGGCAAGACCGGATATAGATGCAGGGCGACTGGTTATTCCGTTTAGTCACCACCTCGAAAGTAAAAATGCCTATTATTTGGTATTTAGAGAGTCGCAGTCAGAGCTGGGTAAAATAGTTTCATTCAAAGAATGGATGCTCGGTATGGTAGAACACGAACAAGAGTTAAATAGTTTATGAGCGCAGTAAATATTGAATGGCACTATGCTGAAAACCCAGTTGCACAGTTTATTTTTGCCCATGGTGCAGGCGCAGGAAGCGATAGCGATTTTATGCAAGAAATGGCTAAATTGCTTGCTTCTAAGGGCGTTCAAGTTGGGCTCTTTGATTTTGAATATATGCAGCAAGCCAAACAAGAAGGGAAAAAACGCCCACCAGAGCGTGCCCCTAAGCTACTCGCGTATTTTCAACAAGTACTGGCCGCAGTAGAACCAAGTCTACCGCTCTTTATTGGTGGTAAGTCAATGGGCGGGCGTATGGCATCTATGCTGGCCTGTGAAACCACTGTAAAGGTGGAAGGAGTACTTGCGTTTGGCTACCCATTCCACCCGCCTGGTAAGCCGGAAAAGCTCAGAGTGGACCATTTTCCTGAGCTGAAATGCCCGCTGCTCATTTTACAAGGCGAACGTGATACCTTTGGCAACCGCACAGAGGTTGATGCCATGTGCTTTCCAGAGCAAGTCATGGTGAAATGGCTCAAAGATGGCGACCATTCACTCAAGCCACGTAAGGTGAGTGGTGTAAGCGAGTCAGAGAGCCGCGCGAATGCTGCCGTGATTGCGGCGAATTTTATTAAGGAGCGCTGTCATGGCTAAGCTCTACTTGATTATTGGCAGCGTGTTTTGTTTATTGTCTGTGGCTCTAGGCGCGTTTGCCGCTCACGGTCTCAAAGGACGTTTGAGCGACTATGCCATTGGTATTTTTAATACGGCGGCGCAATACCAAATGACTCATGGTCTTGCCATTATTGCCACCGCGTTTTTAATCAAATGGGGCCTCAAGGTGCAAGTTGCTGGTGGCTTTTTTATTACGGGTGTATTGCTATTTAGTGGTAGTCTGTACTTACTAGCCTTAACGGGCATAAAATGGCTAGGGCCAATCACCCCAATCGGTGGTACCTGTTTTTTAATTGCTTGGATTTTATTGATAGTTCAAGCTGCTAAATCTTCCTTTTAATCTAGAGAATCTAATGTCGAGTATCGTTATCTATTGTCGCGGTGGTTTTGAAAGTGACGCCGCAGCCGAAATTAATCATTATGCTGCAAAGCATGGAATTGCTGGCTACGTAAAAGCTAAGCCGAATACTGCTTTTGTAACATTTGAGTGCTTTTCGCCAAATGATGCTGAGACCTTAGCGAAGAAAATCGACTTTAAGAAACTGGTGTTTGCAAGGCAGTGGTTTGTTGGCACTTTACATACCCATATGCCGATTGAAGACAGAGTGAGCGTGATAAAAGCGGCTGTGGAAGGTTTTCCTTTGTGTGGTGAGCTGCGCGTTGAAACGCCAGATACTAACGAAGGAAAAGAGCTTTCTAAATTCTGCAAAAAGTTTTCAACCCCTTTGTCTAAGGCGCTCGAGAAGCAAAACAAGCTGACTCGTGAGCTAAAACCTGCCAAGCCTGTATTACATGTATTGTTCCTTGCCAATAACACCGCTTATGTTGGTTATTCGTTTAGTGATAACAATTCGCCATTCTTTATGGGGATCCCGCGTCTGAGAATGCCGTCCGACGCACCAAGTCGCTCGACGCTAAAATTAGACGAGGCATTTCACGTCTTTGTACCTAAAGATCAGCAAGAGACACGTGTGCGCGCGGGGATGCGAGCCGTTGATTTAGGTGCTTGTCCTGGCGGTTGGACATACCAACTCGTACGTCGAGGCATGTTCGTCGCCTCAATCGATAATGGCCCGATGAATGATGACCTGATGGAAACGGGGCAAGTGAAGCACTATCGTGAAGATGGATTCAAATATCGCCCAGAAAAACGCAATATTGATTGGCTGGTGTGTGATATGGTCGAAAAGCCAACGCGTGTTGCTGATTTGATGGTGGACTGGGTGGTGAATGCGTTTGCTCGAGAGCTGATCTTTAACTTAAAGCTACCGATGAAAAAACGGTTCGATAGCGTGTATGAATGTCTTACGCTTATCCATGAAGAGCTGCAAAAGTACAATGTGGATTATGAGATCCAAGCAAAGCACCTATATCATGACCGTGAGGAAGTCACGGTACATATTAATGTGCTTAAAGTACCGCAAAATTTGTATAGCTGATTTGTAGGAGCGATTTCACATCGCGATATTTTACATAAAGATCGCCGCATAAAGCGGCTCCCACACGGGGGTTAGCTTATTTGTAGGAGCGATTTTACATCGCGATCTTTTTCATAAAGCTCGCCGCGTAAAGCGCCTCCCACACCGATATTAGCTTAGTTGTAGGAGCGATTTCACATCGCGATATTTTTCATCAATCTCGCCGCGTAAAGCGGCTCCCACACCTATGTTACCTTATTTGTAGGAGCGATTTCACATCGCGATATTTTTCATCAGGCTCGCCACGTAAAGCGGTTCCCACACCGATGTCAGCTTATTTGTAGGAGCGATTTTACATCGCGATATTTTTCATCAAGCTCGCCGCGTAAAGCAGCTCCCACACGGGTGTTAGCTTAGTTGTAGGAGCGGTTTCACATCGCGAACTTTTTTATCAACCTCGCCGCATAAAGCGGCTCCCACACGGGTATTTGCTTATTTGTGGGTGCGATTTTACATCGCGAACTTTTTTATCAATCTCGCCGCACAAAGCGGCTCCCACATCAATGTTATCTTATTGGTGAGAACGATTTTACATCGCGATATTTTTATCAATCTCGCCGCGTAAAGCGGCTCCCACACGGGTGTTAGCTTAGTTGTAGGAGCGATTTCACATCGCGAGCTTTTTCATCAGGCTCGCCGCGTAAAGCGGCTCCCACACGGGTATTATCTTATTTGTAGGAGCGATTTCACATCGCGATATTTTTCATCAAGCTCGCCGCATAAAGCGGCTCCCACACAGATGTTGCCTTATTTGTAGGAGCGATTTTACATCGCGAACTTTTTTATCAAGCTCGCCGCGTAAAGCGGCTCCCACACGGATGTTATCTTATTTGTAGGAGCGATTTTACATCGCGATCTTTTTGTCTTAATCAATCAGTCTTAATAACTCGTTACGCGGTTGATTTCTGTAAGCGATGTCACCCCTGCGGCGGCTTTTTTCAGGCCAGATTTACGTAAGTTATCAAAACCTAACTGCTCTGCTTTTTCGGCAATCTCAAGAGAATTGCCCCCTTCCATGATCAGGTGCGAAAGCTCTGGCGTGATTTTTACCACCTCATAAATACCCACACGGCCTTTGTAACCGTCGGTACAGTTTTCACAGCCTTTAGGCGCGAAAAGGGTAATCTCTTTAATTTGCTCGGCAGTAAAGCCTTGCCCTAACAAGGCTTCTTCCGGCAGCGTTTCAGGTGTTTTACACTTAGGGCAAAGGCGTCTTGCGAGACGCTGAGCAATAATCAAACTCACCGAGCTTGCTACGTTGTATGCCGGCACGCCCATGTTTAATAGACGGGTGAGCGTTTCAGGCGCAGAATTGGTGTGCAGCGTACTCAATACTAAGTGACCGGTTTGGGCGGCTTTTATCGAGATCTCAGCGGTTTCAAGGTCACGGATCTCACCAACCATCACCACATCCGGATCCTGACGCAAAAATGCTCTCAAGGCATTGGCGAAAGTCATATCCGCTTTGGTATTGATTTGTACTTGGTTAATACCCTCAAGGTTTATTTCGACAGGGTCTTCTGCTGTGCTGATATTTCGCTCTGGCTGATTAAGAATATTCAGGCCAGTGTAAAGTGACACGGTTTTACCAGAACCCGTTGGGCCGGTTACCAAAATCATGCCCTGAGGCTGCTCTAGTGCGTCGAGGTAGAGCTTTTTCTGTTCCGGTTCATAACCTAGCACATCGATACCGAGCATGGCGCTGGATGAGTCTAGAATACGCATTACGATTTTCTCGCCCCACATGGTAGGCAGTGTACTCACACGAAAATCGATACTTTTGCGCTCGGAGATCTTTAATTTAATGCGGCCATCTTGCGGTTTGCGTTTTTCTGCTATGTCTAAGTGTGCCATCACTTTGATACGGGCGGCGAGGCGAGTCGCTAGTGTGTTTGGTGGACTTGCCATCTCATGCAGCAGGCCATCGATACGAAAACGCACGCGGTATTTTTTTTCGTAGGGCTCAAAGTGCAGATCCGACGCGCCTTTTTTTATCGCGTCCATTAAGATTTTATTGATATAAACGATGATTGGCGCATCGTCTTTATCTTCGTTGGTGTTTTGCTGTTTAGGCTCGTCATCAACTTCTAAGTCGGCAAATTCTTTAAATTCTTCTTCAGAGATCGAGAGACCGCCCGTTGCATCAAACAGCTGCTCAATCTTTGCTTCGAGCTTTTTGTAGTCGGCGACTAAGACTTCACACTGTAATCCAGTACTAAACTCAAAGTTCTCAAATGCGCCAAAATCAGTAGGGTCGGAGGCCGCTACATAGAGTTTTCTACCTTTTTGTACCAGCGGTAAAATATGGTGCTTACGGATCAGTTTTTCTTTGACTAGCGCCGGTGGAATTTCACTAACGTTAAAGTGATCAAGATTAAAAAAGGGCACTTTGAATAAGTCTAGGCATTCTTCAGCTAGCTCTTTGGAGCTCATTCCTGAACTTAGGCAAATCAACTCGGCGGTGGTGTTTGCTTCTGACTGGCGAGACTTTATTTGCTCAGCAGTAACTCGCCCTAAGGTAATAAATTTACGCAGTAGCGGGGAATGATGTTCCATAGTACCTCTTTGCCTTCACATTGAATGCATATTCAATATTTATCATTAAGTTGGAAAAATGCCAAGTTATCACTGTGAGTGTAGATTAAGTTTTACAGCCAAGTCTAGCCTAATTATTTAGTCTTACTTTCACTTTTGCTAGATTGATAAACTCATTGTGTAATCTATCTGTCTCTTGCAGGCTTTCAAGTAGCGGTCGGTCGTTGTCTAGTATGTAGTCCGCTTTTGCTTGTTTATCTGAGCGCGGTAACTGCGACTCGATAATACGGTTTACTTGCGCTGCATCTACCGCATCACGGCTGATTGTTCTCGCGATTTGCGTATCAACCGCGACATCAACAAGCAAAGTAGCATCGCAGTAGCGCTCTAAGCCATTTTCGAACAGCAGGGGCGCCGCTAAAACCACGTAATCGCTTTGCGCTGCGTTTAACTGCGTGAGTATTTCATTACGGATAAGTGGGTGAAGTAGCTCATTAAGCCACTGTTTTTTGTCGGCATCAGCAAAAATAATGGCTCTTAACTTGGCCCTGTCTAAGTTGCCGTCAGGCTGTAAAATGGCACTGCCAAACTCATCAGCAATTGCTTGTAGCCCTGTACTGCCTAGCGCGACTACTTCTCGTGCGACGATATCGGCGTCAACAATCTCTATCCCTTTTTGCTGCAAGTGGTTAGTGATGGCCGTTTTACCCGCACCAATACCGCCCGTCACCCCTAAAATCCAATTATTCATTTTTAGCATTGTCTTACTTTACATTATTAAGTTTACGTACCACAGCTGCAGCTGCTCGCCGTACATTAAGGTGATCCAGCCTGCGATGGCTAAGTAAGGGCCAAATGGGATTGGGGTGGCTTTATCTCTGCCTTGAACACTTAATTGGATGCTACCAATAATTGCCCCGACCAGGCTTGAAAGTAGCACTATGGTTAGAATTGCTTGCCAGCCCATCAATGCCCCAAAGATGGCTAGCAGTTTAAAGTCGCCATAGCCCATGCCTTCTTTACCTGTGAGTAATTTAAAGAGCCAATACACGCTCCATAAACTCAAATAACCAACCGCTGCACCGATAATGGCACTATTAGGTTCGATGCCAACACCAAAACAACTGGCAACCAGTACTAACCATAAGGTTGGTAGCGTTAACTGATCTGGCAGCAACATTTCGTCGATATCGATAACCGTAAGTGCGACTAACACCCAAGTAATCAAAATGTACAGAGTGGCTTCTAAAGTGGCACCAAAATGCCACGCAACCCATATGGAGAGTAGGGCGGTTGTTAGCTCTATCAAAGGATAGCGTACAGAGATTGACGCGTCGCAGTGGTTGCATTTGCCTTTTAATAATAGCCAGCTGATCAGTGGAATGTTTTGCCACGCTTTAATCGGCGTTTTGCAGCTGGGGCAATGAGAATTTGGTTTAATTAAATTAAATACGGGTGCTTCAGTGGTTTGTTTAGGTAGCTCATCGGCAAGCAACACGCGACATTCTGATTGCCAGCTCTGCTTCATCATTTTAGGTAAGCGAAGAATTACCACATTGAGGAAGCTGCCGATGCAAAGGCTAACGAGTCCTACGGTGAGTAACCAATACCATAACTGGGTTTGCATCAAGTTGATAATATCTTGCATAAGTTGGGCGCTTGCTTATATTTTTTGTTTAAATTACCGAGGCATGCTCGGTATAGGTTTTTGCAGTTTACCACACAGCACTATTGAGAGGCACAGCACTGTACCTCTAAATAGTGTAATTTTGTGAACAAAATTAAATAACTGAACCTAGTTGGAATATCGGTAAGTACATGGCAATAATAAGGCCACCGATCAGTACGCCGAGTACCACCATAATGAGTGGTTCTAATAGGCTAGATAGGCCATCCACCGCATCATCGACTTCTTGTTCGTAGATGTTAGCAACCTTTGCTAACATACCATCTAAAGAGCCTGATTCTTCACCAATAGACACCATTTGCACCACCATATCTGGGAAGACTTTGGTGTTATGCATTGCCCAGTGCATTTGGTTACCCGAGTTAACCTCTGCTTTTATTTCTTTAATTGCGTTTTTGTAGATAATATTGCCTGACGCACCTGCGGCAGAATCGAGCGCATCGCCAAGGGGAACACCCGCTGCAAAGGTAGTCGAAAGCGTACGAGCATAACGCGCTACGGCTGCCTTTTTAAGGATCTCGCCAATCACCGGGATACGTAACATCATACGGTCATTAAAATGCTTTACCGCAGGGCTGCGAATAAGCATTTCTTTATAGGTGTAACTAAAAAGGCCAATACCAAGTACAAATACCCACCAATATTCCTGCATAAATTCGGAAATCGCGATAACCATTAGCGTAAAAGCTGGGAGTTCGGCGCCAAAACCGTTAAATATATCCTGAAACTGAGGTACAACGAAAATAAGCAAAATACCAGTAACAATTAGGGCTACAGCAATAACAGCGACTGGATAAAATAATGCTTTTTTAATTTTGGACTTTAGTGCTTCTGATTTTTCTTTATATAGAGCTACTCGATCAAAAATAGTATCTAGTGCTCCCGATTGTTCGCCTGAGTGGACAAGATCGCAATAAAGTTCATCGAAATATCTTGGATGAGCACGCAGTGATCTAGCAAGAGGTTGTCCTGCTTTAACTTCATCGCAAATGTGGCCAATTAACTTTGATAGGCTTTTATTTTTTATTCCTTTTGAGAGCATTTCTAAGGTCTGTACCAAAGAAACACCAGCCATCAACATGGTGGCAATTTGTCTGGTGGTAGTCGCAATATCTGCGGCGGTTATTTTCTTTGCGCCACCAAAACCAAATAAGGGTTTGGGTTTTCGCTTTACTTTTGACGGAATAACGCCTTGCTTGCGAAGTTGAGCTTTCACCAAAGCGACACTCTGACCTGTCATTTCACCTTGAAGCTTTTTTCCTCGATTATTGACACCGGACCATATAAAAGTGTCTAAGTTATTAGCATTATTCTTATCTGATTTCATGGCTTAGCAGGTGCCTTCTGCGATGCAAGTACTAGATGAATTAAGAGACCAAATGATAGTGTTATTGCTTTCAGAGCCTTCAAGAATATAGTTATCGTTGTCTCCATTCGATGCGCTTGGGTTTGCTACCCCTGTTATTTTAATCGTTTTGTCAAAGCTCAATTGAACAGACTTAACATGTGTCGGAGTATTAATCGATTCAGGTGAAATGCCAAGTTTAATGAGGGTATTACAGTTTTCTAGTTGATAGCCACCCCTAGTGATAAAGCAAGTTTCTACGCCTTTTTTAATGGCTTCTACTGCAAGGATAACTTCCACGAATCTAGCTTTCTTAAACTTGTTATCATATTGTGGGATAGCGATACTCGCCAAGAGAGCAATAATTGCTATTGTGATCATAACTTCCAGCAACGAATAACCAAGGCTATTAGAATAGCCTTGGTATTTATTACTATTTGCTTTGTTAGCAAAGTCCATCAGCTATACAGTCGCCTGTTTGAGCCCATGTTAATGAACCATTTGAAACAGTTGGAGTTAAGATAAAGGTGCTATCGTCAACACTATTTTGGCCTGTTGCAGTAATTTGAGCTGGAGGATCATCAGCAATTACTACTGATAATACATGGGAGCCTGCAGCAGCACCATCAGCATCCAGGCCGATTTCGGCAGCAGTATCACAATTAGCTAAAACACCAGCGCCACGAGTTTGGAAGCAAATATCAACGAGCTGTTTTACCGATTCAGCCGCCAACACTACTTCTGTAAAACGAGCCTTCTTGGTGTAGTTTTGATAAGCAGGCAGAGCTACTGCTGCAAGGATACCGATGATCGCGATAACAATCATTAGTTCGATTAGGGTAAAACCACCCTGTTGTTTTTGAGTCATGATGTGTCTCCTAAATTTTAAGTGACTTAACCGTACAATGTTTAAGTTAAGCGTTTATTAAAACCTTTGCAATAATTACCAATCCATCGAATCAACAAACTGGTGTGCTCAAATTGACTTAACGGCGACCAAGAAGATGCAACAAGTTCATCATTCAAAAATCTTAAAAGCTAAACCCGTTAAGTTTGTGACCGTTCCCTAATCAACTAGAAGTGTAGCACCGATTTAGTTTCAGCGATCACAATTAACATTTACTTTAATAGTAAACGCTGAGCTCAGCAATTGAATTTTAATAATAAATTATTGATTCTCTTGCGGTAGCTCAAGCTTTCCTAATATCGGTTCAAAAAACGAACGGAATTAATCGTTACTGAACATTAAGATCTTGTTACACTCTAGTTCTTTTGTCGTATTTAACGGGTTTTAAGTAGGTTTGTCAACGAAATAGAAAACTTTCTCTATTACGTGGGATTACGGGAAAGTACAGAACACTCCGTTTATGGTAGCGATTTTGTTATTCAATAAGACTAGCTACAGAAAATTGAACTATTACTGGCAGTGTCGCATTGATAGCTTGAATGCCACATTAAGTAAGAAAGAAAAACAAAAGGGCTCAATCAAGGCCCTTTTTGCATGTATAAAAGAGAGGAGGTTGTTAAAGCTTTACATTATTCAAAGCGCATCGACAGGTCGATGCTTTGTAGATGCTTGGTCAGTGCGCCGCTTGAAATAAAATCAACACCAGCTTGTGCGTAAGTCGTCAAAATTTCAATGGTCATATTACCAGAGACTTCTAGCTTAGCTTTACCTTGCGTGATTTCAACCGCTTGTTGAATTTCACTTACGCTGAAGTTGTCCAGCATAATAATATCGCTGCCAGCATCTAAGGCTTGTTGTAATTCGCCTAGGTTTTCTACTTCAACTTCTACCGGCTTGTCTGGGTGGTTATTACGCGCAGTCGCAACGGCTTTGGCGATACTGCCACAGGCGGCAATGTGGTTTTCTTTAATAAGATACGCGTCGAAGAGGCCAATTCTATGATTTTTACCACCGCCACATTTAACGGCGTATTTTTGTAGTGCTCTTAATCCAGGGATGGTTTTACGTGTATCTAGCAGTTTAGTTTGCGTACCACTTAAAACCTCAACATATTTTGCTGTGGTGGTTGCCGTGCCCGATAGCGTTTGTACAAAATTAAGCGCCGTGCGCTCTGCGGTCAGAATCGCTCTGGCTGAGCCGCTTGCGGTAAACAAGCGAGTGTTGGCGGCAACAAAGTCGCCGTCGTTCACAAGTACGTTGACGCTAACACTTGGGTCGACCTGCTGAAAAACTTCTTCGATTAACGCCTTGCCAACGAATACACAATCTTCCCTTGTGATCACATAGGCATTTGCGTGCTGCGTCTCTGGGATAAGGGCTGCGGTAATATCACCTTCGTTTGGTGTTTGATAATTAAGGTCTTCGTCTAGCGCCTGCTTTACCATTTGGCTGATAAGGTTTTGGTCAATCATAGGTTGTCTTTTCATTTTTTCTGCAATGGCCGAATTTTACGCGCGTTTGCCTAGGAGTACAATTGATGGAGAAAAATTCACGATATTTGGCGGGGTGGCTTTTATTTCGCGGGGTAAACCCGCTGCTACGGTTAGGTGTTGTTTGCTGTGATTTGATGTTGAGCCCTTGTGTGTTTTGTAGCAGCGACTTTATGTCGCGATAGAATATTTGAAATACAAAGCCGTGTTTGTAGAGAATGAGTTGACTGCCAAAATGGAGGTCGCGGGGTAAACCCGCTGCTACGGTTATGTGTTGCTTGCTGCGACTTCCGTCGAAACCAATGTGTATTTTCGTAGCAGCGACTTTATGTCGCGACAGCGTGTTTGAAATACAAAGCTTTGTTTGTAGAGAATGAGTTGACTGCCAAAACGGAGGTCGCGGGGTAAACCCGCTGCTACGATTATGCATTGCTTGCTGTGACTTTATGTCGAAACCAATGTGTATTTTTGTAGCAGCGACTTTATGTCGCGACGGAGTATTTGAAATACAAAGTCTTGTTTGTAGGGGATGAGTTGGCGGTTAAAACGGAGGTCGCGGGGTAAACCCGCTGCTACGTGTACATATTGTTTGCTGTGACTTCCGTCGAAACCAATGTGTATTTTTGTAGCAGCGACTTTATGTCGCGATAGAATATTTGAAATACAAAGCTTTGTTTGTAGAGAGTGAGTTGACGGCTAAAACGAAGGTCGCGGGGTAAACACGCTGCTACGTGTATGTGTTGCTTGCAACTGTGATTTGATGTTGAACCCTTGTGTGTTTTGTAGCAGCGACTTTATGTCGCGACAGAGTATTTGAAATGCAAAGCCGTGTTTGTGAAGAATGAGTTGACGGGTAAAACGGAGGTCGCGGGGTAAACCCGCTGCTACGGTTATGTGTTGTTTGTTGTGATTTGATGTCGCGACACTATTGTTATACTAAACCCATCCCTACCTTTTGTCTTATTTTGTCTTTATAATCGAATGCAAACCAAGGCTTGGAACTAATACTTTGAATTGGCTACCTTTTGCTAAACACAAGCAATCCCCGCATTACGATGAAAGACCACAAGCGTGTGAGATAGATTTACTGGTGATCCACAATATCTCGCTGCCTGCAGGGTGCTTTGGCACGCCGTACGTGGAAGACTTATTTATGGGCACGCTGGACTGCGGCGCACATCCAACTTTTTCTGACTTAGAGGGAGTAAGGGTGTCGGCGCACTGCGTTATACGTCGTGACGGTAGCATCACCCAATACGTTCCCTTCATTGAACGGGCTTGGCATGCTGGAGTGTCGCAGTGGCAAGGTCGAACGCGTTGTAATGACTTTGCAATTGGTATTGAAATGGAGGGCACAGACACCACGCCATATACCGAAGCACAATATGCGAGTTTAGTAAAAACAACGCGTTGGCTGCAGCAGCACTATCCAAAGCTGACGAATGATCGTATTGTAGGGCACAATGATATTGCTCCTGGAAGAAAGACAGATCCGGGGGCTGCATTTGATTGGCAGCATTATTTTACCTTGTTAAATAACCAAGAGAGCTAGGCAAGCATGATCTTAATTTCTATCATCATCGCGCTTATTATTGAACGACTTGGCGCGCGGGCGAATTACTGGCAAGTCGATTATTACCTGCAAAGTTACTATGCGAAAACCAAATCTTGGACCCAGCCAAATGCCATGTTGGGCTCGCATTTCGGTGTGATGCTTTGGTTAGTTATTCCTGCATTGGTCGTTGCTTTTATTTACAGTCTAAGTGACTTTGTATTTTGGCAGTTTGCAATCAATATCTGTGTGCTCTTAGTCTGTTTTGGTTGTGCAAAATATCGCAAGCTTTATAAAGGCTATTTAAATGCGCTGACCAGAGGTGATAACGAAGCGGCTACGCTTTATGCGTTACAAATGGGGCAAGACAAATTAGAAGATGAGCCGGGCGGCGAGACGTTTGGTCAGACGCTTTCGTGGATCAACTTTCAACATTACTGCGGAGTTATTTTTTGGTTTGTGGCGTTGGGCGCACCGGGTGCTGTGCTATATGCGATGGTAAGGCAAATTGTGCATTGGCATCATGAGCAAGAAAACCCGCCGCTACAGCATGTGTTTGAGCAGTTTTGCCGGTTATTTTATTGGCTAAATTGGCTTCCGGCACGGATCGCAAGCTTTGGTTTTTTGATCATTGGTAACTTTAGTAAAGGTACATCAAGTTGGTTGAAGTATGTGCTAGATTTTAAAACCACAAATCGTCAAATCGTCACAAGCACTGCACTTGCGGCTGAGCAAATTGAACAGCAGTTTTTAGGTTGTACCTTTGAAGCAAGCTGTATGATGCGCCTCGTGAAGCGCAATATTTTGTTTTATCTCGTGATTATTGCTGTATTAACCTTATTTGGTTGGGTGGAGTAGCCCTAGCTGCAAATCACACCTACCTTTATAACAATGCTCCATATACCGTAAGCGTATAGGGAGCATTTGAAATCAGTGTTTAAAGTTGGTCTCTAACCAGCGTTTTTTCTGCTCTTCCATTTTGGTAACAAGCGGCGCATCAAAGCCCATGTTTCGAACCACATATTCCGTAACATCTATCAAATCACACACCCCAGTTACTGACCAAAGCGCTTCTTCCAGGTCTTTTGCTTTGTGGATTGCATAGTGGCTTACATAGCGCAGCTCATTAGCAAGGTAATCCATATCTGGGCGGCCGGTTTTTGATACATAAAGCTGATAGACAAAGAGTAGGTCATTGCGCAGTGCTTTTTTAGCATACAAGTACAAACTGTCAATAGACTCATCATGAGCGATAACTTGCGCACCAACCGCCTCATGTTGATTGGTTTGGCTTGGATTGAACTTAATAAACACCAAGTATTTAAGCGGTTTATCTTGTCGCGATTTCGCCTTTAGAATTTCTGTTAGCTTTTCTTCGACGAAACGCTCGGGGAAAATCGCCTTGGCGTCCAAAGTGTTATCGTCATTATCACTAAACGAATGCAATAAGTGGTGAAGGGATGTCGGGTAAAGCCCCTGTCCAATTGCTCCCACCGCATTATGTGAGGTCTCTTTGTGTAAATAAAGTGGAAACTGACAAACGGATTTAGTCACCATGTTACGCAGTGCAAGTGATAGCCCCGGCACCTTTGGTGCTTCATCACAAGCAACTAGCTTGTCTTTATTGCTCTCAATAAGGGCTTTAAAGAACCCCATGGCAGAATGGTCGAGTTGACCTATTTTCTGCACTTTCAAGTTAATGATAGTTTTAGTTTTATTGACCATCATCACTTCATAACGCAAATTCGTTAAATTATGCTGCTTCGTCAATTTTTGTAAATCAACTAAGTCCAAGTGTATCGAGTCACCTTTATTAAGCGGCATTTCTTGACCGCACTCTATTTGTAAACCCATGACAGAAAAATCACGGGTAACGCAGTTGAAAGTGCCTTGACCATCAATATGAACGACGACATTGGTTTTATAAAGATAGCGCCTGTGTGCACGCAAGTTAACGTATTCTAACGCAACCACCTCAAGTGGAGGAGGAGTGGCTGATTTGCCGTGACCGAACTTCTTTAATTGATTAACTAAGCTTTGTTCATAACTCAGACGTTGGAATCGCTCAGTGATAGACGGGTTTCCGATATCTGTCAGTAACATGAGATATTTTACGTCTTGGATAAAGCCTTGCACCCTTGGCGTGGGGCGTTTATTTAGCTTTTCGACATTTTTGCCTGCACTTGCAGGAAGCGAAAGTGGGATAAAGGCGTCTTCATGGTGACTTGGCATCAACTGAACTTTAAACGTGCGCCAGCTGTCTTTTTGGCTGCCAAAGGCAAAAAACAGATCGTTTAGCTGCTGCATTTCTTCCAGCTCAAAGTCAAAGGCTGAGTAAAAGTACATTTTACCTTGACTAGAGTGAGTAAACACATGGCATACCGCTTCTTTTACCGCGCCACAAAGCGTTAGCAGTCGCTGCATTCGTTTTTGGTTGAAGACGGAATATAGGCTTGATTGCTTTCTTTCGTCTTCAAAGTAGTAATTGATGTAAGCGTTATTTTCGTTGGTAAGCACCATGCTTGGATAAAGTTGTTTTTGTTTCTCACTGATGAAAACAAACAAAGAGCAGACCCGTGGTAGATAGTATTGCTCATAGCCCTTACAAACAACGGCGTCCAGAGTGTTGTCGAGATTTATTTTATAACGGCGCTTATTACCGTGAATAAAGCTATTTAAAAAGTCATCAAACCCTTGGTTTTTCTCGATAAATGTACGTTTTAAGCGAACTTGATTATATTCAATCGTACCCGGTTCTACGGCGACGACTTCATACTGAATACCTTCTTTCAAGCCAAGTTCAAAGTCTTGCTCGAGACCCACCAAGCGGATCGAAATGATTTGTCCGGGGTCTACTTGCTGATTGGTCGGTAATTTTATTTTAGCGCCGCTGAGGGAAATATCGGAGGTAGTAGCGGAAACCTTAGGACGATTTTTTGCCAGTTCCACTGTGATCTTAATGGAGTAATTCATGCGCTCTTCAGAGCGACTTTCGTATGACGCGAAACGAACGAGTTTAGTGTAGTTATGATTGACCGCGTCCTTTTCTACCTCTTCTTCGCGTGCTTGGGCCTGCTTTTGCATGACCTTATAATTATTGTCGGTACTCATTACGGATTCGTAAACTGCAAGGGTATAACCCCCGTGTTTAGCGACTTCTCGCTCGAATACCTCAATGGCCAAGTCATCCATAAAATGCTGTTTGCCTTCATATTCATAAGGCTTAACTTGACCTGCGACTTGTCCTCTGAGGTCAATAAATCGTGCCACGGGCTGAGATAGCCGCGACATTTCCATTTTTAATAGAAATTGGTCCGGCTTGGACAGGTCCGCAGTACGTTGCTTAAATATGCGATCAAAAGCCGGATCGCCAAGATCCAGTTTTAAATCCTCAATTAAGCTTTGATATTTTTGTAATCTATCTTCAGGCATAAACAGTTTTACACGCGCTCATTTTATGTGACCAGTTGGGTCACCGCCAATATTATGTCAACATTGGCGCTTTATTAGTTTATTCTTAACCTATTATTGTGTTTAAGCAAGATATATACCTGTAATTTATGGCAAAAAAGAAAACAGCATTTGTATGTAGCGATTGTGGTGCCGAATTCGCGCGTTGGCAAGGCCAATGCTCGGAGTGTAAGGCATGGAATACCGTAACGGAGTTTCGCGTTCCGTCAGCAAAATCGGTCCCTCAAGGCGGTTCAACGTCAGGCTATGCCGGCCTTGTTGAAGCTAAAGTACAAACCTTAGATGAAGTTAACCTAGAGCAGTTACCGCGATTTTCAACTGGCTTTAAAGAGTTTGACCGTGTCCTTGGTGGTGGAGTTGTACCGGGAAGTGCAATATTAATCGGTGGTAGCCCCGGCGCTGGTAAGAGTACGGTGCTGCTGCAAACCATGTGTCGCCTTGCCGAAACCATGAACACTTTGTATGTCACCGGTGAAGAGTCGCTGCAACAAGTTGCCATGCGTGCGACACGATTGGGGCTGCCTACAAATAAGTTAAAAACACTCGCAGAAACCAATGTTGAGACGATTTGCCAGCTCGCACTTCGTGAAAAACCAAGCATTATGGTCATCGATTCGATTCAAGTAATGCATATGAGTGATATTCAATCTGCACCGGGGTCGGTTTCTCAAGTACGTGAAAGCGCGGCCTATTTGACGCGTTTTGCCAAAACCAATCAGGTCGCCATTATCATGGTGGGGCACGTAACTAAAGACGGCACACTTGCCGGCCCTAAGGTGCTGGAGCATTGTATTGACTGCTCTATTTTACTGGAAGGCAGTGCCGACAGCCGCTTTAGAACATTGCGTGGCAATAAAAACCGTTTTGGTGCTGTAAACGAGTTGGGTGTGTTTGCGATGACAAGCCAAGGTCTAAAGGAAGTAAACAATCCTTCGGCCATTTTCTTAAACCGTGGCGAAGCGCAAACACCAGGCTCATTAGTTATGGTCATTTGGGAAGGCACACGGCCACTCCTTGTGGAAGTTCAAGCGCTAGTCGACTATTCACAGCTCGCCAACCCGCGTCGCGTCACTGTTGGTTTGGAACAAAATCGCCTAGCCATGCTACTTGCGGTACTGCATCGTCACGGTGGTTTGCAGGTGTCGGATCAAGATGTGTTTGTAAACGTCGTAGGCGGTGTCAAAGTGACCGAAACCAGTGCTGATTTAGCCTTGATAGCCGCACTGGTTTCAAGCTTTAAAAACCAAACCTTAGACAGGCAGCTGGTGGTATTTGGTGAGGTGGGGTTAGGAGGTGAGATCCGCCCGGTGCCAAGTGGGCAAGAGCGATTGCGTGAAGCATCTAAGCATGGATTTACAAGAGCAATTGTACCAAAAGCAAATAAACCAAAAGAAAATATTGAAGGGATGGAAATTGTTGCCGTCTCTAGCCTCAGCGAAGCGCTTGAGGCACTTTTTTAAATAATGGAGTGAAATATGAATAAGTCCACATTAGCAGTTGCCGTTGTGGTACTAGCGGGCGCAGGGTATGTTGGCGCCAACTATTATGTAAATGAGCAAGTGAAGCAAGAAATCACCAAGCAAATAGAAAACTTCGAACAAGACAGTGGCCTTACGGTGAGTTTTGCAAACAGCTCTGTTGATTTGTTTACCCGTGGTGTAGAAATTACCGACCTAACAATTTCACAAGTCGATGAAAATATTCCCATATTTACCATTGAGAAGTTAAATGTTGTGGGTTACGAGCAAGACAAAATCAGCCCCTATACCGAGCTTGACCTAGTCGGTTTAAAATTAGCAAAAGAAGCTGAAGAGTTTACCCAAGGGATGTCGCCGGAGCTGGTGAATGCAACGTACCATTTGAATACAAGTCTCGCTTATGATGAAGCATCTGGCGCCAGCGAGTTTACATTCGCATCTTCTGCAGAAGGCATTGCAAAGAGCTCTTTTAATGCTGCGTTTGGAAACAGTAAGGCCCTTATGGATGCTTCATTAGCGGCATCAAAAATTCAAAGTGATACACCAAACCTTGAACAAGAGCTTCAAGTGCAGTCGCAAATGATGGCGGCAATGCAATCGCTCGAATTAAAATCGCTGGCTGTTAATATTGACAATGCAGGCAGCTTACCTCAGTTACTTGAGTCTGAAATTGCTCAGCAGGGTATGAGCAAGGCTGACTTTCAGGCGATTGTTGCCCAGCAACTACAAATGATGATGCTACCTGCTGAAATTCAAACGGCTGTGAATGACTTTGCCAATGGAATGGAGTCACTTTCTATATCTGTTTCGATACCACAAAGTCAAAGTATGATGGCTCTGGGGCAGCAATTATCTATGTCTATGGCGCAAAATCCAGAAACACTGTCGGAACTTATCGAGATCAACGCGAGCGGTAAGTAAAGCTAATCCAGCATGGTTAAAGGGATTTTGGGCTTGCTCCTAAATCCCTTCATCTCTCATAAGTCCACTCATTCGCAATATTAGTTTTACCAAATTGGTGAAATCTAAAGCAGCCTTGAGGTTGATCATACAATTCGTTGGAGTTGCAAAGGCTGCGGTGGTAGCATTGGAGTATCAATTGCTTGGGAATGTATTTATGAGCGAATTCAAAGACTACCAGCAAGCTCAATTGCTATTAGAAAAACACGAATTATTTATTGCCCCCGCCGAAGTTCACGGCACCATTTCTGGGCTATTGGCCTGTGGTCTGAATATCGAAGATTCAGAGTATTTAGGGCTATTGAGTGACGTATTTAACGACGGTCAAAAATTTTCAGCGCCAATTAGAGAGTTTTGCATCGATTTATATAAGCAAGTTGCCGAGCACTTCAATGACGGCGAGTTTCAGTTTGAACTGTATTTGCCGCTAGAAGATGAGTCATTACATGACCAAGCTAACGCACTGATTGCTTGGGTATCAGGCTTTTTACTTGGCTTTGGTTTAAAGCAAAAAGATTACGGTAAGTTATCTGCTGATGTTAAAGAAGTGATTAACGATTTTAGCGAAATAACTAAGCTTGATACTGGTTTTGAAGACAGCAATGACGATAAAGAAGCACTGCTCGAAGTGGTAGAATATGTGCGTGTTTCTACACTGCTATGCTTTGCCGAGATGGGTAAAGAACCCCAGTCCGTTAGCACATCAAAGACGATACATTAATATGATAAAAAACAGCGAGTTTGTAGCACGCCGTGCGCGTCTTATTGCGGCATTAGATAACAACGCCGTAGCGATTATTCCTGCGGCCGTAGAGTTAACCCGTAGCCGCGACACTGAATTTCCATTTCGCCAAGATAGCGACTTTTTTTACCTGACTGGATTTAAAGAGCCGGATGCGGTTTTGGTGCTTACGAAAGACAGAGACGGCAATGCGCAGTCTACGCTGTTTTGTCGTAATAAAGATAAGGTTGCTGAGATTTGGCATGGTCGCCGTATGGGCTATGAGCAAGCTAAATCGCAACTTGAACTTGACCAAACCTTTGCGCTGAGTGACTTAGACGACGAGCTATTAAATCTTGTGAATGGTCGCAAGGTATTATTCTACGGACAAGGCACATATAGCGCCTTTGATGATAAGGTTTGGCAGCTACTAAGCACATTGCGTGGTGCACCGAAAAAGGGCTATCGCGCACCTGAGATCATCAAAGATATTCGTCCACTCGTCCATGAAATGCGCTTATTTAAGTCGGATGCTGAAATCGCCATCATGCGCGAAGCGGGCAGGATCAGTGCTGAGGCGCACAAACGCGCCATGCAGTTTGCCAAGCCGGGCGCAACGGAATACCAGCTTGAAGCCGAAATTCATCATCATTACGCAATGAATGGGGCGCGTCACCCAGCCTATGGCACCATTGTTGGCAGCGGCATCAATGCGACGATTTTACACTACACCGACAACTGTGATGCGCTACTGGACGGCGACTTAGTACTGATTGATTCGGGTTGTGAACTTGAAGGCTATGCGGCTGATATAACTCGCACTTTCCCTGTAAACGGCCAGTTTACTGATGCGCAGCGTAAGATTTATGAGTTGGTATTGGCGGCGCAAAAAGCGGCCTTTGGTGAAGTAAAACCGGGTGGTACATTAGTCAAAGCCAATCAAGTGGCGATGACTGTATTGACTCAAGGACTAGTAGATTTAGGTATTCTTGCGGGCGACGTTAATGAACTCGTAGAAGCGCAGGCATGCAAAGCATTCTACATGCATGGTTTAGGTCATTGGCTAGGTCTTGATGTTCACGATGTCGGTGAATACAAGTTAGATGAAGCGGATCGTCCATTCGAACCTGGCATGGTACTTACCATTGAGCCGGGTCTGTATTTTGACGAAGATGCGCAAGTTCCTGATGAGTATAAAGGAATTGGCATTCGTATCGAAGATGATTTGTTGGTCACTGAGTCAGGCTATGAAAACTTAACCGTACTGGTGCCAAAAACCATCGCAGAAATAGAAGCATTAATGAATAACTAGTGGACACTTTGCGTGCAACAGTTTGATGTCGTCGTGGTTGGTGGTGGTATGGCAGGAGCCAGCGCCGCCATCGCCATAAAAAAAGTCTCTCCGCAGGCAAAGATTGCGGTTATTGAAGCCTTTGCGCCCAAAGGTAAGCAGCATCCAAGTTTTGACGACCGTAGTATTGCGCTTGCTGCGCAATCGGTCGCATTTTTGGGCGAGCTAAATCTATTTAATCCCGAGTGGCAGTACGTTGAGCCAATCACACAAGTGAATGTTTCAGACAGAGGTCACTTCGGTAAAGCGTGGATAAACCCTGAAGACTACAACCAAAAAGCGTTAGGCTATGTAGTTGAAGTCAATCCCTATGGTAGCTTTTTACACGAGCAGTTGAGCAATCTTGATATTGCACTGTTTTGCCCAAACCAAGTGGCGCATATACATCAACAACCAGAACAGGTTGAACTGACCCTCGATAATGGTGAGCAATTACAAAGCCGATTATTGGTTGTTGCGGATGGCGCGCAATCTCCCACGCGGGCTAAGCTCAATATTGGCTTTGATAGCATAGGCTACGAGCAAGGCGCATTGATTGCCAATGTGCAAATCGACACGGCTCATGGTGGTCAGGCATTTGAACGCTTTACCGAACATGGCCCGATGGCGCTGCTGCCAATGAGTGATAATCGTTATTCGCTGGTGTGGTGTATGCCAAATGAACACCTTAGCGAGTTTGAAGCGATGACAGCACACGAGTTTTTAGCTGCATTGCAGCAAGCCTTTGGTTATCGCGCCGGGCGCTTTGTGCAAGTGGGTATGAGAGCAAGCTATCCGCTAGTGCTTGGGCGAGTAGAGCAACTCACTCATCATCGCGTGGTGGTGATTGGCAATGCGGCGCATGCCATTCATCCCATTGCAGGACAGGGCTTTAATTTAGGTCTACGAGATATTCAAGTCCTAACCTCACAATGTCAGGCGAACGTGCTTGATGAGTGGGGAAGTTTTCAATTTACGCGTGCTTATCAACTGGCGCGAGCGCAAGATATTAATACGGTGATGACATTAACCGATGCGCTCGTTCGACTATTTTCAAACTCATCAAGAACCTTAGCCTTAGGCCGTAGTTTAGGTCTACTCACCATGGCGCTGTCCAAAACAGCAAGGGCGCCGCTGGCCAAGCAATTGATGGGATATAAAGGATAAAGGAGTTGGCATGCAACAAGTTCAAGTTTGTATTGTTGGTGGTGGATGTGTTGGTTTAACGCTGGCGCTAGGGCTTGCGCAGCAAAATATCTCGGTACTAGTGTTAGACAGTGGTGAAAAGCCAACACCATTGGCACAAGAATACAGCGCACGCGTGAGTGCGATAAGCGCTGCAAGTCAGGCTTTATTTGAGCGCTTGGGCGTGTGGCCTGATATTAAAGCGCAGCGCGCCGCGGCATATACTCGTATGGATGTACGCGATAAAGACAGCTTTGGTAAAATCGCCTTTGATAATGTCTCGTTAGACTTACCTGAGCTTGGTCACATCATTGAAAACGACGCCATTCGCTATGCCTTGTTAACAGCACTTGAAGCACAGCAATCGGCCAAGCTGATGTGGAACACAAAATACCAAAGCTTGCACCAAACAGACACCGATGTGCTGTTAACCTTAGCGACTGGTGAACCTGTGATGGCGAAACTAGTGGTGGCAGCTGATGGCGCACGTTCGGCTATTCGCCAGCAGTTTAATATGCCAATCACGTATTGGGATTATGATCACCATGCGCTGGTTGCAACGATAAAAACCGCAGCGCCACACGATGCAACAGCAAGACAAGTGTTCCTTCCTGATGGGCCGCTGGCCTTTTTGCCGCTTGATGATCCACATACTCATTCAATTGTATGGTCTACCGCACCGGATAAAGCAAAGCAGCTACAAGCCATGCCGGTCGAGGCGTTTAATAAAGCGTTGAGTGCTGCAATTGATATGCAGTGCGGTGTGTGTGAATTGATTAGCGAAAGACATGTTTTTCCATTGACCATGCGTTATGCAAAACAATGGGTGCAAGGGCGGATCGTTTTAATGGGCGACGCGGCACATACCATTCACCCGCTTGCAGGTCTTGGCATGAATTTAGGGCTAAAAGACGCTGCCTATTTGATCACCTTGTTATCAGCACCGCAAGAGCAATTTGCCAGCACACGGATACTGCGCCAATATGAGCGCAGCAGAAAAGCAGATGCTCAAAAGCATATTGCCATGATGCAAGGACTTAAAGAGCTGTTTGAAGGCAATCACCCGTTGAAAAAGCTAGTACGTGGCGTAGGCCTGAGTTTGGTCGACAACCTCGGCCCAATCAAACACCTGTTCGCCAAAGAAGCGATAGGCGGTAAATAAAAAGATCGCCGCGCAAAGCGCCTCCCACAAAGGTTTTATATTGCTGGTGGGAGCGATTTTACATCGCGATCTTTTCCTAAATCAGTATCGCCGCGTAAAGCGGCCCCCACAGAGGTTTTATGCTGCTGGTGGGAGCGGGTTCACCCCGCGATCATTTCAACAATCTCGCCGCGTAAAGCGTCTCCCACAGAGGTTTTATGCTGCTGGTGGGAGCGATTTTACATCGCGATCATTTCAACAATCTCGCCGCGTAAAGCGGCTCCAACAGAGATTTTGTGTTGCTGGTAGGAGCGATTTTACATCGCGATCATTTCAACAATCTCGCCGCGTAAAGCGGCTCCCACAGAGATTTTGTGTTGCTGGTAGGAGCGATTTTACATCGCGATCTTTTCCTAAAACAGGTATCACCAACTTTATAAATCCCCAATCCCATTGCTTAAATAAATACAATTCCAATAAGGATAATCACCAATCTGTTTTACCAACCCTGCCCGAAGCGGGTTTGCAACTATGTATCTTGCTTGGTTTCTTAACATAGTGTTATGCAAAATACAGGTGTCATAAAAACCCTTTTGCCATAGCTGCCGAATATTCATTGTTCTTAGCTTAGTTGCCGTTCTTCCTTTTAAAGACCGAATGGCATCAGACAAAGAACACACATCCATTAGTTGAAACAGGAGATGTAAATGATCTGGCATCAGTGTGTAGGCAATTAATTTGATAAAGTTATCCTGCTCAAGGTGATAAATTTCGCGAATAACAACTTGATTGACTGCGAGGTTATTAAAAACAGCTATTTTGTTTTTACAGCAAATGGTGATTGCATAATATTGACCGGCTGATGAAACTCGGCCTTTCCTTAAACGGCAGCTATGTGGCATGACTCTCTCCTTGAGTTCATTGATAAGTGTTCACGTAAATATAGGACAAGATCGCCGCATAAAGCGGCTCCCACAGAGGTTTTGTGTTGTTGGTAGGAGCGGGCTTACCCGCGATCATTTCAACAATCTCGCCGCGTAAAGCGGCTCCCACAGAGATTTTATGCTGCTGGTAGGAGCGGGTTCACCCCGCGATCATTGCAACAATCTCGCCGCGTAAAGCGGTTCCCACAGAGGTTTTGTGTTGCTGGTGGGAGCGGCTTCACCCCGCGATCATTGCAACAATCTCGCCGCGTAAAGCGGCTCCCACAGAGATTTTATATTGCTGGTAGGAGCGGGTTCACCCCGCGATCATTGCAACAATCTCGCCGCATAAAGCGGCTCCCACAAGGGTTTTGTGTTGTTGGTAGGAGCGGGCTTACCCCGCGATATTTTAACCTAACCTCAATGCAATAAACTCTGCGAGTTTATCTACGGCGTGGGCGGATTCTTGGGTGTTTTTGACAAGGCTGATACCGATTTGGCCGAGTTCGGGTAATATTTGGGTTTGGGTCTGATAAGGCAGCTCTGCTGGCACGGTGCTTTTGGCTAGCACAGTGATCCCGAGTCCCTCTTTTATAGCGGCGGTAAGGCCAGTTAAGTCGGCGTTGCTATATACGATACGGTATTGTAATCCAGCTTGTTGCAACGCCTCGATAGCGCGGCGGCGATAAATACAGCCCTCCGGCGCGGTGACTAAAGTGACAACCGAATGCTGCGCAAGCGATAAATCGCCAACCCAGACCAGTTGGTCTTGCATAAACACCGGGTACTTGGATGAGCTAAGCTCTTCATTGAGCGCTAGCACCAAATCAAACTGGTCTTGCCTTACTACAGAAAGTAAGTGTTTACTCAATCTTGATTTAACTTCCAGCGCCACATCAGGATATAAAGAAACGAAATCGCCAATAATCGAGGGTAAGATCCTCGCTGCAAATTCGCTGGGAATGCCCAAACGCACTCGGCCTGTCACACTCTCAGAGGTAAATTGTTGAATAATTGCATCGTTCTGCTGCAACATTTGTTTGGCTAGGGGCAAAAGTAGCTCACCATATTGATTCAATACCTGTCTTTGGCCCTGCTTTTTAAACAGCTTGCAACCTAGCATGTCTTCTAAACGTTTGATTTGCAAGCTAACAGCTGGCTGAGATAAGCCAAGCAACTCACCGGCCTTGGCAAAGCCACCGACATCAACCACAGTGACCAACGTTCTTAATCCATCAATTGATAAGTTTTTCATATAAGGAAATGCAATTTATAAAACCCAAGTACATTAATATTATTTATCAATTGATAAGTAAATACAATTTGTTGTTGAGTTTGCGCATCCTTATACTTTTGCTCATCGAAATTTCACTAAGGTAGTGCCATGAGCGTCACGCCAATTATCTTTGCAAAGCACCGTCAGGGCAGTGTTCCGGCGCAAAACCATTACATGCCAACTGATGCTGTTGTTGTACTCGATTTCAGCGGCTTTGAGACCACGCCTTTCTTAAGCCAAATTCTTGCACTTAACTTGAATAAGTTAATGGCACCTGGCTTAGGTTTTCAAGGCAAACTAGACAGTGGCGAAAATTTCGCCGTGTACTATTTTAGTGAAACGGCTTACCGTTTTGTTGCAAGTGAAAGTGCAGCCGCTGAGCTGGCAACACTGATTGATAGCCATGCCGACGAGTTTGATATTGAACTGGTTCGCCGTCATGATTTAGTTGCCGCCACCATAAGCGGTGAGCTTGCGTTTGAGCGTTTAGTCAGTGACTTTACGTTAACGCCAGGCCTTAGGATCTCAGATAAAAATGCCTGCTATGGCAAGCAAAGCGGTGAAGTATTTATTACGACCTTGCTGGTGGACGAACAGCAACAGTATCAGTTGATTGCGCAAGCTGCTGTGTTAGATAAGTGGCAAACGACGCTCACTGACGCTGGTTTTAAACTCGTTTCATAAATTCCGTGCAGTTATCGTAAGCGCGATAACAATAACCCCCTCAGCGCCAATCGATGGCGGCTGAGTAAAAAAGTGAAGGATAAGTATGACTTCTAAAACAGTACTACACGCGAAGCACCTAGAAGCTGGCGCGAAAATGGTAGACTTCCACGGTTGGGAAATGCCAATCAATTATGGCTCACAAATTGAGGAGCACCACGCGGTGCGTACTGACGCGGGCATGTTTGACGTTTCACACATGACGATTGTTGATATCGAAGGTGTAGACGCAAAGGCATTTTTACAAAAGCTTGTTGCAAACGATGTAGCTAAGCTTACTGTGGCTGGTAAGGCGCTATACACAGGCATGCTAAACGAGCAGGGCGGTGTAATTGATGACCTTATCATTTACTTCTTCACTGAAACGCAATATCGCCTAGTAGTTAACTCTGCAACACGCGAAAAAGACCTTGCACATATCGGTGCGGTAGCAGCAGATTTTGAAGTGACAGTTACTGAGCGTCCTGAGTACGCGATGATTGCGGTACAAGGTCCAAACGCAAAAGCAAAAACAGCAACTATCCTAGACGAACAACAACAAGCGGCTGTTGAAGGCATGAAGCCATTCTTTGGTGTGCAAGCTGGCGACCTATTTATCGCAACAACGGGCTACACTGGTGAAGAGGGTTATGAGATCGTAGTACACAACGATGGTGCGGCGGACTTATGGCAAAAATTATTAGACGCAGGTGTGCGTCCAGCTGGCCTAGGTGCACGTGATACGCTACGTTTAGAAGCGGGCATGAACCTTTACGGCTCAGACATGGACGAGACGGTGTCTCCACTTGCAGCGAACATGGCATGGACAATTGCATGGGAGCCAGAGGAGCGTGACTTTATCGGTCGTGCAGCTATCACTAAACAACGTGCTGAGCAAAGCACTGATAAGCTGGTAGGTTTAGTCCTAGAAAGCAAAGGCGTATTACGTGGTGGTTCTAAAGTTATCGTAGAAGGTGGCGAAGGTGTTATTACTTCTGGTACATTCTCACCAACTTTAGGCTTCAGTGTAGCGCTTGCGCGTGTACCTCGTTCAATTGGCGAGACTGCACAAGTTGAAATGCGTAAGAAGCTAGTTGATGTTAAAGTAGTTAAGCCAAGCTTCGTTCGTAACGGCAAGTCAATTATCTAGTTTTTATAGGTAATAAATAGAATAACATTGATGTCGCTCACGGGGTGACATCGCAACCGACCAAAGGAACAAAAAAATGAGCAACATTCCTAGCGAGTTAAAGTACGCTACTTCACACGAGTGGGTTCGCGCTGAAGGCAATGGCGAGTACACAGTAGGTATCACTGAGCACGCACAAGAACTTCTAGGCGACATGGTATTCGTTGAATTACCAGAAGTAGACGATGAAGTTGACGCGGGTGAAGATTGCGCAGTTGCTGAGTCTGTAAAAGCAGCATCAGACATCTACGCACCAATCGGCGGTACTATCATTGCGGTAAACGAAGACCTAGAAGATGCGCCTGAAACTGTAAACAACGATGCTTACGGCGACGGTTGGTTGTTCAAAATTAAAGCGTCTGATGAGTCTGAGCTAGATAACCTACTAGACGCTGAAGGCTACGCAAATTCAATCGACGAAGACTAATTTGTTGATAGTAATAAAAGCCCCTTTTTAGGGGCTTTTATTGTTGCTTTTTGGGCAAGGGTACTTGCTCAAGGTATGACGAGATCATGCCAACGTTTTTAGAATACTGCCGTTACCAAGGTATCTCATTTAGATAAAAACAGTATTCACCTTTTTCATTTGGATCATAGGAACCTGGACTAATGTCAAACGCCAAATCTCTTGAACAGTTAGAGCAAAAGCAAGATTTTATCCGCCGCCATATCGGGCCAAGCCCAGCACAGGTGAGCGAGATGCTAAGCGCTCTTGGAGTATCTAGTGTTGAAGAGCTGATCGGTCAAACTGTACCTGCTTCAATTCGTTTAGAAGAGGGCTTACAGATCGGTGAAAGCCGCACAGAAGTGGAAACCCTAAGTTACCTGAAATCAGTAGCAAGCAAAAACAAGGTTTTCAAATCTTATATCGGTCAAGGCTACCACCCAACTCACGTACCTCACGTTATCCTACGTAACGTACTTGAGAATCCGGGTTGGTACACTGCTTACACCCCTTATCAGCCAGAGATTGCGCAAGGTCGCTTGGAATCACTACTTAACTTCCAAACGCTGACTATGGACATTACCGGCCTAGACTTAGCCAGTGCATCACTACTTGACGAATCCACTGCAGCGGCAGAAGCAATGGCGCTTGCAAAACGTGTATCTAAAGCGAAAAAAGCAAACATCTTCTTTATTGCCGACGACGTACACGTACAAACTATCGACGTGGTATCTACACGTGCTGAGCAGTTTGGCTTTGAAGTAGTAGTAGGCCCTGCTAGCGACGCTGCTAACCACGAGATTTTTGGTGCGTTATTCCAGTATCCTTCAACATCAGGTGAAGTGGTTGACGTTACTGACCTAATCGCACAAGTACAAGACAAAAAAGCGATTGCCTGTGTTGCCGCAGACATCATGAGTTTAATGCTACTTAAAGCACCAGGTAAACTAGGCGCAGACGTAGTGCTTGGTTCTGCACAGCGTTTTGGTGTACCTATGGGTTACGGCGGTCCACACGCGGCATTCTTTGCCACGCGTGATGCTTACAAGCGTTCACTACCAGGCCGTATTATTGGTGTGTCTAAAGACCGTTTAGGTAACGACGCGCTACGTATGGCGATGCAAACACGTGAACAGCATATCCGCCGTGAAAAAGCCAACTCAAACATTTGTACTGCACAGGTGCTACTTGCGAATATGGCTGCGTTTTACGCGGTTTACCATGGTCCTCAAGGTCTTAAGATCATCGCTGAACGCATTAATCGCCTTGCAAGCATTCTTGCAACGGGTCTTAAAGCAAAAGGCGTGGCACTTAAGCACGATACATGGTTTGACACTATTACTGTTAAAGCGGACGACGCTGACAAGCAAGCGGTTGTGGCGCGTGCAGTAGCAAAAGGCGTAAACTTTGCCCTTAACCACAACGGCGAATACTCAATTGCCGTAAACGAAACTACTACGCGTGCAGACGTAGCTGAGCTATTTGACATCATTTTAGGTGACGACCACGGCCTAAATGTAGATGCGCTAGACGCACAAGTATCAGGCGAGAACATCACAGGTATTCCTGCAAGCCTAGTGCGCGACGACGAAATTTTAACGCACGCAAACTTCAACAGCTATCACAGCGAAACCGAGATGCTGCGTTATATCAAGCGTCTTGAAAACAAAGATTTAGCACTAAACCACTCAATGATCTCATTGGGCTCGTGTACCATGAAGCTAAACGCAACCGCTGAAATGATCCCAGTGACTTGGCCTGAGTTTGCAGAGCTACACCCGTTCTGCCCAATCGACCAAGCACAAGGTTACAAGATCATGATGACTGAGCTGCACGACTGGCTTGTGAACATCACAGGTTACGACGCAGTATCACTACAGCCTAACTCAGGTGCACAAGGTGAATACGCAGGTCTTATCGCGATCCGTAAGTACCATGAGTCTCGCGGTGAAGGTCACCGTAATATCTGTTTGATCCCAAGTTCAGCGCACGGTACAAACCCAGCGTCTGCACAAATGGCAAGCATGAAAGTGGTTGTGGTTGACTGTGATAAAAACGGTAACATCGATATGGAAGACCTACGCGCGAAAGCCGCAGACGTAGCTGAAAACCTATCGTGCATCATGGTCACTTACCCGTCTACACACGGTGTGTACGAAGAATCTATCCGTGAAGTATGCGACATCGTGCACCAGCACGGCGGCCAAGTATACATGGACGGCGCAAATATGAACGCGCAGGTTGGGGTAACTAGCCCAGGTTCAATCGGCTCTGATGTATCACACTTAAACCTACACAAAACATTCTGTATTCCACATGGTGGCGGTGGCCCAGGCGTTGGTCCTATCGGTGTTAAATCGCACCTAGCGCCATTTATGCCTAACCACAGCGTGATCAACGTAGAAGGTACAAACGTAGGTAACGGCGCGGTTTCTGCGGCACCTTACGGCTCTGCTGCTATTCTACCTATCTCGTGGGCATACATCGCGATGATGGGCAGCGAAGGCCTAAAACAAGCAACAGAAATGGCAATCGTGAACGCTAACTACCTAACGGCTAAGTTGAGCGAGCACTTCCCAATTCTATACCGTGGCCGTAACGACCGTGTTGCTCACGAATGTATTGTTGACCTTCGCCCACTGAAAGAAGCTACAGGTATTACCGAAATGGATGTTGCTAAGCGTCTACAAGACTACGGCTTCCACTCACCAACGATGTCGTTCCCAGTAGCGGGCACACTAATGGTTGAGCCAACGGAATCTGAGTCTAAAGTAGAAATCGACCGCTTTATCGAAGCCATGGTTTCTATTAAAGGTGAAATCGACAAGATTGCATCAGGCGAGTGGTCTATCGAAGACAACCCATTAGTATTTGCACCACACACGCAAGCAGACGTACTAAGCAACGACTGGAACCGTGCATATGACCGCCTCGCAGCTGCATTCCCAGTACCAAGCGTAGCAAAAGACAAATTCTGGCCAACGGTAACCCGTATCGACGACGTATACGGCGACCGTAACCTAATCTGTTCTTGCCCAGCGGTTGATACTTACCGCGATGCGTAAGGGGTTTGATAACGACAATTGAAGTTGGAAACCACGTAATCGAAGTTGGAAACTGCAATTGAAGTTGGAAACTAACTAAGTATAGAAGGCGAACCAGAAATGGTTCGCCTTTTTTTTGAGAGAGAAGGGTGAAGAATGATGCAATTGCAGCATTGGAGAAGTTTTTGTACTCTTGATGAATGAATTTGTAGAGTGTTTAAATTTAAAAAGTATACATTGAGTACTAAAAACTTCTTATCGCTACAAAGTAGGATTAGATAAATATATCTGTAATGTAGACTTAGGTTAAATAAGAATAATGATGAAATTAGTTTATGTTTTTGTTGAGCGTCATAATGTACTTGAAAGCATTGGTGTGAGTTTCTCAAATGATGAACAGATATATTATGAAAATAATAAGTTGAGTATAAATAGCTTAGAAAGTGACTTTGAATATTATGAAGGTATAAAAAGCTCTGCAATTGTTGGTAAAAATGGGACTGGGAAGAGCACTTTACTCGATTTTATAGAATCTTGTTACGGTGAAACAGATTCCTCAGGATTCTTTGTCTGGCAGAACGTTAAAGAGAGTAGTTTCCATCTTTGCCCTATAAACTTTGATGTGGATTCAATAGATGTTGAATCTGAATATACGGTTAAAGTGAATAATAACTATAGAAATTTTCTAAATTATAATAAAGTAAGACTGGTTAAATCCAACAACTTATTCAGTGGTGAATCCAACTCTATCTCAAAAAAAGTAAGAAAGAATGTTTTTTCACATGACTTATCATTAGCAAAGTACAAATCAGGTTCTCCTACGAAAGTAGCTCAGAGAATTTCAAGGCTTATGAAGTTTTTCTCACATAGCTCTTGGATGGCTAACGAAAAAAATATAAAGGTAGAGTTTGAATTTTTCTTTAAATCGTCTTCTGTTACTTACCTGAAAAATCTTATCAGTAGAGATAATGCTCAAGATGAATTTTCTATCGACTCAGAGACTGTAAAAGATTTAAAAAATATGGTTAAAACTCGACGTGGTTTTATATCTGATACAATCTTCGACAATAGTATATCCCCATTTCCAGAGTTGTTTCGTTTAAATCTCCTATCTATTCTTCGATACGCAACTAAATACTCCGGTTTCAAATCTAAATTACAAGATTTTATGTTTGTGAAGCTTTTATGCGGCTTCGTGAAAGGACGGTTGGATGTTTTACAACTAGATAATATTAAAGAGATTTTAATTGGCAGCAGCTTGTACGAATATTCATCTCAGGAAGTACTTTCTGAAGCTGATGCATTGATAATATCTAAGCGGATTCATAATGTTGTAAGTATTATACAAGATATCTCAGACGTAATTACTGAATACCAAAGATATATTGAAGTGAAAGATAAAGATAGGTTTATTACTTATCAAGCAGAGCTTGTGATTGATTTGATGATGTTAATAACTAAGCTCCCTAGTAATATTGTCACTAATTTTCATTATGGCTGGAAAGGTTTTAGTACAGGAGAATTTGCAAAGTTAAATTTATTCGCTGAGCTCTATTATTATATTAACGATGAAAAACGCTCATCTTTGGAAAGTCATTTGATTGTTATGGATGAAGCTGATCTGTATCTGCATCCTGATTGGCAAAGAGAGTTTTTAGCAGATACTTTAGGCTTCTTAAAAGCTGAATTCCCAAAGGGCAGTGTTCAGTTAGTTCTCACATCACATTCACCCATAATCATAGGTGACTTTTTACCCGAAGATATTATTTCTATTTACAGGGAGGAGAACGAACCTCCAAAAATTGGCGAGTCATTTGGGTTTGGAACTCAGATTTTACAATTGTACATGGATGGAATGCATTTAAGCTCAACTTTTGGTAGCCACTCAAAGTTTCATATTGATAGGATCATGAAGAATAAAGTAAATGGATGTCAAACAGCATTTGACAAAAGGCTGATAAGTAAAATAAAAAACTCAAATATTAGGAGAATGTTAGGAGTTGAAGAATGATAAATTTGGATGCCTTATATTCTGATGATCTAGTGCAACGATACTCTGATTTCTGCAAGCAGTACGTACGTTCAAATTTAAATGAAGTTTTTGAGACGCTCGAAGGTGAATTGAGAGATAACCTTGAAAGTTATTTTTGTGATGTAAGTCTTCAAAGGCTTTTATCGTCAGAAGTACAGAGTTTAGAGCTTGCATTCAGAGAAATATTTGACAATGTTCCTATTATTGCTGAGCGATTTAACCCTAAATATTTTTTTAGAGATTTCAATCCCAATACACAGTGCGCCCATTTAAATTTAAGGACTAACGACGGTAAAAGAAACCTAAATTTGATTAAAGAAGGTGTTATAGAAGAGATAAATTATTTTGTTGGAAATAATGAATCAATCTTGCTTAGTGAAGTTCTAGAGGAGTTGGAAGTCGCAACTAGCGCATCTGAAATAAAAAAGAAACTTACGAGATTAGATAAAATAATAAATGGTGATATTAAGGCTGATGATTCTTTAAAGAGAAAGTTTCCAGATTGGCTAGAAGGTTTTTCTTCCTCATTCAATTATGACTACATTATAGGGCATTTTGGACTTGAAATTATTAGGGAAATAAATTTGCACTATTGTCCTTATTGTGCAGAAGAGCCTATAGAATCATTTCAAAACTTCAGAGCAGCTATAGATCATTACTTTCCTAAATCTAAATTTCCATTTTTAGCTTTATCACTTTATAACTTTGTTCCAGCGGGAGAAAGGTGCAATAGTCGATATAAAAGAAATAATGATATGACTGGTTACTTTAATCCAGCTAGAGATCTATTGCCAAATGAGGCACTATTTGACTTTGAATTCCCTTTGGGGCGTGAATTTGAATATACAGAGATAGAAGTAATAGTAAATGATATAAATGAACAATTGAGAGCAAACTCATCGATGTTCAAGCTTGACGGGGTTTATAACAAGTCAGAAGTAAAAAGAGAATTTAAGAACTTATACGATAGAGTAAATATGTTGGAGGCATTAGGTCGTGATGATGTCTTGAATGACCCCCAAAAAACTAGAATATTACTAAATGTGGATCTGACCATAAGTAATAAAAGAGTTAGGTTTCAGAAATTTCTTGTTGATTCACTAAACTTTTTGGCGGGTAGCAATTTGCTCATTAACACTGAAAGCTAAACTCTTAAAAAAACTTTTTGCATTTTTTATATCAAACGCTTTTGCTCCATACCCTATGAATAGAATACTTTCCGGCAAGAACTCATCGAACTTCTCGATACGTTTTTCCTGTACTTGTTGTGCTAGTTCTGTTTCTGTTGGGAGTTCAGTTGAAGCAAGTTTGAGCAATGTTGAGCGAACACTTTCAAATGACGCTTTTTCTACTTCTATGACTCCTGCATATGCTCCAGCTTCAAACCCATGTTGGATTAGCAAGGCGACAATTGTATTTACCACTTTGTCGCCAAGCCATGGGAATATATAAGTAGTATTGCCAACCTGGAGCAGTGGTTCTCTAGAGAGCTTTGCATTTTCGAAATATCGTACGCTCTCTCCAAACAGTTCTCGTGCAGCTGTATCAGCGAAGTCGACTTTCTGATCCCCCACAGAAATTCTGTAGTCACCGTCTTTTAATATTTGAAACATCTCTTGCCGGACAACATCATGTATGTTCAAGCCAGCACCACCAAATTTAGGCGGCTTGCCACCTTTTGCATGCACCACATAAATAACTTTCTTTTCGCTATCTATGTCGTTTACTTTCCAACGCTTTCCACCGAAAACAATATGCTGACCTTCCAATATCAATGAATCTACAGGCAGCGTTCCGAGTGATTTTGTTCCACATACAATCCGAAACTCTTCAGGCGTTTTGAAAACAGCATAGAACGAGTAATGGCTTGTCAGCTTTTCTCCCAAAAGGCCAAGCACCAATTCACCACTTCCTAACTGAGTTATGAGTTCTGTTTTGCCCATGTGGACAAGTAGTGCTTTGAAGTTTTCAACATTAACGTTTTGAAAAGGGCCATCTTTACAGAGCAAACTAAATAATTGCTCGGCTCTAATTCCTCCCCATTGTGCAGTAACTGCAAGTACTTGGTGAAGGAGTGTTGAGAAGTGGTAAAGTGATGTATCAGCTGGTTCATACCATTTACTGCCGATAAGAAGTCTGATCATGGCCAGAGATTGAATAAGCTCCAATCTCAGCTTGTCGATGACGCTAGAGTCTTTTGTCAATTCAGCTTCAGCGATGAGCATTCGCAATATTGAGGCTCCACCGCGTCTTCCTGAACGTCCCATTCTTTGACGTAAACTTGAAATAGAATGGGGGGCTGTTACTTGAATTACTGAGTTTACCTTGCCGATATCAATGCCTAGTTCAAGAGTCATTGTGCAAATCGCTGTGGTAGGATAATGCTCCTGTTGCAATCGCTTTTCTAAGCTTTCTCGAAGATCTTTAGATAGCGAACCATGGTGAGGAAAAAATTCATTCGGTACAATTTTCTCTTCACAGAAGTCAGATAATGTAGCCGCAATGCTTTCTGTACGGCTTCTACTATTTGCAAACACAAGGTGATTTCCGCCTCGACAAAATTTAAATAAATCTTGGCAGATCGTATATTCGGCATCATTGGAAGACTCAGCTTCTAAGTTAGCAGGGTTGACATACCCCTTTACCTGAACCTTCAAGGTGGATGTCGAATGTGTATCTTTGATGATCTTGCAAGGTAAAGAGCGATTAGGGCGAAGTGATAGAGGTACTTTCTCTAACTCACCAAGCGTAGCACTCAAAGCGACTCTCGGGATTGGTGTTTCTAGTCTTCCGAGAAGGTGTTCAAGTCTATGAAGTAAAGAGAGTAAGTGATGGCCGCGCTCAGAACCAATAAAGGCATGAAACTCGTCAATAACGATATATTTCAAATTAGAGAATGCAGTTTTTATCCAGCCTGAGTCTCTGATGAGTAATGACTCCAATGACTCAGGTGTTATTAACACGACACCAGATGGCGATGCTTTTAATTTCTTCTTTCGGCCCTGTGAGCTATCACCATGCCAGGGAGTAACCGGTATTTCTAACAGGTCAGACAGACTTTCTAAGCGCCTATCTTGGTCATTTATAAGGGCTTTTAGAGGGCTAACGTAAAGGATCCCTACACCCGTTTCTTGATGTGCGATAGTGCTAAGCGCAGGCAAGAAAAATGCTTCTGTCTTTCCTGCTGCGGTTGAAGCGCTGATCAGTACATCTGTCTTTTCAGACAATATAGGTTCAATAGCAAGGCATTGTATTTCTCGTAAGCCAGTCCAGCCTTGTTTGAATATCCAGCGCTGAATCCGATGGTCTAATTTTTCATGTTCATCAATCATAGTTTGAAGTCAGCAAATCCATCTTCATTGTCCTCTGTTTCGAGTTCAACATCGGAAGGCTTATCTTCATTAATTGCTACTGATGAGATCAGACTATGCCACGCAATTTGCGGGTTTTGGTCGATTACCGCGAGCATGTCTAAAAATGCTTTAATGGTGTTACGTGGCGTTCTAAAATACGCATCCCCTATAGTTTGGCTGCAATGCTGTAAGAACGCTTTGAGAGATTCGTCTGGAACCAAGTACTTCGCTTCATCACCTTCAGCATAAACATGGCGCAAGTTTTTAAGCAAAATATAAAGTTCTTCAGGGGTTAAGCTAGCGAGGTGTAGTGCCGGTGACGAATAATCAATCACGCCCGCTTGTTTAGCAAAACTGTTATCTGCCAATCTAGATTGTAGTGCTTCATAGCTATACAAGCCTTTACGTGGATCTAGCAGAAACTCAGGGGTTCCGCCGAGAAGGAACCCCAAATGCTCAGCGCTTCCTTGCAAGCAATCGTTTAGAATTCGGAGTATCTGTTCATAGTTAGAAGTTCTCGCTGTGGTGTTGTTCAACTTATACAGATTAACCATCTCGTCTAAGTTAACTAGAAGCCCTTGGTAGCCAGCTTGTCTGACAAATAAACTCATTAATTTCAGCGCATCATAAAAAGATGTATCCGAAATAATTGTTCGAACTCCTAGGTCATTTCGGGCATCGGTTTTAGTTGAATACTCTGCTCGTAACCATTTTATGGCGTTAGCTTTTAATATCTCATCATCTTTCTCATGACCTATCCAATAAGCCTCAATAACTTTAGCAAAATCATAACCGCCAACGAGTTCAGAAAGTGATGCTAATTTTTCATGGATAATTGAATTTATACTTTTTCCTGAAGTATCAGCTTCTTTCATTGCTTCTGTAATGAACTTCTCAACTACACTGGTTAAAGCATTACCATCAGGTTTGTTGCGAGTCGCCATGTTACGCATTAGCTCAGAGTAAAGGTTTCTAGCTTGACCAGCCGATGCATGAATACGTCTATCAGGAGATAAGTCTGCATTGACGGTTACAAGCTTATTCTCTAGAGCAATAGCACGTACAACACTTAAAAAGAATGTTTTACCAGAACCATAATCGCCGATAATGAGCCTGAAAGCTGAACCTCCATCTGAGATCCGATCAATGTCTTGGATCAGAGCTTTTAATTCATTTACTCGACCAACTTGGATATGCTGGATTCCAATCTTAGGGGTCACACCTGACTTCAGAGATTGGATAATTGCATCCCTTTCTTTAGCTCGTATTCTTTTTGCAACCATTGTTTATCCCTTCAATTCTTCTACGATTTCTAGATCGACATAGATATCACCATCGTCATCTAGAACTGGCGCATCGACTTTGTCATAAGCCCAGTCATTAATAGTTTCTAATGCGCCATCAACCATTATGTTTAGTTTGCTGCACAGCTCATGAACTTCTTTACGTGGCCACGACTCTTTAGCTATCAAAGTTTCAAAAAGTTCTTTGTAAGGGCTATCTAAGCCTTCTTCATTGACATCAGCTGTGGGGCTCACTCCCAGTTCAGCTTCTTCATCAACGGCAAATATACTCTCCAGCATACTCTTTGCATCGTTGGTGTCACTTTCATGCATAGCCAGAATACCTTCATCCAACTGAAAGGTACTTTTATCAATTGAAGCGTCTTTAGATGTGGCAGAAATAAGTTGTTTACTGGAGGCAAACGCATGAATGTCACTTGTAACGAGTGATTTATCTAAGCCTAACGAGGTATATAACTTTTCAATTTGCTTAATTTCAGAAGCATCGATTTTTCCATCAGCAAGAGCAATGGAAAGCATGAATCTTTTCAAGAATTCCACCTGTGGAATGCCGAGTTTTTCAATCCTAGCTTTCAAGCCGGTATTATTTACAGGGGCATTTAGACGCCAAGTTAAATATGCATTTAACGAGTTCTTTTCAGAAGGTGAGAGTTTGTCATCGTGGTTTATCAACGTTTGCAAGGCGATTTTCTCATGCTGATCTACAGTACCGTCTATCGTTGCGACCATTGCCCCTAACCTAATTGCTAAACTTACTTGGTTGAATGCCGAGCTTGGCTCAAAAAACTCTCCATGGCCCGGTGAGAAGAGCACAATATTGTCATCGATTTTCAATTTTGCATGGTGAAAACGTTGGTCTGGCGCAATACCTATTTCAGCCTTAGCAGCCAAGTTAGCGACTAGTTCATTTTCTTTTTTGTTAAACGCCTTAGGGAGAGGTGTACCTGTATGGGTCCAGAAATCCTTGACAGTGGTTAGTCCATCATTTGAACTAATTATCTGATTTGCCCAAGACTTAAATGTTTCTATAACTGGTGAATTTGCTTCGTTTGCTAGTTCTTTAGGTAATAACATTAACGCTGCAATATCACTCCTTGAGGTATCAGCTTTTCCTAAGTAACGGCTATAGCTGTTCAACTCTTCCGTACATTGTTCGGCAATTGGAATGAGCTTTTTAATTGGGCCTTTGAGAATACTTGGATCTGGTAAGTCACCCAACTCCAAATCAACCCCATGCACACCATTACTTGCCGCATGGTATGAAAGTCGCAGTTTAGTTTTATTGGGTTTTACGGAAATTCCTTCGCCAAACTTGTCAGAAAATCTAATTTGGAAAAGCTGGCTAAACTCTTCTTCACATCTACGGGCGGGGGTTTTTAGGGAATACTCGAATGTATTTTTTAGCCACTCTAAAGCTAAGGGAGCTGTTACAGGGTTTCCATTGGCTATAGTTGTTGCAAGGTTAACTTTAAATGACAATGCATTATTAGTTTCAGGTATATCTGCCAGCCTATCTTCAAGTAAGATGGGTCTTTGAAGTGCCATTAGTTCGAGGAAATTAGCAGAGTATCCTCTGAACGAACGATTCGCGTTGAAAACGCTATTGAGACGCAACACTTCTTCAAATATTGCTATGTACTCCTCATCAGTTATTTGATTATTGGATTTGTTTTCAATGACTCTTCTCTCAAACCCGTAGAAATAGATGAAGACATAACCAATTGGCGTATTGGGGTTTGAGCGATCAGAGGCGAGCCAATCTAGGTAAGCGCCTCTACAGCCTTTAGATAAAGATGCGTAAGTTGGCCAGTACCCTAAGGATTCATCAGTGTATATATCTGAATCTACCGAGGGACTTAAAGCCGGGCGTTTATCATCCACTAGAGATGGCTCTATACCGTACCCATCTAGTGAATTCATTACTCCACCAAAGTAGAAAAAGCCTTTTGTTAACTGTCTTCCATTAACAGAAAGTTGTTCATCTTCACTTATCCACCGACCTTTTTGTTTGTTAGTTGTTTTTTCTGGTTCTCGACCAAAGCTTGTATGAATAGTAAAAGTAGCAAAGTCATCATCATCGTCTAAATAAGTATGATTAGATGTACTGGATACACTTATGCTGGAAGATCCTACAGCAATACTGGGGGATGAGGTTCTATTTTCAGGGACTTTTGCTTTTTCAGAGAAAGACAGGGGAGTGCTCTTGGAGGGCTGGTTTTGCGGAGCCGACCTAGAATTGCTCTTACCCTTAAATATCTTGTAAATTAAATAAATTACAAATAACCCAATAATAAACTCCATTTTACTCCCTCTTTTTAAGGTTCTAAAGTAGGTACTTTGATCCTTGATTTTCATATAGTTATAGAATTTTATATCAGATTAAAATTATTTAAGCAAAACTCGAGAGGAAGGTGACGGGTTGTACATCAATCCTTCCCTATTTAAATCTTAGGGTAAATGATCAAGGTTCTTAGCCATTCGATGTTATCTCAAATGGCTAAAGTAAAGTGTTAGAATAGGTAAGCTGTGACCTTGCAGTGCAAAGCCATAAAGAAGCTACCTCTCCTTGTCCGTTACTGTTAACTGCACTACGTTTTGTACTTTTGATGGTAATATGAGCCGTAGTCACTTTGATAAAGGTATTCAGCCACAGTTTGAATTTTGCGTAGCCTTTGCTTCTCACCATCAATTAAATCAATGGACTGGTTGGCCGTTGGGAATTACGAAGCGTGTTAAAGGTGTTGCTGGTGCCCCATATGGGTTTCTAACTTCTTAGGCTTTGGCAATCAAAGATGCTGACAGCCAACCCTATACGTTTTGAAACATTGGCTAAAGAGCGGTGGGAAAGGCAACAATAATAAGTCCCTATATGCTATGTTGTTTATGTTCTATTACACGAGCTGCATGGGGCTGGGGTTGCCTAAAAAGAGTAACCCAGATAGTCAAAGTCGTTCACAGGTTTTAGGCCAGTATGAAGAGAGTAATAAGGGGCGGTAATGGCACTTGATTTACGTAATACCTTAGTGGTGGGTATTTCAGCAACGGCACTTTTTGATATGAGTGCATCAGACAAAATATTTCGCGAAACCTATGCTGAAGACCCAGATACAGCGATTGAAGCGTATCGGGATTATATGCTGAAGCATGAAGACGAACCGCTAAAACCGGGTACGGGTTATTACTTAATTAAAGCCTTGCTTGCTCTAAATAAATACCAAGACGCAGATGATAGATCGCCGCTTGTTGAAGTGGTGGTTATGTCGCGCAATAGCCCTGATACTGGTTTACAGGTACTTAATACTATTCGCCACGATAAACTCAATATTACGCGCTCAGCGTTTACCGCAGGTGAGTCAGTTGCAGACTATCTTGACGCCTTCGACGTAGATTTGTTTCTTACCACTAATATTGATGATGCGCAGCGAGTTATTGATTCAACCCAGTGCGCCGCGGCTGTTTTAAAAAATCCGCCAATAAATGCTCCTAAAATACCTGAAGGTCAGGTAAGAATTGCTTTTGATGGTGATGCAGTATTATTTTCTGACGAAAGTGAGCTGGTGTATAAAACTCAAGGCATGGCAGCTTTTCATGCTCAAGAAGATGAAAAACAAGATATTCCCATGCAAGACGGGCCGTATGCCAATTTATTAAGAAAATTGTCAAAACTGCAAGACAGACTTCCGATAAGAGTTGAGTATTCGCCCATACGGATCGCTATTGTTACTGCCAGAAATAGCCCATCAGAAATGCGCGTAATCAAAACGCTGCGGGAGTGGGGTGTTTATGTTGATGAAGCGTTCTTTTTAGGTGGGGTAAGTAAAGATAAAGTATTAAAAGCCTTTAATCCTCACATATTTTTTGATGATCAAGACGTGCATTTGGAGGCGGCTGCTAATATAGTGCCTTCAGGTAAGGTTCCTTACCTCAGTAGTTCAGAAATGGCGGTAAAACACCCTAAACCGGAAACGAAAGTCTGATGAAGTTACTATTCTCTGCCAGCAATGCATTAAATAAATGGCTTAAAACCGATCTGCCGAGATTACCAACGCGTGAAGGTAAACAGGCGGGGGTTAATACACTGAAATCAGATAGCACAGCTATGTGCTGGCAAGCTCATGTGATTGATAATCGATACAAGTCATATGAAAAGACCATTATTGTTTGTGAAGCCAATAGTCGCTTTGTCTTCTTTATACCAGTTACTGTACGACTAACTCTTGGTGAGTTAACTAAGTTACTCACTATGGAGTGGCAGGTAATGTTGGCAGAAACATTGGAGAGCTATCAAAGCGCGAATGGAAGAATGCCTAGAAGTGAAATAGCCTTGTTATTGAGTGAGTTATCAGACATAACATTTAACGTTGAGTGGGTTAAAAATACTGATTTAAGTATAAATGGGCATATTTGCGATGCAGGGATTTGGGTTGAACAAATTTTAAGAGAGCAAGGTGCATCCCAGTTATCAGCCCATCAAGCGACTGAATTAGCGATTTACCTAAATACGTCCGTAAAACGAATAACAAACAAAGAAACTAAGCGTAAAGAGAAGGTTATTCCGATAAATAAGTTACTGGCTTATTGCCAGGCTTTGGTTAAAAGTGAGTGCCTTGGGGATGTGAACGAAGTTACTTCAGATGATGATCGTGATTCATCCAACGTAGTGTATTTAAAGCATTATAGAAAGTAGAGTTGCTTATCAAAAGGTAAAGTTGCAGGTTGGACTCCAAAAACAAGTCGCGACATAAAGTCGCTGCTACGAATTGTTCGTAGCCGCTGGCAAGCATCTAAAGATCGCGGCGTGAAGCCGCTCCTACCCGATCAACTTCAGCTTGGTGTAGAGTTACGTAGTGCTTTTGCCGCCATTGCTTACAGTCAGGCCTTGTAGTGTGCATTTACCGCCTTAATGGACGGTAATAGGGAGATCGTTTACTACTAACGATTGGCCATTTTGCTGAGCTCGAAGAAAACTGGATACCAAAACGTCGTTGGATAGGGTGCTGATGTCGTTAACGGTTTCGACCATGCAAAACGTAATAGACTCCCAACCTAAATCTTTAATAAAGGCCTCAAGTTTATTGATGTTATCTTCATAGTTTTCGTCTGTGGTTAGCAGGCCGATGGAGTGTTTGTTACCGGGTTTGTATTTCCCTTGCTGAGTGATGGCGCATTTAGCGTAACCGCTCAACACATAAACTGTATTTGTGCTTTTGTTCATATTGGTGACATGCTTAAGTTTAATTCTGATTTTGATTTCAGATGCATTTTTTAAACCAAGCTTATAAATATTGCTCTGCTGTTTGCTTATATATTGAAAGTATTGAGAAAAATCATTGGTGATTTATCTTAGGTGTTGATCCTATAAAAGGCGTCAATTTTTTGTGAGATGGAATGATAGGGATTGCGCTTGAATTGTGTTTGTATCTAAAGCTACGCTGAAAACGAAGGGAGCTGAGGCATTATTTTTCGCCATAAATGGCGACCTACGGGGGGCGTAAGGTTGCACTGCGAAATGCTGGCTTTGCTTTCTTTGTTTTGACAAGTTGCCTTAAACTATCTCGTTAACCTTGTTGCTGGTACGATGAGTTGTTACTCTCGAGTTCAATAGACAAAATTAAAGGCAACATCATGCAGGAATTTTTAGAAAAGTTTGCAATCACCACCAAAGTGAATGTGGTGTGGGGAGAAATGGATGCGTTGGGGCATGTGAATAACGTGTCGTATTTTCGCTATTTTGAAACCGCGCGAATCGATTTTTTGACTCAAACGGGCTTACTTTCTGTGTTATCAGAACCTACCCATAGTCCGGTTTTACGTGATACGTACGCGCAATATAAACGACCAGTTACGTTTCCAGATACCTTGCATATTGGTTCATATATCACTGATATCAAAGAAGAACGCTTTACCATGCGCTATGAGGCGTTTAGCGAATCGCAACAAGCAGTATGCACAACGGGGTATGCGAATGTGGTGATGTTTAATATGAAAACAGGGAAAAAATCGCCAATTCCAGAGAGCATGTTGGCCATTTTGAAGCAATACGAGATGGACGATAATCAATAGAAGTGTAGAGTTTAGGTATTGCTTTGTATCGATGTTTGAAAAACTGTCGCGGCATAAAGCCGCTGCTACGACAATATGAGATGGACGATAATCAATAGAAGCGCGGAGTTTGGGTGTCGCGTTGCTGTTTTAGAGTTGTCCCGGCGTAAAGCCGCTGCTACGACAATATGAGATGGACGATAGTCAATAGAAGCGCGGAGTTTGGGTGTTTCGTTGCGTTGCTGTTTTAAAGTTGTCGCGGCTTAAAGCCGCTGCTACGACAATGTGAGATGGACGATAGTCAATAGAAGCGCGGAGTTTAGGTGTTGCGTTGCTGTTTTAAAGTTGTCGCGGCGTAAAGCCGCTGCTACGACAATGTGAGATGGACTATAGTCAATAGAAGCGCGGAGTTTGGGTGTTTCGTTGCGTTGCTGTTTTAAAGTTGTCGCGGCGTAAAGCCGCTGCTACGACAATATGAGATGGACGATAGTCAATAGAAGCGCGGAGTTTGGGTGTTTCGTTGCGTTGCTGTTTTAAAGTTGTCGCGGCGTAAAGCCGCTGCTACGGTAGTAGGAGTTTTCGTTATGATCTTGATATCAAAAGGTGAATTAAGTTATCTATGCCAACATTAACGGCGAGGCAGAATATCAAAGCGATAGTGACTGCTATCCAAGCTGAAGAGCAGTCGCTTCGAACGCGTTATCCTATTTTAAATCAGCAAAACGGTATTGCTATGGTGATTTTGCTGTTGTCGTTAAGTGCGCTAATTGGCGTTGCCTTGCTTTACTATTTTGCCGTTATTCCTGCATGGCTGTGTATTATCTTGGCGGCTTTTATTACCTCTATTTCTCATGAACTTGAGCACGATTTGATCCACAAGCAGTATTTTAGTGACCGCCCATTTGTATATCATTTTATGATGTTGACGGTGTGGCTAATGCGGCCAAATACGGTGAACCCTTGGTATCGCAGGCAAATTCATTTACATCACCATAAAGTGTCTGGTACTGAACAAGACTTAGAGGAGCGCTTGGTGGGTAATGGTATCCAATCTCCTTGGTTGCGAGCTGTGGTGGTTACAGATGGATTGCTAGGTTTATTATTGAATGCCAAGCGGTTTAGTCGAGAAATCAAGGGTTTTAAGTTTTTGCAGGTCTTTAATGCTGGTTTTCCGCTTGCCACGGCTTATTTTGCGACTTTATATGGTGTGATTACTTATTACGTACTGCAATTTATACAACCATTTGAATTACCTAGGTGGGGAGCAGAGTTACTAGCGGTTGCTGAGTTCTTAATGGTGGTGCTGATTGTGCCTAATATGATCCGCTCAGCATCTTTAAACCTCGTCACATCTTCAATGCATTACTATGGCGGCGTGAGTAATGTGTTAGAGCAGACCCATGTGATTACCAGTCGCTGGTTTTTACCGTTTCAGTTATTTTGTTTTGATTTTGGCCGTACGCACACGATCCATCACTTTGTACCTAATCAACCGTTTTATATTCGGCAATTGATAAGTAAAAAAGTACGCCCAGTTATGGCTCAGCACGGAGTATGTTTTGATGACTTACAAAGCCTAAAAAATGCAAATCACTACCCGGACAAAGAGCGGGTTAGTCAAAAATAAAAAGATGCTTAAAGCAAAAACTTATCCAACTGTTAGGCGGTTATTGATATCACGGCTGGTGAGTATCTGACTAACATCAAATCCCGTTGAGCGTTTTGCCATACGGTCGTATAACAACACGTTGACTGTCGCGGCTAAGTTCATGCAGCCTGTGGTTGGTACATACACCACGGCATCAGCGGCATCCACGATTTCTTGTGGCAGGCTGCCATCTTCAGGACCAAAAATGTATAACGCGTTGTCGGGGTGAGCAAACTGTGGCAGTGGGGTTGCGCCCTCTACCAGCTCAACGCAGACAAGTGCACGGCCTGCTACTTTTAAACTGATGAAATCATCAACTTGTTTGATGGGAATGTTGTCGGCAACGTTTTTTGTATCCGTATGATATTTTGCAGCCCTTGCGTAACGATTGCCGCTAAAGTAGATGGCTTGCGCATCATAACAACCTGCGGCCCGTAATACGCCACCCACATTGGTTGGTGATTTAGGGTTTACTAATCCGATTGCTACAAATGACTCGCTCATACTTTTTAATTCTCACTATACCGGCAGTAGCGCCACCAAAAATTCGACGAGCGATTGTATCATGCGCGTGATTTTGTGCCAGTTGGTATTGCTGGGGGAGAGCTGGTGATGTTGTCGAGCTAAAGCTGGTGATGCTGTCTAGCTAAAGCTCGACCTACGCTTTTGCTGGGACGAGCAATCTGCGTTTTTGGGAAGGGCAGATGTTGTCGAGCTAAAGCCCGACCTACAGAAGTTGAGCTTAGTAGTCTTCTAACTCATCGTCAGATAAATCGTTTGATTTTCTATAGCCTGGCTTTGCTAAAATCTCAACATAAAAGGAAGTGAGGTTTTCAGTTTGCGTTTTATCAATCAACTTGTTTAGTTGTGATAGGTGCACCGGCTCGGCTTCAGCTTCTGTGTTACCAAACTTACAATCAAAATCCCAATAATCAGCGCCCGCTGGTAAAGTTTTGTTGCGCTCGCGCTTTATGTATTTTTTAAGCTCATGCTTAACCGCGTCAACGCGTCTTTCAAGTTTGATTTTAGGGTGAATTAGTTCAAATGTCTTTTTCATAGTTGCCTTCAAGCAAGAAATACTCAATCGGCAAAACAGTATGCCTGAGTAGATAATGTGTATTGATTTAAGCGTAAAGCTTACGCGCGAATAAATACAGGAATGTAATAGGATATTTTACGTTATATTTTGTGAACTGGCGAGGGACTTTGTGAATGCCGAAGAGAATAAAAGCTGAGTTGGTTGCGCGAGTTCGCTACCAACTCATATTGCTAATGTACCATTGATAATGGCGGATTAATTCGCTTTTGGTTGCGTTTGAGTTGTGGGGGCTGCTGCCAATTTACGCTCCAAACGCTCTAATTTTTCTGCCAGTGCGGTTTGTGTCATCTCTATTTGGGTAAGGCTTGCGCCGATCTCTATCTGTTTAGAGTCTCTGCTTTGCGCTTGAGACTTTAACTGATCAACATCGCCATTAATGGCTGCAATTTGATTTTTTAGCACACTAGCGGCTTGCTGTTGTTCTTCTAATAGCGATAGTTTTAAAGCAAGCTCTGTTTGACTCTGCGATAGTGTTTCTACTTTGGTAGTCGTACTGGTCTGGTTTTTAGCGTTATTACTTGCTTGCTCTTCGAGCTTTTTGATGTCTGATTGGTTTCTTCGCCACGCTGACGCCCATAGTTTATCCATCTGTGACCAAAGCTCGTCTGTGCGCTCGGTTAGTGTGTTCAATTTTGCTTGCATTGCACCCGCGGACAAGTCCATCTCTTCATCTGTGGCGGTGAGGGTATGTTCAAGCTCGGCAATGCGATTTGTTGACTCGAGTAATTGTGCCTGGGTTGTTAAGGTTTGTTGGTAGAGCGCAAACGCCGCAGCAGCCAACGCAATAATCGAGATTGCACCCAACCAATTCATCATCCCCATACCTTTGGCGGGTTGGCTTGTTTGTTTGGTACTTTCTTTTGGTGCTGAGGTTTTATGGCTCGCTTGGGTGGTGGAGTTTTTATAGGCTTCAACCTGATCTAAATCTGGCGTAATACTGGGAAGCTCAGGTTCAATTCTCTTATCCAACGTACTTTCCTCTTTTTTGAGATTTATAAGGAGCTTTAGCAGCTTACTTGAAAATAACGCAATATGGAATTTGCAATCGATAAGAACCTTTGGAGCTGGAGGATTGCAGTCAATAAGCTGAAAAAATCCAATCCAAATGCAAAAGCATTTTTTGCTTTAAAGCAAGAACTCATTCCCAATCATCGTTTTAGCAATCAATTGTGGCGTCAACACTATGGCGAATGAGAGCTGTTAATATCGACTAGCCGAATAGCGTTCAGTTGTCCGGCTAGATTTTATCGGCAGTTTTAATCCTCGGGACCAAGCAAAGTAAAGGTTAAATGTTTACGCATATCTTTTAAAATCACCCCTTTTTTCAGCATGGCAGCGCTTAAACGCTTTTGCCATTTAAGGAGATCTGGCTTTGCGGCTTCTAATGCTTGTTCATTCTCAAATTGGAAAAAGAGTATTAATGAGCCGGGGAACAAGTGATATTCCACATCAAACCAACATTGCGCCATGCCGGGAATTTCTGCACGAGCTTGTTCTTCGAGTTTGTCTGCAATGGTTAGTACCAAGGCTTGTTGTTTTTCTTGTACTTTTGAGAGCTTTTTCATAATGCTATGGATGTAAGAGGCCAAAAGCCTAATTATACTCAAGCTTGTGGGCTATCAACAACTTTGTCGATGATTGCACGCTCAAAGCGAATTGCTTTTTCAATTCACTTAGAGTCGTTTTTGGGGTTAATACCAGTTGTATTAAGTAAATGATCTATTTTGAAGCGGGGAAACAGCTTTAGTAGCAAGGCAAAAATTTTGCTATTTAGTTGTTCTAAATGAGAAATTTTTAACGAAGCTAATATGCTATTTCACCTTTCAAATTGATTGGAGAATTAATTCAATTGGTATAAGGTGCTGACAGCGCAAGTTTTGGTAGCGGTAGTTGGATTGCTTCTGCGCTGACGGGTTGTCCGCTTAAGAATGTTTGCATTCTGGCGAGCACCAAGGGTGAGCTTGTATAAAGGTTGTGGCCCGCATTGTTCACCATAATCTGGGTCAAATTTGTAAGTCCTCTCACAGCTTCAAGTTGCTCTTCCGGATACGTTCTACCGTCTAGACTACCTGTAAACAATAAAGTTGGGATGTTGGATAGGGGAGCGGTTCTAAAATCATCACCTAAGTCTAGTTTTTTATCTATCAAGTGAAGTGTTGGCATTGGAAAGTTAAGCTTGTCGCCAAGCAAGGCTGTTGGCGATTGGTTTGTCACTTTTGTAAGGCGTTTAGCGGTGATCCCTGAAGCTACATCCATCGCCAGTGGCATCAATTTGAATGTAATGGGCTCATCGGTAAACATTCCACGCTGCAAAACATGCTTTAACAGCTCAGTATTGCCGTTATCTAAACCTAAATAAACATGAATTAGCATGGCAAGATATTGGTTAGGATCGGCAATCATCATGCTAGCTAACGACTGAATATGATGCTTTTGAAATAACATGGGTGTTTTTGAGCCGTCTTTTTGTGTAATTTGAAGTGCAATAGGCTGTTGCTCAAGTTTACTGTGCACTCGGCGCATCAAAGCGGGTAGATCCGACACTTGTTGTTTAAGCGCTTGCTGATTGATAATTCCTTGAACTCTTTCAAAGTATTGATCGGTTTGGTGAGGTAGTTTAACGGTCTGATTGAGCCCTTCAGCACTGGCGATAATTACTTTGTCAAGATACGCTGGCATTGCTTTTATGGCACTGAGTGCCAGATGGCTGCCGTAAGAGATCCCCCAAAGTGATACTTTGTCAGCTTTTAGGTGTTTTCGTAAGTCGTTTATATCTAGCGCGTTCTGAGCGGTATTATAACCATATATATCAATATCTTGAGACTTCCATTGAGTAAAGCATTCTAATGCGGCTTTGCGGTAACGGTCTGCAATTTGCGCTTCAGTGGTAACAGCATTAAGCGCAATGTGTTCACTAGACACGCAAGGAGCAGCTTGCTCTGACTGCCCCGTGCCTCTTTGGTCTAGCGCAATAACATCACCAAACTCTCTTAGCGCTTGAAATAACGGAAATCTTCGCCACTTGGCAGTCGCGATCCCTGAACCGCCTGGGCCACCAGATAAATACACGATAGGGGAACCTTTATTGCTGCCGGTTGCAGGAAAGCGCACATAGTTGATTCTAATTTTGTTGCTGTTGGGGTTATTCCTGTTTTCAGGCACCCAGAGGTGCCCAGCTATGGCATCCGTTGTTTCTCCGCTGTTGGCTTGAAACTCGATTTGTTGCTCATTGCTGTACAGCACTTGCTTATCGCCGCCGTTCTCAGCGTTTACGTATAAGCAAGTGAATAAGCTTAACGCGGCTATTAATGTGTGTGTTGATCGCATAGTATTACTCCTTAATAGTTTGCTTTTATTGAATACCATGGCAACTTAATGGGGTAGCGAATTTCTATGAGAGGCCGATATTTACTGGCTTTTAGGCTCAGCGGTAGTAAAAGGCCGACGAACGGTAAAAGGAAAAGCGGTAGAGTGTGAATATTAATCTTGTACTTTATTTAGTGATGGCTGTGTGTTGCTCGGGCGCTCTAGGTAAGGCTTATGCCAGTCAACCTTTGTTGTCATTTTCTTATGATCAAGCCGTGACGGTTTGCCCATGGTCAGTCTCGCCAAAAGAAATTCCACAGTTTACTGAGCCGCAATGTCACCGAGCGAAGTTATCTGAGGTTGATCCGCAAAATAAGGCTGTTTGGGTGTTAATCGAATTTGAGCGAGCGAAATTAGCCTCAATACCAAGGCCCGTAGGGTTGTATTTATTTGCTAAAACATCAAGCGAAGTCTTTTTAAATGGTAGTAAGGTGGGGAGCAGCGGTTTTCCTGCCGTAGATAAAACTGAGCAAATAGGCAAAATGGACAGCGTATTTTATTTGCCAGACTCACTTATAAAGAAAAGCAATCAACTGGTGTTTGGTCTGTCTGCACAGCATAGCCTTATTTCATTAGGATACCCAATTCATTTTGTTGGGCTAGGGCAATTTGGCGATCCTAAGCAGTATATTCAATCATTTAGTGGCTTGGGCCTGATTTTGGTTGGTGCCTTTTTGTTGGGCGCGTTGTACTTTATAAGTCTGAGCTTTGGTCGTTATGGCAATACAAGCGTTCGGATATTTGCCGCACTGTGCCTGCTCGCGGCAATGCAGCTCAGTGCTGAAATATCGCGAGGGTTAGTTGACTATGGCTATGTGTGGCATGATATTCGACTGTTGACCGTGACGGCGTTGTCGTTTTTATTTGGCACTTTGTTGCTTGTATATAGCTCCTTAAAAGTTGCAAAAAAGCACGCGCTTCACTGGATTTATATTGGTACTATTGTCACGCTTATTGTTATTATTTTTGCGCCAGGCTTTGACTCTAAAACCACTGCCGGAGTCTTTGTGCCATTACTCGTTAGCTTAGTTCAGCTAGGCTATTGTTGGCGACGCGCCAAAAACAATAATTTAGCGGTTTGGTTTGTGGTGCAGTTATTGGTGGCTGCAACCGTACTCTTTGTTGCATCAAGCTTCCACGAAATTACTCACTTTGTGATCATTGCCGTCTTGCTAGTCTACCTTTTTATTCGTCAAGCTAAAGAGTATCGTGCTCAGCAAGTACAATTGAGTAGTGATCAAGCTCATATCGCCAAGCTTGAGTTTAAACTCGCGCAGAACAAACAACTTCAGTCTCCTTCTAAGCTGGAAGTCAGTATTGCAGGCAAAACTGACTATGTTGTGCTCACGGATATTGCGTTTTGCAAAGCCGCAGGGGACTACGTTGAGCTGCATATGAAAGACACCACGCAGAAGCTGTTTACAGGCTCATTAAAACAACTCGAACTTACTTTGCCCTCTATTTTTGTAAAAACACATCGCTCTTATTTAACTAATCTAAATGAAGTGGTGTCATTAGAAAGTGATAATAATCAAAGCAACTTGAAATTAACCAATGGAGCAAGTGTTCCCGTCAGTCGTCGGCTTGTCTCGTCGGTTAGGGCAACGCTTAAAGCGTCTACTAAACCTTAAACGCTGCAGGTCTTTTAAATTGGGTTTTGCAGAGCTGAAATTAAATACATCGCTCCGTTTGGCTCTATATGGCCGTCGCAGTTGCCGCTTTCTATTTGAGTGGTGCTCAATGCGGCATGACCATCGGTCGGTAAATAAAGTGCCTTTGATACACGTCTGCAGCTCTTTTGTTGGATAGTTTGCTGTTCGACGATAAGAATATGTCCACCGCCTATCACATAAGCGTTGGGAATGTTGGTTTGGGCTAGATAGGCGACTTTGCAGGCTTTATCGTTATTGAAACCGTTTGTTATTATCTCCTTCGAAGCAGGGGTTGAAACGGTAATAACACATTTTTCACCAATGGATACAGCGTATTGCCCCAGTTGCCACTCTGCTACTACTTCGCCTTGTGCAGCCGCTAAATTACTTATGCCTAGCGTTGCTACAAGTGCTAAATATTTCATGAAAGCCTCCTTGCATATCCCTATTCATCATTGTGTGGTCACTTTACATTAGTATCTCATCCTGCAGCTGAGGTACTGCTCGACCAAAAGGGCTAAATATTTTATTATCGTGGCAGTATAAATCTTATGCAAGGAGCATAGTCTGTTATGACCAAGGAAAAATCGTTATCACTCTCTACAAAGCTGAAGTTTTTGTTTGCTGCAATTGGTAAGCATTTGGGTTTTATCTCCGTTGGCATTCCGTTTTATATTGTTGGTGGATTCATTATTTACATTGGGGTAACTGAGCAATACGGTGCAGGTATTGGGGCTGTTATTTTTGGCGCTATATTTATCTTGATACCTCTTGGAATGTACGCTTTTTCCCTGCCATCAAGTATTCGCTACTACTACGAAAAAGAATTGACGAAAGAGTTTGGTAAACACCTTTTCGGCACCATTACTAACAAAAGAATTGAATCTAATACGTATGTTCACCGGGACGAGTATGACCGAGAAGTGGAGCATCAGGAGACTTTCTATTTCGTTGAGTACAGCTATCAATTTCAGGGCAGTCGTGAAGGTGAGTTTATTCTGGATAACAAAGATTTTTATGACAAGTTGCAGGTTGGAGATGATTTACCTATCCAAGTATTGACGGTAAAACCAAGCGTAGCAGAGCCCAGACTTATCAAATTGGGAAAGCGCTACGGACTTAAACCCGCTGAAAGTTACTAGGCTAAATATGCAATTGGTTGAGGCTTACGCTTCAACCAATTGGCGCTGAAAATACCCTTTTAGAAAATCGAGCAGTAGTCGCACTTTTTTAGAGTTAGCATTGCCTTCTGGGAAAACGCCATAAACATGTATGTCTGGCAGTGTGTAATCTTCTAATACGGGAACCAAGGTACCGGCCTGTATTTTTGGTAACGCATCGTAAGTCGGAATTCGTCCAAGACCGTGACCTCCCTCAACAAAAGCGGTGCGAGCGGCAGCATTGTTGGTGCTTATATCGCCTTTCATCGTGATGCTATAAGCTCGAGCCCCTTTACTCAATGTGAGCGCCCCCGATGTCAGCTTGTAAATCACCCATTGATGCTGGTAGAGATCGGTAGGGTGTTTGGGGACACCATACTTTTGCAAATAGTCGGGCGATGCGCACAGACAGGTTTTTAGCACTGAAAGTTTACTGGCTTGCAAACCTGAATCGGGAAGTGGGGCGCCTCGAATGGCCAGATCAATCCCTTCTTTGATGATATTGACGACTTCATCTGTAAGCATGATATCGAGCTGAATTTTTGGATACATAGCTCTAAATTCATTGAGTGCAGGCACTATGGTTTGCAGGCCAACATTCACAGGGCAGGTAAGCTTTATTAGACCGATTGGTTCTTTCTTTAAATTCTCAATTTGCTGGTTTGCAGCAAAGGCTTGCTCTGCAATCACACGGCAGCGCTGATAATATTCGCGGCCTGCCTCTGTAAGTGAAATGGTACGGGTCGAGCGATTGAGCAATTTTATGCCTAACTGTGACTCCAGTTTTTTGACATGATAACTCACCACTGCACGAGACAAGTTTAAATGCCTGGCGGCGCCGCTTAAGGTGCCTTGCTCAATAACTTGGGCAAAAACGACCATGCTTTTAAGTTGCTCAAACGAAATGTCCACGCATTACTCCACTGGCTGAGATAAATTGATTGTATCAATTGTTTGAACAAAGAGTTAGCTTTTGTCTGCATTGTTTAACTTGTCTTAAGCTCATACTTTTATATTTATCCGCAGGCTAAATAGCCTGAAGTTTTAAGAAAGAATGAGAGGTAACTTTGATGGCAGCAAAGAAGATTTTAATGGTGCTAACGTCACATGCAGAACTTGGCAACACAGGTGAGAAAACAGGGTTTTGGATTGAAGAGTTTGCCGCACCTTACTATGCCTTTGTAGATGCAGGGGTAGAAGTAACGCTTGCTTCACCAAAAGGTGGTCAGCCGCCAATTGACCCAAAAAGTGAACAGCCTGATTTCCAAACCGACAGTACTAAACGCTATTTTGATGATCAAAAAACGCAGGAACTGGTGGCAAATACGCTGCCACTAGCAGAGGTGAATGCGGCAGATTTTGACGCTGTGTTTTATCCTGGCGGTCACGGACCATTATGGGATGTAGCAACAGATACCAATTCAATCCAATTGATAAGCGCCTTTTTAGCTGCAGATAAACCGGTTGGTACGGTATGCCATGCAACCGCTGTGCTGATGGATGTAAAAACCACGTCGGGTGAGTATCTGGTAAAAGGCAAAGTGGTGTCTGGCTTTACGAATAGTGAAGAGGCGGCAGTTGGGCTGACTGATGTTGTGCCATTTTTATTAGAAGATGAGCTGGTTAAACGAGGTGCTGATTTCCAGAAAGTCGATGATTGGAATGTGTTTGCTGTTAGAGATGGCTTAATTTTTACAGGGCAGAATCCAGCAAGCTCTGAACTTGTCGCTGAGAAAATGCTGACGTACCTAAACCAGCTGTAACCTGCTTATTAAAAGGAATAAATCATGAGTAACGCAATAAACCAAGCTCAAAACGCACAAACGAATCGTCGCATTACCTTGGCGTCACGCCCACATGGTGCACCAACGCAAGAAAATTTCAATTATGAAGAAGCACAGATCCCAACGCCAAAAGAGGGTGAAGTGCTCCTTCGTACCGTCTTTTTGTCGTTAGATCCATACATGCGTGGCCGTATGAGCGATGCAAAATCTTATGCTGAGCCGGTTGCTATTGGTGAAGCGATGATAGGTGGCACAGTATGCCGAGTTGAAGCGTCAAATAACCCTAAATTTACCAAAGGTGACTGGGTACTCGCGATGAGTGGCTGGCAAGACTATAGCGTCTCGGATGGCACTGGCTTACTTAAGTTAGACAACAATCTACCTAACCCATCATATAGCTTGGGCGTGTTAGGGATGCCAGGCCTTACCGCTTACATGGGACTGATGGATATCGGTCAGCCAAAAGCTGGAGAAACGGTAGTCGTTGCCGCAGCAACCGGTGCTGTAGGCAGCCTTGTTGGACAAATAGCAAAACTGCAAGGCTGTAGAGTAATAGGCATTGCTGGTGGCGCCGAAAAATGCAGTTACGCTACCGAGGCGCTTGGCTTTGATGCCTGTCTTGATCACCGCAAGGATGATCTCGCTGAGCAGTTAGCGCAGGCATGCCCATCGGGAATTGACGTCTATTTTGAAAATGTGGGTGGCAAGGTGTTCGATGCAGTTATGCCATTGCTTAACTCAAGTGCTCGGGTTCCACTTTGTGGGTTGATCTCTCAATATAATGCCACTGAGTTGCCATCGGGACCTGATCGTATGTCGATGCTGATGGCGACACTGCTGATTAAGCGAGTGAAAATGCAAGGCTTTATTGTATTCGACGATTATGGACATAGATACAACGAGTTCAGTGAAGCGATGCTGCCATGGTTAAACGCGGGCAAGATTAAGTACAAAGAGCACTTAGTCGAGGGGATGGATAACACAGTGGAGGCATTTATTGGCTTATTGGAAGGTAAAAACTTCGGCAAACTTGTCGTGCGCTTAGGTCCAGACGAACTCGTATAATTAGATTTATCAGGAAAAATTAGATGTTAACTGTTCACCACTTAAACGAATCACGCTCGACAAGAGTACTTTGGCTTTTACATGAACTCGACATGCCTTATGACCTTGTGGAGCACGAGCGAAACTCTGAAACGCGTCTTGCACCCGAAAGCCTAAAACAGGTGCATCCGCTTGGAAAAGCCCCCGTGTTGGTCGATGATAGCCTAGTCTTATGTGAGTCTGGAGCCATCATGGAATATCTGCTAGATAAGGCAGAAGACAGTAGTTTGCGACCAAGTGCGGGGACTCCTGAGTACTATCAATATCAAGAATGGTTGCACTTTGCTGAGGGATCATTGGCACTGCCGGTGATCGCATCTTTGATGATGAAGATGGAGCAGCGTACAGGCGATAAACCAATGGATGGTTACATTGCTAAAGAAGTCAATGTCGACTTTTCTTATATAGATACCACACTCGCCAAGCAAAGCTATTTCGCAGGCAACGACTTTACCGCCGCCGATATTATGATGACGGTGATGCTAGAAATCGCAGACAAAGTCGGTTTGCTCACAGCGCATGTCAATATCAAGGCTTATCTTGAAAAAGTGCAAGCTCGCGCCGCATATCAAGCTGCACGCAGCTACGGTTAGGCTGTTTAAAAGCCAGAGGTTTGCTCTGGCTTTTGCGAAAGTAACTTTCGCACGCCGACTTCCTCTACCTAAGATCGCGCCGTCAACATGCCTGCTTTTTCATTTTTTTGCTTGGCTTTTCGGCCGTTTAATAAGATACCAATCACCGTATTTCTAACCAAATAATGGTAGCTAATAATGCCTATCGTCACCGTCAGAGATAGAGCAATAATAAACTTGACGAAGGCAGGTACTTCAAGGTTCGTAAGAGGAAGTTGAATATACATAAGTACGGGAATATGGATGAGATAAATCCAATAGGATGCGTCTGAAATATAGCGACTTTGTTTGTTAAATTGATTTAACCATTTGAACCCAGCTAAATAAGCGACAGCAGTCCAACTGAGAATGGCGATGGTTTGAACTACAACGCTGATCAAATTGATTTTTTCAGGCGTTGCGTCGCCTGTTTTGACCGCGATGATGACTTTTTCAAGCGACGGTGATGGCGGCAAAAAGTAAAAGTATGCAACCAATGAAGTGCAGGCAGTAATTAATAACCAATTGAATTGTTTTGAGTAGCGAGTTACCACTTCATGATGATGAAATAGTCCTGCTCCCAACAAAAATAAAGAGCCATAAAACCCGTAAGCCCACCAATGAGGTTGCAGTTTATCAGGAGCTGGAAATGGCACCATCAAATTGGACATAGATGCCGTGATGATAACCGGCAATATAACGCATAAAAAGACTGGTTTAACAACGATAGCGAGAGTGTGTTGATAAAACTTTGGAAACTTGTGTAACAGCCAAAATAACACACAGAACTGGCTTAAATACCATAAGAACCATAAATGCATGCTTGTCACCTGTGGCTCTTTTATCTGCTGCATAACACCAAATAACGGTGGTGGGGTGCTGGCAACGCTGCTGCCCCAATGCATCGCATGTAATAACACCAGTAAGGTGAGCGGTAGGAAAATAATAAAGGGAATGAGTAGTCGTTTTAACCTGTTTTGAATATAAGCTTTACCACCACGTTTTTGAATAAGCAGGGCGGCACAAAAGCCGGCGATGATAAAAAATAGTGGCATCCTGAATAGGTGCGTCCACATGGCGAGGTAGTTAAAAAAGACATTTTTGTCTGGATCGACACTGATCCAAAGGTTATGAAAATAAGGGCCGTATGCTAAGGCCGCGTGAAAAACAACACCAAGCAATAGTGCCAAGCCTCGCATATTATCAATATAATGAAACCGCGCGTTATTGTGCATTCTGTTATCCCTACATTGGATGCTTTATCAGGTGGTTATACTATATTTTCTGCCTACTAAAATATTGAAGAAAAGCGACTCTTCAGGCTGAATCGTTGTTACGAGAACATTTAATAACAAATAAAGTGGCTGACCGACTTTATTTTTATCCTGTCTTGGACTCAAAATAGAGACTTTATCTTGCTGGAAACGGAGCCAGAATGAAAGCAAAATTGATATTTGCAAGCGCAGCATTAGCAGTAGGGTTAGTGGGGTGTAATAGCGACAGTAGTGGTCCTGATGATGGTCAATGTGGTGGTGTTGGTAACTCAAGGTTTGATATAACCGGCTTTAACCTCGGTGAGTTTAGCGCTGATCAGGTAGATGAGTGGGTGAACACTGAATATGATGGCGTTGAACCTATTTCGTATCAAACGCTCGTATTTCAGCTTAAAGCTGACACGCAGTCTGTAGCGCAGTTAAGTGCACCGAGTTTTAAGTTTTCTTTAATTAGCACCGCTTATGCCTGCTCACCTGTTCCCCCGTATACCAATGAAAAAATCACGGATATAAATATTACCTCTAGCGCTGCGTTTAGTGACGAGTTACCTGCAGGTTCAAGCTTAAATGAGGTGTTCGACATCGTGTATATCGGTTCCGATTACTCTAATCAGGTTGATTATCGTAGGCTGGATAATGGTGAAAATGACTACTTTTCAATATCCGAGTTTTTAGATATGGAAGATAAAAATGCGAGCGAATTTATCCAGTTTGCACTGAACAGTGAACCTACTTACAAACAGAACCATGTATTTTATATTGAAATTTCACTGGATACCGGCGAGCAATTTTCGCTTGAATCTCAGGAGCTTAGTTTTGCCGAGTAGGTGAAATGAGAAAAGCGCTCAATATGAAGTTGAGCGCTTTTAACGTACTAGATAACCTGAGCTGCGGATAATTAATGCCTTTCTAGCAGCCAGTTTTAGCGCTAACTGCGTTGAATTCACTTCCAATAGCCAGCTATTGGTGCGTAAATTCGCCTTGCTTTCCCTAAAACTCTCTGGCTAGACAAGGAAAAAACTAAGTTGTGCTTTAGAAACAATGAGTTGGAACATTCTTTATCCAAACCTCAGGTTAGATAGTAAAATTTAAAGCTATTTGAGTCTGTCCATGAGGTAAACAAACTCAAGGCTATTTACCATCGCTCGCTGTTCATTGTTTGCAGCGCCTGCATGGCCACCTTCGGTATTCTCAAAATACAGAACTTCAAATCCCATATCTTTCATTTTAGCAACCATTTTACGTGCATGGCCGGGGTGAACGCGGTCATCTCGGGTTGAGGTTGTGAAAAATACTTTCGGATATTGTTTGTCTTTACTTAGGTTATGGTAAGGCGAGTACGTTTTAATGTATTCCCACTCTTCAGGAACATCTGGATTACCATATTCGCCCATCCAACTTGCGCCAGCGAGTAGCTTATTAAAACGCTTCATATCGAGTAATGGCACTTGGCAAATAACGGCGTTGTAAAGTTCAGGCCTGCGAGTGAAAGCGGCGCCCACTAGCAATCCGCCGTTACTACCACCTTTAATACCTAAATGTTGAGGCTTGGTTACTTTATCTGCTATCAGCTGCTCTGCCACGGCTTCAAAGTCTTCATACGCCTTGTGGCGATTTTCTTTTAGTGCTGCTTGGTGCCAGCTTGGTCCATACTCACCGCCGCCACGAATATTCGCAAGCACATAAACACCGCCTTGTTCTAACCAGTTTTTACCAGTTGATGCCGAGTAGTACGGCTGCATAGAAACTTCAAAGCCACCATAGGCATATAATAAAGTAGGATTGCTACCATCTAACTTGATATCTTTCTTATGAACAATAAAGTAAGGCACTTTTGTACCGTCTTTTGATGTCGCAAATTTTTGCTGGGTAACAAACTTATCTGCGTCGAAATGTGATTTATTACCTTTGAGTTTTGTTGTTCCAAGTGATTTACCATCGACTAAGTAAAGACTGGTCGGCGATAAAAAGTCCGTGTAGGTGACAAAAAAGTCATCTCTATTGGGATCAGTGTCAAAAACGGATAATGAACCGGTATCAGGAAAGTTCACTGGGTCTATTTTCCACAGCCCATTAGCTTTAGGCATATAGCGGAAAACCTTATTCTTTACATCATCTAACACGGTAACTAGTATGGCTGATTTGGTAAAACTCAAATTTTCTATTGAACGATTTGCTGTTGGCTTGATTAAGCTTGTAAACTGGATATTTTTAGAATCCAAATCGTTAATGTTGGCATATATTACTTCTGCTTGTGAAAAGTGCTTCCAAGCAGATTTTAGCTGGATAAAGAGCATGCCATTGTTTAATCCGAGGAGGCTTGCATCGCTAGGCACTGGAATTTTTATCTGCTTATCACCTTCGAGTTTATAGACGTCGCGAGTATAAAAGCTTGTAGAATCGTATAGAAAGTGATTTGTGTTGCCTTGATCGTATACCGTAAAGCCTCCGGCACTGATAGAACTTTTATTTGCCTGATAGACCGTTTTAGCGTCGTCCAGCAGCGTACCGCGTTGCCACACTTTAACCGTTCCAGCATAACCTGAGTCAGTTAATGAGCCTTCTCCAAAATCTGTTGCAACAAATATTGAATTCTCGTTGAACCAAGATACTGAGGTTTTTGCTTCAGGTAAATAAAACCCATTTTTTACAAAAGATTTGCTTGGAATGTCGAACTCTCTCACGACTTTTGCATCAGCACCACCGCGGGATAAGTACACCAAACAGCGTTCATACTTTGGATAGTGACAGTTCATTCCGCCATAAACCCAGTTTTCGTCTTCAGCTTTTGCTAGCGCATCTAAGTCGAGAATGGTTTCCCACTTAGGATCCGCTTTTTTATACTCTTCAAGAGTTGTTCTGCGGTATATGCCTCTTACATGCTCCGCATCTCTCCAGAAATTATAGTAATAACCTGCACGTTCAGTTGCGTACGGAATACGAGACCGATCATTGATAATATCTAATGTATTTTGAAAGATATGATTATATTGGCTGTGGCTTTTGAGTTGTTTTAGTGAGCTATCGTTTTGTGCCGTTACCCACTCTAGCGCTTGTTTGCCTTCAATCTCTTCAAGCCATAGGTATGGATCTTTTTCTAATGCTATCGATTTACCAGCAAAGGTGGTGAGCATACATAGTGTCGCAATATTTGTAATTTTTTTTCTCAAAACTTAGTCCCTATTTTATAGTTATTTATTACGTTTTATCATCAAGTCGTCAAAATAGGAATGTGTGCTGATTAAAAAAACGTGATCTGCTTACATCGATTCACACTTAATCTGCTTGCGATGGAGAGAGTTGTGCTTCAATGGCGTGGATCAGCAACATCGCTTTATGCCACTGCTGTGAAAGTTGCCACATCTCCGCCAGTGTATTGATATTGCTTACCATCTAATCGTTCCATTAACTGTTCTACACAGTGGCTACAAGTAAACAAATACTGCTCAATACGCATGAGTTTAGCGAGTAGTGAGGTGGTCTGTGATGATAATGCTGATTGCTCTACCGACACAATAAAAAGGTTAATTTGCTGACATAGAGTTTATTGGCATTATCAAGAGGGAAGTAACTTATGCGCGACAACAGCTTTGTAACAACACGCACCAAGTTCAAGCAGCCTGATCGAAAAAAGCGAAAACAAGCTCAAAAGAAATAAATAATAGTTTTGGACCCAAAAAGGTTATAACAACATGAATCTTAAGCTCTGTTGTTATAACGTGTTATTTATTCAATAATTTTTATAAGGTAATATGTGTTTCAAAGTATGACAAAGATGGCCTATGAATCAGGCTGCGAAACACACTTTAGTCAACATGGCAGTGACTAAAGTGTTTACACCAAATATGGGCTAGAACCTGAAGAGCTTCGTGATGGTGAACATACTAGTTTGAAAGTAATGAAACGTGATTTTGCGTAACAAGCACGTAGCCAAATTAATCAAAAATAAGTAGCCGACTGACAATGGCGTTTGCTGAAAAATTGGCATCGAATCAGTCAAGCAAGACAATAACATACATTATTTTGCCGCTGCACTGCTTAATCATATAAAAATAACTGAAATAGGCTAGCCAGTTAGTAAAAAACAAATGGCGTTAGCAGCATCTAAAATAAGCTAGGTGCTCAGCAAAGGAATACAGAATGAAACAGTCTAACTTCTTATTTCTAAAAGAAATAGATAACCAACTATATACAATTGCACTGGCAGCAGAGCGAAATTACCCTAGCGATCCAAACACCACCATGGCAAAGCTACGTATTTTTGCAGAAACGATAGCAAAAAAATTAGCCCACGCACTCAAATTTGATCAAAAAGAAACGCAAATTGAGATCGTCCGTGAACTCGCCCGAGTACCAGGAATAAAAGACGATATCATTCAAGTATTTCACGTGCTGCGAAAAGTCGGCAATAAAGCGGTTCACGATTATCATAATGACTTAGAAGACGCAGAAATGACGCTGCGATTCGCGCATCGCCTAGCTGCGTGGTACTACTCATTAGTAACACAAAATCTAGATTACAAAGCGCCTGTATTTGTACTACCAAAAGGCGAACTCGCGACTGTGATGGATGCAGAAGTCTTCAAGCTTAAAACTAAGCTTGATGAAGTCATCAACAAAAAATTCAAAACAGATAAAGAGCTTAAAGAGAAGCAAAGCACTGTAATAAGCCTTGAGGGCTATATTTCAGTTTTAGAATCTAAACAGCAGGAAACACAGGCACAAAATGAGGCGCGCATTAAAGCGCTAGAAGCTGAGCTAAAAGCAAAAGAACAAGAGCTTGCAGCAAAAACCAAAGACGAGCGTCAAGCTTACCATGCGGAGCTACGAAAATCGGCAGCCAAGCGCAGCTTAAACTTGTCCGAAAAAGAGACCCGTTATCTAATCGATACCCAACTGCGTAAAGCAGGGTGGGATGCCGATACACAAGCACTTAATTATGCTAAAGGTACGCGCCCACAAGTTGGCCGTAATATGGCAATTGCAGAATGGCCTACGGGCATTGACGAAACAGGCAAGCAAGGCTTTGCAGACTACGTATTGTTTGTCGGTCTTCGTCCCATTGGTGTGATTGAAGCGAAAAAAACGAATACCGATGTAAGCGCTAAATTGAATGAAGCGTATCGCTATTCAAAAACATTTGATCATGGCTTGCTGCGTCAAACACTCTCACACTTAGACGGCGACCTAGTTAACGAAGCTTTGCCACAGTATTTACCAACATGGCAGGACGAAAATAGCTCACCTTATAAAATTCCATTCTGCTTCTCGGCTAATGGACGTGAATATCGCGCTGCATCCAAAACAAAAAGTGGTATTTGGTATCGCGATGTTCGTCATAATACCAATATGCCCAAAGCGCTGCCAGAGTGGCATCGACCAGAAGAGCTTATTGCCAAACTTGAAGCCGACAACCAAGTTTACAACGATTGGTTTAAGCAAAATCCAATCACCGATGATTTAGGCCTGCGTTATTATCAAAAAGAGGCCATCCAAGCGGTAGAGCAAGCAGTTACTCGTGGCGAACAAGACATCTTATTGGCAATGGCCACAGGCACGGGTAAAACCCGTACCGCTATTGGCTTAATGTTCCGTTTAATTCAATCGAAGCGCTTTAATCGCGTATTATTTTTAGTCGATAGAACGTCGCTTGGTGAGCAAGCGCTTGATTCATTTGAAGATACCATCATTAAAGGTGATACCTTTAAAACTATATATAACGTCAGCGATTTAACTGAGCGCTTCCCTGATGACGAGACGCAAATCCACGTAGCAACCGTGCAATCATTAGTAAAACGCACCCTGCAAAGTGAAGAAGTTATGCCAGTTGGGCGTTACGATTGCATCATAGTTGATGAAGCACACCGCGGATATATTCTCGATAAAGAACAAACCGAAGGTGAAGAAAAATTCCGCGATGCAAAAGACTTTATTTCGTCTTACCGCCGGATAATAGACCACTTCGATGCTGTTAAAATTGCCCTAACAGCAACTCCAGCCCTGCATACAGTAGATATTTTTGGTGGCACGCAAAAACAGCCTGTCTATCGTTACAGCTATCGCAAAGCAGTAATTGATGGTCACTTAGTTGACCAAGAGCCACCGGTCAAAATTCTCACTAAACAGTCACGAGATGGCGTAGTTATGGGTGCAGGTACTGAAGTAATGCGTTTGTCATCACAAGGTGAGTTGCTAAACGATACTTTAGAAGATGAGCAAAACTTTGAGGTTGCGGACTTTAACCGTAGCTTAATCTCGACAGGCTTTAATAAGGCTGTATGCGAAGAGTTGGTAAATCATATTGATCCAACCAGCAAACAAAAAACGCTAGTTTTTTGCGTTAACAATGAACATGCCGATATGGTAGTAGAAGAGCTGCGTAGCGCATTTAAAACAAAGTACCCAAAGCTTGAGCACAACGCCATTATTAAAATAACAGGTGACTCAGACAAAGACAGTAAAAAAGTACAGTCGCTTATTAACCGCTTAAAAAAAGACCGCTTACCTAACATTGTAGTAACGGTTGACTTACTCACCACGGGTATTGATATACCAAGTATTTGCAATCTGGTCTTTATGCGAAAAGTGCGCAGTCGTATTTTGTATGAGCAAATGAAAGGCCGCGCAACTCGCCTTTGCCCTGAAGTGGGCAAAACCAGTTTTAAGATATTTGATGCTGTTAACTTATACAGCACCTTACAAAGTGTCGATACCATGCGTCCAGTCGTGGTGCGCCCAGAGGTTGATATTAAAACCTTAGTGAACGAAATTACGGCGGATGAAACCTACCACACCAAAGAGGCAGATGGCCGAAGCTTTGCAGAGCATAGCCACGAGCAATTAGTAGCTAAGCTGCAACGTATTACCAGCCATGCAAAGTGTAACCGCGACCGCTCAAAAGAAATCGACAGCCACATTAAGCGCTTTGATGAAATACTGGCTGATAAAGCAGGTTGTGACTTTTTAAGCTTGCCAAACACCTTAAAAGAAAAGGGGCCAAGGCTAAGTGCTGAGATTATTAACAGCTTACCTAACTTTGTTAGTCGCCTAGAGCAGCTAAAAAACGATATTAACGCATTGCGTGATATGCCTATTTTTACCGATATGCCAGACGAAGTCATCTCAGTGACCCATGTATGGGGCGATCACGAAAAGCCTGAGGACTTCCTTGAGTCGTTTGATAAACTGGTCGATAACTCGGTAAATAAACAAGCTGCCCTTGAAGTGATCATCAATCGCCCGCGCGATCTCACTCGTAAAGCCCTGCTTGACTTACAAGAATGGTTTGACGCGCAAAATTACGATGAATCAACCTTACGTAAAGCCTGGCAAGCCACTAAAAATGAAGACATAGCCGCGCGTTTAATCGGCCATATTCGCCGTGCTGCTATGGGCGATGCCTTGTTACCGTTTGACACCCGAGTCGATAAAGCGCTTAACAAAATAAAAGCCAGTAAAAACTGGAATGAGGCGCAACTCAGTTGGCTTGAACGTTTAGCTGTGAGCATTAAACAGCAAGTGGTACTGGATGACACCACCTTTAAAACCGGCAATTACCGCCGCAGTGGCGGAAAGCGCAAGCTTGAGCGCATCTTTGAAGACGAATTATCAAGCATACTGCAACAGTTTTACGAATATATGTGGGATGAACCTGCTTAAAGCGGTTTATCAAAAGTAAAAATCACGTACAATTTAGCCCATTAATTTTTATGGTTAAGCACAGCCCTACTGTGCTTAACACAAAAATGCTGCTACTTGCCAAAAACAGCCAAACGCAGTAACAAAGAGAACCAATGAACAATTCTGATTTAGTCAATAAACTCTGGAAGCTATGCGATAACCTGCGCGATGGCGGTGTGTCGTACCAAAACTACGTAAACGAGCTGGCCTCATTGCTATTTTTAAAAATGTGTGAAGAGACAGGCCAAGAAGGCGACCTACTGCCAGAGGGCTTTCGCTGGCATGACCTTAAAAACAAATTAGGTCAAGAGCAGCACCAGTTTTATCGTAACTTGTTAGTACAACTGGGCGCAGATGAGCACGCCATTGTGCGCGCTATTTTCCAAAATGTGAATACCAGCATTACCCAGCCTGCTCAGCTAAATCAGCTGATCACGAGCATGGACAAATTGCAGTGGATAGATAATTCTGGTGATGGCACTGGCAGTAAAACCCGCGATGATTTTGGCGATATGTACGAAGGCTTATTGCAAAAAAATGCCAACGAAACCAAATCGGGCGCTGGGCAATACTTTACCCCAAGGGCGCTTATTAACACTATAGTTAAGTTAATGCAGCCACAAGCCCGTGAAGTGATCCAAGACCCAGCCGCAGGCACCGCAGGCTTTTTAATCGAAGCTGACAAATACATTAAAAGTAAAACCAACAACTTGTTTGACTTAAGCGACGAAGATCAAGGCTTTCAAATGCAAAAAGCCTTTGTTGGCCTTGAGTTAGTACCAGAAACCCGCCGTTTAGCACTGATGAACTGCTTATTGCACGATATTGAAGGCGATGAAAACGAAGGCGCTATTCGCTTAGGTAATACCTTAGGTGCAGCCGGTGAAAACTTACCAAAAGCCGACGTTATTTTAACAAACCCACCCTTTGGAGCAGCATCAGGCACCAACATTACCCGTACTTTTGTTTACCCAACGTCAAACAAACAGCTGTGCTTTATGCAACATATTGTTGAGGCACTTGAACCAGGCGGCCGTGCTGCGGTAGTCATTCCCGATAATGTATTATTTGAAGGCGGTAAAGGCACAGATATTCGCCGTGATTTAATGGAAAAGTGTCGCTTACACACCATTTTGCGCCTGCCAACGGGTATTTTTTACGCCCAAGGCGTAAAAACCAATGTGCTGTTTCTCCAAAAAGGCGCAGTAGATAATATCCACCAAGACACAGCCTGTACCACAGAGACTTGGGTATTCGATATGCGTACCAATATGAATACTTTTGGTAAACGCCGCCCACTCACCGAACAACACTTTGATACCTTTGTTACCGCCTATGGTGAAGATAAAAACGGTTTATCGCCACGCACTGAAGGTGTTTACGACACCCTAGGCGCAATCCACCCCGACGAAAATGAAACAAACAGCCTTGAGCCAAATAAAGAGCAAGGCGAGAAAGACAGCCTTGAGCTAAATAAAAAGTTAGAGAGCGCAAGGTGGCGCAAATTCTCCCGTGAGTATATTCGCGAGCAAAAAGGCGATAGCTTAGATATTACTTGGTTAAAAGATAACGATGCCACCAGTGCTGAAAACCTACCGGAACCAGAAGTGCTGGCAGGTGAGGCCATGGCAGAACTGACAACCGCTATGGGTGAAATTTACCAATTGATGAAAGCCCTCGGTGCAGATAATGAAGCCGAAGCACAAAAGCAACTGTTAGAGGCCGAGTTTGGTTTAGTTGAACCAGTGGCGCAGGACGGTGAAGCATGAACGAATTGCCGAAAGGGTGGGTAGAGACCTCAATTGAGAGTTTTTGCTTGAAACCAGAGCAACGAACGCCGTCTGAAGATGAATTTTTTAACTATGTGGATATTGGCAGTGTATGTCGAGAAAGTAAAGAGATTGAAATAACTGATAAAATACTAGGTTGTGACGCACCAAGCCGAGCTCGTAAAGTAATTAATGAGAACGACATAATTGTTTCTATGACGCGCCCAAATCTAAACGCAGTAGCAAAAGTAGGTAAAGTGCTAAATAATCAAATTGCTTCTACAGGTTTTGATGTATTAAAACCAGTCATGGTTGAGCCAAATTGGCTGTTTTCAATTGTAAAAAGCAAAAAGTTTATTTCGGCCATTTCTGAAGAAACAATAGGTGCACTATATCCGGCCTGTAAAACAAGTGACATTAGATCTTATGCTGCGCCTTTGCCGCCTCTCAAGGAACAAAAACGAATAGTTGAAAAGTTAGATGATGTGTTGGCGCAGGTTGATGCCATTAAAGGGCGTTTAGACAGCATCCCAGCCATTATCAAACGCTTCCGCCAATCCGTACTTGCCAGCGCCGTAAGCGGCAAGCTAACGGAAGAGTGGCGAAAGGAAACAAAATATGAAAAATATGACCTAAAGCTCTCTAAGAGAAATTCTAGTTTGAATATTCCAAAAAACTGGGCTGTTAAAAGGATTGGAGACGCTTGTAAAATAATATCTGGCAACGCATTCAAGAGTAAAGAACTAAAAGATGAAGGTGAAGTTCCAGTAATTAAAATATCAAATGTTCAGTATGGAAAGTTTGAAGTAAAAAACCAACAGTATTTGGCACTATCGTACCTTTCTAATTATGAAAGTTACTCTGTAAAAGAAGATGACCTTCTTATGGCCTTAACCCGTCCAATTACAAATGGGTCACTTAAAGTATGCAGGTATCCTGAGAAAAGTAATACAGGTTTATTAAATCAGCGGGTTTGCAAGTTTGAATTCAATAATGAAGATGAAAAAGATTTTTATGAGTTATTGTTTCAATCTTCATATTTTAAAGAACAGGTAGAAGATAATTTATCCGAAACTTTACAGCCTAATTTATCGCCAAAAGACTTAAAGCAATTAATTGTGTATATCCCATCAACTCAAGAGCAAAAAGAAATTGTTCGCCTGGTTGATGAGTACTTTGCCTTTGCCGATACCATTGAAGCGCAAGTGAATAAAGCCCGCACGCGGGTGGATAATTTAACCCAAAGTATTTTAGCGAAAGCGTTTCGCGGCGAGTTGGTGCCACAAGATGACAACGACGAACCAGCAGAAAAACTGCTTGAACGCATAGCGCAAGCAAAAGCAGAGGCAGAAGCCCTCGCTAAAGCCGTTAAAAAAGCCGAGGCCGGCAAAAAACGCGCAGCAAAAACCATCAGTAAGTAACTAACTCATTAATTTGGTGGCGAGAGGCGTTTTTGGCATTTAATTATGCAGGTTTTAATATTCGTGAGGGAGCAAGCTGTGCCTTGCTGAGCATAGCGGCATAGCCATATTAATAAGGTTGATAAAATGTCAGATAACACTTCAGATAACAATAAACAAGCAATGAAGGCCAAGCTTGAAGAGATTAAGTCTTCAACGTGGCTGAAAAAAGAAAATGTGAGGATCGTGACCGATGAAAATCGCAATGCCGAGCCAGAGCAGGAATTACTCTTTGTTCCTACTTTAGATGAGGCTATTGAGTTATATAAAAAACTGAAGCAAACGCATTATGCTGTTCAGATTTATTACACGGAGCAGTGCGGCAACATACCAGCAGGGTGGCACCTAACGACTCACGTTTCATACACCCCTAAAAATTCATTAGATGAAATGCAAAGAGATAGCTTAAATGCCCTGATTGAAGCTGGCATGACTGAAGTCGAGGCGAAAGAATTAACGCACTTAGATTAGAATAATAATTTATTATTAAAGAGGCTGAATTATGGCTGATAATAGCAATAACAAACAAGCAGCATTAGACGCCGCTTTACAACAAATTGGAAGTCAGTTTGGTAAGGGAGCAATGAATGGGGGCGCGAGTGATACAAATTCTAATACAAGTGCTACTAACTCTCATGCCAGCGCTACGAATGCGCTAAGTACCCAACAAAATCATAAAAAATCCAATAAATTGAATTTTATTTGGGGGCGTTTTCCTGCAAATTCAATGAGGGTGTGGGTGAGTGAACACCCGCAAGAGACCAATCAGCAATTAGTCAAAGAAGCTGCCAATGCTAATATCCAGCTTAAACTTATTGATTTTTCAACGGAATTGAAGAAGCAAGGCAGTGGTTTTTTAAGGGGTGAAATACAGCAAAGTGACGAAGGCAACGATTATAATTCACGCCCTAGTTGGATAAGTGGCGAAGAATTTTACTTATTCGATAATGTTTCTTCTGCTTTTAAAAATAAACACTTAATAGAAGAATTTGTAAGAAGCGCTTACGTATCGCGAGCGGTTCTTGTTGATCAACACGCGAGAACCAAAGCACACTTTGTTGATTGTTACTCATATTACGAGGAAAAAATAAGAGTAGCGCTGACATGCACTCACTCAGAGTATAAAGTTCTTAATAGCCTACAACGGCAGCTTCCTCAGCTGGATTTTACTTTGTTTGAATTCCATTTTGTGGCCTCAAAATAGATCTCTTAATTAAGCTAATCGGTATTACATTTTTACTCTGTTTGCTTGTTGCACAATATCACTTTTGTTGTGCTTTGCTTTGTTTAACGTCAACTTTTACATGAGTTGTATTAGCAGCTCTAAACAAAATTAAATAGTTAGGACTTTGAACTCAAACCCTGCAGAAATTGCATAGGCGTTACGCCGTTCCACGACTTAAACGCACGGATAAAGCTACGCTCATCTGAAAACTGCAGTGTGTGCGCCACTTCATACAAACTACTGCCTTGAGTCAGTCGCAGTTTGGCCTGCTTGTTCTGTACGTTGTTTTTTAGTTGTCTAAAACTGGTTTGATACTCAGCGAGCCTTCGTCTTAATGTTGCCGGACTGATATTGAGCTTGTCAGCCATTTGTTCTTGGCACAGTGTTCCTGCGTTAAGCTCACTATAGACTTTATCGAGCAAGTTAGCATGGTCGTTGATCGACTGCTGGTGATGGAGTGTACGTGCGAGCGAATGATAAATGGTATTGAGCGTTAAGTGCTCTAGCTTCGCCAAATCCAATGATTGATTCGTTTCTTGGTATTGATAGGTGAGTAAGTAGCGATTGCTTACGGGTTTAATGGGAATGTGGGTGATAACCGAATTTAGCAGCGAGCTTGAGTCACTTTTGGTCTGCACTTGTGTGAGTTGAACTTGGGTGGTTTCGGCGCACACATATTTTACGAGGCCATGGATCAATATCAGCATGCTATCTAACATACAGCGAGAAAATTGCGCATCGGCGGCCGTGGCGTAGTCAAAGGCTGCATCATCAATTATGTAACTCACTTGAGAGTGTGACACCTCGCAGAAATTGTAAGTTCCCGCGTGGATAAAGTTATAGCCACGGGCAAGCTCCTGTAATAGCTGAGTAATGGTGCGGCAATGGCGCAGACTATTGAATACAAATTCGTTGGTGCCAGGCAGAAGCTTTTTGCGGTTGAGGTTTAGGCTTTCGTCATTGAGCTCGACAGCACAGTGTTCCATCACGCGCATAAACTCAATGGCATCTAGGGCGTCAATAGCTTTATTGATAGCCAAATACTGCGCGACCGCAGCAAATTCCAGTTTTGCTGCGGTGAGTGTGTGCTGCATCAATTGCACGTAGCAAGGTGCAATGGCGGTGTTTGACATAAATACGTAAGCTCATCCTGTCACTCTCAACAATTCAGTTAATCAACATCAACTCAAGATAGCAATAGTTTTGCGTTGCAACTTTAGTGCAGTATTTTGTCACCACCCGCCGAGGGGGCTGCTAGGGTGCACTTAACCAATTTTTGATTTGGTTGATTGCACTGGGCTCCCAGCCAAGCTCTAGGTGGTTGGTGGCCACAACCGCTGAGCCCGCCAAGTTACTTATTCCTGTGCTGTCGATGCAGCTACTGATAAATACAACGCCATCGGAAGGGCCGGTATGTTCATTGTGAATAAATGCCATATCGGCCTGATCGCCACAAAGATTATAAACTTGAACGCTGCTGTCGGTGCCAGCGCTACGAACTTGGTCTACCAGTGAGTTGACCGTAAACGCTGCGATACCTCGGCCTTTGCTCACAAACCCTAAGCCACCGTAGTAAGTGGTGTACCAATCTTGCTCTGTGGTGGGCAGTGCATATTTATCATCTAGTGCTTTTAGCATCTGCGCGGAGCCGGGAAAATAAGGCGAGTCGTAAACCCACTCAGAACTTGAATACCATAAGCCAAAACATAATATCTGATCATGCGCAGTAGGCCCATTTATGCTGCCGCCACATTGCGAATAAGCACCATAGGTATGATTAACGCCGTGACGAAATGACCAATCAATGCCGTTGTTGGGGGCACCGAGCATCACCAGTTTGCGCACGTCACTGTTGAATTTAGTGCTCCAAGCATTGGTCAAAGAAGAAATATACATGCGGGCATTAAACGCGCTTTTTGACCAAGTGACTAAATCGACTTGCGTTGCCCCCGTCTTATTTTTAACCTGAGCGATGGCATTGGCTATCTGCTCCGCCCAGATAAAGCCATCGCCATTTTTATGCGCCAGATTTAAGGCAAAAACCTTGTAATCATCATTGGCAAGCGCTTGCATTAAGCCTTGCGAAGGGCAGTTTTGTCGACCACAGCCGTAACTACCTGCCTCGTTTGGATTTGCCCAAGCCAAATCGGCATCTTGATTGGCACCGTGGATCAGCAACACCGGTGTTTGGCGGCTGTTACTATCCCAACCCGGCGCATGATAAAGCAGAAACTGCGCAGAGCTTGGTTGGCTAGATGCAAAGAAAGTAGCACGCTGACCTGATTGATCGCCACGGCCGTCGGCAGGAAAGCTTTCATTGCCGATATGCCCTGAGCTATCTCGCCACCTTTCGATCTTTTGCCAGCCATTGTTAATACCCGTGGTATAGGTGGCTTCAAGTATCGCTGATGCGTGCGCTAAACCACTTGCTGCGAGTGAGATAGAAACGAGCAACCCATAAGTGTGAGCGCGCAACGCTGTGTTTGTGATTTTCATATTTTTATCCTAGGTCAAGTCATGTTTTAACTGATTGGCGATATTACTGCGCGCGAGCTTGCAGACGTCGAGCACGGCAAAGGAGAAAAACGCATGTATGGTATTTTCAAAGCAAGTTAGGGTATTAAGCACACCCGCTTGCTTTAGTTTTTTGGCGAGCAGTATTCCCTCATCGTAAAGTGGATCGCAGCCGGCAAGCAACACACTGGTGGCAGGAAGATGCGTCATGTCTTCGATAAATAATGGCGAGACATTGACGTCCGCCGCGCTTTGCTCGGGTGCGAGATACCAGTTGCAGGTGTCTTTAATTGCCTCTCTGGTTAGCAACAAGTTTCCATCGCCATACTGCATGCGCGACGGGTAGGTTTCATGGGGAGAAAAAGAGTCAACCACAGGGTAAACTAGGTATAAGTTACTTAGGGTGTTTGGCTGTTGTTGATGTAAGTTATGCGCTGCAACAAGCGCTAAGTTACCACCTGCACTGTCGCCCATCAGTGAAATCTTAGTGGGGTCTAGCTCCAACTGCTGGTGGTTTTCTTGCAGCCAATCTACTACGGCGAGCACTTGCTGCAGGGCGCATGGAAACTTATGCTCAGGCGCGAGGCTGTATTCGACACTGAAAAAAACGACACCGGATTGCTGGCATAAGTCTTTTACCAGTCCGTCATAGCAGTCGACATCTCCTAAAGACCAGCCGCCGCCGTGGACAAACACCACCGCGGGACTGGGGCTTGCCAAAGGCTGCCCTGGGCGGTAACAGCGAACGCTCACGTGAATACCATTGTGTTCAATGTGTAGGTCTTGGCTACTTACTTGTGCTTCAATCTCTCCCGCGAGTCCTAAAAACATCGCTCTTGCGCCTTGTCGAGAGGTCTCAATGGAGATTTCTATGTCATGAATGTCGCCAGCTTGAGCCGCGAGGTCGTCTAACAGTGCTTGTGTTTGTTTGTCTAATTTCATAATTAAAACTTATATTTAAGGTTGATACCGTACGTTCTAGGCGCGCCGTAATAACCAAGTTGAACCCCAGGTGCTGCGCTAAGATCGAAGCCGTGTTGACGATAGCGTTTATCGCCTAAGTTTTTGCCGTATAAACTGGCTTCCCAACTGTCGTCCGCGGAGCGGTAGTGTAGTGACATATCAAAGAGGGTGTAGCCTGACTGTGCGAGTACCTCAGAGCTGCTCACGGTGAGATAGGTTTTACTGCGATAGGCGGCACTACCACGTAGCGAAAATTCGCCTTGCGTAAAAGCGCTAAAGAAGTATTCAAAGCCTGCACGGCCATTCCATTTGGGTGAATTAACCAGCTCTCTTTCATCGCTGACTTCTTTCCCAAAGTCGCCGATGAGCTCATCATAACCGCCCCCTAAATAGCCTAGGTTGAGGTTCAGAGTGAGGTTATCGGAAGCCACGGCTTCGAGCTCCATTTCAGCGCCATAAATGGTGGCTTTACCTGCATTTTCAAACAGTGATAAAAACGCGCCGGTGTCGGGGTCGATAGAAAAGCGGCTGAGCTGAAAGTTCTTGTAGTCATTGAAAAAAGCCGCGGTATTTAAGCGAATATTCTGCTTATTCAATAAGGACTTAGAGCCAATTTCATAGCTCCACAAGGTTTCTGGTTCAAAAGGTTGCGCAAATGAGGTGATCCGGCCGTTAAAACCGCCACTTTTAAACCCTTTTCCGGCGCTCAGGTAAACCATGCTGTCGTCAGATATGGTGTAATCGAACACCACTTTTGGGGTAAACTCTTTCCACTCCTTGGATGCGCTGTAGCCTGTCGGGCTATAGCCAATGCCTGTGCCGAATACCGCTTCCATTTCCTCAGCCGTTGTTACACCGGTGCCAAAAAACTCCTCGCCTTTGGACGTGACTTCTTTTTTCTCTATGGTGTAGCGTGCGCCAAGCGTGACGTCGAGCTTTTCAGTCAAAGACCAAGAGAGGTTAGCGTAGAGGGCTGAGCTGGTATTTTCTTGATCGCGTTCTCCTGCGTTAATTACAGGCCAAGGCAGGTAAACGTCTGGCGCCACCATAACGAAAAAGTCCGGAGCGACGGAGCCGCCAAAACTCAGATCGTCCTCATTAAAGTAATAGAGCCCAGATACCAAGGAGAACTGGTCGTCTTTGTATAACCATTGAAATTCTTGGCTTATCTGCTGTTGATCTTCGAAGTTAAAAATACCAAACGATGCATCAGGGGTGGCATCTAAGTCTAAGTGCGTGCGGTATTCCATTTCGCGCCGAGCAGTGATGGATTTAAATACCGAGTGGCCCGTGAAATATTCAAGCGTTAAGCCCGCTCCCAAGGTATCGAGCTCTTCTAAATCGTTGTAGTTAACGTCAACGAGAAAAGGGTCTTCCTCGGGCGCATAGTAGCCTTCTTTTACCACCGAATAGATAGGCGTTTCTCTATGTGGGGTGCGTGAGCTTGAGGGGGATGCGTTCGAGCCGTCGACGACTAAATAGGCCGAAAAATTCTCACTTGGTTGATAAAGTAAACTGCCTCGCCACGCTAAGGTGTCTTTGTCGTGGTCGTCACTATTGTTATAGCGATTCTCACTAAAACCATCTCGACTACTTTTGGCAATCGCAAAACGTCCAGAGAGCGTGTCTTCAATCAATGCGCCGTTGACGCTAGCTTTTATCGTCCGAGCATTATAATTTCCAAGTGCCACGCTGACATATCCTTCGTTGTCTTGCGAAGGTTTGGCACTACTGAAACGCACCGCGCCACCTATGGTGTTGCGACCGTAAAGGGTGCCTTGTGGACCGCGTAATACTTCGATTTGTTCCGGGTCGACAACATCTAAAAAGGCACCTTGAACGCGCCCAAGATATACGTCGTCGAGATACACACCAACGCCAGGGTCATTAAAGGAGATAGAGTCAATTTGGCCAATTCCGCGAATATAAATGACGGCGTTGGAAGCATCACCTGAGTGCAGGTTAAGGTTCGGAACGTGAGAGGCCAGATCACCGAGATCTTGTACATTCATCTTCTCAAGCTCTGAGGCGGAGAGGGCGGTCACCGCAAGCGCGACATCTTGTAGGTTTTCGGTTTGCCGCGTTGCGGTAACGCTGATCCGCTCAATTTTTTTGCTTTGCTGAGTGCTTAGCGTGGACTCCGCTTCGGCATAGCTATGGCCTGATAATACAGCCGCTATCAGAAGTGATAGTGTATGCCGTGGTATACCTTTGGTTGAACTGACTCTGTGCGATTGAGTTGCTGCAATCATGCTGAGTAACCTTTCGTCGTTATTATTATGTTCTCCAGTATAGGAATGAAGAAAATTCAATAGCTAGGACAAAAACAGTCAACTTGATGAGCAAATTAGCTCATTACGAACATGGATATCTTATTCATCCATTCAACTCAAACCTGTTCTACGGCTCAATGGGTATTCCATTTTAGGACCACATTATGATGCTGGTTAATGAGGGGGAATGGCAAGCCAGAATATGACAACAGTAGCCGCACTTGTAGTCAATCATTTCCTCATTAGTAGCTGAGATTGCTTACGCCTTTCTGCATGAAAAGCAACCATATTATTGTGACTTAAAGTAATTTATATGAAGTATATTGCAATAATCTATTTACTAAAAAAGCGATTTTGATATTCTTCCGTTCCAAAAATAAACACATGAGTTTGGTATGCCAGCTTAATTAGGAGCCTACATCGTATGGTAAATGTAAAAATAATTATAACAATAATAGTTGGACTACTTTTAGCTGCTTGTGGTGGAGGCAGTGAGAGTGAGGAGAGTAAAGCGACGTCGCCGCAACAAAATAAGAGTGAAAACAACTTTACGATATCAACTCAAATAGATAAGCACGTTCGCATTCACCCTCAAACCGCAATTGTGAAACCTGGTGCAATAGCGACCTTTGAGGTAACGGCTGATGCTGGGTATCAAATTAACCTGATAGAAGGATGCAGTGGTGCACTAACAAACACCACCTATAAAACAGCTCCTATAAATGCTAACTGTACAATTAGTGTTACGACCGTGGCTTCTTTAGTGGCTCCAGAGAAGAAAGAGCAGTTATCTGTAGTTCGGTTAGGTTACCCTGGAAGAATTAAGCTCGATCTTGCGGAACACGATCAAACTGCAATCTATAATCTTTATTATGCAAAGGAGTCTGGAGTTACTAATGAAAACTATCAACACTTGAGGAAAGGTAACGTGCTCAAAAACGTGAATTTTCCAATTGAGTTACCTGCAGCTTGGAACGACTTTCAAAATACCTACTTTATTGCAGAAAAAGTGGTTGGTCATGTAAAAAGTTTAAGTAATGAAGTCACCACAACACACCAACATATTGCGGGCAACTGGGGCCGGCTATGTGCAGTTGAGGGGAGCAGTATTAGCTGTTGGGGTGATACTAGATACCGAAGCCATAAAATTATTGCACAACAGCCTGAAATAGTTGATGAAATTAAGCAGCTAGCAGTTGGTACAGTGCATCAGTGTAGTTTAAGCAAGGTTGGAGTCACATGCTGGGGAAATAGTGAAGATGAACGATTAGCTGTTCCTGAATTATCAGACCCCAGCTTCATCGCGATAGATGGTTCAACATCGTGCGCTATAGATAGTAAAGGAATGAAGTGCTGGGGTGAAAACGCATCTGCTCACAATAGGGTCGTATTACAAAACCCTAAAGAAGTTAAATTGAACGACTTCTCTCAAAATTGTGCGATAGACGATAGCGGTATAGTTTGTTGGGACAATTACGGTAATGTAAAACTTAAATTACCAGAGCTGAAAGCTTCGCACTCTTTGACGATTAGTAACCGCTTTGCTTGTGCGATTAGTGACAATAAAGTTGCTTGTTGGACGAAAAACGGTACACCTGTTGAGTTAGAGAGCATATTCAAAAACCCGAGTCAAGTTACAGTAAACAATGCAAGTATCTGCGTGCTAGATGATACGGGTGTAAAATGTATTGGTGACCAACAACATCCGGGCCAAAATGTTCCTCACCTAACAAATCCTCGTTCAATATTTAGCGATGATCAATACAATTGTGCAATTGATGACAATGGTTCACATTGTTGGGGAAGAACAGAGTATATATACAATGAGTTACCTCGTTTGACTAATCCAACACAAGTCGCATTTGATAGCTTTACGGGCGAGAATCCTCTTAGCTGCTTTGCTGATGAAAGTGGCTTAGAGTGTTCAAGTAATTCTTACGGTCAGGTTTTGTTTGATAAACAATACTATCCTGATGACATTTCTTTGAGAGATGACAACTTATGTATCGTTGAAAATGGTAAGTTGGAGTGTTTCGAGTTGGTAAAAGAATGGAGCCAAGAAGACCCTAAAATTCGACTGCAAGCGCGTCCAACAAATTTAGATTCTATTAGTAATGGAAGCGCAGCAAGAAAATCTTACCTTAGTTGGGAAGGTATTAGCGTATGCGCTTTATACACAGGCGGCTTTTTGTGTGACAGCGACAACTCTGGGGCTGATTGGAGTTATCCTAGTATGTATTTTGATAACATATTATCTCTGGATTTAAGTGAGGACCGTATTTGCATGGTTAGAGGTTATCAGCAGATTAATTCTCGCTTTGTGCAATGTATCAAGGAGGGAACTCATGAAGAACTGTTTGTTCCTGGTGACTTATTAACTACAAAAAGTGTCTCAGTTGGTGCTATAGAAACATGTGTTTTAGAACTTGATAGAGCGGTGTGCTGGAATCGCGCTAATGATGTATATAGCAAACCACTCGTTAATCCGACGCAACTCAAAGTATACACTTACCAAGCTTGTGCAGTAGATGATAACGGTCTATCTTGCTGGCCCTTAGGGAGTAATGAAGGAAAGGGGATAACGCTTCCTTCGATTCAAAATGTGACGAAATTAATGGAAGACTCAACCTGTGCGGTGGGAGAAGATGGTTTATTTTGCTGGGATATTTTTCCATATTATGGGTATGGGCAAAGAGACCGAGCACTATACTAGTTTAAAGGCATTGGACTGGGTTGAGCTCAGTCCATTGCACGCAACAAATTATCCGATATGTAAAGATTGCATGCTAAGCCCTTAGTTAAAACTGAGCGAAAGAATTATTTACAATTTTAGTATTTGCTGAATTATTGTTCTTTATCTCTAAAGGTGATACTTTGGGGTACTCTTGTAAAAAGGGTACAAATTATCAATAAGGAAAATAAAGAATGAAATTGAAATTACAAAAAAAACCACTTAAATCTCTATCTAATAATACCGAACTCAATGCGCAAGCGACTCCTCAAGTTGCAGGTGGCGTGAAGCAAACTGAGTGGTGCAGCATGGGTCCAAAATGTTTAGTTACCGGCACTTGCTATCCTACGGATAAAGTTGCCTGTACGGAAATGTAATATTGATTCGTGATGCGGACCTAGTTCGTATCACGTTTTATGCTTTTTTGTATAAATAACCTTAGCTTCGGATAGTTAATGCCATCCTAGCCGTCAGCTTTGGCGCTAACCGGATTGAGCTCACTTTCAATAACCAGCTATCGTCACGGTTAAGCTTCATTTAAATCAAACTCTGGTTAATCGCCTTTATGACCGCTTGGGTTCTGTCTTTAACTTCAAGTTTTGCGAGTATTTGAGAGACATGGTTGCGAATGGTGCCTTCGGAATTGTGTAAGGTGTTGGCGATGATTTTGTTTGACATGCCGAGAGATAAACAGCGCAACACTGCTTGTTCTTTTTCAGTCAATTTTTCTTGTGGTGCTAATTGCTGATCTAGAAGGTAAGTTGTCAAAGCGCTTTGTAGCACTTTTTTCCCTGCAATCACTTGTTGGATGGCGTCGATTAATGCCTCTAGTTCAATATTTTTAAGTACATAGCCCCGTGCACCAAGATTAATGGCCTTTACCAATACATCGCAATCTTCAAAGGTAGTGATAATCAAAACTGGAGTGGGTATTGCGTTAGTGCGCAATGCATTAAGTACACCTAGTCCATCTAAATTAGGCATGCGCATATCCAGTAAGATGATGTCAAATTGTTGTGAAGCGAGTAACTCAAGTGCCTGTATACCGTCTTCAGCTTGCCCTTTTATACAAATGTTTTCGTCAAGGTTAAGCAAGTTGGCTAGGCCTAACCTCACCAAGGTTTGGTCTTCCACGAGTAGGCAATTGATCATGTAATATTCTCGGATAAAAGGTTAAGTTCGGGTACAGGTATGGTTATCGAGCTGATGAGCTTTTGATTTTTAATTTTTTGTGTGAATGAGCCGTTAAGTAGTGCTAGTCGCTCATGTAGCCCAGATAAGCCATTGCCTTGTTTTGGCAAGCTAGACTCGCTTTGGTTGTGAAAGGCGCTAGCTTTTAGATTATGGTTTGCTGTGTCAATTACGACCTCAAAATTGATATGATTTGCTTTGGTATGTTTGAGCGTATTGCTTACCATTTCTTGACAAAAACGGATCACGCAGAGTGAATGCGCTTGCGAGATTTGTTCTGAACCACGGTCTAGCTCTAAGGTGTAGCGCAAATTGGGTGTAGCCGTGAAAATTGCTTCTAGTGCTTGTTTCAAGAGTGTTTTATTGTGGCGCTGAGTGGATACGATACTTCTTACTTCCTCAAGCAAAGTTTGGCTTAGTTGATGGCAACTCGCTAGGGTTGGCTCCATATCTTCGTTTGCTGTTCTTTTTGCGAAATCAAGATTAATACTCAGTGCTGTGAGTTTATGGCCTAGTGAATCATGCAATTCTCGGGAAATATTGAGTCTTTCTTGCGCTGCTGACATGGCTCCCATCATGTGTTGCGCGGCTTTAAGCTCTTTGTAATTTTGCCGAGATTGGTAGTGCATATTGAGGCTCTCAACTATGCGTCTGCTGACAAACCAGTTCATTGCACAAAAAAATAGCCAAACAGCAAAGGTGATCCAAGGTACGCTACCCTCCCACCTTGTATAGTGTGTAAATCCGTATACCAGCATAGCAAGTAACACGGCAGACAGAACTTTAGGGAATGAAAAGTGCGGACTAAAAATTGCAGAAAACATGACCAAATGAATAAAAACTAATGAAGTTGTTGATACCTGCATAAGTAGCGCTATCAATACTAGGTAGGTACAGGCTGCCGCATGGACTCGCTTATTTGGGTTGTGAATGATAAAAAACAGCAATGTCAAAATGGCACCGCTAATGATTAGCTGGCCGACCAATGCGAGCTGAGAGTTACGGTAATACATACATGCAAGTGTGACACCTAACCAAGAAGCAAGTGTTGAAAAACGCCAGTCTGTTGTATGGCGGATAGGAGAGTCCATCATTTCTGCGCAAAGTTTTTATTTTTGATTATTACAGAATCGCTATGGTGAGAACAGTGATAATTGTCATAGTCAAAATATGAGATTTATCACTGGTGACGTGACATCACTTTACTAAGATAGTGATGGATATCGGTAATTCATATGAGGCTTATTTATGACGGATATGGCAACGATTTCTTCAATGGCTACTGTTCAATGTGGCGTCGCTCGTGCTGATGGAAGATTATGGGCGACGGCAGATACACTGCATTTTACTCCTTTCAATACCTTGCTGGGGCTAGGTCCATATCAAATTGATGTCGCTGATGTGATTAAGGTTGAACAGTGCCTTGGCAAAGGCGCAGGACTGCTTCCTCTTACAACTCAAGCGATCCAAATTACATTAAAGAGTAATCAAACGTTCAAATTTATTTTATCAGAACCTGAATCATGGGTAAGGTGGTTCAATTCTATTGACTGTTGATTAAATGAAAAGGATTTAAACCCCATAATTTATAGATGGCTTTCTTTAAGTTGTTGTAAATTTTTAATTTTAATTTTAATTTTCCTGGTTGGTTTTATTTGGTAACTAGTTTGAAAAAAGGGATTGTTCAGTTTGATAATTAACCTATAATTAATTTGGCAGGTAGAAATAAAGCTGATAACCTATTGCCCGTCTCAAAATAATCTCACTTAAACACAAGGATTATAGTGTTATGAATGCTCAAAGATTGGAGCGCATATTAAGTGCGTTTTTACCTTCTTTTATTGCCAAGCAACTAGCTAAATCACCAAAACTTTTGCTGTTTGTTGTGCTATTTATCACCTTGCTCGTCATTTTTATTATTAAAGTCGCCTCTTTTGCTATTTACTCTTTGGTCGTGGGAGCTGTGTTATTCGGCTGTTGGATGGCGTGGAGTGGTACTAAACGCATCATGTCGAAGCGCAAGAAACGAGTGTCTTAAAGTTAAATCAAGATACTCTGGGCTTGATAATTATTACGTAATTAATCTGAAATATATTTTTTCGGTTTGTCTGCCGTATTAGATATTACATAAATTGAAAATCTCAATCTATTTAAGGAAAAATAACCATGAGTCTATTAAATAAATTCAAAACTCAAGCGCAATCTATTGGCAGTAGTATTGGTGAATCTACCAGTAAACTAAGCGGTGATATTGTGTCTTCAACGAAAGACAATGCAAAGCTTGCAGGTTTGAAATCAGATATCGCGTCAATCGATGGTCAACTTAATATTGCATACCAAGATATTGGCCGCAAATATATTGAAAACCTAATCAAAAACGATGGTGCAAATCTTGAAGCTGTATTGCAAGACACTATCGAGCGTATCGATCCGTTAATTAAGCGTAAAGACGATCTGGAAGCGGAAGTTATCGCTATCGAGAAGCAACTAAAAGATCAGATAGTTATCCAGGAAAAAGCGGTTTTCCAAAAAGAATTTGATGGTGAAAAAGAGAAACTAGAAAAAGCGCTAAAGCTTGATGTTATCTCACAAGACGAGTTTGATACTAAGCTGGCTAAAGCACGTTTGAAACTAGACAATTTCGATGAAATTCGTAAAACCAAAAAGCAGCACGAAATGGGTCTAATCAATAAAGAAGAATTAAAAGAAAAGCTAACTGCGTTAGGTGCGTAATCTAACGCTTAATGACTCCCTGATTAGCCAGCGCTATTAATTTAACAATTATATGAGCTGGCTACACTATGCTTTATTGAAAAATCACATTCAAATCATTGCGTTTACGTTATTCGCTTTAACCTTAAATTGGCAGCGATTGTTTAGTAAAGTGGAATACCCCACATGTAGATGCACATCAATTTAATTGGCTAAATTACTCAATTCGAAGACTCTTTATTGCAAGGCTTGCTTCGCCACCTTCTGTGTCTGTCAAGTCTGGTACAAAGTAAAGTGCGGAAACATGCTTGAGTATGACCCCTTTGTCTTTTGACCAAGCAGGTGTCCAGTTGGGTCTGGCAAAATCATTCAGAGCTACGTTGATTGTTTGCCAAGTATCTGATGCTGGTAATTTAGATTGGTAGTGCGCATAGCTTTTATCACCTGAGCCGCCATACTCCTGCTGCGATAACTTAACTATCAAAGCGTTATCACTTTTATACGTCAATGCAATGTTGAATTGAGAGGGGAGCTGTTTAGTGGGCAAGTCGTAAATAAGCTCTACCCAAGAGTTGTTTTGTTTATCGACTCGCGGCACGCGTTTAAACTGAATAGCAACTTGCTCTTCATTAACAAGCGGGCCGTTCAGAATTGCTTGGCTGCCATGCGGATCGGTCGCATAACGCCATTGTTTTGGCTTTAAGTTCGGCTGAGTATAGCTACAGCCAGAAACCGCAATAACGAATAAAAGTGATAAAAAACGCATAGAAAAATCCTTAGAACAACGTCCCTAAAATATAATTTTTTAGTTTATTTACAAGAAGGTAATATGACAACGGGGCTCATGTGCATTTTTGGCCAATGTTAGAAAATTTCAAGTCATCATACTTCAATGTGGCTTGCTAAAGTTATGGCACCTATCATGAGAGATTGATTTATTGGTGTGGTTGATCTCATACTGTTTCTAATACAGGTTAGCTAGGGTCTAGCAAACAAATAAGGAATCGTATGGAAACGGAGTTTATCTCTTTTATTTTTTATCTTTTTGTATTTATTGGCGCTGTTTTTGCTCTACAAGATAGACAAAGGCTTAAGCAACTTGTCAAAAAAGTACATCAGTTACAAAATACGATAGAGCAGCAAAGTCGCCGGATCTCGACACTTGAAGGTCGTGAATTCTCAGATCAAGCACGTTCAGAGAAGAAGCTTTCTGTGCGTGGACAAAGGAATGACGAAACAGCTGATAGCACATCATTAACTGCACGAACAGCATTGGGTGGCTCCATTGCAACAGCCAATCCTACACAACCTCAGCAGCCTGAAAGCGACAGTATGGTGACTATCGCAAGAGCCAAGCCTAGTAAGAGTAAACCAGCCTTTGAATTTGACTTTACTTTAGATTCTTTATTAAAAGGGAATGGACTTTTTTGGATAGGTGCCGTAGTGCTAGCCTTGGGCGGCGTTTTTCTAGCTAAGTACTCTATTGAAGCCGGACTTCTTCCCCCTAGTGTGCGAGTGATACTGGGGGCCCTTTTTGGAGTTAGCTTGGTTACTGCCGCTGAAGTTGTAAATCGCTACAAAGAAAAGCTAAAAATTAATACGCCATACATTTCTGCAGCACTTGCCAGTGGTGGCGTGATCACTGGCTTTGCCATGACATTGGTTGCTTTTGATTTCTATCATTTTATACCGGCTAATATGGCCTTTGTTTTACTCGCCATTATTTCATTGGCTGCGACCTCTTTGGCACTGAGATTTGGCCCTGTGCTCGCAGGTATCGGCATCGTTGGTGCGTATGTCGTGCCTGCTTTGGTATCGACCGGTTCTAATAATATCGGTGCGTTACTGCTGTATATCAGCTTTGTTTCACTCTCTGCGATTTGGGTTGCGGATTATGTGAAGCGCAAATGGCTGTGGTGGCAAAGCTTTGTTGGGCATTTCTTATGGTTTTGCACCGCGGTTGCGGTTGGTGGAAGCGGCGACTTTTGGGTGCTGCTGATTTTTGCGCTTATCTCTATGTACTTATATGTGTTGGTAGACGTACTGGGTTGGCGGCTGACGAATTCAATGATAAGTCCGTTGCCGGTCAAAGATCTATTAATGCCAAGAAAAGAGCAATTGGGAATTTTACTCCCACTGTTACTTATCGCATGTGCGCTAATAATAAAAACCCAAATCGATACGCTTATTTGGGCTAATGTCTTATTTGCTAGCGTGGTTTTGTGCGCGGCTTATAGACATAGTGCATTGGATAGTTGGCCATTTTATTTACTATTGTTTGTACTTCTCTCATTCTACTTGATGCCCAAAGTGGGCACTTACGGCGACGTACTTTTTCCTTTCACCGGTAAGTATTTGTTTATCCAAGTAGCAGTGGTCATCACGATGTTATTTAGCATGATGATGATTAAGCGATATCCATCAAGACTCGCTTATTTGATGCTGTTGAACGTGGCACCACTTGCGCTTTACGGTGTAAGCTACGCTATTTCTCCTAGAGTCGCAGAAGCAATTTTATATCCTGTATGGGCGGTTGAGATGTTGGCCATCGGGCTCTTCGCTTCGTATTGTGCGATGAAAACGGATACTAATATTCAGCAGGTCACTTACCTTATTTTGGCGAATGCCATGCTGAGTTTGTGTTTTACGATGTTACTCTCGGCAAGCTCGTTGACTTTAGCGATTGCGGCACAGGTAGCGTCTATGAATTATTTGAGCTGGAAGTACAAAGTGCGTATACCTGATTGGTTGTATAAGGCTGCACTTATTGCCGTTGTTACCCGTCTTACTTTTGCGCCTTGGCTTGCAGATTACAAGCACGAAACGATTTTAACTATACATTGGACACTTGTGGTCTATCCGCTAGTGCTGGGCATCATTTGGTTTGCTACCAAATACAACCCTTCAAAGGCCCTGAACACTTGGTTTATGGGCGTCGCAATGCATATTGTGGCGCTTCTGGTTACGACCGAAACAAGTTATCTCTTGATTGGTGACTACCCTGATTTTACTAATCTCGGTTTCCAAGAATCCGTGTTGCTTGCTTTGAATTGGCTGGTGCTTGGCGCTGTATATCTGTGGCGAGGGCAGCTCAGCGACAAGGGCAACAGACTTTATCCGCTTGCCGCGAGCTTGCTATTACTTGGAAGCGTGTCGCTCCACTTTGATATTTCGTTTGCCAATAATCCGTTTTTTGACAGGCAATATATTGGAGACGGCGTGTTTAATTGGTTACTTTTGCAGTGGTTGGTACCAGCATGCGTATTCGCTTTCATGCTCCAGTTTAAGTTAATACCACCGCAATTTAAGCGGTTGGTATACGGGCTGATAGCCTTGCTAGGGGTCTTGTTTATCAATGGTGAAATTCGGGCGTTATTTCATGAGGGTTTCCTTGTGCTGTCGATGCCGATGGAGCAATCCGAGTTATATACCTATTCGATTGTTTGGCTATTGATTTCAACCGTATTAATTTTTGTTGCCAAGCGGATAGAGCATAAAGTGCTGATTAACGCCGGTTTTGCAGGGCTAGCCATTGTTATTTTAAAAGCTTTTGTGGTCGATATGGCAAACCTCGAAGGCTTGCTGCGCGCCTTGTCTTTTATCGGTTTAGGCTTATGTCTGGTGGGAATTGGTTGGCTGTTTCAAAAAATGCAGGATCAGCCCAGAGAGGTAAAACCAACGGCGGACTGATCCTTACATTTTTACAAGCAGTAACCACCGTCAACAGTGATGTGCGCGCCGCGCATTGCTGTTGACCCTTCACCAGTTAAAAAGTCTAAGCTTGCTAGGGCCTGTTGACCTTTGCTGTTTGATTTTTGTTCTTCTGAGTGTGTTTTGGTCGCGACGCTCGACTTGCCGCCTAGTAATCTAGGCAAAAGTTGAGCAACAATGAACAAAGCGCACTCAGATGAACCCAAAGGGCAGCGCTTGATTAGCATTTCTTCTGTGTTGCCCCACAAGGATGTGGGGTAAGGTGACTTTGCAGGAGCACAAAGTCTTTATCGCCAGACTTACATAGAATGACTATGCTACGCTGGCTCTGCCTTGTATAAATACCAATCAAACTGCTGCAAAAACAAACTTGAAAGATCAACAGGCCCTAGTATTTCTGTGGCTTGTAACATGCGCCCTAATGGAATCGACGACAACCCTACATTTAGCTCGGCTATTTGTTGCTCGCTCATTCCCGCTTCGTTTTGGATTTCAGTATGGGTCAAACTGGTTAAACGCCATTTGGTGTTGGGTTCAATCATTTCAGCAGAACTGGTATTCTACGCGGCATACTGAGTAAGTGAGAGTGAAGAGATGATCAACGATAAAGATATCATTGAAACCTTGGATGAGCTGGAAGCTTTTTTGTTGCTAATTGATAACGGTGGCTTAGGGTTACAAAACGTGGCTGGTGTGGCGCTGGCAACGAACAACAGCGATGGTAGACCATTTATTGCGATTTTGGATGATAAACACCAATTGTTGTTGGGTCGTTGGGTATCTCAAGACGTGTTCGAAAACGGCAAAGACATGGTTCGTTACGGACCAAAGAAAGCACATTAATATCTTTTGAGTAGCCGCATGGCTGGATTTGGGATTGGAGTGCAGGATAAACCTGCTTCCAACCCGTTTTGTCGGTGGTTATACGAAGCTGCGTCAGTGCTTAAGCGTCGTTTTCAATATAGACGGAATCGCTTGCCATAAGCTCTATGGCGACGATTTCAGAGCGGTTCATGGTGAGTTTATACCTTTCTAACTGTATTCCTTGAGAAGATTTAAACCGCATTACCAAGTTGATTTGATAGCGACGTTCAACTGACTTTTTCGAGACCTTTTTCCCTTCAAGGCTATAAAGCTTTCCTGCGCCTTTTTTTAGATAGCGTACAAACGAACTCATGTTAAAGGTGATACGTTGCTGTACTTCTTCGTAACCGGGTAAAAACTCATCAATATGTACTTGGTTTTTACAGCAAAAATGCAGTAGATGCGCAGCTTGTTTATTTTGCTGTCGACGTTTTTTTAGCAGCTTATCAACGTCTTCTGGTAGGTCTTTTTTGCGAATATGTTCCAGCCATATCGTTTGTGTACAAACGATGGCGTCCGTTACTGAATTTTTAAACTTGTTGCGCCACTTTGGCCGGCCGCGTTGAATATGACGCCATGCCCACTGGGTTAAGTCTTCTTTGAACGTTTCTCTAAGGCCATAAATTACGCCAAGCAAAGCAATAAGGGCGACGGTGACTTCTTGAAAGTTAGAGCGGGCGTTGAGCACAATAAACATCACAAAGGCCATGATAATACCAGTAACCACTCCGCGAACTAAACGCTTTAGGTTGGTACTTAAGTCGATGGTTTGTTTGTTAAAAACAACACCATATTCAATGAGTCTTTCAAGCAACTTCATTTTATTGGTAATGCGGTTTGGGTCATCCAACGTGACTTGCGAGTTGTAGCTCTGCTCCTCGCGGTATTGGCTCTCTCGTTGACAGAAACTAACAATACAGCTTCGCTCATGACTAAAGTCGCTTGACTTAGGCCCGCTAGCGATGAGTTTTAAAAACGCTTGCTCAGTATGCCAACTGAGGTAGTTATCTGCGTTTTGATAGTAAGGCTTAAGCTTATTGTCTGGTGGCGTGTAACGCCTGAGTTTTTTCAATAGGCGTTCGGTTTCTTCCACTAATAATTGTGCGGCTGGATAAAACTCATCAGCCTCTTTTAGCTTCAATGTCTGTTTTACATCGGCATCTAGCGCAATGCGGATCTGGTAGCAAAATAGGTTTAGATTAACGCGGTAATCGGTTTTTTGACCTTTGCTTTGGCTGATAAAGCGGCTACGTACCAAGGGGAGATGAAGCTGCTCCGAGTAATATGCACTGTGACTTTTTATATTGGCATTAAAGTAGTCTACTTCGTTCAATGTGTTGGTATTAATCCCCATATCGGTTGGGATTGAAAAATACAGGTCGAGTTGGTTTGTCTCTTTGGGAAGGAGTTGATAGTTGATTTTAAAAGATAAGCTTTCGTCTTGACTTAGTTTGGCTCTGCTCACTCGGGTATGGTGCCTCCTGATATTGTGCGCTTAAATATTACCATAAAATATTAGATAAAATGAGTGTAATTAAATTGTAATTACCTGTTCTTTTGTTTATTTTATGTAATCTTATATTTAAAAGGAAAGTTAAATGAAATTATCATATCATCTAGTTGGTCTCTTGGCTTTTGGTGTGGGTTTTAATTGTGTCGCTGCTGCGCATGAACTCCCATCAATGGGAGAGATTGGACAGTTTAATGTAGATGAAAGAATGCGAACTCTATTTACAAATCCATCAAACGTTAAGCCGCTTCAGAAAGTATCATTTGCGATTAAAGAGAGTGTGGCGCAAATAACACCAGCATGTCCAACATTACATACTGGAAACCTATATACGTTAACAAATTCTCAGGCTGGGAATATAAATTGCTACCATTTTGAAATTACGGAACGAAGTAAGACCACTGCTATTTTAGTGGATCAAGTTGGTGCTACTAATGTAGATCTTTCTATTCTACGCCATAACAATGACGATACATATACGTTACTGGGTTCTTCGAAAAATCCCGGAAATCAGGATGAATCAGTTGTTATATTGACGGAACCTGGGCATTATTACTGGTATATCGAAGTTGTGGAATCAGATGGTACACCATTTAACTTCGGTGCTGCAGTTGCGACTGAGCTTGATGCAAATGAATTCAATGATACAGTCGCTTCATCAACGATTTTACCTGATAGACAAAATAATATTGTCGGGAACATGGATAGTATTACGGACATAGATTATTTTCAGTTTACAGCTGTTCGAGGACAAGATCTTTCTTTGAAGCTTGAAAGTACAAACATTAATGAATATATTTTCGAGATTTACAATAATGGGTGGATGCCAATAGATAAAGGTAAATATATCCCAGTTACAGGTCTGCAGGAAAATCAACCAATCAACATCAGGGTTAGGGCTAACACAGCTATTTCGGCTAACCCGAGTAACACCTACAGTTTGCAAGTTGCTTCTATCATCACCTCATTTAGCAATCACGTTGTTTCTGGGGAAAATGGTGTAATTCGCATCCCTTATTCCGCATTTAGTAACCCATACCTCACAACTCAAGCTTATCACAAACTGAATTGGTCATTAGTGCTTCAAGATTCTACAGGAGCACCGGTTCAGGGAGCTACGGCTACATTGAAGTTTGTAAAGGATTGGTACAACCCAGTTGACAGTATGGTAGGTTATCAGCAAACCTCTAATTCGGATGGTATAATTTCCGGGCTAGTTGATCTGAATCTCTGCGATGAAAACGAAGCGCGAGTTAGGCATGTCGACTATAGTATGGGCTATAAAAATACTTGGGAGTCGCAATTTGAACGAGGTGCATGGCGAATCGAGATACCTACCAATGTTGACTTAAATGATGATGAAGAAGTGGATTTGATAGGTGTTGGCGGTGATAACTTTCCATGGGTACATTTCGCACATATATGTTACCAAAGGTTAGTTTCCAGTACGCCTTCATAGACCAAAGGTATATTAGAGGCTTTAACGGATATTAGAGCCTCTTGATTAAAGATTAAGAATACCTAACCGTTGCATTTTGTCCCAGCTGCTCAGCAATATTTTGAATAAACCCATGCCCAGTCAATTGTCTTCCTAATGCTAGAGTCGTTTGTTGTGTTTCTCTAGGACCATCCATCAGTGCTTTGAAGTCGATTATATCTGCGAAATTTTCGCTAGTAACATCATACTTTCCCCAGAGTTTACTGGTGCCGCCATTATCGTCTCGTTCCATCTGCGTATATTGTAAGAAGTTGGCTTTTACTTCATTTGCAAGGTTGACTAGTGCCTTATTGCTATTGAGCTTTCCTTCTAAATAAGTAATATCTTCAGCCGAGATATTACCTGTCACCTTCAATTCGCCCTGTTCGTTGACTGAAAACCCCCACTCATTTTCAGTCAGTTCAGGTCGTTCAGTGGCAATATCCGAGAGTGTTTTGTCATATTCTTTAGACATGCTGTCCGCCGATTTAAACATGCTGCCACCCAGATAAAGCTCGGCGATTGCTTCACCAGTCATAACGCTTGCACTTTTTATCGTTTGCTCGACCTCTTTTGATACACCTATCGTTATTGGTCGCTCATAAACTGGTGGGGTCACATGCTTAGCTGTTTGAGAAAATGTATCATTTTTCAGTGCGTCTCCGGATCTCTCGACTTTAGTCTGAGCAACTGTATCTGAGCTTACAGTTGATAGACTGTTTACCAACGTTTCTCTTGGTTGATTTATAATCTTCATATATTTCCTTATCTACGTATAGGTAACGATCTTTTATCGACAACTTAGAATTATAGTTTAATGTTATTTTTATGTAATCTGACTATGGTGCCTTTTTGGATTAGAGATGGACTTTTTCGCCTTCATTTAAAATATACAGTGGCGTTTTGGCTTTTAGCACTTGTTGCATATGCAGTAAGCGGAAAAGCGCTGAATGTGAGGTTTTATCTCCCATTTTCCAACTAGCATTGCCATAGCCCCACGGCACCATAACCTTACAACCGAGCTCTTTTGCGGCAGTCAGTGCATCTTCTGGTGTGGTGTGTACTTTACGATACCAATCAGGATGTTCTTCGCTGTAGTATGAGGCAATTGGAAGTAGGCACACATCAATATCACCATATTTTTCTTGAATATCTTTGAAATGTGGTGAATATCCCGTATCTCCAGCAAAAAATAGAGTCTTGCCTTGGTGTTCTAATATCCAGCCACCCCATAGTGCAGCGCCATGATCTTCGTATAAAAACGGCACCCAAATACGGCTGCTAAAGTGATTTGCAGGCACAAAGTGTGCGGTTACTTCACCAAGTTGTTTGCTTGAATACCACTCCATTTCAGAAACCTTGTATCCATCTTCAGGAAAGTGCTCAGCAAATCCTAGTGGAGTAAGATAATTAGGCCTAGTACCAATCGCTTCGATATCGTTCTTGTTAAAATGATCGTAATGAATATGGGAGTACATTACGGCATTGGTTTGTTGTAACTCTGTTTGACTGAGCTGTGCAGGTTGCTTGCGATTAAACCCTTCTGAGAGGCGAAATGCCCAGTTTACAGGCCAGTCAAATTGAGCCGTGACGGGGTCAAACAAAAACTGTTGCCCATCTTTGGTGTTGACTTTAAAACTCGCATGTCCGAGCCACTGGATAGCAAAGCCGGTATTGAGCGAGAGAGTGGGGTTGTTGCCAACGTAAGTACAATCTTGCATCTCGGACTGACATTGAATTTGTTGGGTGACTGGATAGCAGTTTTCTTCGCAGGTTACGGGATAATCTTTAAACTTATTGTAGATGTTGGAATATCTATCTTCATACCCTTCTACAGAGCTATGTTTTACCACGGAAGACTCAGATTTTATTCGCTCTACAACATTACTATTACTGCAGCCTGTTAATGTGATTATGACTGCCAAAGCAAGCCTTTTCATGCCCATTCCTTTTTATAATTATTAGTTATTTTTTGGAGTTTACCAATAAAAGGGAATGGGGTGTAGCGGTGAATTAAGCCTTAGGTGAGAGTTGGATTAGTGTGTAACCCAACTCTCATTGTAGGTTAGAGACTAGGAATTACGTTCCTGCGCCTCAAACTTATATCCCGCTCCGTAAATAGAGTGGATAAAGTCGTATTTAGGCGCGATGCTTTGCAGCTTTTTACGAATATTTTTAATATGGCTATCTATGGTTCTGTCGCTAACAATGTGGCTGTCATCGTAGATGTGATCCATCAATAAGTCGCGGCTATAAATTCGGCACGGGTGTCCGTACATTGCCTTTAAGAGCATAAACTCGACATAAGTGAACGTCGCTCTCGCGTCGAGGAAGGAGACAAACAAGCTCTCTTCGTCTAGTTTAAGTTTGCTCTCTGTTTCTGACACTGTGCCGCGCTCGTTTAGCGTCACGCGTCTTAAAATCGCCTTCACTCTTGCGACGACTTCTTTTGGACTATAGGGTTTGCACACGTAATCATCAGCACCCACTTCAAGACCAAGAAGACGATCGATTTCTTCTACTTTGGCAGTGATCATGACAATTGGCACGTTTGAATAAGCTCTGATCCGCTTGCAAATTTCGATACCGTCAAGATTAGGCAGCATGAGGTCGAGTAAGATAAGGGCAGGTTGCTGTTGTTTAAAAGCCTCTTCAGCCAAAGCGCCATCGTGAACACAATGGCTGGTATACTCGGCTTGAGCCAAATACTTACTTAAAATATCGGCAAGTTTTGGTTCATCTTCGACGATTAAAATATGTTTGTTTGGCACGGGAGAAACTCATTATCTTTTCAGTTCAATAATAATAGCGAGACCACCCAGTTCGCTCAAGTCCGCAGTGATTTTTCCGTTGTGGGCAGCAACAATACTTTGGCAAATGGCTAAACCAAGGCCAGAGCCACCCGTTTTTCTACTCCGCGCTTCCTCTACTCGATAGAGCCTATCAAAGAGTTTGTTTAGCTGTTCTTGTGGTACAGAAGGTGCGCTGTCCTGCCAGTAAATTATCGTTTTATCTTGTCGTTGTATGACTTTTACATCGAGATTTCCCGGCTGTTCAACTGAGGAGTCTGTGTAACGCAAGGTGTTCTGTAGTAAGTTGTCGAATAGCTGCCCAAGGCGCTGCTCGTCACATTCTAAGGTAATATGCTCATCGCATTGCAAGGAATAAGCAAGATGGTGCTTTTCAATTTGGTGACTACTTTTTGCAAATGTGCGTGAGAGCAGGTCGTAAAGATTTTCTTTATCCATGTTGTAAGTAAGTGCACCGCGGTCTGACAGCGATAGTTGATGTAAATCGTCCACCAGCCGAGTCAATCGTTGGATCTCTTCGTTAAGCGACATCAGTTGTTCGGGATTGCTTGCGATAATGCCATCAATCATGCCCTCAAGTTCCGCGCGGATCACAGCAATCGGCGTGCGTAGCTCGTGTGAAATATCCGCTATCCATTGCTGCCTAGCTATTTGGTTCTGCGCTAATGTGTCTGCCAAACGGTTCATATCTCTGGCAAGCAAACCGAGTTCGTCTTTACTCGCGATATCGACGCGAGCATCGTAATTTCCTTGTGTCAGTGTTTTTGCATTGCGGCGCAACAAAACGATTGGGTTGACCATATATTTACTAAAAGGCACGGCAATCACTAAAGTAACCAACAGGGCGACGAGCGCAATGATGATGAACTGTTTACGTTGTTGCTCTGCAAACAGTTGGTCGAAGTCATTGCGTACCAAGCCACTTTGCTCGACACCTAAGTAGGCGATAATCTGTTCGCGTTTAGGCTGCGCCAAGTGGTCGCTTTGATAGACTGGGAACCACAGCGAAGTCTGCTTACTTTTCGGTGTGCCCATAATAATATTGCCTTGTGTGTCTTTGATCAGCAGGCGTTTTTTATTGTCCAAACGCGGTGGAGGGCCATCACGTCTTCGTGGCCCTCCTTCGCCTCTTTCACGATGTCTTGGTGGTGGACGAGAATGTAGCCTATCTCGTGGGCGCTCATCCTCAGAAAGACCATAGAAGCTACGTACTATGCTATCCCAATCCTCTGAGCCTCGATACACCCAGTCCAATGAACCATGGCGTGCGTAAGTCTCGGCAACTTGCGTTACCACCTCTTTGAGTTGCGCCCGAGAGGTATTTTCAAGATAGGCCGTAAAGCTTTTTTCAAACGCTAATTTATTGGCGGCATAGATAGCCAGCACCAATGTGGTGTTGGCTATCAAAATTATCAGCAATAGTTTGACGCGAATGGTCATTTTCATGGTTGTTGTTATTCCACCGGTTAACGTTGTGCACGCAAGCGTAAATTATCAGGGTCTGGTGTGCGACGGTTTGGCATCCACTTTCTTACGCACCGTTGGTCTTTTGCACACTTGTCTGTCAAGGCATGTAAAAACGCAACGAGATCCTGCTTTTGTTGTGGCGCTAAATTGGCGGCAACAAAGGGAGATTGGCGCAGTAACGTTAACGCCGCTTCACTATTTTCTCTCGCTTGTAGGTTTAGTGTGTCACACTGAGCGGTTAAGGAAAACTGCTTTAATCCACAAGCACCACCACGTTGAAAAAATTGCTCGACGGTTTGCTCAGGGTTTGAGTAATGATTGACCACCTGTTCTAACGACTCGTAGGCTCCTGCGTGACCATATGGCGCAGTCAGGGCAACATTGATTAAGCTCGGGACTCTAAACGCAAATTGATTGCGAGGCGAGGGGTCAATTGCAGCGCGTCCGATATCGGCCTGATTATCTTGTGTGCCAATACCATACTGTGGAAAGGCGAGGTTAAAGAAACCATCGTTAGTGAAACGTTCACCACTGTGGCACCCAACACATCCTGCACCGCCTTCAGCTATAGGAGTAAAAAAGAGTTTAGCACCACGTTTTTGTTGAACACTAAGTGCGCCACGGTCACCACGGGCATAGCGATGCCAATCGGTATCCACCATCACAAATGACGCTTGATACTGGCCGAGCGCAAAGGCAATACTATCAAAGGTAATTAAGGTTTGCGCGTCAGCTTGCGAGTTGAATGCTTCTCTAAAGGCCTGAAGCCAATCATTGGTGGCCAAGCCTCCGGCTTCATCACCGTAATCGCCAATGCGCTGGGCTAAATGTGAGCGGACTTGTTCATTGGTTTCGGCACTTTCGAATGCCTCTCCACGCATTTCTTCACGAGAGGTGACAGGAAAGCGAGACAGGGTTGCAACTAGTGAATCTGCCGCGTTTACATCTGGTTGGTTAAAACCTGAATCAGGCGTACTGATAAAACTGCTTTCATTGCCTTGGTCGTCAGTGATCGTCACACGTTGAACACGGCCGTCCCAAAATAAAGCGTTGTTGGCAAATCCGGTATTAAAAATGGTGGGAGAGTTACGTGGAATATTGATGTCATCGTCGACTGCTTGGCGACCAGGGCCTATCACATCACTTTCTACTGCGTTTGTACCTATTGGCAACGAAAGGCCATCGGCACCACCGAGCCTTGGATCGTGACAGCTCGCACAGGCGACTGATTTTTCTCCCCCAAGGGCTTTGCTAAAAAATAACTGCATGCCGAGCTGAGCAATGGGATCTGAGATCCTCGGCAGTTGTTGCGCACCTGCGACTCTGCCAGTAATACCGCGAGCGCGCATAATTTGTGAGAGTTCATCATCCAGTGCTGAGTTTGGTTGTGGCTGGCCTGGAGGCGGAGGTGGTAGAGGCTTATGTTGTGCTGCTATTGGTAAACTTGCCACAGCGGTAACAAGTGCCATTGCATGTAGAAAGTTCGCGTTGTTCATCGTTATTCCAAACCTTATTGTGATTCGAGTTTTTAAATTGGCAGGCAAAAGTGCAGAGAATGTGAAAATGGAAATTTTTGTTTTGGATGAAGGGTTATCGAACGTAAAATATTTAGAAGTGATTTGTATTTTAGTTTTTATTTTAGCTAAAACATGGTGTTAGCATAAGCCACGAACGCTTTATGATGATTAACTTTGTTCGTGGCGTGAAGATCTTATGCAATCAGCAAAGAATTACACTGTATTATCTGTTTACATAGTTTCCGCGATATAGCCACATTGAATCCATGTTTTCATTGTGATTAACAAGGCCAACACCTGTAACAACAGAGTTATTACCTGATGCTGGTGGGAAATATGAAACTTCAATACCGCCACTTCCTGGGTCATAGCAGGTTTTTGATTGGTTCGTTGATTTAACTCCCGTTCCGTAGAATATCTCAGAGCCTAGATTTCCTTGACTATCAAATTTTCGGTAACTCACCCGCAGCGCTGCAATATCATCTGAACCATTGATGCGCCACTCCATACCTGTAATTGCGATATTGTCGGATGTATTTACGTACTGACATTCAAGCTCGTGACTTGGTTTGCTGCCGTAATTTTTGCTGTAAATCTGACCAAATTCACCATTGCCTAATATTTGACGATACCACAAGGTGACGGTAGTTACCGTTGTGTTTCCAGCTCGAGCACCAATACCAACTAAAACGTGATCAGGAATTAACATTGGGATTGGGTTTTGCTCAGGAACCATAGTTGCACGTTCACCATACTTATATACATCGACATCAGTAATATAGTAACCCGAGTTATTTGCTTGTACTAACGGTGAGAGTATTAAAGCCGCGACCGGCAAGATATGTTTATTTTTCATAGTATAAGTCCTTTAATTAAAATATGAACAAAGAAGTTTGGCATCATTTCATGTTTATTTACATATGTAAATAAAGTGAATATTATTTGTTTTTTAGATCTTGTTCATATTTCCTATTTAAAGCTAAAGAAGTCCCACCACGTATTTTATTGAGTCATTCGCTTAACCGATATTTAGCTCGTGTAAGTGGGATTTGTATGCGACGTATTGAGCTTGGGAAGGCTGATAGAATCATCGGCTCAACAGCGCTAATATCAAATGCGTATGCTGGCGCATTGTCATATTCGCCGAATAAGGCGGTAACCTGAGAAAAAGACGTAGGTACAAGCTTGTATGGCGCTAGCGATTGCGGTATATCAAGTTGATATTGATATGCTTTCACGAGTTGTAATGCGTGATCAAAGTGGCAAATATTCCAACTTTGATTTTCATTGTTTAGCTGCAAAGCCCACACCCCATTTTTATCGGTAGCAACAGAGTATGGGTTTTCACAAGGCGCAGGTAGTGACTGTGTGTTACTGCGCTGCCAAATACCCTGATGATTCAGACAGAGATTCTCTTTGCTATTAAGCGTCACGACTCGTGTGCTGAGCCTTGCTTTACAAGCATCTTCCACTGGTAACCAATAAGCGGGTTTGGTGGTGGATAATACCATAAATCCGGCAGGTCTTTCTGGGTCGTGCGAGGTCCATCCAATAAAATAGTGGTTGTCTACGCGCCACTGATCATAGCTTAACCGACCTCGTTGGTATTGACTAGCTAAAGGCAAAGCGCCTTGTCGGTCAGCAAACTGGCAATGGATGGTGTCACTCTTCAGTTTACAGGCTGACTGAACCTTATCGAAATTGAGAGGTATTGCAGCATCTGGATAGTTTGGCGTTAGAGGTTCTACATATTGTCGCACTGGGCGCAGGTTTGCATTTTTATCCTGTGAAAAATAGCAATCAGGTTTTGAAACAGAAGGGATGACGGCAATCGTTTTTGCTACAACAGCTAATTCACATCCCAGCACACTGAAGCTCAGAGCACAATGAACAGCAAAAAAGCAAAGAGGCATACGCATAGATAAGGCTCCATTCTCCATAAATTAGAAGATAGACTGGCGCTGTTAGCAATTGCAAGAGGAGCATGAATTTTGTGATAGGTGCGGCTAAAGCTATGTAACTATAGGTTGAAACAGCAAAGCAAACAGCTATCTTTAATTGAGGTATGGAATTTAGGTTGTACTGCCATGTCCAAGAGTAGACGTCAATTTCTTGAAGCTTCACTAGCGGCATGTTTGAGTGCTTCATTTCCGGTTAGCCAAGTACTTGCACTAAATTTACTCTCAGAAGATGAACGAGAACAAGAAATGGCTAAGCGCAGTGCTGCCCTCCATATTTTAAGATTAGCTTCCCCATACCCTGCGGATCAAAGTGACTTTATCCCGCACATGCATCAAGTGTTTAAGAAGAATGTTGAGTCTATGACTCGCGGTAAAATCTATGTTGATGTTCACCATAGTGGCGCGCTTGGAAGTGGCCGCGAGTTAATGGCGGCAGTGACTCGTGGACATGTGGAGGCCGCACTTATCTCTGTGTCAAATCTGTCTCGGGCGTTACCTGTGCTAGATATCCTTAATATCCCATTTTGGGCGAGCTCAAATCGCGCGTTTCTCAATCTAATTTGTTCGCCACAATGGCAGTCACTTGTTATTAAGCCTATTAGTGAACAAGGAAAACTGAATATCTTAATGCATCATCTCGTTGGGGGTCGCACATTAACAAGCACAAAACAGTTCAACCGCTTAATTAACTTGCCTGAAAAACTCAAAGGAGTGGTGCTAAGAGTACCTGCTTCTAGGGTTTTGAGTCATTTTTACAGTATGACGTCGGCAAATGTTATTGATGTGCCTTGGGCGCAAGTGGCCAAAATGGCAAGAACAAAACATATAGAGGTTATTGACCCTAGCGTTATTGGTTTGTTCGCAGGTCCTGATCTGCTTAAAAACGAGATAGGGCAGGTAGCTTTACTCGAAAGTGTCCCCGATGCTTGGGTGACCGTCGCAAATCAGCATTGGTTAGATAGTTTGCCACTGCGCTTAAAAGGGGAAATCGAGGACGCGAGTAAGCAAACATTTCATACTCATATTGCCCAGATTGAGCAACTGCAAAAACGCTGTGAGCGCGAGCTCATGGCCTTGGGCGCAAAGCTGCACCCTTTAAGTGTGGACGAAAAGCGCGAATGGCAATTAAAGTTTGGTCATCACAATGCACAGTGGAACAAGGTAAAGCGAGAGCTACTTGGCAGTACTCGCGCATTTCAACAGCTGGTAAATGCGACAGAAAAAGAGTTTACTCAATAACTCTGGTTGAGAGCAACAACTGACCTTCTCGCTATTGTTACTCCCAACTCAAACGAATTATTGGTACTTTGTTATCGACTCTCTTTAACCAGTGGAATGCCGTTGGTGCCAACCGGAATATAAACCGTTGTATGGTTAGGAGATTCTGCCATTTTTAGCTGCGCATTTATCGCTTCATGTTGTAAGTAGTTTGCAGTAAGTGTGGCGTTGATGATCTTTTGCGCTTCAGCGATACCTTTTGCTTCTTCAATCCGAATTTCCGCATCTTTTTTCGCAATGGCCTTTTGAGTTTCTTTTTCTGCTAGCAGCTGTTGCGCAGCAAGTTTCTTTTCTACAGCATTGGCTACGATATCTGGATAATTAATGTTACCGATCACCACTTGCTTGATATCAAATGGCACTAACTGTAGGTAGCCTTTTAAACGTTTTGTGACGATTTCAGCAATTTGTTCGCGTTTGCTTTTTAATGCGCCGCTGTCGTATTGTTGGACTTCGTCGCGAACATAGGTTCTGAAAGTTTCGCGAACAAAACGCTGATACCAGTTCTCTGCACCATAATTTTCGACGACATCTTTTACTGTACCTGGTTTAATTGCAATAACGGCATGAAAATCAAAACTGATATTCAAGTCATCTTTGGCTAAGATCTCAAAGCGTTCTGTATACGTGTTTGGACGCATATCGATATTGACGACTTGGTTTCTAAGCGGGGAAAAACCATAGTTGCTCGGACCTACTAAGCTACCTTGGTAACCACCAGAACCAAAAAATCTCGGTTGCTCAAAAACATAGCCTTCATGTCCTGCGGGTGTGCTGGGGTTAGTGCAAGATGTGATGGAAAAAAGTAACACAATGCCAATCACGATAATAGATATAATTGAGCTTCCAATGCTAGATTTTGATTTCATCATAGATGATTCCTTTATAGGTACTTTATTCGCTATGATAGGTGACAATACTAAAGCGAACAACAATTACCTTAGTTCAACGATATCAACCGGAGCGCAGTAGTGAAAATATCCGTGGTAGAAAATCCTGAGCAACAATTTGTCGATTTTTTAAGTAGTAAAATTAGCGAGTTTAACTGGGCTAATTGGGAGGTCACAGAGCGTCTTCCATTGGCGGTTGAAGTAAAGGGTGAGCCTGGAGAGGTTGTTGCAGGTGCAGCCGCGCGTACTTTTGGCAACTGGTTGTTGCTTGATACTTTGTGGGTTTCTGAGACACTAAGGGGTCAAAATATCGGCTCACAGATACTAGAAAGCCTAGAAGCGGCAGCCAAACAAAGAGGGTGCGTGAAATGCTTACTCGATACCTTAAATTTTCAGGCAATGCCATTTTATGAAAAGCATGGCTATGAGACCCAATGGATCCAAGAACATTACCCTAAAGATGGCTGTAAGTATTTTATGGTAAAGGTGTTATAACAAGTTTAGTGGGTAAGAGTACTTACCCACAATGGCGCATTAATACGGATTTGGACAAGTTCGCACCTGAAAGTGTGTAAACCAAGGACAGCCTTGATCGAACTTGCTTTCTGGGTATAAAGGTGGATTGCCAGCACCTGCAATATTTGGGGTTTGCGCCATTGGTAGGTCTTGTAAATCTTTTGAAAGGGACTTAATTGCCTTTTTGTTTAATTTAAGTTTCATACTTGTTTCCTTGTGTTAAATTCATTGTTTATCTTATCGAGAAAAGTGGAGAGTGCAAGGGGGGATGGGTATTTTATTTATAGGAAGCATATATTGATGAAAAATGTAGAAAACACAGAGCAGTTGGCTGCAGTAAATCAAAAGGTAGTAAGAGAAGGTGAGCGCTATTTACATTTGTAGACGACCGGTCTAATATTTATCACTATGAGTGAGCATACTGTAAAGCGGCGTAAAGGCCGACCAAAAAAAGAGCAAACAGGTTTTAGTGAAACCAAGGCTGCATTGATCCGAACTGGAATGGAAATTCTCACAGAAAAAGGGTTTGCTGCGACCGGTATTGATGCCATTTTACGCTCGGTGAATGTACCAAAAGGGTCGTTTTACCACTACTTTTCAAGTAAAGAAGCGTATGGTTTAGTGCTGATTGAAAACTATTCCTCTTTTTTAAAAGCAAAGTTAGTGAAAGCATTATCGGTCGAATATCTTGATCCGTTAGCGCGACTTGCGTTGTTTATGGATCAAGCTGAGGTGTCGATGAGAAAGTACAGCTATTCGCGAGGTTGCTTAGTTGGTAATCTAAGCCAAGAAGTTGCGCAGTTACCAGAGTCGTTCAGAGATAAATTAGACGATGTGCTTAATGAGTGGCAAGCGCTGGTCGCTGAGTGTTTTGAACAAGCAAAGCTGCTTGGACATATTGCCAGAGAAACAAACTGCGACGAGCTAGCCTACACGTTTTGGAATGGTTGGGAAGGCGCGGTAATGAGAGCTAAACTTGAACAAAGTGCAGTGCCACTAAAGCTATTCTCTGAGTTTTTTATTCGTTCAATACAAGTGTCTGGTTAACCATTTTGCAGTTAAGTGGGTTAAACCACACTCTTTTTATAATTTAATAGACGGTCGGTCTAATTAATGGGGGGAGATATGTTTAAAGCAATAATAATCGATAAGAAAGATGGCAATTATACTGCGACACTCGATGAGGTTAGCGAACAGGAGTTAATGCCGGGAGATGTTGATATTGAGGTATTATACTCGACACTCAATTACAAAGACGCGCTAGCGATCACAGGAAAGTCACCTGTGGTGAGAAGCTTTCCCATGATCCCTGGTATTGATTTTGTCGGTAAAGTATCGGCTTCGAATCACTCTGACTATGAGCGAGGGCAATTGGTAATACTCAATGGTTGGGGAGTTGGAGAAAAACACTGGGGCGGTCTGGCACAAAAAGCACGAGTTAACGGCGAATGGCTCGTCCCTGTGCCAGCCAACTTCGAGCCAAAAGACGCAATGGCTATCGGCACCGCAGGCTATACCGCGATGTTGTGTATTATGGCACTTGAACGGCATGGCGTAACGCCCGAGCAAGGTGAAATATTGGTGACCGGTGCAGCGGGTGGTGTGGGTAGCGTGGCGATTGCTATTCTGTCAAAGCTTGGATTTAGCGTTACAGCGCTAAGTGGCAGAGTTGAGCAAGAATCTCAATTTCTCAAGCAGCTTGGCGCACAAAATGTGATTCATCGCAGCGAGTTAGAAGGAGTGGGTAAGCCGCTTGCAAAAGAACGTTGGGTTGGAGTCGTTGACGTGGTTGGTTCACATGTTTTAGCAAATGCATGTGCTGGCACTAAATATGGTGGTGTCGTTACTGCGTGTGGCTTAGCAGGTGGTATGGATTTCCCTGCCACTGTAGCACCTTTTATTTTACGAGGGGTGACGTTGGCCGGAATTGATAGTGTGATGAGCCCCAAAGCGTTAAGGCTTGAAGCATGGCAACGGTTAGCGAGTGATCTTGATTTAAATAAACTTGGCGTCATCGCTCATGAAATCCCCTTAGCCGAAGCTATATCTACAGCTGCGGATTTGCTTAATGGCAAGGTGAGAGGTCGTATAATTGTGGACATTAACGCCTAGCATAGATTTCTCAAAATTTAGGCATGTGACTATTGAGCAGATTGGTGTGATTACCTACAATACAGCATGCTTAAATAATTGAAGACAAACGATGACAGATTCAACTGAAAAACCAGCACTACCAGATAGACTTTCAATCAACCCTCGCAGCCCACATTATGCTAAAGAAATACTAGAGCACCACATTGGCATTCGTTTTAATGGAAAAGAACGTACCGATGTTGAAGAGTATTGCATTAGTGAAGGCTGGATCAAAGTCGCTGCGCCAAAAGCGCTAGATCGCCGAGGTCAGCCTTTGCTAATTAAATCAAAAGGAACGGTTGAAGCTTACTATTGCTAAGCGCCGTGATGATGCACCAATCTGCTCAGGAGTAAATTGGTGCACTTTGTTTAAGCTACTGTAATATTCCCATCTCGATTGCTAATAGCACCGCACGGGTTCTATCCCTCACACCCAGTTTAGAAAGTAAATTGGAGACATGATTTTTGATTGTGCCTTCTGACTTGTGTAAGGCTTCGGCTATTTCCTTGTTGGAATAACCATTTGCAACCAGTCTCAATACCTCTATTTCTCGTACGCTAAGCGTCTCTGTGGCTTTGAACTCAGAAAAATCATTGTCGAGTTTTGGTGCATACTTTAATAGGGTTTCTGTAATCGCCGGTTGAAAGTAGGTTTCACCATTGAGGATGGTTTTCATTGCATTCACCAACGAATCTAGAGCGATATCTTTGAGTACAAAGCCTTTGGCTCCATTACTTAAGCTGTCCAGAACGAGTTTGGGGTCATCAAAGGTTGTTAGCACTAATACTGGGATCGTTATACCTCGACTATTTAGCTGTTTCAAGGTAGCGATACCGTTCATAACTGGCATGGATAGATCCAGTAGAATAATATCAGGTGCAACCTCTGATAGCCCATCAAGCAACGTCTGGCCATTGTCGTACTGGGCAATCACTTCAACTTCTTCGTTAAATTGTAATAAAGTGACAATGCCTTCTCTTACGAGTTTCTGGTCGTCAACCACGACTACTTTCATCAATATCGTCCTTACTGTGGAGTTAACGAGAGTTCAATTTTATAGTGTAGGGCACGATTGTGCTCATAGAGATGCAAGTGGCCACCACACTCAAATACGCGTTCAGACATCCCCGTTAAACCATTCCCTTTTTGCCATTGTTCACTGATATAGCCATCATCATGCATATCGACGAAAAGCTTTTCTTCATCTTGCGTCATGACAATCCAAAATTGCTTCGCATGACTATGCCTTAGGCTGTTGGTTATTGCTTCTTGAACACAGCGCAGCAGCACTTGTGCTATATGGCTATCGTCAACAGCAATATGTTGTGGAATGGTTGCATGCACTTTTAGCTCAGGAGTATGTTGGAGTAGTAAGGTAAGCGATTGATGAAAATCAATATCTCTGTGCTGTCTGAGCATATCCACGGCATCTCGCACATCATTCAGAAGTAACTTAGCTACGCTTTGACATTCTTGGATTTGCTGTTGGGCTGGTGTCTCGGCAGTCATTCTTTGCGCTATTTGCAATTTAATACTGAGTGCCGTGAGGTGATGGCCTAGCAGGTCGTGTAAGTCCCGCGCGATACGGGTGCGCTCAGAATGCTTCGATAGCTCAGAAAGTAAGTGTTGCGTGGATTGCAACTGAGCATGTTGATTTTGGATCTCGACCCTGGCTTGCTGTTCTCGTTGATGGGTGGTGGCTAATAGCAAGGCGAATAGGTGAAACAGGCCATACAGTAATCCCTCAATCCAAAGCAGGTGTTGTTGTTTTACACTCTGCATTGTAAACCAGGCCAATACGATGATGAGGGTGGAGCAAGCAGATACGCGAATGGGGAGCAGATAAGCAACAACGGCAACCCAGATAATGGTAAGAATGGATAGGTATCCAAATTGCAGGATCCAGCCACAGGCAAAAGCTGAAAATAGCATAAGGACTAGCGCAAGCCATTGTAATTTGTGTTCACATTGCTCACAGGTGCCAATGAGATAGCCAAGCGCATAAAAACAGAAGAAGCTGCTAAAGAGAGATATTTCTGGCGCTTCAGGCTGTTGATTCGTTATGTAAACTGAAATAGCGAAAAGGGCAACCCAAGTCATCAGCGCCAGTAGGTCTCTCATATCTCGATTTGCGATTAATTTTCCGAATATCAACGCCAATGTCCTCGTGCCGTTTTCTTCACTAAGTATGACAAAGTACCAAGGTTGTGCCTATAGGCCAAAAGTCATGGTTTTACATCATGACGTTTGGGACAGGTGCTCCTGATGTGGTAGCGCTAGGCTAAAGGTCGAAATCATAAAAGAGAGATTGTTATGCTTCTTGTTCATCAGTTTGCTTTGTATTTGCACATAATTATTGGTGCTATTGCGCTAATTGTATTTTGGGTTCCAGTTGTGACCGTAAAAGGCAGCCCACAGCATAGACTATGGGGAAAAATATTTACTTGGTGTATGTGGTTGGTTTCCGTCAGTGGCATTGTCATGTGTCTAATTGTGATCTACGACCCATTGGCAATCCGTTATCCCTCTCAACACATTGATCAGGCGCTAGGGCAACAGCTGGAATTAAAGCAACGTCAATTAAGTGAATTTTTACTGATGCTGTCAGTATTGGTGTTGGCAAATATTCGTCATTCGAGCTTGGTTTTAGCGGCTAAACAGCACCGTGAGCGATTAAAAAGCGGGTCTCATTTATTGCTGATTGGGCTCTTAGCGGCAACAGGTTGGCGAGTGTTGTACACTGCGCTTACATTTGGCAGTACGCTCTATCTAATATTTTCACTTATTGTGCTCTCTACTGTCGCTACTATGTTGTTCTACATATTTAAGCCAACACTCAAACCACGAGAGTGGGTGCTGGAGCATATGAGTACCATTTTAGGCGCTGGAATTGCGGTATATACGGCATTTTTTGCGGTGGGTGGACGTCATTGGTTAGCGCAGCTATTGCCTGGGGCTTGGCAGCTAGTGCCATGGTTGTTACCCGCAGTGGTTGGCACCTTGGGCATCCTGTTTTACAAAAAACAGCTTAATCACCGCCAAGCAAGGGGGAGCAAATAATGTTTCGGATGAATAAAGTACTTTGCTTAATGATGATACTAGTGGTAACGCCAAAAGTGTTTGCGATGCCGAACATTACCGATGCATTGGAGCATGCCAAAATACTATTTGAGCAACAGGCGATAGTGGATGCTGAGCAAGCTTTTCTGGCACTGCAAGAAACGCATCCAAATGAGTCGTTCTATTATCTTGGCAGAGTTAAGTTGGCGTCGAATCAATTTGATGAAGCAGAAGAGTACCTTGAAAAAGCACTGCGTCTCGAGCCTAACAGTGCGGATGAGTATTATTGGTACGCCAAGGTAAATGCAGAGCAGATAAAGCATGCCTCTATATTTTCAAAACTGAGTTATGCCAGCAACACAGAAGATGCGTTTTTAGCGGCAATAGACAAAGACGCAACGCATATCAAAGCGCTGCAAGGGTTGTTCTATTTCTACCTTTCAGCACCAAGCATTGCAGGTGGCTCTGAGGCCAAGGCGGTGCGACAGATAAGGGCGATAGAAGCCTTATCTTCCCATGCCGCAATGAAGCTATGGATCGACTTTTATTTGCTGACTGGCAATGATGAAGCGTTGATAACCTATACTAACACCTTGCTTGAACGCAAAACTATTGATGAAGCAGTGTTGTTTAAAGCTGGAATAGCGCTGCAGAGTATCAAACATTACGATGGTGCATTTGCGTTTTTTAGAACTTTAATAGTAATTAAGGAAGCAAAGCATTACGCTGCGGGGCTTTACCAAATTGGTCGGACGGCGGTGTTTTCAGAGGTTAATGTAGACGAGGGGATCGCAGCATTACAAACGTATTTAACACTTGAGATCAGTACAGATGGTCCAGATAAAAACTGGGCACGGTTACGTTTAAGCCAGCTCTATATGCTCCAAGGAAATACCCTAGGTGCTAAAAAGTTAATCGGCAAATTAAAGTCAACGCGAATCAGCGACAAAGACCTAATCAAAGCGATTAGACAGCTGCGAATCTGAGTATTTAGTTCATTTGTTTTATTAGGATGGCAAACGTCGAGCAAGCTCGACGTTTTAGCGATTACTGAGCTGAAGTTAACCAGCTCAGAAATTGACGTGCTTCGCCGCCATTGGCGAATTGTGTGATCTTACGGCCTGTGCCGTCAGCAAAGATCACTTTAGATTTGTTCACCGAAATTGAGCGAATTGGTTGCTCAACACGGATCTCTGTTCCGTTATATGTATATGACATAATAAAACTCACTTTTATAATGCACAGCAAATTAGCTGATGCTTTTGATAGTAGATGAGCTTCATTACAGTTTAGCGAACAGAAGACACTGTCCTCGCAACGACCCGAGACGGGTATGACAGCTTATACCAATTTTCTTAATTGGCTTGATTTCGCCTGACTATATTAAGCTCTACTTGTATTTTTTATGCGGACTTACTGGATCAAGGCAAGGAGGCATTACTTGAGGTTTGCTTTATTTTGAGAGGAAGTTAAAGCAAGAGAGGGATGATATAGAATTGCATTTTTTAAAGCAAGATTTTTATGTCAGTGAAGCGATAAATATTTTCAACACTTAGCCAAATTAAAGCACCTAAGTTTGCCCCGAGGCGTTAAACCCCGAGACATAGCTGCCCTATTAGCGCAGCGTTTGTTCGACTGACTGCTTGCCATTAAATAGCTCAAATGTGAGGTTCTGAGGATGTTGAGTGGCAAGGTAAGCTAGCGCGTCTGCGACATTCTCTCGACTTATTACGGCATCTTCTCTATTTGCAGGGCGTGCGGTCGAGAATCCCCCAGTTGCAGGCTCATTTTGTAACGCACCCGGTCGGACGATAGTGTAGTTTACAATATTTCTCTGTAGGTGTTGATCGGCCATGTGTTTGGCTACCAAGTACGGTTTGATTTCACTTTCAATGTTATCAGGATCGTCAGCACCAATAGAGCTGACCATAATAAAATGTTTAACGTTTGCTTTCACAGCATAGTTAATGGCTTTAATGGCGGCCCACAAATCAATAAGTAGGGTTTTATCCGCTCCAGTCTCTCCACCAGAGCCTGCGCTAAATATTACCTGCTCGACGTTGTCAAAGGCTGAACTAAAATCGCCTTCGAGGTCTTGCTCTATGATAGTGAGTTGCTCAGACTGAATATCAGCTAGTTTACTTTTATTGCGCACTAACGCCACGACGTCATGGCCTTGTTCCAGCATTTTCTTTGTCGTCATTTTTCCAATTTGACCACTGGCACCAATAATTAAGGTCTTCATAGATAAACTCCTTTAAAGTGTTTGCTCAATTAAGACCTTGGGGTCATGGTGCAGATTTAAACCCCTATGGTGGAAATAGGTTACAAATAGGTTATTAATAGGCGAGTAATTGCTTGGATAATCTAAAGTCGTGGTGGTCAGGGAAAAGTTGACCACCATAGAGAGGGGAGAGTGACCTGTTACTTTGTTACTTTGCGAGCTCTAAAATTTCGGCCTTTCATTTTTCCTTCTGAGATTGTTTTAAGCGCCACGTTGGCAATACTACGCTCAACCGCAACGTATGAAGACATCGCAGTGACTTTGATTTTGCCGATTTGATCACCTTTTAACGCTTGATTTGAGGTCAGTGCACCCAAGATATCACCCGGTCTTAATTTCGCTTTCTTACCGCCGTCGATTTGAATGGTTACCATCGGCGCTCGGTTAATTTTGTTATTTAACACTTGGTCGCTTGGCAGGGTATTGGGCTCAATTGTCTTACCTAAATAGTCTTCGAGGGCATTTACTTTATGCGATTCTTTATAACTCATTAAAGAGCATGCCACGCCTTTATTGCCTGCACGTCCGGTTCTGCCAACGCGGTGAACATGCACTTCTGGGTCATGGGCGATATGGTAGTTGATCACCATATCTACATGGTCGACGTCGATACCCCGGGCTGCGACATCCGTTGCCAACAAAATGGTCACGCTCTTATTCGCAAAACGAACCAATGTGCGGTCACGGTCTTTTTGCTCTAAATCACCGTGAAGTGCTGCTGCATCAAAACCTAGGCTATATAGGCTGTCGCATACGTTCTGGCATTCTGCCTTGGTGTTGCAGAAGATAACCGCTGAGTTTGGTTGAAATTGCATTAACAGCTTTTGTACCGCAGGCAATCTCGCATCGTTATTGTCGACTTCGTAAAAGTACTGTTCAATTGAGCTATCGTCATGTGTTGCTTCAACTGTGACTTTGGCTGCATCTTTCATGATGTGCTGCGCGAGCTGCTCTATTTTTGGCGGGTAGGTAGCACTAAATAACAGGTTTTGGCGTGCTGTAGGGCAGTGATCTATGATGCACTGTAGTGACTCTTCAAAGCCCATCTCCAACATGCGATCCGCTTCATCCAGTACAAAGGTATTCACTTCATCTAGCGACAAACGGCCTTTGCGCAGGTGCTCTTCAATACGCCCAGGCGTGCCCACAATGATGTGCGCACCGTGTTCAAGAGAGCCAATCTGCGGACCCATAGGTGCACCACCGCACAGCGCTAACACTTTGATGTTATGGACTGCACGGGCAAGCTTGCGAATTTCAACTGCAACCTGATCGGCAAGCTCTCGAGTTGGGCATACCACAAGCGCCTGCACGCGAAAGCGTTTCACGTTTAAATTATGTAATAGTCCTAAAGAGAAAGCGGCGGTTTTACCTGAGCCTGTTTTACCTTGGCCAATGACATCTTTACCCGCTAAGATAAGCGGTAAGGTTTGTGCTTGAATGTCAGTCATGGTGTGATACCCCAATGACGCGAGGTTATCGAGTAAGGCGCTGGAAAGTGAGGTACTTGAAAAAAGTGGCTGAGTCAAAGTCGCTGTCTCTGTAGTTCTAAAACAGCAATTATAACATGGCTCGAACGGATAGCGCGTGTAAGGCCGTGATAAAATTTTTACCACGGCCAAGTGCGTTAAAAAATAATCTTAAACATTTCCCATGAACAGGGATAAGTGGCATTACAGCCTATGACGGTAGGATGCACATTGGCTCCCGCGCCACCATTACCTGCGGCTTGGATATAGTGACCATTGATTGACTTAAGCGCCACTTTATCGCCATTTTGGATCAAAGCACCGGGGTTATTCGGCAACTCAATCGTGAAGGTTTCCCAAATAGAAGCCACCGTTCGATTGGCATTTAACTCAGCGCCACCACCTTGCTCTGCAACAAAGTAATAGCCAGTGGCTGTTTGAATGTGGACGGTGTCGCCATCAAACAGGTTACCGCCGTTGACATCGATAAGATTAAATCGCTCCCAAGGGCCAATCGCAATACGATTGGCGTTTACTGTATTACCGCCATTGTTTTCTGCAACGAAGTAGTATTGTCCGCCGGTTTCAAACGACACATTAGTAAAAATCGTCGGGCCACATGGGGCTGTAGTGAAGGTTAAGTCTTCCCCTTGAATGGTGGTGCGAGGTGGCTTTGGATCTCCTCGAAAACGAAAATGATATTCGCTGCCGCAATCTAGGTTCGCTATTTGTGCGCTAACCGGGCCATTAATGCCAGCCGGTGTTGCGAGTACGCTGTAGCCGTAGTTAGTAGCTGGGCCATAATCAAACGTTTCTCCACTTAAACCAATAGTAGAGGCGGAATAGCCGTTTAATTGAGCGGAGGTTTCTGTGATATTGCTCGCAGCTTGGGTCACATATTGCGTACCAGCGTGCGCTAAAAATGTACTACCAAACAATGTGAACAGTATCAATTTCAAGATATTCATTGTCTAGCTCCTTTGACTAAAAAAGCTGTTACGATTAACAGCCCTTTTAGCTTAGGAGAAAGAGCTGCAAATGCTATTACACCTGCTTACACCATTAATTGCCAGAAGTGGGCTTCTGACGTGGTGTACGCTTTTCTCCAGCGTGTTGGCTCTTTGGCTTGTTTGCAGACGATGATGGACGGCGTCTACGGTTGCCATTGTTATTACCAGCAGGTTTACCGTTGCCACTTGGCTTATTGTTGCGAGGACCTGAATTTTGCTTAGGTTTGTTTTTCGGCTGAGCGGAAGGTGTTTGCTCAGCGTCTGTCGCCTTTGGCTTTTTAGGTTTCTTTGGCTTTTTCGGTTTGATTGGGCGTGTATCTAATTTTGACTCAGGTACGGCAAGTTGCGGCTCAAACCCTGGCTCCACTTTACGTGGCACCAGCTGTTGAATTAATCGTTCAATGCCAAATAAGTCGCTTGCGGTCTCTTGGGTAACAAACGAGATAGCTTCACCTGTCGCACCAGCGCGGCCTGTTCTGCCGATACGGTGAACATAATCTTCGTAAACATTTGGCAGGTCAAAGTTCACGACATGAGGCAGCTCTTGAATATCCAAGCCCCTTGCTACAATATCAGTGGCAACAAGTACACGCACTTCACCATTTTTAAAGCCAGCAAGGGCTTTCATGCGAGCGCTTTGGCTTTTATTACCATGGATTGCTGCGGCATTGATCTTGTCTTTTTCTAGATCCTTTACCAAGCGGTTGGCACCGTGTTTTGTGCGGGTGAATACCAACACTTGTTGCCAATTATGCGTTTGCACTAAATGCTTGAGTAAGTTGGTGCGTTTACTTTTGTCTACCGGGTACACCCACTGAGTCACGCTTTTTGCGGTGCTGTTTGCTGGTGCCACAGAAATCTCTACCGGATCATGAATTAGCCCTTTCGCCAAGGCTCTAATCTCTTCAGAGAATGTTGCAGAGAACATCAAGTTTTGTCTGCGGCTTGGCAATACTTTGATGATGCGTTTGATATCGTGAATAAAGCCCATATCTAGCATACGGTCGGCTTCATCCAATACCAGTACTTCAAGGTCATCAAATTTGACAGCATTCTGCTGGTAAAGGTCGAGTAATCGCCCAGGTGTTGCCACTAAAACATCAATGCCTTTACGCAGCTTCATCATTTGCGGATTGATCTTCACACCGCCGTAAACGACTTCAGAGCTGATAGGCAGGTGTTTACTGTACAGCGCAACACTTTGCCATACTTGGTCAGCAAGCTCTCTGGTTGGTGTTAGAATTAACGCGCGTACATTATTCGCACGTGGTTTAGTACCGGCAATCAGCTTTTGCAACAAAGGTAATGTAAAGCCCGCTGTTTTGCCCGTTCCCGTTTGCGCTGCAGCCATCACGTCTCTACCTTCTAAAATGGCAGGAATGGCTTGTTCTTGAATGGGAGTCGGTTTGTCGTAACCTTGTTCGACAACGGCTTGATTTATTTCTGGGGCTAAACCTAGGTGGCTAAAGCTCATGATTTTGTACTCTGTATTGGGCGGCGGGCAAGAGTACAGTATTTACTCCGCTTAAGCAATTTCGCCGTGTTGTTAAATAGCCTCAGGTTAAATAACGATAGGCGGGTAGATAACAAGGCATAGCGTTAAAAGCAGAATGTAAACATCAGGATTACAATCAAAATAAGTGAAAGGAAACGTTCGTACTAGAGGTCTATTGATGGCATTAGTTATTCACGACCAGTTTGCTCTGTATCTGAGTCACTAATTTGGCAAACTGGGTTAACTTAGGAGCCGTTTTGTGAAATACACATCTGTATCCTTGTTAGAAAAGGGGTTTTATGTTGCGAGCCTTGCTGTTGCGTTGTTACTTTCACCATTAACACAAGCGCAAACCGAGCAAGTCACCGCCCAGCAATTTGTCGATTTGCAACAAGGACAAAACCACTTCCCTGGGTTTCGTAGGGCACACGCAAAAGGGATTTGTGTGTCAGGAGAGTTTAAATCGAATGGGCGGCTATCTCAGTACTCAGACGCAACCGTTTTTAAAGCCGGCACGCATCCATTTATTGGTCGATTGTCCATTGCTGGAAATAATCCGCACGCTGCGGAGTTGACTGCACCAGTAAGGAGCTTTGCGCTGAGCTTCGTAACAGGTGCTCAGCGTTGGAATATTGCGATGAATACGCCTCCAGTGATGGCGGTAACGAATCCGCATGATTTTTATCAGCAAATTGTTGCTCTGAAGCAGGGCAAAGAGGCAGTAAAAGACTTTTTTGCTGGGCACCCTGAGAGTGCGGATTTTTTGGCATGGAAAGCGAGTTACACGCCAAGCTCGAGTTTTGCCCTTGAGACTTATCATAGTATTAATGCGTTTTATTTGGTTGATGAAAAAGCGCAGCGTCAGGCTATTCGCTGGAAAATGCTGCCATTAAATGAAGAAAGTAAAAATCCTTACACAGGCAAAGACGCGCTACAGCAAGAATTTGCAACTCGATTAGAGAAAGGAGCTGTACGCTTCAATTGGCAGTTTATATTTGCCAAGCAAGAAGATGATGAAAATAATCCAGCCAAACTTTGGCCCAGTAACCGCGCGAAGGTAGATGCAGGAGAGATCTTCATAACGCATTGGCAACCGCAATTATCGGGGAACTGCCATGCGCTCAATTTTGATCCCTTGATATTACCTAGCGGTGTTAAAGCAACCGAAGATCCAATTCTAAGAGCGCGCTCTGCTGCCTATGCAGAGTCTTATCGCCGTAGGGCTAAGGAGCAATTGATGGGCGCACTTGAGGAGACAGTGAATGATTGATCAAATAACACGATTTAATCTCGCGATGAGAGTGCTTCACTGGTCTATGGCATTACTTATCTTTGCCATGATTTTTGCAGGACTTGCGATGGTACGTGCGCTTGAGCCTTGGCAGCTTACCTTACTTGGGCTACATAAATCATTTGGTGTGCTGGCACTTTTGCTACTTTTATTGCGCTTTCTTATTAGAATAAAGTCATCGACACCTAGCTTGCCATCTGGGATGTCGACAATACAAGTCAAACTGGCCAAATTCAGCCACTGGCTGCTTTACGCATTGATGTTAATCATACCGACTAGCGGCCTGTTGATGCAGTATTATGCAGCGCGACCAATAGTGGTGTTCGACTTTTTCACCATTCCAGCCGCAATGGTGCCTTACATCGAATACTTTGCTGTATTTCGCGAAGGACATGGTTTTGCTGTATTGCTACTGATTGCAGTACTTGCAGTTCATATTGGAGCGGCGCTTTATCATCACTTTATAAGAAAAGATGGCGTGCTAAAAAGCATGTTGTAATGACCCAAGGCCTGCTTACTGGCAGGCCGTTATTATAAGTATGCTTGCAGTGCTGTTAAGTCTACCTTAGCTTGTAATTTTACTGCGATTAAATATAACCCCGCCAGTTTGCGGTGAATAAACAACGCATCTACAGGTGGAGTATGCCACTCGTTAGAGCTGCCATTCAACGCTAGCCCTTTTTCACTGAGCCCTTTACTCAGTTGGCTATTAGCGAAATCAAATGGGCCGTCACATCGAAGTGGAGTCGTCGCAAGTAAAAACAGCTCAATAACTGCGTCACAATAGTCAGGTGCAATATCTGTGTCGAAAAAACAAGAAAAAACATGTGACACCCACTACGATTCATCAGGGAAAAAACAAGGGAAAAACAAGAAAAAACATGTGACACCCACTACTATTTGCATCAAAAACAGAAAACAAGAAAGAATAAATCAATGACACCCATTACTATAAATCGGCTGCATGTTTGACTAGCCTTAATTATCAATTGCAGAAAAAAAACATGTGACACCCACTACTATTCATCAGGAGTACGAAAAACAAGGGACACCCACTACTATTTGCATCAAAAACAGAAAACAAGAAAGAATAAATCAATGACACCCATCACTATAAATCGGCTGCATGTTTGACTAGCCTTAATTATCAATTGCTGCAGGAGTAGGCTTTCTACTCTTTTTATTAAGAGGTTTTATGAATAATACAGAAACACAATCAATCGAAAGTATATGGCAAGAGCAGCTTTCAGGTTATGGCTGTGATCCCGATTTAGCTTATGCCAAAAATACGTTTTTTAACCAGTCTAACGAGTCTATTTCAGCAGCATTTTCTCGCAGCGTAATTGAAAGGGCAAATGAACTAAGAGTTATGCCTAATGTGTTATTTAATACGTACTTTTACTTCTTCATTGACTTCCTAATGAAAACAGATCATGAACCATTCGACGCTTCTGAGATAGCGAGCTGTTTTGCATCCCTTCTCAAAGAGAAGCTGGATTCAAACTCGATTGCTAGCTCAGAACTCGTCAAGCAATCCAAAGGCGCGGTGGACTATTTAACGCGTAACACTATTTTTTTTAATGAGGATGCGGATATCTACGGTGATCTAGAAGCAAAGTTGAAGGCTTTAAAAAGCCAGTTAAAGACTTATCAAATTTAGGCTGCATCTGAGGTTAAAAATAGTGGTCAAATTGAGTTGGCCAATGAAAGCTAATAAATAGATAAAAGAAATAAGTAAGAAATAAGTGACATCCATCACTATTAATATCCAAGCTGAGGAAGTGAAGTAAAAAAGTATAAAAATACTTCAACCACTTTGGTCAAAAACGTTTATAGATAGGCTAATTTTTAGCGCTCAGGCGTATCTATTCAACAAAACAGGTTTATCGCGCACGACAAGGCGCTGTAAATACAACAGTAAGAAATTCTAGAGTTGAAA
>NZ_JBECOX010000012.1:0-182455 GCF_040104525.1 Pseudoalteromonas sp. XMcav11-Q
ACTCAGAGACGGATGGATAAAAGTACATTACCCAAACGGGTAATCTGTTAGATGAAACGCCCTGTGCGGACCCGCATGCAGGGTGTTGTGGGGGCTGAGGGCTAGATACCCTCGGCTACCCGATTAGATGACTTCTAGCTCGCTACTAATGGAATATGTTCTTCTGTAGCTATAATTATCGATTCTGGATTTCCCAATTGTATGTATTTCAGACATTCTGGCATCATAAATTCTTTCTCAATCAGATTTTTTAAGTCAACACATGAAAAACCTACTTTCGCACTAATTTCTGTCAATATCTTTTCATGCCAGTCTGAATCTAATGGGTCTAGATATAATCCAACATGGAATAGCAGATGCATTTTGTCTTCATTTTTTATGAGTGACTTTTTTTCGAGTAAAGCTAACAGTTCACTATAAAATGTTCTACGAATCATCCCAGTTACAAAACTTGACCATCTAATGCTGATACCAGAATCACCTTTTAAGCGTTGAGGTAGATAATGCTTAACTCTGAGCAACAATCGAGCAATAAATATAGATGCCTCACGGCTTAATATAGGCAACGCACTTGCTAAAACAGTTTTGGCTCCAGCCAAAAAAAACGCATTTGCTGTTGAATTATGGTTTCGATCTATAGGACTTGTGTCGCAAGAACTTAAAATCACAATTGGTGAGATCTTTACCTTACCAATAAGATCATAAACAGAAACAAATTCATCTTTAAGCTTTATAACTCCACTCCCGTTTTCACTATGACCACCATGAAGATCAAATATAGTGATAGCAGAATCATTTTCCCTTAGGCTTTTCATCAGTTCTTCCTGAGTCGTAACATTATTCCACTCTATTGAAATATCTAATTCCTCTTGATTTTTTGGATCAATTTCCTTTCCCTTAGTCTTGTCATTACCATCTAATAAAGATGTAATATCTGATTTAGAAATTGTTAACTGATTTATAAGAAAATCTACTGCAGCTTTTAAATCGCCCTTAATTGGATCATCATCAGCGAAAGAACTAATAATCCTTACCTTTTTGAAACTATCAACATTTAATATAATTTGCTCTGAATTTAGTAATAATGACGTAGACACATTTCCAGGAGAGATGGGGATACGACTAACCTCATGCCTAACCATTAAGGGGAGTCCTTCATGATGAGACCACTCAATAGGAAGGTCAGACACTAATTTAATATTAGATGAATATTTTTCGTCCAAATAGTCAAAAAAACATCGGAATTATCCTTAAATGTGTTAACAAGCTTTAACATTAACTTGTTAATTTTATTTTTATTTACTCCTCTATCAACTACACCTATATCTTTCAATTTACTGTAAATAGAACTGTTTGAGAGTGGAAGTTTGATATTTATAGCTACATTACCCGAGGAGTAAAGGGCTATTAGAGACTCAATCAGCAATCTCTCTTGATAGTAAATATCTAAGTACTTATTATCTGAAAACTTACTCGGTATTTTATTTTGATTTATTAACTTAATTGCCTCGGCGAGTGTTTTCCCAGCACTTCCAAATTCATTAACTAGCGCACTCACACTATATTCACTCTTGTTAATTAAAAACTCGAGATTACTAGACATATCGCTGACTAAGAAACCAATATTAGGCAACATAGCAGGAGGGTATAAAGTTTTAAAAATGTGGTTTCTTAACCATAAAATACGCTCAATCACCTCTACCTGATGCTCGGATTCAAAATCAAAGTCATACTTTTCAAAGCAATATTTTATTTTAATTGAATTTAACACCGACAAGTTTGATCTTGTATATATACTCTTTACGTAAGTATCATCTAAATCTATAAACTCTGATTTTTCTTCATAACACGTTGTCGATTTTAGCTCTTCAAAATACTTTTTCTTAGTTGTATCTAAGCCCAAAACTAAATCATTAACAAGCTCTAATAGCTTGCATTTATTAATTTCATTAACATTATATATTTTATATTTTTTGTTCGTTGGTATGGTTCCTGACAGAAAAATCACATCGCGACTTATAGCCTCAACCTCTGATATTGACGATATAAAAACTACATTAACATTAAACGGTGACTCATTAACAAATTCACTGGATGGTAAACACTTCAAATTATATCCGTTAAAAATCCCACTAATACGGTTACTTATCAAATGTTCTTTATCATAAAATAACTCAGATAAGTCTTTAGGTAGTGTGCATATCTTTTCTAAAACACTTATCTTGTCTAACATATTGACGTTATATTTGTTGAATTCCGTCAATTCTTCGTTTTTGACTAAAATAATATAGCAAATGCTATTCATATAATTTTGATTCATATCAACGACGGATCCTTAGTCATCTAACGCCTTAATCTGAGGAATCCTCAGATAATCATATTTAAAATCAATGTGATGGACACGCACGGCATTGTTTGATCTAATTTATTTCGCCAAAAACCAAATAGATAACAACACCATGCGTGATATCACTATCCTACACGATATGCTCAGAAAAAACTGCCCCCAAATTCACGCGCGGCGCCTTGATTCATTAATGCTAGCAACTGAGACTTTGCTCGATAGCAATCAACTCTCACTTACAGAGCTGGGTCGGAATATGAAGGGCCCTGTCGCTGAAAAACACAACATTAAACGTATGGACCGACTGCTTGGCAACACTGCCATGCATAACGACCGACTTGCTATTTACCGCTTTCATGCTCGCCTGACGTGTGGCGCTAATCCTATGCCTATCTTGCTGGTCGACTGGGCCGATGTGCGCGAGCAACTGCAGTTGATGACTTTGCGTGCTTCCGTCAGCATTCAGGGACGCTCAATGATAGTGTATGAGCGCACCTTCACGTTTGCTCAATACAACTCACCTAAGTCCCATCAGCTGTTCCTGGATGAACTTGCCAGCATCCTGCCTGATAAATGTATTCCACTCATCGTGACAGATGCTGGCTATCGAAATACCTGGTTTCGACAGGTCGATAAAAAAGGCTGGTTCTGGCTCGGGCGGGTGCGTGGTAAAGTCACTTATCAGCATAAGAACAGCGAAGATTGGCATGTAAATCAGGCTCTTTACCCATCAGCAACTCCCCGTGGACGTTATATTGGAGAAGTAAAGCTTTGCGCTCAAATCGCTGACACCCACCACTAATTTGCACCTTCCTAAGCTTTAACTCTGCACTCAAAGGATTGAGGAAACTAAACTATGGCTACTGCCCGTAAAAGACAAATCAGTTTAACCGACACCAAATACTACCACTGTATCTCCCGTTGCGTGAGGCGCGCCTTTCTGTGCGGTGAAGATAAATTTACTGGAAAATCATACGAGCACCGCCGGGATTGGGTTGAAGAAAAGTTATTGATGTTGGGGTCTGTGTTTTGTATTGATATTTGCGCTTATGCGGTGATGAGTAATCACACTCACATTGTTTTATATGTTGATGATAAAAAAGCTAAGCGCCTGCCGGATAAAGCGATTGTGATACGATGGCACAAGTTGTTCAAAGGTAATTGGATAAGCCAAAAGTTTATTGAAGATGAGCCACTCAGTGAGTCGGAGCAGTTGATATTCGATGAGCTGGTTGATAAGTACAGAGAAAGGCTCGCAGATATTAGCTGGTTTATGCGCGTGCTTAACGAAGACATCGCCCGCCGAGCAAACAAAGAGGATAACTGTACAGGCCGATTCTGGGAAGGACGGTTTAAATCTCAAGCATTACTGGATGAGGCAGCATTGGCAGCTTGCCTCGCTTACGTAGACTTAAACCCCATTAGAGCCAACATCGCAGCAACGCCTGAAACCTCAGACTACACCAGCATCAAAAAAAGAATCGACCACGCTAAGCTGGGCAAACAACCAAAAAGCCTACAACGCTTTGCTGGCAACCCACGAAAACATATGCCAAAAGGCCTGCCTTTTGAACTCAAATCCTATATTGAATTAGTTGAACTTACAGGCCAGTGTATTCGAGCAGACAAGCGAGGCTATATCTTTGAGTCTCAACCCATACTCACTCGACTAAATATAGAACCTGAGAACTGGATAAAACTCACAACGCAGTTTTCACGTGTATTCCACGGTGCAGTTGGTCGAGAGCGAACAATAACCGCTTACTGTGAAACACTGCAAAAACGACGATGGACAAATCTAACAAACTGCGAGCGCTTGCTGGCTTAGCAAAACTCACATTCTTAATTCTCGAATTTCTTACTGTTGTAGTTACAGCGCGTTGTCGTGCGCGATAACCCAGTTTTAGTGTAGCGATACGCTTACCCGCCAAAGGTCACCCTATCTAAGAACGCTTTTTGTCCATATTCTTTAAGTGTTTTCGCACGTTTTAATCTCACTTTGCCAGCTTAGATACAAATAACGGTGGGGGTCATCAGTGATAACACTACCTCAGCTTGGTTGCTAATTGTGATGGATGTCAGCGATTTGTTAAGTGCCTTATAGGTCGTCTAAAACGGTGGGATCAAAGCTCCAAACATGGTCAGGATTTCTAGTGCAGCGGACAACTGTAGTCTTGTTGTTTTCTGGACCAATACTACGAAGTTTCAATTTCCCTGTACATTTTGGGCAATCACCTTCAACTACAGTTCTATAAATTCGTTTGTCAGCGCCCGACTCTATATTTAAAAATGACCAAAAATGGGCAAATTTCTGCTGACTTAACATGATACCCATAATAAAAGCAAAGCCTCCCAGGGGCATCAACAACATCATCCAATGACTGCCTATCCCCCAAAAACTAAAAATACTTGCGAAGCTTCCGACTAAAGAAATTGCTCCGCTATATATTAGCCACGTCGTTTTTAAGTGAAGCCCAAAGATACTTAAAGGTTTGACACTCTTTCGCTCAATGTAAGCGACTTCTCTTGGATCCACTTCTGGAGGCGAATAGACATTAATCGTACTGTTGTCTATGGAACTGTTTAGTCCGACATTAACGGAGCTATTACCCGTGCTGATATTGATTCCATCATCATTTCTTAATTTCGTTCCACATCCGGAACAAAAATTACTTTCTTCACTATGTTCCAATCCGCAGTTTGAACAATGCATACCTAATCTCCACCTTAACCCACTAACTGTATATAAACACAGTAATATTGAGATTTCAAAGTTTATATGCGCACTTGGCACTTAACGCCCGGCTCACCAGCGCCCAAACCAGAGAGTTTTTTGTGGTAAATTGAGCGCAGCGAAAACCAAAAAAAGCACGGAGGTTTGGGTGTCTGCATGGAGCCGTTTGTTAGCTATCAGAACAACGTTTTAAGGAACTTTTCTACTCCGTTTATAAGCTCATCCACTTCATCCTTGGTTGGTTCCCGATCTTTATGATGATCGCACAAATTTCTTATGTCCCCCAATCGCTGTATTTGACGCCAATTCGTAACATCTAAAACATCTTCCTTCTTAAGTAGGTCGTTATAATCGCTAATTGTAGGATTTTTTTTCGTAGCTTTTATCGAATGATTTAGCGTGACTTGGCCTAAATGTTTTTCTAGTACAACTCCAGCTACAGCACCTGCAGCACGGATGAATCCTCGCTTTAGCAACTCACGGGACTCTTGAACTCCTGAATCGAATATATCTGCCTGCACTAATTGTCGAATGTCGAATAAACTACTTTCGAATCTTGCCATAATTGACTCGACAATTGCGATTTGTTGCTCTAAGTGAGGAATCGCAGCATCATTATCCACGACAACTTCACTGCCGTGATTTCTAGTTACCCGCAACCCTTGTAGGGCATCCTCTATCCGGTAATTTTCGAAGCTAATATCTTTTCTCGGCTTAGGCTTTTCATAATGTTTCGCAAAATCGGCTAACCGATCTGGTAAAAGTTGTCTGACTAACGCCTTCGATTCCGAATACCAAGATTGATATTTCCTTTTGAAGGATGGAAGATTTTTCTTAATCTTCTTGAAATCTTCACCGTATGCTTTCTCAATACGGTCTGGATAACAGTCATACTGTAATGCAACGAGTAAGTAGTTGCCGCGTTCCAGCAATCCTTCAATGTCGTTTTTATATTTTTCGATGTTTCTTGTCATGGAAGATACCTTAGCTACCAATTTAATATCGAGCGATTGGGTCGTTTTTCTACAGCAAGCTGTCTCATTTTTGTCCTATGACTATTGATAGCAAATTTAGGAAGTACTTACCAGCATTGAAGTTACGTTACATTGGCCTAAATGTGAACACGACAAAAACGACTCACAGGGTCGTTTTCCTGACTATGGAAGAAATTTAATAGGTATGGATGTATATCCAGTAGTTTAGGTGGAAGGATGAACGCCAGCTTTTCGCTCAACGCAGACCCTTAGAGCATTTACGTTAACTCATTGTGGAGCAAGAATGAGTTAACTAACCGGCCGCTATGTAAAATAAGGCTAACATTGACGACCGTCTCTTGTTTGCTCTAAGGTGAAGTCTAAACCCACTCTTTTTAACTGTAAGATCGGATATGATACTACCCTGTTTTACATGCGCGAGCGTTGTTAGGGTTACTCTACCCTATGCTTGGTCACCATTCGAAAAGGTGGGCCATTTTTGAAATTGTTTTCAAACCAATGCCATGGCTATTACGTTTGGCATATAAGTGCTGTAGGGATTTATCTTTAATTTCACCGACAATGACTTCTTTCACTTGATAACCCATTGCCACAGCAGCTGACGCATAAGCAACAAACTCCCATTTCTTGATATTGGTGTTATCAACAACGACCAAAGGGATACCTTCAGCTAAGGCATTAATAAACCGGGCTAAGTTTAAGTTGTGATATTCTGAAAGGCGTTGTTTTTCAAAATGATACTCGCCGTTTTCATTAAGAAAATAATCATCGGTTGAACAGATAAAATACTGTGTTTCATCGCCGGAGACTAGGTCGTCGGCTAGCGTTTGCGCATAATGCGATTTTCCAGAGCCAGGTAGACCCCTCAAAATAAAAACTTGTTTCATCGAGTTTTGAACGTCACTGTTAGTATTAATAAAGCTATTTTTATCATCGAACATTCATAATGCCACAGTCCGACTGTTTTTTCATGGCTTTTACTCATTCTTTTCAGCCCAGTTTTTTGCATTTCAGTGTTTTTTTATTTGTCCATCGCAGGTAAGATACGGCTTACATGACGATAAGACACTCTGTCTTTTAATTTACAAATAAAAAATAAATCATTTGGAGTAAAGATGAGCCACACAGCGATAACGGAGCTACTAGCAGGCACCGTTGCGGTTGACAGCCAAGTAACAGTAAAAGGCTGGATCCGTACACGACGTGATTCAAAAGCAGGTATTTCATTTCTAGCCGTTCATGACGGTTCTTGTTTTGACCCTATTCAAGCCGTAGTCCCTAATTCGCTGAATAATTATGACGAAGTGACTCGTCTTACTGCTGGGTGTTCAGTAGCGGTGACTGGTGTGCTTGTACAATCACAAGGTCAAGGTCAATCTTTTGAGATCCAAGCGAACAGCGTTGAGGTATTAGGCTGGGTTGAGAATCCAGATTCATACCCAATGGCTGCAAAACGCCACAGTATTGAATACTTACGCGAACATGCGCACCTTCGCCCTCGCACTAATGTTATGGGCGCGGTTACGCGTGTACGTAACTGTCTTGCACAAGCTATTCACCGTTTTTATCATGAGCGTGGCTACCAGTGGATCAGCACGCCTATCATTACCGCAAGTGACTGTGAAGGCGCAGGCGAGATGTTCCGTGTATCTACACTTGATATGAACAACCTACCACGCACAGACAAAGGCGATGTAGACTATTCAGAAGACTTTTTTGGTAAAGAAGCATTCTTGACCGTATCTGGTCAGCTTAACGGTGAAACATACGCGAGTGCCCTTTCAAAAATCTATACTTTTGGTCCAACATTCCGTGCTGAAAACTCAAACACTTCTCGTCACTTAGCAGAGTTTTGGATGGTTGAGCCTGAAGTGGCATTCGCCGACCTTAACGACATCGCGGCGCTCGCTGAGGACATGTTGAAGTATGTGTTTAAAGCAGTACTTGATGAACGTCGTGATGATATGGAATTTTTCGCACAGCGCATCGAAAAAGATGCCATTACTCGCCTAGAATCATTCATCGATAAAGACTTTGCTCAGGTAGATTACACAGATGCTATCGAAATTCTAAAAGCATGTGATAAAGAGTTTGAATTCCCTGTTGAGTGGGGCGTCGACTTACAATCAGAACACGAACGTTACCTTGCTGAAGTACACTTTAACGCACCTGTAGTTATCAAAAACTACCCTCGTGATATCAAAGCATTCTACATGCGCCAAAACGAAGACGGTAAAACCGTTGCCGCTATGGACGTCGTTGCGCCTGGTATTGGTGAAATCATTGGTGGCTCACAGCGTGAAGAGCGTTTAGATGTGCTAGATGCGCGTCTTGAAGAGATGGGCTTAAACAAAGAAGATTACAGCTGGTACCGCGACCTACGTAAGTATGGAACAGTGCCTCACTCAGGCTTTGGTCTTGGCTTTGAGCGCTTGGTTGCTTATGTTACTGGCATGGGCAACGTACGTGACGTTATTGCCTTCCCTCGTACTAAAGGCAGCGCGACTTACTAAAACGTCACAAACTCAGCTTTGCTAAAAACGCTCCCTTTTATGGGAGCGTTTTGCATTGTGCGTTTAGAGAGCTCTCATGATAACGTCAGCACTTTACTATAGTTGTACCAACATAGCGCTCACCCGAGTTCAAAGAACCCTACCAATTCAAACGCCTAAGCATTCGAATGCACAACACAGCCCTTAATGTAATGTGATGTAATCGATTAATTTGCATAACCATACTTAAATTAAACACCGAAAACACTTTATTAACAAACCTTTTAAAGGGAGTTTTTTATGTTTAATACTGTCACCAATCAGCAAGCAAAAGCCACAGCAGATCACCTACAAGCTGCACTGCAACCTAACAAGCAAGGTTTTGTCCCAGATTACAATATACCTTTACTCGCAACAGGAGGAGGAAATAGCCAGCCAGAAACCCTCAGCGCACTTGGGCCATTGGCAGATCTCATCGGCACTTGGGCAAGCGCTCGTTTTGCGGGATTTAACGTCATGCCGCTGCCGCAAGAAACTGCTCCAGAAGGGGTTATACTATTTAATTTCCCTTACTACGAGGTGATCACCTTTAGCGCCACACAAGGAAAAGTAGTAAATCGAGGTGGCGATTATCAACAAAATAGTTATACGATCTTTTATGAGCAACGTGTATTTTTTGCCGACGGTGACAAGAAAGACCAACTTGTGCATGCTGAAAATGGCACTTGGCTCAATTTAGCCACCACCAATCAAGGTTCAGGTAAGTACAACCGCCCTCCTTATATCCCCGCTCCTTCAGGTGGAGCAAACGTGCCAATACAAAATCCAGAGCATGCGATAGTCAAACAGGTTTCAATTCCACACGGTAACTCAATTTTAGCACTTGGAAATCATCACTTTGTCGATGGTCGTCCAGAAATTCCCATTGCCAACACGCTGCCGCAACCAGAAACTAAGGCAGGTACTGCCATTGCGGGTTTGTATGGAGAAAACTCACCGAGTAATCCAAATATCAATCCGAATATCGTGTTAGAACAACAATTGCTAGTTAACCAAGCATATAACCCTATCACTAAAACGGATATTTTGACCGTTAACAGTGACAATGATGGATTAGTTTCAAGTATCCCATTTTGTAAAAACCATGTAGACGTTCCAAACTTTTCTACCACTTACTGGATAGAAAGGTTATCCAGTGGCGCGTTGCAACTGCAATACACACAGAATATTTCGCTACAGTTTAACAACACCAAAAACAGCAAACTAATGTTTCCCCACATTACTGCAAACACCCTGTTTAAGGTGGGATAGCGATACTAGGATTTCGCTTAGGTTCAAAATATAAGTTGATATCTACAGTGTAGTTAGTCAGGTCTCAACCTTGTTGTTATTTGCCATGGCGAATTTAGCGGTGTCTATCGCCCGGCACCAAACATCAATCTAAAGCCATGACTTTGGTCATAAAGGATTTGAAAATGAGTAATGACGTTAAAGATCTTCAGGTTCAGCTCACAGAGCTAAGTTCAAAAGTTAAAGAATTAGAAAAGCAATATTTTGAGCAGCAAGCAGAGGGAGTACGTAAATGCGACGCTTGCGCCCTTACGTGCAGTCCTTGCTATTTATGTACTCCTTGCACTCCATGCTCGCCTTGTACAAACTGCCTCCCTTGTGTTGTCAATTTCTGTAACTGCTGCCTTCACTGTCAGCCTACTGCTACGCCAGAATCTGCATCACTGCAATGTCTACAGTGTCAACCTTCAGGGGGCGCTAGCGTTCAATGCGCACAAAGCATACAGTGTGTTCCTTGTATCATTTCGTTCTGTGTAACCTGTCAGCCTGCGCAGTGTGTTACTTGCCAGCCAACACAATGTGTTTTATGTCAACCGCAGTGCGTTACTTGTCAACCAACACAATGTGTTTTATGTCAACCGCAGTGTGTTACTTGCCAGCCAACACAATGTGTTTTATGTCAGCCGCAGTGTGTTACTTGCCAGCCAACACAATGTGTTTTATGTCAGCCGCAGTGTGTTACTTGCCAACCAACACAATGTGTTTTATGTCAACCGCAGTGCGTTCCTTGCCAGCCGACACAGTGTGTGTTGTGTCAACCCTCTGTTAATCACTTTCAAGGTGCACAATTGTGTGCCGGAAGTAACCCAACATACCAATGTTATACCTGTACACCAGGTCCAATTTATTGCTGTATGTTGAGTGCAGTTCAAGGATAAAGACATTAGTGAAGCCTCTCTATCGGGGCTTTCATAACTTACAGAGGATGCATATGAATAAAGATAAAATAAGGCTATCACCTGCCGCAAGTATCTTACCTAACGATGAGGGAGTATTGCTACGCTCTGATCTTGGAGATTTTCAACTCCATGGAAAAGACATAAGTGCTTTTGTTGACGACATTATTCCTTTATTAAATGGTGACTTTGGCCTCGATGAGATCGCATCACAGATAACGCTATACTCTAGCGCTAGTGTTGAGCAATTATTGCGCTTATTGGAGCAAAAAGGTCTCATTGAACGCGTTGTTATCAACTCAACCTCAGCTCCTTGGCCTGAACAATACCGCTTTATTAACGCGTGGCAAAATGAGGCAAAGCGTGATCCACGAACACTCCAGAATAACCGTATTCTGTGTATAGGGTTAACGCCTTGGGCGATGCCTATGCTAGAAGAGCTGTTAAATGCTGGCGTGGGGTATATTCATATTCTTGATGATGCTAATTGTACTAACCAAAGTGGCTATTATCATCATGCAGTTAATCACCTGCCAAGTAATACTACAACGGTCGATGCCTTCACAGACTACCTAAAGCAACGCTTTGTTCACTCAGAAGTTATTGCACAAACTGCCGAACTGAACTCCCCATTAGATGAAGTTATTCTTCAAAACTGGGATCTGGTTGTTATTTCTCTGCCATCGGACTCGCTCAGTGCGCATACCAACATCGCCACGCATTTAGCTAAGCTTGCACTACCTACTTTTTACGTCTCAATTGATGGACTAACCGGGCATGTAGGTCCATATGTTACCAATCAAGGCGGTGGATGCTGGAACTGTTTACGACTGCGAAAACTTGGCACTGCAATAAACCCGCAAACTGCACACAAGATTGATGAGATCACGAATAAAGCACATTCCGGCGCTCGAGCCCATTCAATTTTAAGTAGTATGTCAGCATCAATCGCAATGCAGGCTGCAACTGATATACAAACCATTTTGTTACAGTACACGCAATCTGTGCTGCAAAATACTACCAGAACAACCAATTTGGTTAGTGGAGAAAGCTCGCTTCACCCTATTATTCCAGTCCCCGAATGCGCAGTATGCTCTGGCCCTAGCGAACAAGATATCGCTGCCAACAATAAGGCGTTACCAGCCATTTCTGAATTAAAGACAGTTGAGCAATTTAAAACAATGATGCGAGGTTGGGTTGACCCAGAATTTGGCGTGATAAAACAACTAACGGGCCATGCCCCCCACTTACCTGAACTCCCAGTCACCGCATCTGCTAGCCTAAGTAGTTTTACAAGTGGTCAGTTTGATCCGAGAACACAAGGCCAAGTTGGTTCAGGCAAAGGATTAGACTCGCTTTCAGCTCATATTAGTGCCGTGGGTGAAGCACTTGAACGTTATTCAGCAGCGAGATACGATATTCGTAACTGTCGTTATGCCACGGTAAATCAACTTCAAGGAGACTACGTAAACCCAGCAGATCTAGTCCTCTATTCTCCCGAGCAGTATGCAACACCTGGATTTCCCTTTAGCAAATGGCGAAGTAAACAAAAAATTCATTGGGTTGAAGGCAATTGGATTGGTACAAACCGCGCTACTTGGGTACCCGCATTAGTGAGCTACTTTAATTTTAGTTGCCCTTATGAAGAGCAATTCAGTCAAGTTTCTTCCAATGGCTTAGCGGCAGGTAAAGATAACGAAGATGCCGCTATCAGAGCCTGCTTCGAACTCATTGAAAGAGATGCGATGATGCTTACCTGGTACGCCCAACTCCCTTGTACTAGATTAGATGCCGACTCTTTGCTAACTGGCAAGTTGAAGCTCATGGTCGAATCGATAACACAGCAAGGCATAGCGCTAGAGTTATACCTTCTTGACGTCGGCATCCATATCCCAACGGTGGTTTGCCTTGGTCTAGGCGATGGCATCACCACGCCTGCGGTATCAGTTTCACTAGCAACCCATGACAACATCAATGTGGCTGTCACCAAAGCATTATTAGAGCAAGGTCATGTTATGCCCTATCTTTGCAGCCTAATGCAGAGTGGGCATAAAGCTCCACAAACCGTAGAACAGGTCAGGACGTTAGAAGATCATGCCGCGTTTTATTTCTCTAACGCGCACTTATCCACCTTTAACTTTATGAGACAGCCTAAATCTGAAGCTAAACCGCTATCATGCTGGCCTTATCCTACTCTTGAGGGAGCCGCAGATCTAAGACAGCGCATTACCAAAGCGGGGGTTGATATTGCCATTGTGGATGTCACTGCTTCAGACGTTGCATTAAGTCCATTTAGAGTGGCTCGAGCTGTTGGTGTTAATATGCAGCCCATTCACTTTGGCGAACAATTCAAGCGCATTGACAACCCAAGATTGCATAAACTCTTGGCTGGCCGCGCGGTTAACTTGTATCCACACCCCATTGCATAAGGACTCGCTATGAAAGTTTTAGTATGCGGAACCAATTACGGTGCTACTTATATTCGGGCATTACAATTTCAAAATACGGGATTGATGCTCAGTGGCATATTGTCAACTGGTAGTCTTCGCTCAACACAGTACGCTCAGTCCTTTGCCGTACCACATTACACCAATGCAGAGCAGATAACAGACAAACAAGTGGATATTGCTTGTGTGGCTATCGCTGGCGATGCCGGTATTGAGATTACTATCGCACTATTAGAAAAACATATCCATGTAATTTGTGAACATCCAATTGGGCCGACCTCGATGGCACAGGCACTAGCAGCTGCCAAAGCTAATGGTGTTAGATTCTGGGTGAACGCCCATTTCGCTGATCTGTACCCTATTCGCTCTTTCTATGACAACTACTTCAGTGCCGCAGCACATGGCCAATGTATGCATCTAGACCTCGCCGTCAACCTCAGGACACTATATTCGGGACTGGATTTAATTTGTCGTCTATTTACCGACGAAGTTGATGTGACAGTTGCCATTCAACCCAAGGCTACTCCGAGTGCGTTTGCTAGTATTTTGCTACAACGCGGGACAATGTCCATTTCGCTGCTTTGTCAAAACTTTGCGTCTGAGTTTGATGATGGCTCAGCAACATTTATCAATCATAGAGTCTCAGCCATATTTAACCATGGCACATTACTGCTAAGCGATACTTATGGTCCATTAACTTGGTTACCATCACCTATCACTATGTCTAGTAAAGAGTGGCGAAGCCACTACCTGCTGGAGCAACATGCGTTTACGGTGAATGAAATAATGACATTGCGCGATAAAGCCAACTTAGCCGTACTTGAACAACTTAAAGCCGTGATCTATGGCGACAGCGTCTGTCCCCATTTTCAAACATCTGACTACCTAATTGCATTAGCCAAGCTTTGGGAGAATGTGTATTTAGTATTGAATGGAAGCAATGAGGCGGGTTAAAGAAAATATGTCGAAAAAGTAATAACAGCTAGCATAGCTCAGTGACCCATTTTGAGGCGATAAAATCTTGTCGATAGCACAGCTGTGGGCAAGGTAGTGACGTCTGTGTCAGCAAGGTAAAAGTTTTTGTTATTTTAGTTGCTCAATTTGAGGGAATATTAAAGCTAAATGGAATAATAGAGTGGATCCAACAGATCCACTCAAAGCATAGACTTAAAGTACGTCTAGTAGCTCAACGTCAAAGATCAACGTTGAGAAAGGCGCGATTGCAGCACCCGCACCACGCTCACCGTACGCAAGCTCATGCGGTACGTATAGACGCCATTTAGAACCTGCTGGCATCATTTGAAGTGCTTCAGTCCAACCTTTTATCACGCCATTTACTGGGAATTCAGCTGGTTGACCGCGCTCGTAAGAGCTGTCAAATGTAGTACCGTTGATTAGAGTACCGTGGTAATGAACACGTACTTTTGAATCTTCAACAGGCTTATCGCCTTCGCCAGTTTCAACTACTTCATACTGAAGACCAGACTCAGTTACTGTTACTTCAGCACGCTTTGCATTTTCTTCTAGAAATGCAACACCTTCAGCTGCTAATACTTTCGCTTCTTCTTCACGACGCTGTTGGATTTCAGCATTGATCTTCTCAAATGCTGCTTGAATTTCAGGGATCTCAACGCGGAAGCTGTCACCAGCATAAGCGTCTTTCATACCTTCGAATACAGAGTTAAGGTTTAGACCTTCAAAAGGGTTTGCTTTAAGTTGCTCACCCATTTGTAAACCAATACCGTAGCTCGCTTTATCTGCGTCTGTGTTGAATTGAGACATAGTCTTTCCATATTTTTTATTAACAAGAACCTTAGATTGTATCACAGCCAAAATAGGCAAGATACCGGAGCTGCTTGATTATCAAGCAGTCGAGCTATTCGTCGGACACAAAAAAACCGCTAACTAGCGGCTTTCTCTTCGGCATATTGTTTGAGTTTTTTCATTACAAAGGTTGCAAATGGCAGCAATAATACAAGACCAATATTAAGCTCATCACTGTACTCTCCCAAGCTACCAACAAAGTAGTGTCCAAATCCAACCACACCAAATAATGCAATAACTACACTGGCGATTTCTGGCCAGGATTTTTCATATTTAGTGATCAGATGACCAACAAGGCAATTGAATAAAAAAACATGCAGCAGCGTCATCGTAATATCAGGGTCTTGTTGCGAATCAATCGACAACGTTAGCGCCATGTTTAGGCCGCTAAGATAAAAATAACTAAATACAATCCAAATAGAACTATGTTTTATTATTGCCATGTTACTAGCCGCAGACATACACGCCTCCAAACGAAAAAAACCGCCATTTGGAGGCGGTTTTGGGAATGAGGTGGCGGAGAGATAGGGATTTGAACCCTAGATACGCTATTAACGTATGCCGGTTTTCAAGACCGGTGCTTTCAACCACTCAGCCATCTCTCCGTTGTTGGCGCGCATTTTATGGAGTTATCCATCGGTTGTAAAGCACTATTTCGATTTTTGCATTCAAAAGCGCAAATAATAGCCGAATAATCAATAATATTGCTTTGGCCTTTTGGCAATGTAAGCAAAAATACAACTGGCGATAACCATTGCAATCACGATAATCCCCGAGTCAATCATACCAATGACTGCGTTTTTTGCAGGCAGCACTTTTTCAATGATAACCGGAATAGATGAAAACAACACAACGGTACTGAGCACTTTGAATGCTCTGGAAAAATCAAATCGCTTAGTGTAACTCATCCATGTTGTTAGTAATCCTAATACCAAAATAGGCGCTAATAGCCCCATCCATATCTCACTGGTATAACTCGATAATGCAACCGTTGCCGTGCATCCTATCAAGCTCCAAATAATCCAGGCGGTCCAATTTTCCCGTTCTTTTAAAAATAAATTACCCATGACACATCTTCTTTCAATTAGCTTGTTATTTTTATTATTGTTATAGAAAACAGGATTTACTGTCTTAGAGTAGCAAACATACTGGCTATAAAACAACCACATCGGTTGTGACAGTTTAAATAATGAAAAGTTCAACAAAAAGTATCAAAGAATGTGTTACCACAACATTAATCACTGTATAAAAAAAGCGCAGCTATTGCTGCGCTCACCTTACTTTATTTTTACCCGTGGAATTTAACTTTCAGCTTTATCAAGTTCATCCACTAATAATTTGGTTTCATCCGCCCTCGGTTTTGTAAATCTCGCTAAACCGAGATAAACGACAGGTGTGAGGTAAAGCGTAAAGAAAACCGCTAAGCCTAATCCGCCAAATACGACCCAGCCGATTGCATTTCTCGACTCAGCACCTGCGCCTACCGATAAAATCAATGGTAAAGCACCAAGCAATGTGGACACCAAAGTCATCATGATAGGACGCAAACGGATCACTGCTGCTTCTTCAACGGCTTGTCTTACTGACCGTCCTTTGTCACGTAACTGATCAGCGAACTCAACTAACAAGATGGCATTTTTAGCAATTAAACCAATCAACATCACTAAGCCGATTTGCGAATATATGTTTAGCGAAGTACCAGTAAGATACAGCGCCAATATGGCGGAAGTGATCCCAAACGGAACTGTGATCATAACTACAACGGCACTATTCACGCTTTCAAATTGTGCAGCAAGTACGAGCAATACAATTAAGAATGCCAGCACGTAGGTAAGTAACACTTCGTTGGCCGTTTCTTCAAACGTTAACGCTTCCCCTTTAAACGCCAGCGTCACGCTGTCGGGTAAACTCTGATCTGCTAGCGTTCGTAATTTTTCAACCACTTCTGCCATAGGCATGTCTTCTGGCTGTTTCATATCCAGCTCGATACTACGACGCTGCGCATGGCGTTCAAGCTCGGCAGCTACGCCCTCTTCTACAATAACGGCAAGGCTACTTAGCGGAACCAATGCACCAGAGCGGCTGCCAACATAAAGGTTAGCCAAATCACTTGGGTCTCTGATAGTATGGTTTTGAGCCTGCAGCATAATTGGTATGGATTGGTCGCCAACATTCAAATCAGCAACATCATCACCATTAATGGCCGCCCTAAGTGTCGTTGATATGTCACTCAAACTAACGCCTAGCTCTTCTGCTCTTCGACGGTCAATGTTTACGCGCAGCTGGGGTTGCGAGGGTTGATAAGAGATTTGCACCGGCGCCACGTCTGGCATTTCTTTTTCAACCAAAGCCGCAAATTGTTGCGCTGCTTTAAAGATCTCTAAATAGTCGTTACCAAGTAGCGCAAGCTCGATACCACCACCTTGGCCTCTTAGATTTAAGCTATTTGCACCAAAGGCACGAGCAGGTGCACCGGGTATATTACCAAGCGGTCCTCTGATCTTATCGATAATTTCCTGTTGCGAGAAATGACGTTCATCCCAATGCTTTAGCGGCACAGTAATGAACACGATATTGGGATCCCACTGACCAACAACCGTATAGATAGACTCTATTTCTCCACTTTCCACAAAAGGTAATAAAATGTCCTCCATTTGTTTGGCTTGTCGGTCCATAAAGTTAAGGCCAACACCGTCAGGCCCTCTTGCGAAAATCCTGATCTTACCTCTGTCTTCAGATGGCAAAAGCTCATTATCCAATTGCGAATAGAGCGCGCCAGATAAGCTCGCAATAACCACAAATACACCAAAGGTTAGCCATGCATGGTCAAGTACCCAGTGGATCGTACCCCGATACATTTTTGCTAGTTTCACACCAATACTCGAAAATAGATGCTTTTTGCTATCTTGCTTTACTTTTAACTTAGATGTTAATGCTGGCACCAATGACAGTGCTACAAATGAAGAAATAATCACGGCACCAGCTAACACGCCACCAAACTCCCTGAACAGCCGGCCCGCGGTTGAGGGTAAAAAAGCAATCGGTACGAATACCGCAGCAAGTACTGCGGTTGTCGCGACTACAGCAAAGAAGACTTCTCTTGTCCCAAGTACCGCCGCGGCGCGACGACCTATCCCTTCGCCACGACGACGCTGAATATTCTCACTAACAACAATCGCATCATCGACGATAAGTCCAGTGGCCAACACAAGTGCTAGCAAGGTTAAAATATTAACAGAGAAGCCAAGCGCCCAGATCAGCGCCAAAGAGCCGATAAGCGCAACCGGGATTGCAAAAGCAGGAATAAGCGTCGCACGCCACGAGCCAATAAATACCCAAAGCGTGAATACCACCAGCAATATGGTTATCACTAACGAGCTCAAGACTTCGTCTACGGATGAGCGAATAAACTGCGCATCATCGGAGGTGACGAATAGCTCCAGATCTGGAAAGCGTACTTTTATCTTATCGACGAGCTGTAGTACTTCATCTGAGATTTCAATGGTATTGGACTGTGCTTGGCGAATGATCTCAAGCCCAATTACAGGCTCTCCGTCAAGCCTCACCATAGAGCGAGGATCAGCCGGCCCAAAATACACAGAGGCAATATCCCCCACCCGAGTCTCACCACGAATGATGATATCACTCACCTGCTCAGCGGTTACTGAGGTGGCATCGGCACGGACAATCAGCTGTTGATCGTCCGACTTTAAACTGCCTGCGGGTACATCAAACGGGGCTTGTCTAAGCGCCGCAGCAACATCCGGAACGGTTAAATTAAAGCTTGTCAGTTTTAACGGATCAAGTCTTACGCGCAGCACTCGCTCTCTATCGCCGTTCAGGCGCACATCGGCAACGCCTGGAATAGTTAAAAACTGCGGTGCTAAGTCTTTTTCTACTCGCTCGGTCAATCCTTCAAGTGTTAAAGAGGCACTACTTACAGTTAAAGACACCACGGCTTCTGCATCATTATCCGCTTTAATAATGGACACCCGCTCAACTTCTTCAGGTAGCTCTCTTTGTACTCGAGAAACGGATTCGCGTGTTTCGTTTGCTGCATCGTCTAGGTTAATGCCCGGACGAAATTCAACAACAATCCGTGCATTATTCTCTTCACTTTGTGCACGAATGCTTTTTACACCACTGACACGCGCGACTGCGCCTTCTAACTTACTCGTGACTTCGGTGTCGACGGTCTCAGGCGAGCCCCCAGGAAACGATGCGGACACCGTTAAACGCGGCCTATCTACATCAGGCAATTCACGAACTTCAACGCCGGCAAGAGCAGCAATACCTGCAATAATAATCAATAAATTTAATACAACGATTAACACCGGACGGCGAATGGCCATCGACGGCAAATCTTGTAACTGTGGTAACTCCGGTTTAGTCACGATTTATTCCTTCGCCAGTGCATTCGTCACCGCAATTTCTTGCCCAGGACGAAGACGTTGCACCCCTTCTACAACTAATAACTCTCTTGCAGCCAAATCGCCTGATACCAGCAATTTACCCGGCAACCGCTGTTGGATTTTGACATCTATACGCTTAGCTTTGCCATCTACTTCTTTCCATACATAAGGACCTGTTGCGCCCCAAAGCAGTGCGGCTTCAGGAATAACGGCAAACTCTTCACCCAATACCGTTAGCGATACTCTAAAGCTCATTCCAGGCAAAAAACGGTCATTGCGGTTTTCAAAGATGGCTTTGATTTTTAGTGTGCGGGCTGTTGGGTCTATTCTAGAGTCCATTTGCGCTATCTTTGCGTCGATCCGTGTTGAATTATCATTCCAAGGTGTCAGCAGCACGCTATCGGTCGATTTAAGCATGCCATACGCCGATTCCGGTGCCGCAAATTGAACATACAACTTATCAAAGTTATCGATACTCGCAATCGCGGTTTGGGTGGTAATGCGATCTCCAACCTCAACGTCGGTGAGTCCCATTACGCCAGAAAAAGGGGCGATCACTTGGCGGTCTTCTAATTCATTCTTAGCTTGGATCAAGGCGACCTTTGCTAAGTCTCTGTCCGTTACCGCTTTATCTAATTCATTAATTGGAACAGCGCCGCGCTTTTGGCTATCGGTTAGACGGTCGACGGTGCGCTGCGCATCTGCAAGACGAATTTTAGCTTCTTCAAGCGCCGCTTTTTGGCGGCGTGAATCTAGCTCCAATAGCAAAGTACCCGCTTTAACCTGATCGCCCGGTTTAAAATGTACCGCAGTCACCCTATCACCAATTGCGGGATATAAAATAACCGATTGAATAGCTTCAGCATTACCTACTGCTTGAATTTGCTGGCTACTGCTTTCGAATTGAATAGGCTCTGCAATCACTTGCGAAGGTTTGGCCAAAGCGGCATTAGTTATCAGCATAGTGGCCGTAAAAACCACCAAGCGCGTTACTTTACACATATTAACCTTAATAATTTCCATTGTTCTTAGCTATATTTGAGTGTAACAGTTAATCACTCACATCAAGATAAACTATTCGATAACACACAGGATAAGTGCGATAAGATGCAGTATGCCTTGCAGCGTTTCAAAGGCAAGATAAGCCCATGTAAAGTAAGGTAAAGTTATGTAAAGATTGAGGGAGAGTGAGGGAGAGTGAGGCGCAATAGACTACCGCGCCAAATCATGACTATTGTGCGGCCGCGCGCATCAGTCTATCGTTAACATCACGCCACTCGGGCGCCGTTGGTGGTGCTTCCAACAAAATCTCGGTTGCACTTGATTGGTCCAATTGATGTAACCCGTGATAAAGGCCCTGCGCATACTTAGCTTTGTCAGCACCAAGTTTCAGATCCACCAGCTCGTTGTTTGCTGAATTCTCAGAGATCATTCGCTCTATTTGTGATGAATAATGCAACACACCGGTATTCGCTTCGCACTGGCCGCTTAGGCGAGCAACTAACTCTTCCGTTGACAACAGGGTAAGCGGTTTGCTTGGTTGATAATGGGCTTTTACGTTACCAGGGACGGCTACAGTGTGCACATCAGGCTCATCCACTTCAATATTGAGCACCGCTTCAAGTGCAGCTTTAGTAATAGGGCCTGCTCGCAAGATCCTCGGTGTGTCTGAAGATACATCGAGGATCGTTGACTCAAGTCCTACTTCACATGAACCGCCGTCTAACACAGCCGCTATCTTGCCAGACAATCCAAACAACACTTGCTCGGCGGTGGTTGGACTAATTTTTTTGTAAGGATTGGCAGAGGGCGCAGCAAGTCCGGAGTTAATGTGCTGCAATAATGCTAGCAATGCAGGATGATTTGGCACACGTATACCCACGGTTGAGTGGCCACCTGTGACTACATCGCTCACATGTGCTTGCTTTTTGGCAACGATCGTCAGTGGCCCCGGCCAAAACGCATCAGCTAAAGCGTCAAAATAGTCTGGTAATGTTTCCACCCACTCAGTGACCAAAGACTTGTCAGCGAGATGTACGATTAGCGGGTGATCAGCTGGGCGCCCTTTTGCTGCAAAGATTTTTTTAACCGCATCAGGTTGCCTTGCATTTGCTGCTAAGCCGTAAACGGTTTCTGTTGGAACCGCAACAAGGTGACCATCACGTGCAAGTTCAGCCGCTTGCGCCACTGCGCTTGGATCGGTTGCCAATAAATGTAAGGTTGTTAAGCTTGCTTCGCCCACGTGTCTTTCTCAGTGTAAAAAATGGACGCGAATTATAACCAATTTAAAATGCAAAGAGCCAGTATTACTGGCTCCAGCGTAAAAACTAACATCAAGAACGGTTTGCGTTATTCAGCGCTTGCGACCATTACGGTTTTCACGTTAACAAACTCTTTGATCCCAAAGCCACCATGCTCTCTACCATAGCCACTGTCTTTAACACCTCCAAACGGCAAATTTGGTTGTGCCAGCGAATAACCGTTGATATTCACCATGCCAGTGTCAAACTCCTTAATAGCAAGTCCTGTGGCACGTTGGGTGTCTTCAGAAAAAATGCCGCCACCTAAACCATAGCGTGAATCATTGGCTACCATCATCGCCTCAGCCTCATCATGCACACGAATTAGCGACGCCACAGGGCCAAATAGTTCATCATCATAAGCCGGCATACCGGGTTTAACGTCTTCCAAAATGGTGACTGGATAATAAAACCCCTGTTGCTTTGGAATTTCTCCACCAAGTGGACAAGTTGCTCCCGCCTTAACGGACGCTTCAACTTGTTGGTGTAATTCATCACGTAAATCTTTACGCGCCATAGGACCTAAGTCGGTGTCTGCTGCGGTTGGGTCTCCCACCTTAAGCTGCTTAAAACCAGCCACAAAAGCCTCTCTAAACTGATCATAAATTTCATCAACGATAATAAAGCGCTTCGCTGCAACGCAGGTTTCACCGTTGTTGACAATACGACCTTGAATACACGCGGACACTGCTTTATTAATATCAGCGTCTGCCAGCACCACAAAGGCATCGTTACTACCTAGCTCTAGGACGGTTTTTTTAGAAAGCTCAGCAGCTTGTTTGGCAACTTGTTTACCTACTTTATCGCTTCCGGTAAACGTAACACCACGAATATATGGATTCTTTATCAACTCGCTTGCTGTCTCACCATCAATTAACAGTGATTGATAGCAACCTTTTGGAAAACCGGCTTCTAAATACAGCTCTTCAATTAATTTAGCCATACCAAATACATTTGAGGCATGTTTCATTACCGTGGTATTACCCGCCATCACGTTCGAAACACTGTATCTGATAACCTGATAAAGCGGAAAGTTCCAAGGTTGTATTCCTAAGATCACGCCTATTGGTTGATAAGTGATAATGGCATGTCCCTGCTCAAATACCCGATGCTCGTCCTGTAATTCTTTTTCGCCATGCTCAGCGGTATATCGGCAAATTTCAGCACACAAGGAAACTTCCTGTTCACCCTGCTCCGTCACTTTGCCCATTTCCTCGGTCATTAGTGAGACTAACTTGGATTTATTTTGCTCAATTAAGTCAGCAAGCCTGTTTAGCTTTTGTGCTCTTTGCGTAAATGTGGTTTTCTTCCAAAATGAATAACAGTCATTGGCTAAGTCCACCGACTTTTGCGCCTCGTCCAAGCTCATTAAAGTGTATTCGTTAACGGGTTGCTCTGTCGCAGGATTAATTGTGGTTACCGTATTTGACATCATAAAGCTCCTTCAAAAATTTAACGGCGTAAATCAATTTTTAGATTTACAGCGATAGCCTTTGAATAAGCAAGGAAGGCACCAATCTGAGAATAATGAATATCCCATTGATTATTATGAATTAATTTAATTTCAGAATTAGATTTAAAAGAATTTGAATACGTGAATTAGAAAAGGCTACACACCTAATATGAAAAGTTTGCAGAGCGAATGGCGCTTGCGCAAATAGCTTGCAATGAAAGTTTAGCTGAGAAAAGGGACCATCCAGTCCCCTTGTTATGTATTCTTAGTACAATGCACCTTTAGCGCTTTTGACGTTGCGCTTCTTTTTGCGCTAGCTTTTCTTCCTTACGCTTACGAATAGCATCCTGTGCTTCATGACCGATATGACCTTCGCCGCGTAGCTTCGCCAGTTCAATTTGCTTTTGGCGCTCAGCAAATCGTGCAACTTGCTCTTCTGTTATGTCTTTGTGGCAGTGGTGACAAGACACCCCTTCCATATATTCTTCGAGTTGTTTCTCTGCTTCCGTGATTGGCATACGACAAGCATGGCATTGATCATAAGACCCTTTGTTTAAATCATGATCGACAGCAACACGGTTATCAAACACAAAACACTCGCCTTCCCACATGGTTTCTTCTTTTGGCACGTCTTCTAAGTATTTTAGAATGCCGCCTTCCAAGTGATAAACCTCTTCGAAGCCTTGCTCTTTCATATACGCTGTCGATTTTTCACAGCGGATCCCGCCAGTACAGAACATCGCCACTTTTTTGTGTTTTTCTGGGTTTAAGTTATTTTGCGCCCACTCAGGGAACTCACGGAAAGTCTTGGTTTTAGGATCGATGGCATTTTTAAACGTACCGATCTCGATTTCATAGTCGTTACGCGTATCAACTAGCACAACGTCAGGATCTGAAATCAATGCGTTCCAATCTTGTGGTTTTACGTACGTACCAACCACTTCTTTAGGGTCTATACCTTGTACACCCATGGTCACGATTTCTTTCTTAAGCTTTACTTTAGTGCGGTAGAAAGGGCAAGTTTCATCGAACGACTCTTTATAAACGATGTTATCAAGGCCCGGTTGTTTGTCTAACCATGTAAGTAGCGCATCAATGCCTTCACGTTTACCGGCAACGGTACCGTTAATGCCTTCTTCGGCAAGTAATAACGTACCGCGAACTTCATTCGCTTCCATCACATCGTGAAGTGGCTGTCTTATCTCTTGATAGTTAGGTAAAGAGACAAACTTGTACATAGCACAAACAACGTATTGTTCTGACATTGTATTTTCCTAGATTTAAGCTTTGATTAGCTTACACATTAAGCATGACTATGTGTAAAGCACGAAAACCGAGTCGCAAACCCGGCGCTGAGGCGCGTATTTTACGGATTTTTGATTAAAATGCAAAAAACACAAATTCTATATCCGATAGCGTCTATGCTTTGGTATAATCTCGTGTTTTTAAAATTCAAGACTTGGAGAAATTGACTTGAGATTCACTGAACTTGGGATAGATACGCGCCTAGAACAACAACTGGCTCACCAAGGGATCACGGAACCGACCGAGATCCAAGCGCATGCCATCCCAACGGCTCTAGCTGGCCACGATGTTTTTGCGCAGTCTAAAACAGGCTCTGGCAAAACCCTAGCTTTCTTGCTGCCTGCCGTACAGCGTGTAATGAAACAAAAAGCGCTGAGCAAACGCGATCCTCGCGTTGTTATCGTAGCCCCAACTCGTGAACTCGCGACTCAAGTATTCTCTGAGTGTCGTGCACTGTGTGCTGGCACTAATATTCAAGTCTGTAAGATTTTGGGTGGTGAAAACTACAATGATCAGGTAAAAGCGCTACGCCGCGACCCGCATTTTGTGGTGGGTACTCCTGGTCGTATTGCCGATCACGTTGAAAATCGTTCATTATTTTTAGGCGGTCTTGAACTGCTTATTTTTGATGAAGCAGATCGTATGTTTGACCTCGGCTTTGAAAAACAGTTGGACGTCATTAATGATTCTGCGGATCACCGCCAAAGACAAACGCTGCTATTTTCAGCCACGCTAGACCATACCCAAGTTGAAGCATCGTCACGTCAATTACTTAAATCGCCAAAGCGCATTATGTTAAGCAATGCCCACCAGCAGCATGAAGACATTAAGCAAGCACTCTACTTTGCCGATCATTTAGATCATAAAGAAGTGCTGCTTAAGCACTTCATCACACAAGATGACGTAGGACAGTGCATTATCTTTACCGCAACTCGTGGCGACACAGACCGATTAAGCAAACTGTTAAATGAGATGTCGATTAAAGCGGTATCGTTGTCGGGCGATATGCCGCAAAATAAGCGGTTAGACATTATGGAAAGCTTCAGCCGTGGGATTTATAAAGTGCTGGTTACCACAGACGTTGCCTCTCGTGGTCTCGATTTGCTCTCCGTTACCCATGTTATGAATTTTGACTTGCCTAAGCAGGCAGAAGAATATGTCCACCGTATCGGTCGTACAGGACGTGCCGGATTTAAAGGCACTGCGATTTCATTTGTTGGCCCCAAAGATTGGGATAGCTATGTGGCAATCAAAAACTATCTTGATGAGCCACTACGTTTTGAAGAAGTCTCTGGTCTTGTTGGTAAATTCAAAGGACTTAAGCAAAAACCACAGCAGAGTAAAAATCGCCCTGCAGAGTCTGCGCCAAAGCAAACAAGTAAACCTAAGAAAAAGCCGGTGAAAAAGTCACAACCGAGAAAAGTGGTCCCGCCACCGATTGATATTGACGGTACTATGCCGATGCGTCGCAAACCAAAACCACAAACTGACGAGGAATAATCATGTTAGGTCAAATCAAAATGTTAACCATTGAAGAGCTTACCGCTGAAGGGGCTTATTTAAACGGTGGTGAGCTTGGTGACGTGTTTCTTCCTCGAGCAGAGGTGCCAAAGCACACCGAAGAAGGTGACTCTGTTGAAGTATTTATCTATTTAGATAACTTGGGACACGCAACGGCAACAACCAAAAAGCCACTTGCACAAGTCGGTGAGTTTGCTCTGCTGCGCGTAAAAGAGATCAATAAGGTTGGTGCTTTTATGGATTTGGGTATTGAAAAAGACGTGTTAGCGCCTTTCAATGAACAAAAACCGAAAATGCGCGACGGCTATAGCTATTTGGTTAGGCTTTACCTAGACAACGCGAGTAAGCGTATTTGTGCGTCTAGTGCGCTGGGTAAATTTTTGAGTAAATCAAAAGCCGAATACGAAAAATTCGAAGAAGTAGACCTAATCGTTGCGGCAAAAACCGATCTTGGCTATAAAGTGATCGTCAATGAAAAACACTTTGGATTGGTCTTTTTCAATGATGTGTTTAAGCGCATGTATATCGGTCAGCGCATGAAGGGCTTTGTAAAAGCGGTTCATGACGAAGATAAGATTGATATCGTGTTAGAAAAGCCAGGTATAGGCAAGGTTAAAGACCTTGCGGAAATCATTTATAGCAAACTCGAAGAAAGCGGCGGCTATTTACCGCTAGGCGATAAATCAGATCCTGACGCCATCAAGCGTACTTTCTCTACCTCTAAAGCTAACTTTAAAAAAGCCATCGGTGGTTTATTCAAAGATGGCCGAATTGATATCGAAGCGAATTCTATTTCAATTCGCAAGTCTTAAAGTCTTAAGTACAAGCAAATAACAAGCAAGTCTCAACCTGAGACTTGCTTGTTACATTACACTGACTTCAAGCATATCACGCCATTTATCTACCGCTTTTAATCCCAGCTCAAACCCCAATTTATAATCACACTTTAAGGTCTCAGGGCTTGAGCCTAAAATCATAGATTCCAGTGGTCTATTGGGCGCTATTTGAATGATGTTAACATCTTCTGGTGGTGAATTCATAAAGTTCACCGCATCGGCATAGCGACTTTGATAGTGATGATACATTTCAAACATTCGAGGAGATTGATTAACGCGCCGCATAATTGGCTTCAAGCGCTCAAGCACTGGCATTTTACCATCGTCATGTGCCTCAATGGTTCTGATCACCCAAATCGTCTTTGCCCCTTGACTGTGTGCCCAGCGCACGGGTAAAGGATCGGCCACGCCTCCATCCATCATTCCGTGACCCGCAACTTTAACGCCTGGACGATATAAAAAAGGGATCGCACTAGAAGCCTTTAAATGGGTAAACATGTTATCGTGCCACGTATGCAAATAATGTGGCTCAAGCGAGTCTAAGTGACTTGCAACCGCATAAAAGTTACTTTCCGGCGTGAGATGGTTAGGCTCAGTTGGAAACCGTACTTTGCCGCTGTGCTCTACTTGTTGAAAATACCAATCCAAGTCAATGACATTACCACCGGTAAAAAATCGCGCGGGACGGAAAAACTGCTGCTCCGTCGTCAGAGATTCGATAGCAGTTTGCGCATATTGACTTGCGCGAGCACAATAGGCTGCGAGGTTTTGTGCACCCGCTGAGACACCCACTTTTAAATCAAAAGGCGTAAATTTTTTCTCAAGAAAAGCATCTAGCACGCCCGCTGTAAAAATGCCTTTTTGACCTCCGCCCTCAGCGATAATTGCAGAGCGTATGTTAGTTGTCATGTTGTGCTCTTTTTATTATATAAACCTGTACGCATCTTATTTTACTGTGGGCAAAAACCTCGAAATTCAAGCTTTCATACCACTTTGCAATAAAAATGCCCTGCAGAACAGCGTTGTTCAAGCAAGGCATTCATAATATCCACAGTGTGATTAATATGTGGTTAGAGTTTGCTTACAGAACTCTCTACCGGCCGTTTTAAAAAGCTGACTAATAGCGCGGGTAAAATGGTGAGTGTGACGATAGTTGCCATAGCAATACCACAAAGCACTATCATGCCAACGCCTCGATAAAGTTCAGATCCTTCTCCTGGAATGAACACCAATGGCGCAAGACCGCATAGGGTTGTCATCGTTGACATCACAATCGGTTTTAATCGCGTTTGTAGTGCTGAGATCACCGCCTCGTAAACACTCATCGCGGTACTCTCAAGGTTTCTGCGGCTTTGATCCACAATCAAAATAGGGTTATTAACCACAGTCCCTAACAAGATTAAAAAGCCAAGCATGGTGATCATGTCAAAAGGCTGGTGGAAGGTGCCTGTTATGCTACCAATGCCATTAATAGTAATTAGTCCAAGTAAGCCCCCTGCCATGCCAAGCGGCACTGTTGCCATGATAAATAGCGGGTAGCCCCAATGCTTGAAGATAGCGACAAGTAATAAGTAACACAGCGCTAATGCAACGATAAAATTACTGCCCAGCGCTTCTTTGGTTTTGTCTAGTTGATCGGCAGCACCACCTATACTCACATTGACACTAGGAAGCAGATCGCCCTGCATCTGAAGCTGCGGTAGTAATTCCGTTCTTACTAATTCCTGCGCTTCCTCTAGGGCAACATTTCTTGGCGGAATAATATATACAGTCACGGTTCTACGACCATCAACTCGGCGCAAACTATCACTGTCTGCTTTTTCTCGTAGATCGGCCAAAGCGCTCAACGGGATCAGTCCAGCTTTGGTTACAACTGGAGATTGCGCTAATTGCGAAAGACTTTGCTGATTACCCGACTCAGAAAATAAAAAGACGTCGACTTTGTCATCGTCTAAAATCAACTCATCAACATAAGCGCCGTCACTCAAGGCTGCGACCGTATAGCCGAGTTCGTCAGCACTCATACCCACTTCAGCCAGCCGTTGCCATCTTGGTTGAATCTCTATTAACGGTTGGTCGAGTGTCAGAGAAGATGGTGCAGAATCCACTTGTGGATTATCAAAGACCTCCCCCGCTAACCGGTACACTGCATCTGCCGCCCGGTAGAGCGCCGTTTGATCTGTACCGCTAATATCCAAAGCGACCGCTCTTGAACCGCCATCATTACTTGAGATAATCGAGCCTCGTGAAGAAAATGCACGCATTCCTGGGTAGCTTCTAAACTTGGTCGTGATTGCCTCCATCATTTCATCGATGTATTCACGGTTGTATGGTTCACTCAATAGCCAAATGCTACCAACACCAACGGACATCGAATAATATTTTAAAGGTGGCAACGACGTTTTACCTGATACAAAATCGCTGTCATCGTTTTCCAAATGCTTATTTAAATAAGGAAGTAGTTCATCAGCAATTTTTTGCATATGGCTGAGGTTATAGCCCGGAGGCGCTATCATCATAGAGAACGCTTTTGGCTCCTCTCCCTCTGGCAAATATTCGGCTTTAGGCATAAATAACCACGCCCCACCGAGTAACAACACACTACCGAATACAATACACACTATGCGAGCACGTGGACTTGATAACATCGCCGGAATAAACGTTGGTAGTTTAGGCGTAGACAACATGCCACTGGAGATTTCCTTACAGGCAAAATTTGCATTAGCAGCAGGCACCACAAACAAGGCGACCAACATAGAAGCGATGATTGCGGCAGAAATAGCTATTGCTACATCGGAATAAAGCTGTCCGGCTTCTTGCTGAATAAATAAAATAGGTGCGAATACCAACACTGTGGTCAGGGTTGAAGCAAGCACCGCAGGCCATACCTCTTGAACACCGGTAATGGCTGCTTGAAGTTTGTCGAGACCTCGGCGTCTGGCTTGCTCTATGTTTTCAAGTACAACAATGGTGTTATCAACCGTCATGCCAATGGCGAATGCAACGCCGGCGAGGGAAATCACGTTGATCGTTCTGTCAAATAGCAACAGGCCCAAAAATGCCGCGATGGTACAAATTGGAACGCCCATCACACCAATAAAGGTCGAGCGTGGGCTCTTTAAAAACCAAAACATCACCAGAGTCGCAAGCACCGCACCTAGCGCTAAATTAGTCCAAACATTTTCAACAGATCCTTTAACGTAACGAACATCATCGCTCAATAGCGTCAGTTGTAGTCCATTACTTGCAAGCATGTCACGGTTGATGCGAGCCACTACCTCCATCATTTCTTCTTTAATCGCCATCACGTTAGAACCACTTTCCCGTCTCACCGAGAGCATTAAGGTTCGCTCGCCATTGTTATAGGCAATATCGCGCACTTCATAATGATCAAGCTTTACCTGAGCGATGTCTTTGAGCTTAATTGTGGTGCCCGCACGGTGACTGACTACCAGCTCTTCTAGCGCTTTAGCTGACTCAAAGCGGCCGACCATACGCAGCAAATAACGACGTTTACCACTGTCTATATCGCCTGCTGAGGCATCTTGGTTACGGCTGCGTATTGCATTTCTAACGTCAACTAAGCTAATTCCACGGCTCGCCAATTGTTCTTGATCTACCAAAATTTGTACTTGATAGAGTGCACCACCACGCACACCAACCTGAGATACTCCACTGACTCTTTCCATTTCTGGGCGAATAAAGTCTTCGGCATAATCACGAAGCATATCGATATCAAGATTGAGTGGATTTCCCGGTTGTGGCTTTAGATTAAAAAACATAAAGGCATTGCTCGAAAACGCGCTGCTGTATAACACCGGCTGGTCAACGTTTTCAGGATAATTTGGCACTTGAGATAACGCATTACTCACGTTTATGAGCGCTTCGTTGACGTCGACACCAAATGGAAACTCAAGCTCTATCTCTGCCTCACCGGTATTTGCATAACTGGACATGCGAGTTAGATTCGCAAGTGAGCGAAGATACCTTTCTTGCTCTATAAGTATTTCTTTTTCAACATCCTGTGGCGTGGCACCGGGCCAATTGGTCACCACAGTGATGGTTCTTACTTCAAGATCTGGGATCATTTGCACCGGAATTTTAAACGCCGCAACAATACCCAATATCGAACAGATCAATACCGTGACAGCAACTAAAATGGCGTGATTTACACTGGCTCTTAACATCACCCGCTCCTATAAACCCGGTACAATGTTTAATGCTTGGCCTTCTTGCAATAACTCATTGCCTTCAACCACCACTTGTTGCCCTATCTCTAAGCCTGATAAAACTTCAATATGACCATTAATTCGCTCACCAATTTGAACGTTTAACCGCTTTGCTTGACCGTCAACGGCCACAAAGACACTGAACCCACCGTCGGGATGACGCAAAATCGCATCGCTAGGAATAATCACGCTGTGGTCTTGTGCTCGAATTAGCGGCAGTTTTGCCGTAGCCGATGCGCCGACACGCAACTGCGCATCTGTTGGGATTGCCAATCTTAATAGAAACGAGCGACTGGTTTTGTCAACGACAGGAAGTTTTGCCAATACATGAGCTTGATGCTGCACGCTTGGCGCGCTTGCAACACTAAAATTAACGACGCGGCCAAGGTTAATAAGCTGAAAGTACTCTTGTGGCACTTGCAAATCGAGCCACAGAATATCGCTACTTACTAGCTCAAACACCGTTTGTCCGCGCGTCACCCACTCACCTAAATTAACCGTGCGCCTTGCTATCACCCCCGTAAAAGGCGCTTTTAATTGATGGCGGTTAACGAGCTCTCGCTGATAAGCTATCTTAGCTTGTGCTTCTAAAAGAGAGGCTTCTGATGCTTGTAACTTAGCCTGTCTGTCAGCAAGCTCAGTTTGCGCAAATAATTTTTGCTGCGACAGAGACTGTGCTTCTTTTACCAACCTTATCGCATTGTTGCGATCGACCTTGGCACGCTCAAGTGCTGCTTCTACGCTTTTCAGCTCAGCTTTTACTAAAGCGGCATCGAGACTCAGCAGTACAGCATTTTCTTCAACAATATCTCCGGCTTCAGCTGAGACCTTAGTGATTACACCATCGGTTAAACTTGACACTTGTGCGTGTTGTGCTGCACTAATTGAGCCCGTTAAAGACAGTGTTCGTTCAAGCTGTTGTTGCTTTACATCAGTGACCACAACGTTGACCGCTGCAGCATAAAGGTTAAAGGATAAAAGAGAGAATATTAAGCAAACGCATTTCATGTAGTTTGTTCCAAAGTTAAAAGCACTATTCCTTTTCGTAAGCACTTGGCAAAAGTACCTACTGATCTCGACTGAGCATTGCAGCTGGCGAGTTTATATCACTATAACGCGACACACTAACACAAATAAAAATCATTACTATCTAAACAGGATGAATGACCTCAAAAGTGTAGTTTGTGAAATAATGAATGAACAAAGAACATACAGAAATGACGCTTGGAATCAGGATGACTCATATAATCATTTTTAATTCCTTCAACTCTCAGTGATTTACCAATCAAACTCGGGTTAAGCTTGGGACTAAATGCATCACGCTGAGCTGCTTCCAACTTAATATATAGCTTGTTGCCAACGACAGTTGCGTCGCTTAATTCAAGCGCATAGATATCGTTTACAGCAGCTGTGATTTTGCCACTGACTACCACTGCTGAGCCATTATTTAGCGCTAATACGTCAGCAACACTCATATCACTAGATGGCTCTGTCGTTGTACCAACGGTTTGTATTTCACTGACTTCTCGTATCCCCGGTGCACTCATATACGATGAGCGAACACCTTTGATAACTAAAGTAGAATCAAGAATGGATGGATTAAGCTGCGGACTAAATGCAGCACGCTGGTGACTTTCAAGTTTAACATTTATCGTATGAGTAGGATTTTGGCTGTCCTCAAGTACTAAAGCATAGATATCATTAAGTGCAGATTTAACACGCCCAACAAGCTCAATTTCATTGCCCTCGGCGGTTGCAAGCGCCTGCTCAACCGACAATGCCACTGGTGCAATCTGAATATCGCTTACATAACGAATACCAGCCTCACCCATATAGCTGTCTCGAGTACCAGTCACTATAACTGATTGACCAAGGATCTCTGGATTGAGTTGCGGGTTAAAGTCACTGCGCTGAGCAGATTCAAGCTTTACGTTGATACTTAGCGATGCGTTGGCAGTATCTGTGAGTAATAGGCCATAGATACCGTTTACTTCGGCTGTCACTTTACCTAACACTGCAAATTTAGACCCAGCTGAAGCAGCAAGTGCCTGTGCTACAGAAATCGTGCCATCAGGAGTTGGCTCTGGATCGGGATTAGGATCTGGATTGGTTTGCCCTGAACCATAAGGCGCATTGAAAGAGTTATTTTTATAGCTATCTGTATTCCACGCATCAAAACCCGATGCAGGCGTCCCCCATGGCTGACCATTGTTTGGATCAGACATTTCTTGCAGCGCCATTGGCACAGGTGTTACTTCGCCGCTTGCATGACCGTTAGTACCATCAAAGTACTGATACGACTCGGGCGTTGCTAGCCAATTGATGATGTTGACCGAAAGTACAGCTGCATTACCTCTGTCCGTCCAGCCGGGGTACGTCTTTTTACTATTGCCATTATCCTGACGCTTGTATTTAGGTGTAGCGTCTTCAATTGGAGAAGAATCACCAATAAACGCAGCTTTACCTAATCCGGCTTTTGAGATAGCGACATACGGGCCTTCATTTCTACCACCAAAGTAAAGCCCATCATCTTTAGCATGACGCCACTTAGCTGGTGTATCTGAAGGTGAAAAATAAACCAAGCCCTTCGCTTTTTGTTCATCTACAATCGCAAGCGTCGCGCCCGCGGCCATCAATACAGGAGTAACTCCGAGTGTGATCCCTTCTGTTTTGCTCGCAGACTCAATACCACTTACGCCTTGCTTGTAGTCAGCGGCATTAAAGCGAAAGCGGATCCCAAAATTTTCTGCAAGCCATCCCATGTCTGCTGATTTTGGATTACGCCAGTCACCGTACTCACCACCTAGATTATACTTGGCCAGATCTGAGCGGTTGTAGCCGTTAAAGACTTCAGTGGCATCCCACGTATTTAGATTACGATCCGCGTCATAATGATCTGCGATAAAAAATATCCCTTTTCCATCCGCTACAAACTGCAATAACGCTGCTTGCTCTGATTGAGTGAAAGGACGGTTAGTTTCTGCCAATACAAAGACATCTGCATCTTTAATCGCATCGTAGCTGATAACCGCTTCATTTTGATTGCTTTGAGAGGTACGGTCGTCAAAGAATCTAATCTTGCCGTCATTGTTTAAATCAACACCGCGATATTCTTTTACGGTATATCCTTCATTAACCAATGCATCCGCAAAGTCTGAAAACGCACCGTCAATAACCCAATCGGCATTTCCCTCCACGCCACCGTGTGACACATCAAATAATACTGTCTTACCATTGCTGTTTGTGGTTGGTGTTTTAACTGGAATATGGTTATTCCAGTCATACGGCTGTGCCGCAAACACAGATGTGGATATAGCCGCAGCCAAAACTACGCTGCTAAGCTTGAAGTTTACTTGTTTCATTCGTCAAATCCCGTTGAAAATTATAAAAAGAAGCAACAAAAAAGCCGCCAAAATATGGCGGCATAGTGTATTAGTTCAGCGGTTGTGTTAAATCCAGCTGATAAAGTGCAAAACCTCGTTCGTCTGTTTTGCCAGTAGGTAGAATATGATTAAATTGCTGACTGTAGGTTTCAGCATCCGCACTAGTTGAACTAAAGAACTCAATATTAGCGCCAACTACAGGTGCAAATGACCAGTTCATATCTGCCGATGGATCAAGTCCTGCGGCACCATTTTGGTCGCTAACAAAAGTAATATAGTCAGCAACGACCTGACGGTTCTCATTTGGCGAGTCGACAACGATTTTATCTCCCTTAATATTTGGGAAATTACCGCCACCAGATGCACGATAGTTATTCGTTGCAACCAAGAATACTTGGTCGTCCTTCACCAACTCACCTTGATACTTCAATGCCTTAATGCGGTTACCGTTTGACACCTTTTCACCGTTTGCCGCGTAGCGTGCAGGCTCAGTGACATCAATTTGATACGTCACACCATCTAGCACATCATAGTTATATGAAGGAAAGTCTGGATTGATCAGCGCTTGAACGCCTTCAGTATTCGGTGTGATTTGATTGAACTGGCCTGCAGACATTTCAAGCCATTCGCGCACTTCGCTGCCCTTGAGCTTCAACACCTTAAGTACGTTAGGATAAATGTACATATCTGCAACGTTACGATAGGCGATATCACCTGCAGGAATTGCGGTAAAGTCATCTGGCCCGCCACGCCCAGCTCTAAAGGGTGCACCCGCAGACAGAATAGGTAATCCATCAAGCTCGGTACCTTGCACTATTTTTGCTGTATACCATGCTTGTGCGTCAGTCACGATTTGGATTGAGGGGTCGTCATTCACTAACGCAAAATAGCTGTTCACAGTGTTGGTGATTTTAGCAAAAGGCTCATTCACCCATGCGCGCGTTTCAGCATGCTCACTATGCACTACCGCTTCAATTGCTGCATCGCTTTCAACCAATGATATCGTGTTTCGATTTTCATCCGTTTCATAGATTGGTTTAAGCGTTGACTGTGAGTCAACCACCGTCCATTTACCTGACTTAAACTGGATATCTAAGTCAATTACACCAAGGTGATTTCCCCAAAAACCAGGCATTACAGCCGCAACGCCATTGATTGTGCCTTTATCGTTATCAACACCATGTGCCGCTAAGTCTGCATAGCCCGAACCTGGGAAGTTTGCATGCGCATGACCAAACATAATGGCGTCTATATCATCCACCTTAGATAAGGCATAAGATGCGTTTTCAGCCATTGGCTTATCGGCAGATACATCAAGACCTGAGTGCGGAATAGCAACGACAATATCCGCGCCTTCAGCTTTCATTTTAGGTACATAGTGTTTTGCCATTTTTACGATGTCTTTGGCTATCACTTTGCCTTCAAGATTGGCCTTATCCCATTGCATGATTTGCGGTGGAACAAACCCGATAAAGCCGACTTTAATCACCTGAAGTTTGTCATTCTCGTCAAAGAATTGCTTTTCTTGAATTAGGTAAGGCTTAAATAACGGCACATCATTTGTTTCATCTTCGTCGCCATCAACCTTAAATACGTTTGCACTGACGTAGGGAAAATTCGCATCGTCGATTGCTTCGTCTAAAAACGCCAAGCCAAAGTTAAACTCATGATTACCAATATTTGCGACATCGTACTCTAGTGTGTTCATGGCCTTATAAACCGGGTGAACTTCTCCCTCTTTGAGGTTTTTGATTTTCGCCATATAGTCGCCAAGCGGACTACCTTGGATCAAGTCGCCGTTATCTACTAGCATGGAATTTTTAACTTTGCTTCTCGCTTGATGGATTAACGCCGCGGTTTTCACTAGACCCACTTTGTCGTCTTGCTTGTCTGAAAAGTAGTTGTAGTTCAATACATTTGCATGCAAATCTGTGGTTTCTAGTAAACGCAAAGACACCGCAGTGCCCTCTTTTGGAATATCAGGTCCTTTCGGCACGTTTATATCAACATTGTTATCTGAATCTGAGCAACCAGTAATAATGCTTGTGGCACCGCACAATAGTGCGATTGGAAGTAGTTTTGTTTTCATAAGTCCTTTCTTTACTTTGTTTGCATACCCGTGTGCATGCTTTTAGTTATTTCAGCAATACCAAGTCACGTCTCTTCTTACTCCACTTCATAGAAGCTGAACCTAGAAGCACAGCGAGTCAGTATAAACCGTTGCGTTTTGCGTGGCGGGTGTCACTATACGAGGGAAAAAAGTCAGGAAAGCTAAGCTTTTATGGCAGTTCAGTGGGATAAATATGACGTTACTAAGTCAGGAGGAGTGAATTAATTTTAAAGTGAAATATACACAATTAAAGCCTCCACATTGGAGGCTTTAATTGTGACTTTTACATTTACCAATAGTTAATCTTCAAAATCGACTTCTAGCGCGATGATCGTGCCTTCGACCATTTGAGCGGTAACTTCAACCTTAACATCATTGCTAAGGTCACTTTTTTGGCCATCTTTGAATACGGTGTCATTGGTTACATGAACCGTCATTCCAAATAATGTAAATTGGTCGCCAGACAAGTTTGCAACTTTACCTTCGAGCTCAAAATAGGCGTAGTCTTCGAACTCTACCTTTTCAGCTTGAATATAAGTTTCACCATTTTTAGTTACTAAATAGCCTTCAACTTCAACGTTTTTGCCTGTTGCAATATCAGATTGACTGCCACCTTTAAACTGAGTTTGCTCAGATACTTTGACTTTTTGGCCAAGGACGTAAAACGCCTCATCTGTCTCAACTTGTGTGATTGGACCTTCAACCTCCACATATTTTACGGCTTCAAATTTGAGCTCTTTAGCAATAACAGTGACACCGTCGGTTGTGTAACCTTCAACCTCAACTGCCAAGCCATTTGAAAACTTTTCAAAATTACCATTCTTAAGCTTTGTATCTGCCGTAATTTGAACGCGCTGCGCACCAAGGTTGAACTCGTAATCAAACGCAGAGTTTTTGACTAGGTCCTCAATTAAGCCTGCAATTTCGACTTCATCAACGTCATCTTCCTCAAACTCGACCTTTTTAGCCAACAATACATTGTCGTCAGTTAACACGCCTTCTACTTCAACCGTTACACCGTTTCCAAGGTTACTGCTACTGCCATCTTTAAATTCCGTGTTGCCATCAGTTGCAATAGAGACACCATTCACCATGAACTCAGACGCTGAGACAAAGTTTGTGATTTTGCCTTCGACTTCAAGTTCAATACCATCATCAGACTCGATTTCAATTTTGAGTGCCAAGATTGAACCATCAACACGCTGAATAGCGGTAACTTCAACTTCATCGCCAATCACAAATAAGCCGTTTTTAAACTCAGTATTTCCATCAAAAAATACTGTCTTACCATCAACACTAAAAGTTGCGTCGACCGGATTAAAACTAACCACTTTACCTTCTAGCTCAAATCTACGGTCATCGAAGTCATCGTCTTTGTCATCAACTTCAACTTTAGTTGCGATCAATGAGTCTCCTTGGATCACATAATCAACTTCCGCGATATCACCTGCTGCCACTTGTTCAAAAAATGTCGTGAGGTTTACATCATCTTCAAGTTCCAGCTCTGTCGCACCATTGATGGCAAAGACAAGTTTGCCTACTGTGATTGTTTGCTCGCCAGCATTAACAGCCGTGATTTTTCCCTCAACCTCATGTTCTTGCTGGTCGTCAAAATCGCTTGCAGAGATACGCTCTAAATCTCTCACAACGTAGGCACCTTCAAAACCAAATGCCTCAATTTCTACGACATCACCTACACTAAGCTTCTCAAGTTTAAGTTCGATGTCTTCTGCATCCGAGTCATCTTCAAACTGGGTATAGCTATCCACAAAATAGGTGCTACCAAATACTGTTAGTGTCTGTGCTTCAAGGTCAATATCTTCTACTACGCCAGTTAATTCGATTTCAGAGTGCTTATCAAAGCGTACTTTTTTTGCGATTAAACCTTCTTCGGTTGCAACTGCAAGCACAAATACGCGCATACCGATTTGCAGGTCATCATCATCCCCTTTTTTGAAATCAGTGTCGTCATTTAATGTGAAGCTGTGCCCGCCGATTGCGAAGGTGTCGTCACTGACTTGAGTTACAATACCTTCAAATTTGGCGACCGCACCTGTTGATACTGGCTCGTTGCTATCAACCTCTACACTGTCTGCAAGTAATACACCGTCAATAGGTAAACTTGATGCTTCCACCTCCACTATTGCATTGTTTTCAAGCGTCCCTTCAACTTCTGTTGCTTGGTTATAGTCTATAGTCAACATGCCTAATTTGAATGTTTTCGCATCAAGATCTAGCTCAGCAACCTTACCTTCAATTTCAAATTCGCCATTTTGCTCTTCCACATCAATGCGGGTAGCAACATACTGACCCTGCCCTTGACGCAACGCACTGATCTCTACGAAATCACCTGTCGTTATTTCTGTGAAAGCTACCTCTAATTTCGTACGTTTATCAACACTAAATTCTTGACCCAACACAGTGATTGTTTGTTTGGCGTAGTCGACTGCCGTCACCACACCTTTAGCAGTTGCGTCATAGATAATAGAGTCAGCTACTGCAAAATTGCCATCTGCGCCTTGCTTACCTTGCAGATTTATCAGCATGCCCACTTTAAGATTTGCTTGTTGATCTGGCGTCGTCTCATAACGCACACCGTTTACGTATACACTGCCAAACCCAGTTACCGTTCCCTGTGCACTTACTGATGTACGGTAGGTAATGGTGATTGTTTCTTCTTCATTACCACTCAAATCGACAGTAACCGAGTTTTCATTTGGCTGATAGAGTGCTTGATCCACAGAACGAGAAGTAGCCGTTAATTTATACTCCCCGTTTGCTAAGGCATTTAGAGTAGTCGTGCTTGTAATGTCTTCGCTATAGCTAGAAGGGCCTGTGAGCGTTAAGCCCGCATCTGCACCAGCAGGTAAGCCTTGTACAATGACTTTTATTGAACCTTTAGTTCCTGTGTTATCACCAGGTTGCGGATCGGTATCACTTCCACTTCCGCCCCCACAAGCAACCAAAAGGCTACTCGATGCCAATAACGATGGTAACAACCATTTTTTATCCATTATATAATCTCCTAAATTTTGGCTCATTTAGTACATGCAGCTGCTAGCCACAAAAACTTAACATGCACTCTAGACGGCCGAAAATGAATGCGCGCTTTACTAACGCCTTGCTTGTACCTACTTTGACTTTTCGTCGTTACCACACTTCCATGCGATTTACTTGGCAGTCATCGGCATCAAAGTACTTTTTCATCACCTCGGGAAATGGGCCATTGCCGTGAGCATTCTTATTCTTTTTAAACGTATACTCCATAGCACTGTGATAGTACTCGTCAATTGGTTGAGTAATATCCATAAACCTATTCATTTGTGACCAATCGTGAGCATCGCCACCTCCTGCAATACCTATACGATTTCCAAACCAATAGTGCTCGGGGTATTTTCTACAACTTAAGTAACCCGTTTGCATCGATGCGCTGCCTCGCATATTTTTTACTTCTGGACCAACAACATACTCTAGGTCTTCTATGGGGATATAAAATGGCTTTCTGAATAAGGTGTACGGCGTTCTTACCAATCCGGTATGCCGGTTAAACTCGATTGCATCCACAATACGAATTGCATTCCCTATTTTGTACATTATTAAAGGGAATGCAGTCAGTAAAAACAGCCCCAACCATGAATGCCAAGCTGGCATACTGTCGTCTGTCATACTTACCCCTAACAGACAAATCCCAATAATAGGGCCTAATACCAACCCATGCAGCCTAATAGACCATAATCCCGGTGAGCGCGGTACGGAAACAACCCGACCATCGCATTGGCTAGGGTAACTTACACCACTAAAGTCGTCTCTCGGCGCAAATCTGTCTTTGCAGGGTTTTGCTTCTTTAAACTTACAGCCGTTTAGTTCTTCAGCCTTGGCTAAGCGTTCCTTATAGCTTAAGTTATGGAGGTAGTCTTTTGATAACGCATCATAAAAATTTCCCTCTCTAATATATTTTAACCTTCGTTCTGAGTACCTTTGCATTTCCTCCAATTCTTTTTTCTCAGCTTCACTAGCTTCTTCTTGATAATATCTCTCTCTTCTTTTGTCGCCTTCTTTGATGATTTCTTCAAGTTCTTCTTGAGTCATCTCTTCAATCTTTTTCATCACCAATTCCTTTTAGCCAACCACTAGAAAGCACTTGTAATGATTAACGCCCTACCACACTTCCATGCGATTTACTTGGCAGTCGTCGGCATCAAAGTACTTTTTCATTACCTCTGGAAATGGGCCGTTACCGTGAGCATTTCTATTCTTTTTAAACGTATACTCCATAGCACTGTGATAGTACTCGTCAATTGGTTGAGTAATATCCATAAACCTATTCATTTGTGACCAATCGTGAGCATCGCCACCTCCTGCAATACCTATACGATTTCCAAACCAATAGTGCTCGGGGTATTTTCTACAACTTAAGTAACCCGTTTGCATCGATGCGCTGCCTCGCATATTTTTTACTTCTGGACCAACAACATACTCTAGGTCTTCTATGGGGATATAAAATGGCTTTCTGAATAAGGTGTACGGCGTTCTTACCAATCCGGTATGCCGGTTAAACTCGATTGCATCCACAATACGAATTGCATTCCCTATTTTGTACATTATTAAAGGGAATGCAGTCAGTAAAAACAGCCCCAACCATGAATGCCAAGCTGGCATACTGTCGTCTGTCATACTTACCCCTAACAGACAAATCCCAATAATAGGGCCTAATACCAACCCATGCAGCCTAATAGACCATAATCCCGGTGAGCGCGGTACGGAAACAACCCGACCATCGCATTGGCTAGGGTAACTTACGCCACTAAAGTCGTCTCTCGGTGCAAATGCGTCTTTACAGGGTTTTGCTTCTTTAAACTTACAGCCGTTTAGTTCTTCAGCCTTGGCTAAGCGTTCCTTATAGCTTAAGTTATGGAGGTAGTCTTTTGGTAGTTCTTCATAAAAAACACCACTTCGGCGATAACCTGTTTCTCTATCTATATACACATCAATTTTTGCGAAGTCTTCTTTTTCTTCTTCGGTAGCTTCTTCACGGTACTTTCTGTTTCTTTCTTTAGCCCTCTCAATTAAATAAATATTCCGCTCTTCCTGAGTCATGTCCTTTATCTCTTTCACCATTAACTCCTTTTGATTAACTACTTAAAGCACTTGTAATACGAACCCTCTACCACACTTTCCAGCGGTTTACTTGGCCGTCATCGGCATCAAAGTACTTTTTCATCACCTCTGGAAATGGGCCGTTAAAATGAGCGTTCTTATCGAGCTTATAGTGATACTCCATAATTTCGTAGTAGTACCTATCTATCGGTTGGGTAGTGTCCATAAACCGATTTATCTGAGCCCAATCGTTTAGGTTTCCACCATCACCAAGTCCAATCGCGTGACCAAACCAAAACTTTTCAGGATATTTTCTGCAACTTAGATAACCCGTTTGGAACGAGCCGCCACCTCTTGCGCTTTTCACCTCAACGCCCACCACATATTCAAGGTCTTCTATTGGGATATAAAATGGTTTTCTAAACAGGGTGTAAGGTGTTCTCACCAACCCGGTATGACGATTAAACTCAATGTTATCAAGAAACCGTAAAGCGTCAGAAAATTTAAACAACAAGAAAGGCGTGATGAAAAGACCAGCCAAACTCAAGTATAAATAGTCTACTGGAAATACATCAACCAGTGTCAGTACAATCAACATAAACCCAGCAATTGCGGACAATATGGTGATTACCATTCTAAAAAGTATTAGGCTTGGGTGACGAATTACCGCAACTTTTTCACCGTCACAATTCCAAGCACCAAAGAGGCGTTTAGGGCCATCAAAATCGTCTCTCGGCGCAAATGCGTCTTTACAGGGTTTTGCGTCTTTAAACTTACAACCGTTTAATTCTTCCGCCTTGGCAAGTCGTTCCTTATAGCTTAGGTTATGGAGATGGTCTTTTGTTTGTTCTTCATAAAAAATACCACTACGACGATAACTTGTCTCTCTAGCCAAGTATGCATCTCTTTGTGCTTTCCTTTCTTTTTCTTCTTCAGTTGCTTCCTCTCGGTAATATCGCTCTCTCTCCTTTGCTTTATTTGCCAAATAGCTATCTAACTCTTCCTGAGTCATATCTTCAATCTTTTTCATTCTTCGGTTCCTTCTATCTTATTGGCGGCCTTTCAGGAAATCTGAACTTTTGATTTAATCTGGATAGTTCTTTGATGTATCTAACCCCTTTCGTAATCAAATAACCATCGTCTTTTTTGGTCACCACCGTTGGCAAGGAGTACAACTCAGTAGCGCTCTCGATCACTTTTTTACCTTTGCCATTGGGATAACTTTCTACTTCTATGATCAACTCAATAGAGCTACCAACTTCTAGGTTTAACAGTTCACAGAGCTTACCTTCAGTGAACTCGAAGTAATAACCGGTTCGATTAGGATATAGCTTCCAACCACTGCTAAGCTTGGCCAACTGATGATGATTTATCTCCTGTATTTTATCATCACCTTCTTTTGACCAATAGAAACGAGCAGAAAAGCCTTCTAATTCATTGGTTAGTGGCGCGCTTACCTGCACCTTAAACACACTTAAAAATCTTTGAATATTTATCGCAGGCGAGTACAACATACTATAAAAATCGGTTAACGCATTTTCCATTTTTTGTTGCCATGTTGATGCCCTTACAGCAGAAGACTTATTGCTATCGTCTTTATATTTTTGTTGGCGCTTTTTACTCCAAGGACAGGCATTTAGCCAAGCCTCAATTTCAGATTCATGAAAAATAAGCAGTAAACCAGCACCGATTAAAATTATTAGTAGACCCAATAACCCTAATACACTCGCGATCGCTCCAAGAGTTGCAATTGTACTCGCAGCCATGCCGAGAGTTAAAAAGGAGGCTAGAATTATAGAAGAAGACGCTGCAAGTGAAATAAAACCCATCATTAACGTGACATTGGCAAAATATAGTTCTTTATCACCGCTTTCCTTTTCTGATAGTGCATCAGTAAAAGCGACATATGCACTTACTGAGCTTGCAATTAAGGTAAGAAAGGTACCCGCGACAACTAACCAAGCGCGAGAAACTATTTTCGCACCCACCCCAGCAGCCTTTTGACTGGTAATTGAGTTAATTTGAAGTGCCGTTGGCAGACCATGTTTTTTTTCCACAATATTTAAGCCAATATTAAAAATTATATCGGCAAGATCTAACACTGCTGATGCTTTTGATAACCCACTAGCCTCAACCTTAACTAGCGTGCTAAAACAGTTATACACTTCAAGTACTGCAACAGTCCCTAAAGTGCCATGTAGCATAGTTTCAAACACTTTTGGGGGAACTTTAAATTTTGATAGTCTCTCCAAAGCATCCACTTCTTTTTTAATACTATCCAGTTCCCAGTTTTTTCCATCAATCTTACTGTCAAGTTCCGAAAACTCACTTATCATTTCTTCAACTTGGAAATCAAGTTTTTCAATCCTACTCGCATCCAACACCAATACTTTTTGCTGTAAGCGTTTTTGTGCAAATTCGGCTTTTATTTTTTGTCGCTCCAGTGTTTTTTCAATTTCACCCAAGGTACCATCCAGAGACAAAATATGATCTAACTGTTGCTGAACAACCTGTCCTCCACCTAACTCAGTTCTGACATAAGGGTGTGCTACAGGGGTCTTCTGATGACTATCAGCAAACGCCTCTGCCGCTTTTTCCAGCTCACTGAGGCGCTTAGATGCTCGTTCAGCTTTTGACTGAAAATCCAGAGGTAAAAATCCCTCAGGTAAATTGCCATCTAAATAGTCTGCAATTGATAGGTTGATCTCTTTTATCAAACCATTTGTCGAAACATCTACTAATTGCTTAAATCGACCAAAGAGATCCCCTCTGACACTGTTTTCAAATCTAGCTGATTTTGCATACTCTATAGAGCTTGACAATGCACTAAGCTCTCTCTTTGCATTCGTTAGTTGGTATTGCACATTGGAGGCAGTTTTTTTGATATCACGTAATGCTTGCTCTTGGCGTTTTATTTGTAAGTCTAGCTGTGCCACTACTGAGTCAGGATTCATCCCTCCTGCAACAGCCGCATTTAAAATTTGGTTACGCGCTTTAATGTAAGCATTAATTTCCGCTTGTTTAGCTTCAATAGAGCGCTCTAGTGCCACTTTTTCATCTTTTAGTGCATTTGTATCAAGCGCTAGCGTTTCTGCTTTAGCTTTACGGTCTCCGTATACCGATTTAATATCCTGCCCTTGCGCTGCATTTAATCCAGTTGGCACCTCGAGACCAATCACCAAGAATCCCCACATCGCCTGTGAGGCTCTTCGAAGTACTTGTATTACCGCATCTGTATATGATGCGTCTTGGTCATGTAAGGGCTGCAAGTTATCTTGCATAAGCGTAAGATCAAAGCGCGTGTCAAACTCGTCGTTTGAACCTTTAAGACGGCACTCATACGCTGTCATCTCATCCTTTATCTTTTTAGGATAGAGCAGCTCAATTAATCTTAGCCTTTCAGTCGGATGCGTCCCCATCACTTTTAGCCAACACTCTTGCCCTACGTCATTCGCATCCAATTCATCTAACTTTTTGAAATCATCGTCTGACACCGCAAAATGACTGATCAGGGTAATGGTTAAGTCCTTTATTGGGCCGAGTACATCGGAGCATACTGCGTATAGTAAGCACCGGCGTATATCATCGTAGTAGGCATAGTCTTCAATGGAGTAATAAAAAGAATTGTTTTTTTGCTCGTCGCTCATAATCTCAAAGAGCTTCGCTTTTGATTGATTAATTTGCAGACCGAGTTCAAAGGCGCGGTCAGTGTGAAGATATTTTCTAAATTCAGTGGTGCTGAAGCTATCTTCTATATACTCCCGATACTGCTGTGCAAGATCCTCAGCGTCTTCATCAACTTCCACTCCGAGCGCCTTCTTCTTTTCTATTCCTTTTGGATAGTGAAAGAAAGTGCTCTGAATTGCAGTTGCTAACGAATGCTTTGCCAATTGGTTTGGACTAGGTTCAAAACGTTCTGTGTTTGACTCTGATTTAAATTCAGGATCTTGTTGTATTGACGTTACCGGAAGGCTTAACAACTCCTTGCGATATATCGCAACTCTGGCACTGGTGTCACGGGCTAACCCTATACTGTCGGCTAGTACCGGTACATACACACCTGACATATCTGGAACAGGTAAAACTAGGTGATCGGGTAATGTCGAATTATCGTAACCCTGCTTAAAACTTGCCAGTTTATCGAGTTTTTGCATTCTGTTGGCACGTCTGTTGGTCGCTTGGTCTCCGTTAAGACCGGGCTTTACACTTGGTCCATAATTTAAACGCGGATCCGTTTCAGCCATACCGCCAAATGCTTCAATTTGCTTCCAGCTCCATTGCGTTTCTGAATAAGCAATTTCAACACTACACTGTTGACCATACAACTTGTTTGGGACGATGATGGTACTGAGCTCTTCTGTAGTGGCTTTTCGCTCACCTTTGTCAACCATCTCAAGTGCTAATTCTGTATTGTCTACACTACACTCTTTGCCATAGTTATCTTTTTTATAAGAATATTCAGCAACACGAATAACTTTATGACCCTTTTGAAAGGCTAAATTGACATCTTTAAACGCGACACCTTCACCATTTTCCCTTGGAAGTACTTCCAGCTCTCGCCATAAGTGTCCGTCAACGTAAATATAGATAAATCCTTCTCTTAGCTGATCTTCTCCGTCTATCCCCATTCTCAACGGATAAATATGGACCAACTCCACTTCTGCATCTTGTGCAGTGTCATTCGCCGAAGAAGTACCAAGTGGTATTTTGTAGTATCCCGAGGTGCCAAGATCTGGGTTAGTATCAGCAACCATCAAAGACACTTTCTCTTGGTCGTTTGCTAGCCCTTCAAAAACCAGCTCTCTGTGAGCAGTTTCAAGATTCGTTAAGTCTGGTACTGTAAAATCACTCATCCTAGTTTCACTCCATCCTTGTAATACTCTTTACCTGATACGCTTACTTTTAACTTTTTACTTCCTGATTTATCGGGGGTTGCATCTCTTTTCGCCACTGACAGTGAGCTAGGGGTCGCACCGCCCGGTTGATTCAAGGGAGAAGGTGGCGTGTTTTTACTGTTAGAGATCATAAGATCTCCTTGGCACACGGCGGGTTTTCCTTCGATATACACATCAAAAGAGCTGGTAATAAACTCTGCTTTGCCTTTGATTGTGCCACTGGCAATGCCTTTCTTTTTACCGGGTTGATCACCGGTGCTTTTTGAAAAGTTACTTTTGATATTTGCTGCGGGATTGCCATTGATTTTTACTGAGCTTGCGGTGCTCGCTGCATCACCTGATTTGGCGAGATTGCTATAAGGGATTGGCACAACAACTTTACCAATCTTAGTCCAGCACACATCTATGGTATTTAGCATGCCACCACTGTCTTTATGAACTGCGGTGCGACCATTAATTAATACGTTTTGGCCGCTCACGATACCGACTTGCTGTGCTTCGCTATCTGTGTCTTTTTCGATTTGTTCCTCAGTGCCAGCTTGCCATCCTATTTTGCGCTCAACCAAATCTAAAAATGCCCGAGCGTTGTCAATGGGCATGTGCATATCCATGCCAGTCTCTGGCTCTTGATGAGGTAGAATTGGCTCGTTTTTTTCATCGTTCCACTTAGGCGGTGGGACAATATAGTCACTGGCAAACTCGGTTATCATTTCACCCAGCATCATATCGCCATATTTAGCGCGCGCAATCTCATCTATAAATGCGTTTTCACCGCTGGCTTTGTCAGGAAATACGGCTATCCCATTTACACAGCCAATGGCGCCATTATTTTTCGCTGCGATAGTAAGCTTTAACAATGCAGGATTATTATGTCGCCACGACACACTCCCGCCTACTCGAAGCGTCGCAGACATGGCATCTTGATCGTACTGAATCGAATCTGGCTCTTTTCCTTTTACTGCCGCGATAAAGCTCATAACACACTCCTTGTTACTGAGATTAATTGTGGTTTTTCTTGCTCTGTGATCAGCCACACTCTGTCAATATGGCTATTTAACGGGTTATGTAGATAACTACTGGCAACCGCAAGTCCCATTGCATTATGGCCAGCGCCAATATACCCAATGGTATTTGCAGTGTTGTTTAGCTCTATTAACGCGTCATACTCTTGGTACAAGGCGCGGCTGGCATTGAGCCATTCTCTTTGCCACTGCTCACTGAGTAAGCGGGTCGAAATATAAGGCTCGTTTATCTCCGCGTGCAGCTCTTTTAATAGCTCACCTAAGCCGCCCTGATATGCTTTGGTTTGGCATGAAGTCTTACTAGCGCTTGTACCAAGCAGTACGCAACCGCCTTCACTTAATACAATACCTTCAGGGCCGCCAACAACTTGTAGCTTGCCTACCCAGTTTGGTTTTGACGCTTCATCATAACCAACGCAACTATCTACAAATACATAGAGACTATTTGGCGAGAGCGAATCAATATCAAGCGTTTTATGCAACTGAATATCATCAACGTTCAGCTCAATATGGTCACAAAGCGTCCTAACATCAGACACTTCGATATATGGCTCTTCTGATTTTGCGTAGCCAGTAATTAGATTAATGGTGCCGTCCCACGCGTTGGCACTGCCATCAAGCCGTTGCTTAGTCTGGCTTAATAAAGATTCTAGAATGGTTAAACAGCGGTCTTTACGTAACGTGACCGAGATCTCTTCGATTTGTGCGCGCAAGTATGGCGCGTCGAGGCTTATATCGTACCTAACAATGGCTTTGCTTGGCGAGCAAAAGCGCATGTTATTTGCGACCGCGGTATATAAAGCACTAGGATGGTTACCGGCTGGGGTTTCTAGCGCGATTAATTCAAACTGCATGTGCCACTCCTTGCGTTTGTGCCACTTCGACTAAGAACACGCTGTTACTGCCTGTTTGGCTCTTTTTTACCCTTCCTCGCCATATTAATGAAAACTGCTGTGTTTGCGAGTCAATTACCAGCGTATCACACTGCATATCAATAGGCGTGGCGTCTGGGCCATTAACCAAACGACAGCGAGGTACGATTCTGGGCAACGTTAGCTTTAGGCTTTGTCCATAAGGTAAATCTGGCGTCAAGCCCATCATGTCAATCCACCAGCCATCACTAAATGGGTTTGAAGTTTGTTGGTCTTGCGGTGCGACTTGATAATGCGCAGCAGGGACTGCTGCTTTAAATGGGAACTTGCCCGCTAAAGCTTGGGATTCGTCAACCTCAGGAAGTTTATCCACCCTTGGCGACCAAAATGGTGGGATCGCTGCAAAGCTTGCAACCGCAGTGTCGTGGCTCGGCTTTTTTAATACCTGATTAGCATACTCCACTTGTGGCAATGGCTGGCCTTTCGCTTCTTTATTTTTGAGCTTATAACCACGACCGAGGGGATTTTGGGTAGAAACTTGTTCTTCATCCGACGGACTTGTGCCGCCATAGGCAAGTTGATAATTTAATACACAGGACGATAATACTTGTGGATCGCTCGCCACGGGCCCGAATAGCGATCGCTTCCACACACGCTCACCAGTAACTCGAAGTAATTTATCAACAAATACCCTGTCGTTACAGCCGAGTTTTAGTCCAACTTCAATCACTCGCGCTTGCTTGTCGGTTGGTGGAAAACAGGTCAATTCGCCGTATACTTCAAAACCGGTTTTATAGGGCTGAACTTCGCTAACGGCGGTTAGGCAGGCTTCAAGCCCTTCACCGTCGAAGTCATCAGCAAGTACAACAGGCGCTCCAGTTGGATCGGGATACACATTACCATTTACGTCGTATTCAAAGTTTTGCTTCACAGCGATGACTACGATGGGATCTTTTTCCTCATCCCAAGCCTCAACCGTGCTACTTTGCCACTCGGATTCATTCACTAGCATGGTTCAACTCCTGCTTTACTGATTGCCATTGAAGATAAGCCATCGGCATGTAAAAAAGCGCAGCGCCAAGTGCATGCGAGGAAATTTTGGAAAGCTTGCGCTGTATAGCAAGGCCAGCCAATCCCTGTTGTAACCAAGCCGCTGGCTCAGAGACTTTACGCCCTGCGAGTTGATGTTGGGTATTTGCTGTAATTAGGGCTTGGCGTTCGTATTCTGCTTGCTTAAAACTGGGTAATTTTTGCGATTTTTGAGATTTAATGCCAGTTTGCGCATCACTTATTGCGAATTCTTCAGGCAAGTCGAGATCGGTGATTTGTTTCCACGCCTCGTAAGCCGGACGAGCGGTACTGGGGGCTTCGAGTAACTTAACTAGATTTTGTAACGAACGGGTATGAGAAAAGTACGGAAATACTTCTGCAATGTAGCTTGGATTATGCTGACAATAAAGTAAGCATGGTTCATCCCATTTTGGCTCATCGAGTAAACCTGCCAGCTGCAATAGTTTTGCTTTTAGCGCGGCATCATCGGTCATCGCAAACCGCTTCACTAAGTGCTCTGAAAGTTGCTCTGTATTACACAGCCACATATTCACCAATGCCGTGTAGGCAATTTCAGGGTTGCTATGTTCAAGTGCGGCCATGAGTTGGTGGCGCGACAAGTTAGCCGTACTAAATGCTAAATAGATAAGGCTCGTAGGCCAATTTTCATCTGTTGATAAAATTCGCTGTCTGAGTGCATCACCAAAATCAATGCGCCATGCTGACAAGTTATGAATGAGCAGCTCAGCAAGCGCAGGCTCGCTGTTAATCGCCGTGATGATTTCACTAGCTTGGGCTTCAAGCGCTCTTGTCCCAAAAAGATGGTTAATAAGTAACAACAGCTGAGGTGAGTCAATCTCTTGGGTTAACGTAAATACATCATCAATCGACCCATGCGCGATACAATCTAGTTGGGAGCGATTTATCCAGTGTTCTTCGTCCGTCGCAGCTAAGGTATACACATGATTTAATAGTTGTTTTTCAAGAGCATGTAAACGCCCAGTCTCAACTACTTGGCGTGCATTAAACTTTTGATAATGACGCCAAAGCGACTTGAGTTGCTGACGGTGAACGGCCAATTTGGTTGCAGCTAAAAACATAGTCACACCGTATCAGCTTAATTTAATCGAATTGGCCAGCCTTGGAGGCTGAGATCTTGCTCAATATCGGCGTTTAACAGTTTACCTTCAAGCTGTATCTCACCATTGCCGTTGATCGCAATGCTGCCATTTTTGGTTTTGACACAGACTTCTTGCTCGCCATTTAACACCACGGTGCCGTTGTTATTTGTCACCGACGCCGCCGGAAAGTCTTGCGGTGCAGCTAAGCGACCAATAACGATAGGCATTGCCACGCTATGTAGCAACACTTCATCGTCAATACTTACGCGTGTCACACTGTCTAATTGACCTTTAACCTTCATTTCTACATTAGATCCGTCACACTTCACTCGTAACACTTTGCCTAATTTATCAATGGCAGATACACGCCATACGATGTTACTCAACGATGGTGGAAATTGTACGACATTGGTTTTCATAGACTTTGCTCCCTGCTTAGTTATGGCTAATTGCAGAGCCAGACACTGAAATGTTGCTGGCGCTTAAGTTCAAGTTGTTCGCATCAATGGTAATATTACCTGCCGCATCAATTTCTATTTTACCGCCGCCTTGAGAAAGCTGAATTGAGCCGCTACCTTGGCCAACGATAGAAATGTTTCTATCGGCATTGATGGTCAAGTTACCATTTTGCGCCGCAAGCTCGACGTTACCGTCAACACTGAAGTAACTGATGTCTTGCGCGGCCTCTAGATTAATGGATTGCTGCGCTTCGAATTGAATATTGCTATCAGCAGACTGAATTTTAATGTCGGTATCTGCGGTGAGTTGAATAGCCTCTTTGGCATTGATCTCAATATTGGACTCAATACTTTGGATATAAACAGCATCTTCTGCGCGAATGCTTATTTCTTTGTCGGCTTGTGCCACAATATTCGCTTGTGATTGCAGCGTCATCGCTTCTTTCGATTTAATATCGATGTAACCTTTTTTGGTTTCAAGCTTGATAAATTCGCTACCTTCAGTGGCATTAAATTCGAGTATATTTTCTTGCGATTTGGTGAACAATTGAATTTTCTCTTCGCCTTGTTTGTCATCCATCAACAAGGTGTTTTCTGCCTTTGTCACCAATTTATTTTCAGTGGCATTCTCTGCAGTTACCGGGCTTAGCGCTTCATCGTTAAATAGTGCACCGAGAATAACTGGCCTGTCTAAGTCACCATTTTCGCCCGCCACCATAACCTCAGTTCCTTTGTTTAGAGGAAAGTGTATGCCGTGCCCGCCAGGTCCACCATAGTGCTGCATAAGTCGAGTCGGTTTACTCTCTTCCCCTTCACCATCTTGGTTAAATGGCAGCTTGACTTTATAGCGCCCTTTGTCATCCACTTCTTGCTCAATCGTGGCATTAAACGATGCAAAGACCTTTTTACGCTTAACCACAGGCGCTTTAAACTGCACATCAATTGGGATGATCGTCGCTTGGTTTTTATAGGTTAAGCCTTTTACCTTGGAGCCATATTCAACGCTGCCACCTTGACAGCCTTTATGAGCAACAGACACCACTAAGTAACGACCGCTGTAATTAGGGTGATCGGTTATGGTTAAAGCGACACCTGGACGAAGCGCTCGACAGTCAGTATCGATTACAAAAAGATTTCGCTGACAATCAATACTTTGCTGGTGCACTTTGGTAAGTGCATCGCCATCTCCTTCAGTCATGAAGTTTTCAGCGAATATACTGTCTTCACCAAAGCCGCCAACCTCTGTTTGATTATTGCTATTTACAGACAGTGCGCAGCCTTTTTCATAGTCTTCGTCATACAGCCTAAAGCCGCTATTTAGTAAACTCGCTTTTTTAGAAAAGGCAAAGACAGACTCGCTCGGTCTTACCTGTCCGGTGGGTGACGCATAAGGCAAAGTGATCTCTTCCATCTCTGAAGAAAAATCACTGCTGCTGGCAAATACCGATAGGTTGGCTTGGCTACCCGTTGACTCTGTGCTGCCGTAAACAAAACCGTAGCGGCGCATTAGACGCGTTACAAAGTCAAAATCACTTTCATCATACTGTACTGTCATAGCAAGGGAAGGTGATGATGCCTTTAGTTGCAATTTTCCTGACGGGAACCCAGCCTTGTCTAACACACTTTTAACGATGGCATCCGCAGACATGTCGGTAAAAACGCGATTAGATCGTTGATGCTTGAGCAACACCAAAAGTGATTGAAAGGATAAGGTATACACGTAGCCTTGATGACTGCGACCATGGCAGATATATTCGGTAATAATCCCCGAAACCGTTCTGTCAGACATAGCCCATGTAATGGAAAATGTAACATCTTTACCAATCACTAGATCAGGCTCAATTAGCTCTTCACTTAACACCTCAATATCGAAGCGGTAGTCGCTGCATAAGCTGTCATTCTGTGATTCAAAACTCAATACTTTAAATAAACTCCCAGACAACCCCGCAATTTCGATTGCAAAGTGACTCTCGTTTGCCTTAGGTAGTTTATCGGCAAGTGATGCGAACATTTCCATTTTTGTCTCCTTACTCGTATCTACCGTTAACTTAAGTCGGCGAATACGGCTTCAATTTCACCATTTTCATCCGGTGTCAGCGTCAGCAGATCTGGCATATCTTCTTCGCTCATAAAGCCCAAAATTGAGCGAGCGATCCCAGGTAAAATTTGTTGTTCAATTGTTGCGTTAACCAATCGTGCGCCGCTATCAGACATAGCGCATTTATCGGCTAGATAATCTAGCGCTGTTTGATCTACGCGCAGTTGTATTGCGTGATTGTCACGAAGTCGTGCTGCGACCTTTTCAAGCTTTAGTGCCACAATATGTTTTAACACATCGGTATCAAGCGGGAAGAAAGGCACAACCTGCATACGTGCTAAAAGCGCAGGTGCAAAATGCGCGAGCAAGTTTGGCTTAATTAAGCTGACTAGCTGCTGAAAGCTCGGTCTCTCAAACGGTGTTTCTTCCTCGTTGTTGTCTTGTGCTTCTTCATCTTCAGGTACGCCTTGCTGAATGATCCCATCCACCATTTTTTGCATGGCCTGCTGCTCGGTTTCTGGTGTACAAGCATTGATGATTTGCTCAGCCCCTAAATTAGAAGTCATGATAATAACCGTGTTTCTAAAATCGATTTCACGCCCTTCACCATCACGCATTACACCCATTTCAAACACTTGGTAAAACATATTCATGACATCTGCGTGGGCTTTTTCCACTTCGTCAAGTAACACCACAGAATATGGACGTTGGCGCACCGCTTCGGTCAACACCCCGCCTTCACCATAGCCTACATAACCCGGTGGCGAGCCTTTGAGTTGTGATACCGTATGTGCTTCTTGATATTCACTCATGTTTATCGTGGTTAAGAATTTTTCACCACCAAATAGTAGTTCGGCTATGTGTTTTGCGGTTTCGGTTTTACCAACCCCTGAAGGACCCGCTAATAAGAATACGCCCAGTGGGCCAGACGACGCCGATACACCCGCTTTTGCAACCCGTAAGGTTTGTGCAATCGCAGTCAATCCAGCATTTTGACCCACAACGCTTTGTGCCAGTGATTGCTCAAGCTTAAGTAAGCTCTCCAGCTCGTCTTTCACCATGTTACCGACAGGGATCCCAGTCCAACTTGCGATCACTTGCGCTACCGTATCGCTGGTCACTTCAGAGAAAATTGCATTATCATCTTGATTTAACGCAGCAAGCGCTTGTCTAATCGCAGGTTTCTCTTCGTCACTTGCACCGTGTAAGGCATTATAAGTATCAATTTGCAGCTCACGACTTTGCTCAAGCTCAGCAAGCTGCTCTTGGGCTTGTGTAAGCGCATCGGTGAGGCTTTGAATACAAGTTTGATCTGCAATCCCAAGCTTTGACTCGATTGCCAAACGTTCAATTCTGCTTTGATAGTAACGGATCTGCTCTTTGGCTTTATCAATCACCACAGGCGATGTTGCCGGTCCCATTCTGACCATAGCAGCGGCGGTATCTAGTACATCAATGGCTTTATCAGGTAATTGTCTACCTGTGATATATCGTGCAGATAAAGTAACCGCGGCTTCAATTGCACTGTCTGTGATTTGAATTTGGTGGTGCTTTTCGTATTTATCTTTCAGCCCCGTGAGCATGAGCTTCGCAGCTTGCTCGGTTGGTTCATCGACTTTAATTAATTGAAAACGGCGCTCAAGCGCAGCATCGCGCTCAAAATATTTTTTATATTCGCTCCATGTCGTTGCAGCAAGTGTTCTTACTTCTCCACGTGCAAGCGCAGGTTTTAGTAGGTTTGCGGCATCTCCCATGCCAGCGTCGCCACCAGCACCAATCAAGGTATGCGCTTCGTCAATAAATAAGATAACGGGGGTCGCTGAACGCTTTACTTCATCAATGACTTGTTTAAGACGACGCTCAAATTCACCTTTTACACCTGCTCCAGCTTGTAGCAGACCCATATCTAGTACGCAGATCTTAACTTCTTTAAGTTCTGGCGGAACTTGCCCTTCAACTACGCGCTGAGCAAGTCCTTCTACCACTGCCGTTTTACCAACCCCAGGTTCACCGACAAAGATTGGATTATTTTTACGGCGACGACACAACACATCAATAGCGAGGCGGATCTCCTCGTTGCGCCCAAGGACTGGGTCAATTGCACCAGAACGTGCTTTTTCAGTGAGGTCTTCACAAAATGCTTCTAGCGCGCTTTCACCTTGTGAGCGACTATTCGACACCGTGTTGTCAGCATTTGGCTTACTGAATACTTGACGCTCAGTCGAACCTTTACAGATCTTATTTAAATTCTGCTTTAAGAAATGCGTATCAATCTTGTCGAACTCGCGTGCCAGTCCAAATGCAGGGCTATATATCGCCATGTCTTTGAACGAGTCAATCAGCGCAGCTCCTGTGATCCAATCATTTTGATGGCGCATGTTTGCGCTGAGCCATGCTTTTTCTAACCACTCATAGAGGCGACGGGAGAAAACCGGCTTGCTCGGGTTACCAGCATCTTGTTGATTGATAAATTCGAGCGCACTATTCCACAATGCGTCTTGATCAACTTCGAAGAAAGGTAAGATCTTCGCAACATCGCCGTCATTGTGCTCTTCCATTAACTTTAATAGGTAATGCTCTGGTAGCACTTCAAAATGCTTTCGACTCGCTGCGAATCCAGCCGCGGCTTCTAACGCTGTCGCGCTGTGATGATTGAGTTTGTCTATGAGATTCTTTATGCCTGTTGCGTCCATCTTTTAATCCTTGCTATTCCCGTTCGCATTAAAACTGTGATTGTGAATATATTTTCTTCTCTACGCGTGCGTTAACTTTACCTATCGCACAACTTATCCCAAGCTTGCCAGCTCCTAACCGAGTTCCCTCGCGTGCTTGGCGATTGATCTGCACTACCAGTTGCCAATTCATTTTGGTTGAGGTGTGCCAATTTAATAATTGTGATAAACGTTTGGCTTTTACACCACCGGGCTCATATAGCTGCGCCTCAGCCTCGTCCATTGGACCAAGCTCAATGCAAATACGATTGCCCGTCACCAATACACGTTTGCCCAATATGCCATTGCCGCCCAACGAAAAGCCGCTTTGTTTTGACCCTAACTTACCCGCTTCGGTAATTCCTTCCCACTCAACGATATTATCTTTAATCGTTAAGCTTTCGTCTTGTAGCGCTTGCTTTAATACTTGCTCAAGCCCAGCTGCGCTGGTTTGTTTGGCACTAATTAGGTTTAATTTGCTCTTATCTGACTGGTTATTTTCAAATACTGCAGCAACTATTTGATCAAATTGCTGCGCACCTATGCCCGCTAGGTTTATCTGAGATTTCTTCCAACTTTGAAATAGCTGGCAATACAATACATGATTAAAGAGATCTAAAAATGCACGCGTTCTAGCACCTATCTCCTCGTCTCCTGCGGCTTGTTCTAACAAGTAGTGCGGCATCGCAGCGTCAACGCCATATAAACCGAGAAATGATGTTTCGAGCCTCAGTTTACCTCGTTGCCTTACTTGCAATTCACAGCGTCTAACGTCTGACGCTGGAAACCCAAGTTCTTTATACGGTGCAATTTCAACGCGATGACTGTGGCCACTTTGTAACTCGTTATTGCTAGCCCAGTGCTGTTCAATAAGCGTTAGCGCCTTGTACAAACTAAAACGCCAAGGTGTTGCCATCAATTTAGCGATTGGCTCTGGCAGTTTTGCCCAAATAGGTTGGTTTTGCTGCTCCATCATTTACACCTGATAACTATCGCCTGCAGTCACATCCCACTCCCACTCGTGGTAACTTGGCAGCAGCGTCACTCGGGTTTTTAAGCACTCGTTGATTGGTGCATATAGTTTAAAGAACTGATGCAACACATCGCAAAAATGGTAAGCGTCGGCTGTACAAACAAAGCTCTTTTCGTTTAGGGTTAAGTGTATCTCTATTCCTTTAACAAACACGCCCTTTTGTAGCAATGAGATAGGTTTAGACTCAGCGCCTTGGATGCTCTCGATACGATTTCGATTTTCAGAGCGCTCCGACCAATCAAACAGCGCCAATAGCTTTTTCAGCTGGGTTGGCTCCGCGAGCTGAGAGAAACGCATATTCAACAAGCTAATGAGCTGCCAATGTAATGCCTGATCAGGAGAATTAAGCAACTTGCTCGGCCTTACGACATTTTTAACGCTAAGTACCGACGGCACATCAGCGCTTTGCGCATTGATATCGCCTTCTTGCAGTGTTTGCCTTGGCCACGCCGCGTTATGTGCCAACAGATCAGTCGATAAAGTAGTAATATCACCCACTTCTTGCATTGAAAGCTGAATGTACGTCTGTGGCGATACCCCGCCAATATCACGGCTTATCAGTGAATACAAATGGGCGTTATCTTCATATACCGTGCTATACCGAGAAACAAAGTCGATGGCTTCTCCAGTGCTACTGCTTGCGCCTTGTACCGACTTCACGCTATAACAAAAACTCTCTCCAAGTTTATTTTGCACTGGATGCAATTGGTACTCTGTTTGGTTTTCACTGACTCGGATAGGCTCGGCATCTACAGGATAGATATTTACCGCAGGTACACAGTTAAGCAGGATATTATCCGCGTTTACTTTGTTACCGGGCGGCAATTTAATATCACTGGCTATTTTGATGCTGATAGTATTAGTGTCTGGATCAATATTTAGCGTATCCAGTCCCGTTAGTTCAACAAAATAGAACTTTTCACGAGAGTTAAAGTAATCAAGCAGCAACGCATATGCGGGATGACTCTGTTCGCTATTCGGCAGCATTCCGGTGCTGTCTTTATGAAAAGCCGCATCAATTTTTGACTTGTTCAAGGTATATTGCGTCGTACTGCCAAGCTTTCCTGTCTCAACCTCTATCGCTGCATTTGGATTCTTCATCATTTGATAAAGACTGGCACAAAGCGGCGTGTCTCCACGTAAATACACCCGCAATTTAGAGAGATCGTAATCATCTAAACTGCCTTGGCCTAACCGCTTGAGGTGCAAGTTTAACGTTGCACCAGTGTGGATCTCATGATAGTCCACAGAGTAAATCTCAAACGGCAGCACTTTCGTTTCTGCGGTGGTAGTAAAGTGACAAGCCACAGGGGCGTTGTCACTTTTATGGGAAGAGATTTTCGCGCCTTTTGGCACACTCACCAGTCCTTGCATAGTGAGTTTTGGCGCAAACTCTAGCACCGTCGTAGACGGATAATAATTTAATAATATTGGGCAAATCTGTCTGAGTACCTGCTCAGACACTTCGGGTAGCGTTTCGTCCAATCGCTTTTGCGTAAATGCCGTTAAGTAAGCGACTCCTTCGAGCAAGCGCTCAACATGAGGATCTCTATCCTTTAAAGCGTCAATATTTAAAAAGCCGGCATGTTCAGGATACTGCTGAGCAAATTGTTTACCTGCTTGTGTTAACAGCCTCATTTGCGCATCAAAATATTGCTGCATATCCATTAGTCTGCTCCTCCTGCATTGACGTTTGCTTTACCACCTGATGCAAACTTAGTATTCAATCTGATTATCTCGCCGGTTTTTAATTGCGCTCTTATCTCAAATCGAATCACACAGTTTTCCTCTTTTATGTCGATGGGTCGAACGATGAGGTTAGTAATTCTTGGTTCGTACTTTTCTATGGTTCTTTTTACTTCATTGGCAAGTGTTTGCTGCGAATAAGGTAGCCCTTCATATAGATCTTCCACATCCGGTAAACCGTAATCACCTAAGTGCTCAAGCACTCCCCTACGCGCATTCAATAGTTGCGTTAGGTGTTTACATACGCTGTCGCTTAGATGCGATAAATTGTTATCGCTATAGGCTTGGCGTGATGGCTGAGCTAGCAAATCAAATAAGGCCATAGAAAAATACGCTCTCTATTCATTGCGCGAACTAGTGTAAGCTTGAAAAGGAGGCCAATAGGCCTCCAACACTCGAAATTAACGACCTTCAGTCCATGAGTCAGAGAACTCAATGTTACCGTCTAGGTACGTCCAAGTGATGCGCTTGTAACGCATGTGCACTGTTTCAAGGTGAGGATAACGCTCTTTATCCAAATCTTTAACGTTGTGCATTGTTGGCGTGATTGAAGTGATTTTCACGTCTTCAAGCGTATGGCGGAAGTACTCACGCTCAGTACCAGTGTCATCAATACGGTACCATTTAAGCTCAAGTTGCTTTAATGTTTGACCGTTTGAACACGCTTTGTACATGTACGGAGTAGCAGCATCCACAGCTTTTGTGATAACAAAAGGCTCGTGCTTACGAGTACCTGTTAGCTCGCCCGTGTCGTTATCAGTTGGGATACGCAATTCGTGATCGAAATGCAAAATCTCAATTGAACCTTCACGCTCAGCTACAGTTACTGAACCTTTAACGTCGTTACCTTGGTCGTCCTTTAACCACATATACGCTGGAATTGCCATTTTTAATTTCTCCTTTTAAGATAAGATGTTTCCTAATTATTAAAGGCATTGATCAAACGCGTGTTTTTCACGTTTGATCCCCAAACAAAGCGCCACGCTTTATGCCAATTTGGGAACATGTCCCAAGTTGGTGGCAGCCAACTTGGGGCAATCTTTCACTACATGTTATAAGTCACCACGTAATTCCATCACTAACGTCGCCGCATCAAATGGCGTTTTTAGTATATCCAGCTGCAAAAAGTGCTGCTGAACTGCTTCGGGTAACTGTTTAAATTCGAATTCAGCTCTAAGCTCTTCATTCCATCTAAGCGTCACAAAACTGTCTACCGTGATTAACTCATCCTTTGGCGCCGTCTGATTGTAGTGCTCAACTGCTTTTAAAAAATTTACATCATGGTCTTGCATACAATCATTAAGCACCACGTAATGCAGGTAATTTACTGCCTCTACGACTAATTCTATCTCTAGTTTGTCTGTCTCTAGCTCGCTTGGGCGAACGCGTGGAGTATGCTCAAAACACGTTTCCATCGCCGCGGTGTAAGCTATAGCTGCTTTTTGCAATTTCTTTTTTGCAAAGAAGAGCTCTGGTGTCATCTCCTGGCTATATGACAAGTTAGTCACCAAGGCTGTACTTAGTACTATCAACCAGCTACATACTTTTCGTTTAAACATGACAATCCATTGCCTCATAATTTCTTTCTCTCAGATATTTCAGTCTTCTATCGCACAACACTTGTTTTGGAGTACAACGAGTAAGCATTTATTATTTTAAGTTTATGCATGGCTTAACTGGTTCTCCTATAAAGCTTCTGTACTTAACTACAGGCAAGGAAAATAAAATTAAAATCCAGATTATATTCCCAAAAAACAACATTTCAGACGAGCTATAACCGCCCAAATAAAATTCGTTTAACAACGAGTATATATTTACAAACCACCACACCCAAACTACCAAACCCCATGTTCTTTGACTTAACACACGAACTTGTAATATGAGCAATAAATTTGCTACCAAAACCAAGCTATCTAAGACAAAGATAACAATGTCTACAAACGCGACGCTAATCTCAGACGAGGTTAAAAGCTGATTGTCGTATATTGAAAACACAGTTAAAGAACATTGCATTAAAAATATAAATTTCCAAATAATATGGTCTGCTTCTATATTCATAAATATACCTTTTAATACCAGCAACCATATTAAACTTGGTCTTTTTATTGATAACCGTTTTCCATAATTGTGCTTATCAACCTAACCGGGTTTAACAACTTCTTCTTTTTGCACTTTTAGACGCAAGCTCAACTAACATCTCAAAAGCGCTTGCCGCTACTTCCGAAACTCTACAATGAAGGTTCAATGTCATGCTTAATAATGGGCAGCATTCACTGCCCTAAATACGCTTCATTGGTTCTTCAGGTGGCCTTCATTTTTCGCCAGGCATTTGTCCAACGAGTGCGAGGCGTACGTCGATACCTTCCACTTGGAAGTGTGGAACCACATACGTATTCACACGGTAATAACCAGGATTACCCGGGATCTCAGACACAGTCACGTTGGCATCTTTTAACGGGTGCGTAGCAATTAGAGACTCGTCTGGATTATTCATCTTAGTAACTAATGCACCTAACCAATCATTAAGTTGCTGTTCTAGCTCGTGACGAGGCTTGCTTGAACCGATATTTTCACGTTGGATCACCTTCATATAGTGCGCAATACGTGATACCAAGTAGATGTAAGGTAATCTTGCATTGATCCGCGAGTTAGAGGTGGCTTCCGGCGTCTCAAAAATTTGTGGCTTTTGCGCACTGTTTGCAGAGAAGAAACACGCAAAGTCACTGTTTTTGTAGTAGCTCAGCGGGATAAACCCTTGGTTTGCAAACTCAAGCTCTTTGGTTTCAGAAATAAGTACTTCCGTTGGGATCTTAGTTTCTTGACCACGACCTGCCTCAAAAGAATGCAGAGGTAGATTTTCAACGCGACCACCAGATTGTGGACCACGAATATTTACCGCCCAACCATTTTGGTGGAAGCTACGGACGATATTTGCGGCGAACGCAAATGTCGCGTTACCCCATAGATAACGTTCGTGATGCTCACTACTAACGTCTTCTTGATAGTTAAAGTGACGAATTGGGTTTAAGTCGCCGTATGGTAAGCGCAGTAAGAAGCGTGGGAACGCTAAGCCAATATAACGTGCATCTTCTGATTCACGGAAGTTCTTCCAACGTAAAAACTCCGCACGCTCCATGTAAGAGCCCAAATCCTGAATTTTTGACACTTCTTCAAGCGAATCTTTTAAGAAGAACTTGGCACCAACACTACCTAAGAAGGGACAATGGGCTGCTGCAGAAACCCTTGAAATTTCTTGCAATAACGATATATCAGGCGCTGAACAATCAAATTCAAAGTTTGACACCATAGTCGAAATTGGCTCGCCCCCTGGCGTGTCATACTCAGCCGTATACACTTGCTTATAAAGCGCAGATTGCGTGGTATCTGGTGCTTCTTCGAAGTCGTCACGTAGCGTTTCTTTATCAACATCAAGTAGTTCAAGCTTTACGTTTGAGTTATTTGGACAACGATTCACCAAATAACGCAATGAACGCCACGCTGACTCTACTTTTTGAAACTGTGGATGATGTAAAATTTCGTCCAGCTGTTCAGAAATAATTTTGTCGACTTTAGCGATGTAGTCATCAAGTAATAACTTGTCGATACGCGACACTTCTTTGCTGTCATTAGTGGCCATGTCTAAAAAGACATTGATAGCAGCAGTTAAGCGCTCATTGGTGTCTGTTTCCGCAAGATTATTAGCATCACGGAAGTTATCAATGCTGATTTCGCTTGAAACCGGCTCAATAGACACAAGATTACAGATTGTTTCGTAAGCTGAAGCAGTCAAAGTCTCTTCTTTACGCGCTTCAACGTTTAACGTTTCTTGCATATTCATCGGTCGTATCCTTACTCTTGCGGTTGTTTTTCTTGCTCAGATAAAAGCGGCGCCAGCTCATTAAGGCGTGCTTTTAACTCATCTAGCTCTGGTTTGTTTTGTAAAATACGCTCCAGTTCTTTTCTCAGTGTTGAGTTATCAAGCAAGTTAGATTTCAGATCACGTAACAAGTTACGCATCGACATCATCTTGTTAAGCTCTGGCACTTGCGCTGCAACCTGCTCTGGGTCGAATGACTTAAAATCATCAAACGTCAGGTTGATACCGATTTCACCGTCACCTGCGATTTTGTTCGATACTTGAAACTTTGCCTTTGGTGACATGTCTTTAAGCACTTGCTCTAAATTATTTTTATTAATAGCAATGCGCTCTCGCTCAGCGAGGTCACAGTCGTTTTGGCCGTTGGAATAATCACCCACAACCAAAACTTTCATCGGTAGTTCACTCTTTTGCGTTGCACCTTCGGTTTCCAGCTCAAGCGCTATATTAATCCGCGCTCTTGGGATCTCTTTTTGAAACGTATCAGACATAGTCTTTCCTTATTTAATCAGTCGTTGCGCCTGCCGTTACAAGCCCAGCGGTTAACAATCAAACCCAGTCAATCGCTGAGCTTACTTTGGTTACGAGCATCTGCTGCTTTATCGCGGTTGCTCGTAGGTCAAATTCATCCCCTTGCTCCAAGGATATTGCTTCATTACATTGCTTGGCATAACGCCAAACCTCTAGAGCAAACGACTCATGCCATAGATCCAGTCGGTACTGTTCAATGTCTTTAAGCAGCTGCTCAAACATTGGATAGGCAAGATCAGCGCGTTCACTGCGCATCAATAAACGCGCTTGATATAATTTTTGCTTTGCAAAATCGAACTTGTCTTGGGCAAACCCTTCCATTAGCTGCAGTGCTTGCGCAAGCTTATTTTGGTCAACAAGCGCCTGCGCTTCTTTAAATTTATCTAACCAAATCTTCTGATTACCGTCTGTGCTCGCACCGTCACCTTGGCTTAATAGTTTATGCTCACCAATTCGCTCACGATTCGCCGCGGAGCAGAATTCACTTCCATCTTCATATTTAAGACTTAACAGTGTTGGATACTGATCAGCAATTGCCGCTAACTCTAATTCTATCCACTGTGCTTCTTTAAATAGCTTGAGCCCTTCAAGTGCAGCGATGGTTAGCCTTTGTAAATTAAGGTTAAAATGCATCGCCCCTTCCATAAATAAGGCTTCTGCCTTTTCTAACGCCTGAGCAAAGTTTTGTGCGGCTAAGGCGTTTTCAATAGGCACAAATGCCGCTTGCCTGGGAGCTGGTAGGCGCGTTTTCAGCTCACCATCATGTGGTGGTAATGCAAGCGCCCCCCACCTCACTGCACGTGCCAAGCGAATCGCTCGCATCCAATTTTGGCTTTCTTTGTCATACGCCAATAGTTTGCGAACTTGCTCTGTATAGGCCGAGTCTGACTGCGGTGCTTCCACGGCAATAGCAGGTGTAGAAACTGGCTTTGAAGCAACAGCTGTAGGCTGTGAAGTCGCCGCTACAGATTGCTGTACTTGAGACTGTTCAGCGGTTGCCACTTCAGGGTTTTCAACAGGTTCTCGTACCGTCGCAACAGGTTGTACAGGAACTGGTTGCGAAACCAAACCTTGCTCACACCAGTGTTTTAAATCGGCAAGCGGCCCTGAGTCTGCATCAAGTATCGCCACCGAATCTGTTGCATACTGTTCAAGTACACGCTTTAATTCTGGCCACTGCTCCGGCATTGTCGCGCTGTGCGCTGTAGCAACACCAAGTAAGCGCTGTTGTTGTTGTAAGAACCAAGTATGAACCGATGCTCTCGCACGTTCTTTCACAGGGTGGATCTGCGCCTGATACTGTTGCAAAAGCTGATTGAACAAATCTAGCGAGTGGATCAAACCCTCAAGCCCAAACTCATTGGTAGCGGCCAACGCTAGATACGACGCAATGCGAATATCTTTGGTTTGTTTTTCTAACAGTTCTGATGCCAAAATAAAGTTGGCTTTGAAGTCTGGCTCGGCAACACCAGATGAAGAACCTTTTAGTAATTTAAATGACTCTTCGTATTTTAAATCGTCACCGCATGGCATACCGCCTAAAGGCGCCAATAAGTTTTCATGCCACTGCTGCCAGCTCTGATACTTATGTGGTTGACTCATAACTTACTCCAACTCCTTAACGCATCGAAAACACTCATATTTGATGCTTTTGCCAATTCATACATATGCGGTGTCACCGGATGTTGAGGCAAAGTCCCTGTTAGATTAATGGTCGTTGACAAGCTATTGTGCTCAAGCCAAACAGACGCAAAATACGAGGCTGGCATAGGTCTGCAATACACCACCAGCGAAGCTTTCTGGCTCAATTGACCATAGTTGTAAAAACACCAAGGCTGCCAGTGATGATCGGCCACCATATTGGTAATTAGATGTAGCCAAAATGCACCTAACAGCTGAGTATCTTCACCCACTTGTGGCATCGGTAACTTCAACCCGAACTGACAACGCAAACAGCCTTGTGTTTTGATCATTTTGAGCGCAGACATCACTTGGCTTATTAATTGTGCTCGCTGGTCAAGATCTTCTAGTTCAAGTGCATCCCATACACGCTGTATCGGTGAAGCTCGTAATGAAGACATCGCCTTATCGAAATCAATCGGTTGCGAAACCAGCTCACTTACCTGCTTAAGCTCCTGCGCGCTATGACGCATTTGCTCAACACTACTGCAGTTTCTGATCAGCTCATGGCTTAAGCTTAATGATTTAAACGCACTACCACATTCACTAAATAAAAATGCAGGGTTTTGTTTGTAGTCCGCATTACTCGATAACACGAACGAACAAAATGGATATTGTCTTCCACTTTTATCTTCGCTTGGCTGTAATGTGCCTAATAAACAGTTTTCGTCTTGACCTGAAGCGATAAAAAATAGCGTTGACTGCTCTTTTTGAGAAGATGCATCTTTTATCAACGCCTGTCGGCTCATGTCTGCATACCCTTCTTGAAGCCAGCGCTCAAGCGTAATCGCTTCTCTTGAATCAACGTTAAACTTAATGAAATCTGCTTGGATTGGGTTCTTACCCATAAATCCAAATGGCTGAGTCGTTGGTACCTTGGCGACTTTCTTATTATTAAAAAAACCGAACATGCCTGCGTTACCTCAACGCCAAGTTTTCATTAGAAGCAACACTCACCTTGGTATCAAACAAAGACTCCGGCAGCGCAAATGACGTCATAAAATATTTACTGAATATGCCACTGTTTCTGCTCGACTTAAGTGCAACTTGAACTTGGATTGGCTCAACACTAGCCTCAGCTTCTCTTTGTAATTGCCACGTTGCCATAAATTCAGTACCACGAACCCACTGCACATTCGCTTCATTCAATACTTTTAGGAATGCCCAAGGTCCTGACTTTTCGATTTCGATTCTGCGGCCTTCACTGTCTAAACCATATACCACTGCTTTTTCAGTGCCCGCTCTTGCAGGCCAGTTAAAACGACGCCACTCTTCAGGTTCGTTTCTATAACGGTAATTTTGGTCACTAAAGCCGATATAAGTTTCTTTTAATCCCTTTTGTGCCACAGGCATCATTTGGAAGCTAATACCCACCTCAGAACCGTCTCGAGGAAATAGCGAACGCGTAACCTTTCTCGCCTTAGTTAGCTTGTCTAGTACCCCAGGCTTAAAGCCGATACCAATCCCATTCCACGTTTTCTCTACCCACTCACCACGTTTTAAACGAAGGTAAGGAGATAGATTTTCAGCCATAAATTGCCAAAACACACCTGACTCTTGGTTTAGCAGTTCGCTAATATCTTCAACCGCTGCATCTGGGCCGTCGATATTGAACGGATATTTACCACGGATATTTTCTTTGTATGTTAAGAATACTTGATTAGACCAACGCTCATTAAGCTGTACTTTCGCTTCGTTCATTACTGTCTGCACACTAGCTAAAAGTGGTGCTTTTAGTAGTTTTTCAAGTGCTTGCTTAGTATCTGGGTCAAGCGCTCTTACTTGGCTTTCTACCACCACCCAGGCACTTTGCAGCGCATGGTTTTTGCTATCACCGTTTAACAACGTTTGAGTAAATGACATCGCCATATAGTCATCATTGTTACTCGCCGCGATCGTTTTGATGTCTGAATGAAATGCACTCAAAGCACCGAGATATTGCTCTAGGTAATCAGAGCGAGCGTTCTCTTCTCCTTTTGCCGTATAGCGGCGAAGATCTGCAAAGCGGCTCGACAGTTCAGGTACACGTTTTCTCGCAGCGGCTTCTATCTTTGCACCTTTAACCTTGCTGTTTTTAGACTTTGCAAGTAATGCATTTGCCTGCTCGGTCAACTTTTCTGTTTCTACCGTTTTGTTTGGCGAATCAATTAGATTCACGTTGTCGTCGATTGACGCCATTAAATCGACCAACGGACCTTCTGGTGATGACAACTGAGCCAGCGTTAAACTTGCCGCGTTGCTCGTATTAAATGGGCTTATTTCTACTGAATTTAAAAACTCAAACCACACATTGGCATAGTCTCTGAAATACAGCGCACGGATAGATTTAACTAAAGCGCTCGCTTTTGCTTCATCGACAGAACCTTGGCTTTCTGCGTTGTCTGTGCCCATCACCCAGTCGCCAGAGAATGCTTTGCTCGCGATGACCTTGATGGCGTCGTATACTTCATTTTCCCAAGCTTCTTTGGTGTAAACGTATGGAATACTGATCTTGGACTGCAAAAAGGTCTTGTTGTTTTGCTGCATCATTTGATCAAGCGTTAGTGCGGCTTTCGATACCGTTACTTTTGCTTTGATCTGCTCATATAACGCAGTCGGTTCTGGCGCACTCATTAAGTCTGAACGAGCCTGACTCACTAAGAAATCATTACTTTGCCAAATCGCAAGTTGCTGCGGTGCAGGCTCAACCGCTAATTGGGCTAAGTAAAAATCAATCAGTCCTGACAGTTGTTCTGTTAATACTTGCGTGTCTTCGTTTAGCGTTAGCTCTAAGCGGTCCGCCGTGTAGTCTAATAGCTCAGACTTAGCATAGTCTTTGTTTAAACGCTCAAACTCATTACTCATCATGAGTTGCAGCTTAAGTGCTTGATAGTACTTATCACGTAGCTTTGGCTCGATACGTTTAGCAACCTGCTCTTCTGTACTTAGCAATGCAATCCAGTTTTGATGGCTTTCAAACAGCGCTTGTTGCACAAGCTCCGAACTTGGTTCACCAATGAGCGCTTGTACACGCTGACGTAATACCTGTTCTATTGGCTTTATGGTGTTGTCAGCACTGTAAACACCAAGTAAGAAATACCAAGGCAGCTTTTTCTCATAGCCTATTAGCTCTTGATAGTGTGCAAAAAGAGACAAGGTAGAGTTAAATTGCTCGGCCAACGGCTGGTTTTCAACTCGTGTATTAACAACAGCAGTCGTTAATTTATCACTGGTTGTTAAAAGCTGCTGATTGTGGGTATAAGAGTTAACCAACAAGCCCGCTAGAGCAAATACCGACGTCACACACAAGCATACAGCAAAGCCTTTTAGCCATTTTTGTACGCGGCGCTTTTTCCGGTTACCCCGAGTGAGGTCTTGCAATTTAAACAACACATCTTTGAATACTTGGTTGATAAAAAATGCGGAGGTAATGCTTTCTTGACGATACTCAAACAATACTGATCTAAACGTAGATAGTTTGCTCGTTGCGCTACGCTCGATAGGCGTACCTTCTTGCGTACCAGAGGTAAAATACACACCAGCAAACCACGGTACTTCTTGGTACGGATTTTCTTTAAATAATGTGTCAATAAACTCTTCGACTTTAGCTGACGCCGCTTTAAACTGATTAGGAAAATCATAAATCAATTGTTTCCGTTGAGCGTTACGCTCACGCGTCATTTTAACTAGGCGCTGATCACACAGTCGCTCATACAGGCCAGTAAGATGCTTTGAAAAGTTCTCGCTCGCCACTTCACCGGTATTGGTGCCATCTTCTTCAAGTAAATACGCGCCCCAGGGTTGCTTACGCTCATCTTCACTTAGTTCATTAAAGAAAGGCTCAAAGCCGCTGATCAAATCACACTTGGTAAATACCACATATACTGGAAAGATAAGTCCAAGTTGATTGATTAACTCATCAATACGAGCGCGGATCTGTTTAACGTGGTCACGGATCTGTTCGCTGTCTGAAGTCAAGATATCAGCAACGCTAATAGCAACCATCACTCCATTGATTGGTTGTTTAGAACGGTATTTACGTAACAGCTTTAAGAATGACAACCATTGATCGTTATCTGATTCTTCAGTGGTATAACGACCTGCGGTATCAATCAAAACGGCTTGATCTGAAAACCACCAGTCACAATTACGCGTACCACCAAAACCTTGGATATGCAGTTGATTAGATTTTGAATAAGGGAAATGCAGTCCTGAATTTGCAAATAATGTGCTCTTACCCGCAGCCGACGGACCAATGATCATATACCAAGGCAAGGCATACAGCGCAGCGTTACCACGATACCCGGCCCCCAAATGAGAAGCTTTTAATGCAGACAGCGCTTCTTCCATTTTGGCTTTGATTTCTTCGATTTCGGCTTCTGTTCCCGCATGATTGTTGGCAATTTCTTTCGCTAACTTGTCACCAGAGCGCTTCACCCATAACCATCGAACTAATAAAGTAAGACAAAACAGACCAAATACAGCACCCATCACCATTAAACGATGATTTTGATCTTCAAGGCCAATAAACCGGCCTGCAAACCAAATTAGTGTCAAAATTGCGAATATGCCGACCCAATGAGCCGTCGCACGAGATGACAAAAATCCTAAGACTAGGTGCACTAGTCCACTACGATTCACTCCTGACATGATGTTACCTCGCTTTCCCTGTTTTCTCTAACTGCGTTAGTACTTCAATATGCTTATCAATTTGCACGACTTGCTGGTTCGCGCGATTCTCAATGAAATACGTTGAACCAACATACATACTGGCAAGTAAGGCGAGCGTTACTGACAAAATAACCCAGTACGGTAGATTTCTTCCCACCTTAGTAACCATACTTTCTTGTGGTTTTGCATTATCAGAAAGCTGTAATTTTGCAGGTCCAGCAAGCTCTTCTAATTGCGCTCTAACATCCAACATCAACGCTTTGAGTTGCTCGACCCCTTTTATCTTATAGATCCCTTCGAAACCCAGTTGTAAACAAACAAAATAGACTTCTAGTAATGTACGTTGCTGAGCCGCTACACGGCGGATATTTTCAAGCTTTTCATAAAAAGCTTCTCCCCCACGCATATTGCCAAATAATTCTAATTGTAAAGGTCGCGCCATCCATTCCATACTATACGGCTTCTGTGCCGTCATGATTTGCTCATCAACCAAAGCAGTTAGTGCAAATTTGGCTTCTTGCATGTCTGACGCACTGATCCGTGCGTCATAACAGCTCTTTTCATATTCATCAAAAGCATCCATGACTTTACTGCGTAGACCGTCAACTCCTTGATGATCAGCCCCGCCCTGGCGAATTGAAGTAAGCACTTCAAGCACCGGTGAAATGCAGGCGACTAGTTCAGATTTATTTTTCGACGCTTCCATGACCTTTACCTACTAACTATTTACTCGCCACTGAAACCACTTCAAGTTTCACGCCTTGAAGGCTAAATGGCACAAAGATTCTTAACGCTAATTCCTGTACAACTTGTTCCCAAGCAGCGCCATGTGGTTCCACTTTAAAATACTCATACCCACCTTTAACTGACACTCTATTCGGTGGGCGCTGGCAATGTGTTAACTTCACACCACCAAGCGCTGAAGCGATTAATATTTCTAACTGACTTGGCGCTGCCAGCTTAACTTGCTCTGCAAACAACTCGATCCATTGCGTAGATTCATTTTCATAGAAAGCCGCAATGTACAGCTCACCCCGTGTCAAGGTACTGCTTTCTATGTCTTTAACCTCAAAGATTGACTGAGAGATTGCACTGAGTACTAGATCAGACGAGCGTGCTGCGCTTATCGAACCAATAAGGGTTTGAATATGAGATTCGATTAAACCAAAGCTGCGCGTTAAGTCTTGATGGTCATAAACAGGTAACTCAAATTTACTCGCTTCTGGTTCGAAATTTATCAGTTGGCAGACCAGTTTATTTAGCGCCATAAACAGTGCATCAGGACTAGTTTTGGCGGTGGTACTTAACTGCTTAATCTCAGGAAAAACAGAGCTAAATGTTTGTAATAACAAAAAGTGTTTGAGTTCTGTTGGACCAAAATCTTCCACGATCCCCATACTCGCACGATTGGTAAACATCGCGGTGTACTTAGCTTCAACCATATTGACGAGTTTATTTACACGCTCGGCTAAATAGCCATGGGCTTTGATGTTTAACAGTGGAGGAATATAGCTTGAGTCAATTTCGAACTGCCCATGTTCACCACGTATAACTTTTATGCAAGGCAATTGCTCGATAAAACTGTTACTTGCGCTGAACTCAACCAGCATAAGTTTAGGCTTAGCAACCATCACTTCTGCTTTTCGGTTTGGATCATGTGCATCTTGAAGCTCAACAAAATCACAGTCATAAGCACTAAGCTGCCCAGTTTGCGGGTAACCTTGGATATTACTTACTGAATGATTGTTCGCGAGCGCCACACTAATGATGTATTCGCTTTTGTTATCTTCAAGCTCAAACATAGGTGCTTCGTTGTCAGCAAAAACATGATGTATATGACGACCACTTTTGAAGATTGCCGCAATACTTTGCAGTTTGACTACACCTTTGGCTAATGCCGATTCGTCGAATACAATTCGGTCTAAACCATATGCATTGTCTCTAAGACTTTGCTGTACACCAGCTAGTTGAGATTGCTGGTATTGATCGAACAGTTGTAAGTGCTGCTGACTGAGCATTAAACCTTCAGCCCAAACAGGTTTGTATACGTTGTTGTGCTGCATTACTTGTCCTCCTCTACTTCAGGTAAGCGAAGCGAGTTACTTGTAATTTCAATATCTAGAGAAGTAGATAAAGGCACAGGCCAATCATTTAAGTCATAAAATGCGCGCCAGTTACCACCCGTTCTATCTCTAAATAGTGCAACAAAAGCCACGTACTTTGCAGATTCAGCTTGTTCAAACTCGATTTTTATACGATCTGAGGGGTTTACGGTACGTTCTTCCACCGTAACTAAGGTGTTAGCCAGAATTGATTTATCGGACTTCCAAAGCTGTTCAAATGTAGAATTTTTAAACGCTTGAATATCAGTAAGTTGATATACTTTTAATACCACAGGTAGTGGCTCGTTAAACTGGTTTAAATTTATGTTATCAGTAGCAGTTACGTCTAACTTAACGTAAGTAGACATACAACCAGTCAAAAACAAAACCATTATAAATAAAGCATTCCTAGCCATATCCGCCTCAATTATAAGACATCCAAATTAGATTATTGGAAACAATTAATCTTTTTAATTTCCAGTACAATAGTAAAAATACATTTGATTTAACTATTTAACAAGAAATTACAGAACACAAGTATGCAGTTTGTAACTGAATACTAAGTTAACATTCAAAAATCTTCTTAAAAAATATTCAAACCATTGTTTTTTATAGATTTTACTTTCTATTGGGAATTCAGGGAGGAAGTCACGAGACTTAATGAGCAATTCAGTTTGCATTAAGCTTTCTTACAACTTGTTGAGATAGACACTTCCCTGAAAACAAAAACCACACTAAACATCTGGACTTTTGATGTACATTCTCGAACGGCGCATAAGATACACAAACGCTTTTTACAGATCAACCTTAATATCAAACTAATATTATCAACCACCAAAAAACACACTTACACTCCACCAAATCCATGTAATAACCTCCATTATTATATTAAATTAATTTAATAACAGATAATTACACATAAAAAACGTATTTACACTACATTAACCAAGCTTTATGGATTGTTGTGAGAGTTTTCAAATCAACCAAGGCTAAATTTCATGCACACAAAGGTGGTCATTCACGACACAATCCAAAGTGCTAAGGTCACTAGTTATGAACTAACCACTTATATAAATGAAAGTTTTGTTTTCCATAGTACTTTAGAACCAGGTTCCGATATTCATGACAAACTTTCGACTGGGAATGATGTAACTTTTGAAACAATCAAGCCAGATCAAATAATCACTTTTTCCACGGATGCCCCTTTTTTAAATTCGTGCAAGGGTGACTTCAGAGCGTACCTATTCTTATAAATTAACCTTAAAGCCAAGGATAGAACCACTTAAACAAACAGAAAAAAGTCAAGCTTTTGTAAAAATCAATGTACAATCTTTGAACAACCCTCTTATTTTAATAGCCGGCTATTTACAAAACCGTATAAAGTGGCGAGTCACTAAAGCTCTCCCCACGCTATCACAGTGTGTACAGCACTAGAAAACGACTCACTGATCTGATCCAAAACTTTTGGACACCTCATTAAGTGAGTAAACTAACTCGTAGAGGTGAAAATAACGTCCCCAAAGAAAACCAGAAAACTTATTCAGCCGAATTTAAGTAAGAAGCCTTGAAGCTGGCGACCAAAATTGGAATTGCACAGGCTGCACGAGACCTCACTGTTTATGAATCTCGGCTCTATGCTTGGCGTAATGTCGGGAGCGCAGAGAGTGCCAAGTTAAGACGCCAGTTGGCTGAGCAAGCTAAGGAATTAGAAATCTTAAAAAAGGCGGCCACCTACTTCGCAAAAAACCAAAAGTAACTCGATTTGAGTTTATGAAAGACAACTGCGGGTCATTCTCAATACACAGGATGGCCTATATATTGTCCGTGTCGCCAAGTGGGTATTATTTATGGCTAAAATCGTGCCAGCAGCTGAGTAAGCGCAAGCAAGCCCGCGATACAAAAATTAAAGATGAGTTGAGCGGGACAGTGCTCGACGCATTCCAGCTGAGCTTGAAGAGCAAGGTGAGAAGTATGATATTAAAACCATTATGTGCAGCATGGAGCGCTAAGGGCTTGTAGCCAAAGCGGCCCGCAAGTTTAAAGTTACAACGTACAGTAAACATTCATTGCCTATTGCACCGGATTTGCTTGAGCAAGACTTTATCGCTGATGGGCCAAATCAAAAATGGGCAGGCGACATCACCTATTTAATAACGAGCGAAGGTTGGCTCTATTTAATTTAGCTTTCATCACCGATTTATATTCACGGTCAGTAGTTAGTTGGTCGATGAGTAAGCGCATCACATCAATCTTGGTGTGATGCTCTAAAAATGGCGCTTTGGCGACGCGACAAGCCCAAGGAGTTATTGTTCACAGTGACCGTGGCAGCCAGTATTGCTCTCATGCTAATCGGAATATGATTGAGCAGTACGGATTAACTCAGAGCATGAGCCGCAAAGGTAACTGCTGGGAGCGTCAACGCTTGTGTTGAGAGCCTCTTCCATTCACTGAAAGTTGAGGCGGTTCAATACGAACCAATTATGGATCGTTAAGCGATGTTTCAGCAAATACTTGAGTACCTAGAAATTGATTACAACAAAAAGAGAAGGCATAGTGTTATTGGCTATCTAAGCCCTGAAAGATTTGAATAACTGAAAGTAGCTTAATGAAGTGTCCTGTTTTACTGGATCAGATCACTTTTTTAGTTATGAGTTTAACGTTGCAGAGACAGACCAAATACAGAGGAAGAGCCAGGTACCACAGCCGTTTTCATATATGTGGCGAAAGATCTTACTGAACTTATCGAAAGCAAAATTAAGAGATTAAGAATCTGTTCTTACGGAAACATTCAGCGCTTCTTGAAAGCGACAGAAAATAAATAAAATAATTTACACATCGATTAATAAGAAAATACAATGATCACGATGGAACAATATTTTTATTGGCTTTTTAGTTTCTTTGATCAGTTTTATCGTTGCTGTATCGATTAGCAAACAGGGACATAAGCTAGTTCAACCTTGGATAAAAGCCATCGTGTTACTAACATCAGTACTTTCGTTTTTTATCTGTATGTCTATACTATCAAACCTATTCTCAAATGCGGTTATGATAAGTAAAGCCGCGGATCAGGCGATCATATTTATACTATTCGGTTTTGGGATCTACAAATTTATAGCACATACTAAAGCCAAAAGTCGCCAGTAAAATCAGATCAACATTTATCGCTGAACATAACAAGGAGTTGGAATGCGTGAAGAAAACCGACAAGTCCCACAACAATTGGGTCAATATCTGTATCAACAAATTAAAGAGCCGTGGAGCGAAGCGCGACTCGTATTGGACTATCATGACGACAATATGCCGAGGTGTTCCGCTTTCTACTATGACACCAGCACTCCCAAACAAGCACATGTCATACCTGTAAGTGATGAAATTTCCGTCCTTTTTCTAAGCTTGTTCGAAAATGCGACAGCAAATCAAGAAGAGAACTGGCAAAAGGCTATTTTCTCAGTGCAGCGCAGTGGTCAATTTAGTTTGAACTTTGAAACTACGGAAAATGAAGATTAAGTTAAAATCTAACGCTTCGATTAAACTGGTCTCGTAAATTGAAAGAGGCCAACAATAATGTTGGCCTCTCATGTTTAAAGCGAAGCAATACTTTGGTTAATTGCTTCCAGAGCTCCTGCTGGATTGTCAGCTTTAGTGATCGGACGCCCTATCACTAGATAATCACTACCCGCTTTCACTGCTTTTTCAGGGGTCATAATACGTTTTTGATCGCCAGCATCAGCACCTGCTGGTCGGATACCTGGTGTCACAAGCTTAAATTCCTCACCGAGTTGAGCTTTTAAAAGTTCGGCTTCTTGCGCAGAACAAACCACGCCATCTAGACCTGATTCTTTCGCTAATTTTGCAAGATATAGCACTTGCTCTTGAGGTGTCTTTTCAATTCCAAGCTTTAGTAGCTGACCTTGATCCATACTAGTTAATACGGTCACAGCAATAAGTAGCGGCGCTTTATCACCGTAAGCTGCCAACGCTTCTTTTGCTTTTGACATCATTTCATGGCCGCCGCTGGCGTGAACATTTACCATCCACACGCCAAGTTCAGCCGCAGCAGTTACCGCTTTTGCAACTGTGTTTGGAATATCGTGAAATTTTAGATCTAAAAATACATCAAAATTCATATCTACCAGTTTTTTTACAAACTGAGGGCCAAAATAGGTAAACATCTCTTTACCTACTTTCAATCGGCATTCGTCAGGTGAAAGCTGAGAAACAAATGATAATGCAGCTTCTTCATTATCATAATCAAGCGCAATCAAAACCTTTTTTAAATCTTGTGTCGACATAGTTACCCTATTTGGCCAAATTAAAAACCTAAAAACCGTCTAACCCACGGCTCGGAGCAAGTGACTCCCAATGTTTGCAGGAGGGACATAACCAGTACATTGTATGACTTGTAAACCCACAATGACCACATTGATAATTCGGCTTAGTTGCAATATAAGACTTTACCAACTTATCTATTTCTTGTAGTACGTGATCTATTTTAGCATCTTTGCCACTAATGAGTTGCAGCAAATAACTAAAGCCCCTAATTGATGGTTCACGCTTTAAACTATCAGTTAGAAACTCTATCGCCTCAGAAATATGACCTTTTTGGACTAATCCTTGGCAGAACTTAATTCTGATCAGCACTCCTCCTTTTTCTAATAGCTCGGAGACTAACTCAAAGAATTGCTCATGAATATTTAATTTAACATAACAAGATTCAAGGTCTTCTATTACTAGTGGCGCCATAAATACAAATTGGCTCACGAGCTTTCGCCAATAATATATACACTTCACGTAATCGTCGTGTTTGTATGCATCTTTGCCCATTTCATACAAGGGTCTTACTGTTTCATGCGCGAGCGCTGTCGCTTTTTCGAATAAGCTTGGATTCTTTTCTTGATTTGCAGCTTCACAATAGAAGTTTGCAATAGTCGCGCAATGAGACGACTTTTTAAAAAGCTCAGGATGCGCTTCATACATATGAACGCCTTTTCGCCAATCTCTAGTTTGAGAGTATAGGTTTAAAATTGGATCGAGTGCATCCTTAAACCCAAGCTTTACAAGAATGACTAAGTGTTCTTCAGCGCTATCCAATAGACCGGCTAAGACGTAATCTTGAGCAAGCTCTAGACGACAGGACTTCACCACTTCTTCGTCTAGATTAGGTTGTTTAAGTAGTAGCTCATGAATTTTTATCGCTCTATCTAACTCTCCCCGCTTTCTAAAGAGCGATGCGAGTGTTAAATAATGGTCGACGGAGTCTGCTGAGACTTCAAGTAACTTTGTGAGGTGTTCAAGACCCTGATCTTCTTCCCTATCCAGTAGGAATTTTAGGCCTTTACTGTATTCTGAGGTAATTTGTCTACTTTGCTCTAGGGCTTGATTCTTAGCACTATTTTTACCCATAACATAACCGTAAGCGGCAGCTACAGGTAGTAATAAAAACAGTAGCTCGATCATAACTAGCGTTCGGCTGCTTGACTAAGCTTACTATTACTTTTTTTTAGGCGATGATTTTGCCATTTAAGCTTAGATAAAACCGACGCTGTTACAAGTAAACCAATAATTATCCCAAGAGCTAAGCAAATACTCATTAAGGTTGCGAGTGGTAACTCTGCACTTGCAATTACAAAATTGACATTAACAACTTGTGGATTTTGTGTTCCAACTAAAAATGCAATCAGTATGGCAACAACAGCTAATCCCTTTTTCAATACTGCAACCAAGTTTAGCTCCGTTAGACTTAATTATTTAAGCTTTCGTTTACTCTATCGCGCAGCTCTTTGCCTGGCTTAAAGTGTGGTACGTATTTACCATCCAATTCTACTGTCTCGCCCGTTTTAGGATTACGGCCAGTGCGAGGAGAACGGAAGTGAAGCGAGAAACTACCAAAGCCACGGATTTCGATACGTTCCGAGTCTGATAATGAGCCAGCCATTTGTTCAAGGATTTCTTTTACCGCATTCTCTACATCTTTAACAGGAACGTGAGCGTGCTGCAGTGCAAGTTGTTCTATCAATTCAGACTTTGTCATAATGTTTCCTTTAGTGTAAAAGGAAGGGCTGAGCGCCCTTCCTAGTTTAAAGACTGATTAATTAGTCTTTTTGAGCATTTTTGAAAGCTGCAGCCATTGCGTTTTCGAACGCAGGCTCATCTTTCTTAAGCTTCTCTAGTACTTCTTTTTCTTCAGCTTCGTAGATAGCTTTAACTGATAGGCTGATAGTACGGTTCTTACGATCAACACCTACAAATTTAGCTTCGATTTCGTCGCCTTCAGAAACAGCAGCAGTCGCGTCTTCAACACGCTCTTGCGCGATGTCAGCTACACGGATGTAACCTTCAACGCCTTCGATTAGCTCAACAGTTGCGCCTTTAGCATCAACTTCAGTCACTTTACCTTTAACAATAGCACCTTTTTTGTTGGCGTCTAGGTAGTTAGTGAATGGATCAGCGTCGATTTGCTTAACGCCTAGAGAGATACGCTCACGCTCTGGGTCAACTTGTAGAACGATAGCTGTGATTTCGTCACCTTTCTTGTACTCACGTACAGCTTCTTCACCTGGAGTGTTCCAAGAGATGTCAGATAGGTGTACAAGACCGTCGATACCGCCGTCAAGACCGATAAAGATACCGAAGTCAGTGATAGACTTGATCTTACCAGAAACTTGGTCGCCTTTGTTGTTAAGACGAGCAAATTCTTGCCAAGGGTTAGCTTTACACTGCTTAAGACCTAGAGAAATACGACGACGCTCTTCGTCGATTTCAAGAACCATAACTTCAACAGTATCACCTAGTGAAACTACTTTTGAAGGGTGGATGTTCTTGTTAGTCCAATCCATTTCTGAAACGTGTACTAGACCTTCAACGCCTTCTTCGATTTCAACGAAACAGCCGTAGTCAGTTAGGTTAGTTACACGACCAGTAAGCTTAGCACCTTCTGGGTAACGACCAGCGATAGCAGCCCATGGATCTTCGCCAAGTTGCTTAAGACCTAGAGAAACACGAGTCTTCTCTTTGTCGAACTTAAGTACTTTAACGTTGATTTCGTCACCTACGTTCACGATCTCTGAAGGGTGCTTAACACGCTTCCAAGCCATGTCAGTGATGTGTAGAAGACCGTCAACACCACCTAAGTCTACGAATGCACCGTAGTCAGTAAGGTTCTTAACGATACCCTTAACTTCTTGGCCTTCAACAAGGTTTTGAAGCAGCTCTTCACGCTCTTGTGAGTTCTCAGACTCGATAACAGCACGACGTGAAACAACAACGTTGTTGCGCTTCTGGTCTAGCTTGATTACTTTGAACTCTAACTCTTTACCTTCAAGGTGAGCTGTGTCGCGAACTGGACGTACATCAACAAGTGAACCAGGTAGGAATGCACGGATTGAATCAACTTCAACTGTGAAACCGCCTTTAACTTTACCGTTGATAACACCAGTAACAGTCTCTTGCTCTTCACAAGCTTTCTCAAGACGGATCCAAGCTTCGTGACGCTTAGCTTTTTCACGAGAAAGGATAGTCTCACCGAAACCGTCTTCGATTGCATCTAGTGCAACGTCTACTTCGTCGCCTACTGCAACTTCTAGTTCACCAGCAGCATTTTTGAATTGCTCTGCAGGGATTGCACTTTCAGACTTAAGGCCAGCATCAACAAGAACAACATTGTTCTCAATAGCGATTACTGTACCTTTAACGATTGAGCCTTGCTCAACTTCAAAACCCTGTAGGCTTTCTTCAAATAACTGCGCAAAATTTTCTGACATACTAAATACGTCTCTATAAAGTTAAATTACCAATTAGCAACCATGCTGCATGGGGTTATTAAATAAACACTAGCTTCCTGCCTGTGTCATTATAAATTACTTAGGTAAACAGCTTTTTGGAAGTTTACCGGCCACAATGGCGTCTTGAATAAAAGACATAACCTCTTTGAACACTTGCTCAGCATTATGCTCAGTTGTATCAACAACTATCGCATCGCTAGCAGGAACTAATGGGGCAACCTTGCGATTCATATCGCGATCATCGCGAGCTTTAATGTCTTCTAACAGACCACTTAGTGTAACATCATGGCCTTTCTCATTCAACTCAACAAATCGCCTGCGAGCACGCTCTTCTGCACTTGCAGTCAAATAAATTTTAAGTTCAGCATCAGGGAACACCACCGTTCCCATATCACGTCCATCAGCAATTAGGCCAACTTCAGTTCTAAAAGCGCGCTGACGTCGTAACAATGCTTCTCTCACTCGTGGCAATGCCGCAATTTTTGACGCAGCTGCGCCTACTTCTTCATTGCGAATGGTGTTAGTAACATCTTCACCTTCAAGTACAATTTTGCTTTTTTTAGTTTCTTTATCGATAGAAAACTGTACATCCAAATTGGCAGCGAGTGGGACTAAACCCTCTTCGTTATCAGTTGCAATTTGGTGGTGTAATGCCGCTAACGAAAGCACGCGATAAATCGCACCGCTATCCAACACTTCCCAATTTAATGTTTCAGCTAACAAGCGACAAACAGTTCCTTTGCCTGAACCACTTGGGCCGTCTACGGTGATAACTGGCATAGCTGCCTGCATTTAGACCTCCTAAAAATGCTCACCTGAATTTGACGGCGCATAGTATACGTCAATTTGCTGAATATATCCTTATTTACCTGTCATTTTTTGTTATATCTCAAATTATTAGTGCAACGCAAAATGCTATACGCCAGGTGCGAACTGGCTTTAATTGAAAGAAATTCAGTCAAACACCCGTGTATTTGACTTTGTTAAGATTGACTATTTTATAGAAGATTTTAAGGTGTTGAAGATCTTCAACACCTTGGATGAAATTAATACTGACTAATGCTTTCTAACACTGAAAAATAGGTTGGGAAAGTTTTTGCCGTACATTTAGGGTCGTTAATCGTGATAGCTTGACCACCCACAGCAACCATCGAGAAACACATCGCGATACGATGGTCATTATATGTGTCTACATCCGTGAAATTAAAATTAGCCGGTGGCGTAACTTCGATAAAGTCGTGCCCTTCTACCACTTCTGCGCCTACTTTTTTTAGCTCAGTCGCCATGGCAGCTAGCCTGTCGGTTTCTTTCACACGCCAATTGTAGATATTACGAATTGCCGTTTTACCTTTTGCAAATAGCGCTACGGTTGCAAGCGTCATCGCCGCATCAGGGATAGCATTGGCGTCAATATCCACACCATTTAACTCACCTTTTCGGACAACGATACGCTCATCATGCCAATCAATGTTTGCACCGACTTGTTCCATCACTTTGGCAAAACCGATATCACCTTGCACACTTTGTTTACCCACTCCCTTTATTTCAATTTCACCACCTGCAATTGCAGCTGCAGCAATGAAATAAGAAGCTGACGAGGCATCCCCTTCGACCATAAGTGTTCCAGGAGATTGATACTGCTGGCCTGCTTTCACCACAAAATGTTTGTAATCGTGGTTTTCGACATGAACCCCAAAGTGCGCCATCACGCCAATGGTAATATCAATATAAGGCTTTGAAACCAGTTCACCTTTAATCGCAATATTCGTATCGCCACTAAAAAGCGGTGCTGCCATCAATAATGCAGTTAAGAATTGGCTTGAGATACTGCCGTCAATCTCAACTTCACCACCAGCAAGTTGCTTACCTGCAACTTTTAACGGCGGGTAGTCTTTGTTTTTGAGATATTGAATATCTGCACCAAGCGTTTGCATGGCATCAACAAGATGGCCAATTGGGCGCTCTTCCATCCGTGCCTCACCAATCAGTTCATAATCACCGGGTATAGCTGCAAGCACTGCAGTTAATGGGCGATATGCTGTACCGGCATTGCCTAAAAATAGCGGCTCAACGGGGGTGTTAAAGTTGCCACCATTTCCTTTGACCAGTGCCACCGTATTATCGTCTTCTAACGTTACTTCAACGCCTAACTGGGATAGCGCACCTAACATATGGCGGATGTCATCGCTATCCAATAAGTTCGTCACTTTTGTCGTGCCTTCGCACAACGCTGCAAGCAACAAAATACGATTTGATAAGCTTTTAGAGCCAGGTAGCGTCACACTGCCACTGACTTTAGTAATAGGCTTGAGAGTCAATTGTTCCATCAACTGTTCTCCCGTGCGAATTTATCCATAAATGCAACTAACGCTTTGATCCCTTCAATTGGCATGGCGTTGTATATACTAGCTCGCATACCGCCAACGAAACGATGGCCTTCAAGTGCAATTAAACCGCTTTGTTCTGCCTCTGCCAAGAATTTGGCATTTAGGCTGTCATCATTTAACCAAAATGGTACGTTCATCAATGAGCGACAATGTTTTGCAACTTTGTTTGAATAGAAATCAGAGCCATCGATGTAATCGTATAAAATGGCTGCTTTTTCTTGATTGTGCGCTTCCATGGCTTTAACACCACCAATGCTTTCAAGATACTTGAATACCTCAAACGCAAGATACCATGCAAATGTCGGTGGTGTGTTGTACATGCTTTGCTGATCAGCCTCAATGGCGTAATCAAGGATAGCAGGTCTCGGCAACCCTTCACGCTTCAATAACGTCTTACGTACAATGGCGATACTGAGACCCGAAGGACCGATATTTTTTTGTGCACCAGCATAGATCAAATCAAAGTCATCGACGTTAATTTCACGAGATAAAATATTGGAAGACATGTCCGCTACAATTGGTGCGGTTGCATGCTTTGGAACGTCAAATATTTCAATACCGTCGATGGTTTCGTTTGGACAAAAGTGAATGTATGAAGCGTTTTCTGGTAACTTCCACTCGGAGACAGGTAAAATATCGAATTGACCATTTTCGTCAGTACGAATATTAATTGTATGCGTTTGCGTGAATTTTTCACCTTCTTTCGTCGCACCGGTAGACCAGATCCCGTTCTCGATATATACGCCAGGTACACCATCTACATGTAGATTTAGCGGTACAGCAGCAAAGTGACCTCGGCCACCACCATGCATAAACAGGACTTCAAATTCATCAGAGATGTTCATCAAACGACGTAAGCTTGCTTCGCATTGCTTTGCCATTTCGAGATACGGTGCCGAACGGTGGCTCACTTCCATCACCGAAACACCCAGATTTTGCCAATCTAAAAATTCTTTTTGCGCTTTTTTCATAACTTCAACAGGTAACATCGCAGGACCCGCGCAAAAATTATAAACCGTCATATTTTTCCTCATTCCAAATAATCTAGATCATCCAAAGAATAGCGTTATTCTCATGACTTTTTGGATGAACAGTGGGCTGCCCGACTAAAACGTCGGATTGTTGGTAGCCTTAATTTATCAGGCTTCAGGCTCTTGTCATAGAGGAACAGATTGAAAAAATTGACAGAAAGAAAAAAAGCGACCGAAGTCGCTTTTTTTTGGATAGGGTTTTTTATTCCTCTGCGTCAGGTTCCGCAGCCGGTGTTGCTTCACCTTCAAACTCTGCAACATCACCTTCAGGCAACGCTTCCACTTCAATTTCTTCGATGCGTTGAAGACCAACTACCTTTTCTTCTTCCATCGTACGGATCAGAATAACACCTTGGGTGTTACGGCCTACCGTAGAAACTTCGTTTACACGCGTTCTAACTAGCGTACCACGGTTTGAGATCAACATGATTTCATCATTGTCGTCAACTTGAACCGCGCCAACCACAGAACCATTTCTTTCAGTTACTTTGATTGATACAACACCTTGTGTTGCACGGCTCTTCGCTGGATACTCTTCAAGCGGTGTACGCTTACCATAACCATTTTCAGTTACGGTCAAGATTGCACCATCGCCTTGTGGTACGATTAGTGATACCACTTTCACGTCATCTGGCATCTTGATACCACGAACACCTGTTGCTGTACGGCCCATCGGACGTAAAGCCAACATTTCTTCGCCAGTTTCAGGGTCGCGCTTCACTTCACCTGTTTCAGAATCTCGCTGCTTCTCGTTAAAGCGTACAACTTTACCATGCTCAGTAAATAGCATGATGTCATTTTCACCTGTGGTGATGTTAGCACCGATCAGGCTATCGCCTTCGTTCAAGTTGATAGCAATAATGCCACTTGCACGCTGACGGCTGTATGCAGTCAGCGGTGTTTTCTTAACGATACCACTTGCCGTCGCCATGACGATAAACTTATCTTCTTCGTATTCACGAACCGGTAAAATTGTCGTAATACGCTCATCAGCTTCGAGTGGTAACAAGTTAACAATTGGCTTTCCGCGCGCAGCACGTGATGCAAGCGGCAGCTGGTAAACTTTCAACCAATACAAGCGGCCAGAAGTGGAGAAACAAAGAATTGTATCGTGAGTATTTGCAACGAGTAGACGTTCGATAAAGTCTTCATCTTTCATCTTAGTTGCAGATCGCCCTTTACCACCACGACGCTGAGCTTCGTAATCACTAAGAGGTTGATATTTCACGTAGCCTTCATGAGAAAGCGTAACGACAACGTCTTCTTCGTTGATCAAATCTTCTAAACTGATATCGTGCGCAGCAGCAGTGATCTCTGTGCGACGCTCATCACCATACGTTTCTTTGATTTCAACTAACTCATCGCGGATCACTTCCATCAAACGCTCTGGAGTAGAAAGGATGTACAGTAGCTCAGCGATAAGATCGAGTAGTTCTTTGTATTCTGCTAGAATTTTCTCGTGCTCAAGACCTGTTAATTTGTGTAGTCTTAAGTCTAGGATTGCTTGGGCTTGTTGCTCAGACAAATAATACTGACCATCACGGATCCCTAATTCTTCCGCTAACCAATCTGGACGCGCAACATTTTCTTCGCCAGTGCGCTCAAGCATTGATTTAACGTTACCAAGATCCCAAGCTCGCGCAGTTAGCGCCGCTTTCGCTTCCGCTGGTGTTGGTGACTTACGAATAAGCTCAATGATTGGGTCAATGTTAGCTAGCGCAATTGCGAGGCCTTCAAGCGTGTGCGCTCGGTCTCTTGCCTTACGCAGGTCAAATACAGTACGACGCGTTACAACTTCACGACGGTGAATAATAAACGCATCAAGCATTTCTTTCAGGTTGAAACACTTAGGCTGGTTGTTGTCTAGTGCAACCATATTGATGCCAAACACAGTTTGTAGTTGTGTTTGAGCATATAGGTTGTTTAGTACAACCTCACCGACTTCACCACGTTTGATTTCAATAACAATACGCATACCGTCTTTGTCCGACTCGTCGCGTAGTGCACTGATCCCTTCAACCTTTTTATCTTTAACAAGCTCTGCAATTTTTTCGATTAGTCTTGCTTTGTTAACTTGGTAAGGAATTTCATGAACGATGATGGTTTCTTTGTTTGTTTTCTCATCGACTTCGATTTCAGCTTTCGCGCGGATATAGATCTTACCACGGCCTGTTTTATAGGCTTGTTCGATGCCGTTTTTACCGCTAATGATGGCGGCAGTCGGGAAATCAGGACCCGGAATATAGTCGATTAACTCTTCAATGGTGATGTCTGGATTCTGGATCACAGCCAAACAGCCATTGATCACCTCAGTTAAGTTGTGAGGTGGAATATTGGTCGCCATACCAACCGCAATACCAGATGAACCATTCACCAATAAGTTAGGCACTTTAGTTGGTAACACATCTGGAATTTGCTCTGTACCATCGTAGTTTGGTACATAATCAACGGTTTCTTTTTCAAGGTCAGCAAGTAACTCGTGAGCGACTTTCGCCATACGTACTTCGGTATAACGCATCGCAGCTGCAGAGTCACCATCGACAGAACCAAAGTTACCTTGTCCATCTACGAGCATATAGCGTAGAGAGAAAGGCTGAGCCATACGTACAATAGTATCGTAAACCGCGCTATCACCATGCGGGTGATATTTACCGATTACGTCACCAACTACACGAGCTGACTTTTTATAAGGTTTGTTCCAGTCATTTTTAAGTTCATTCATCGCGAACAATACACGACGGTGAACAGGCTTTAGGCCGTCACGTACGTCAGGTAATGCACGACCTACGATTACACTCATTGCATAATCTAGGTATGAATTTTTTAATTCATCTTCGATATTGACTGGCAGGATTTCATTGGCGAGATCAGACATTTGACTCCACTTTCCTTCAGTGTCCACCCCTTTTGTGTCACACTACAACTTGTGTTGAGATGCTATCTGAATAGCAAATTGCTTTTTCTGCTGAAGCGCCAATTAAACGCACTTCAAAAAATAGCCGAATTGCCTCAGAGTATCAGCGGGGGCTTTGTTTATTATAAAATTCGTCAAGTATGCTAACACACTTTTTACCGTTTTACAGGTGCTATTTTTATCTAATCCCCTTTATAATGCGCTCAATTCGACGAGGAAGTTTTTTATGACCGAACATCAAAATGTAGACCCTAATGAAATCGCTAAATTTGAAGAAATAGCAGAGCGCTGGTGGGACCGAGAGGGAGAATTTAAACCATTACACGACATTAACCCGTTGAGGTTGGACTTTATTAACGATAAGTGTGAAGGCCTATTCGCAAAAACAGTATTAGATGTCGGTTGTGGTGGCGGGATTTTAACAGAAAGCATGGCTAAGCTGGGTGCAAATGCAACCGGTATCGATATGGGGCAAGAGCCGCTTAACGTCGCAAAGCTCCACGCATTAGAGGTCGGCGTTAACGTAGACTATCAAAAAGTGCCAGCGGAAGAATTCGCAGCCATGCACCAAGGTGAGTTCGATGTAGTAACTTGCATGGAAATGCTAGAACACGTACCAGACCCAGAATCCATTATTCGTTCAGTCGCACAGCTAGTTAAGCCCGGCGGTCATGTATTTTTTTCTACCTTAAACAAAACTACAAAAGCGTATTTACTGGCTATCGTCGCCGCAGAAAAACTGCTTAAAATGGTTCCTGAAGGCACGCATGAGCATGATAAATTTATTCGCCCTTCGACCTTAATTGATTGGGCTGAAAAATACGACCTCAAAGTTAGGGCGGCGACAGGGATTAACTACAACCCTATCGGCAAAACATTTACCTTAACTAAAGACGTTTCAGTTAACTACATTCTACACTTTGAGAAGCTGGCATGATCCAGGCGGTACTATTTGATTTAGACGGCACCTTGCTGGATACCAGTGATGACTTAGGAGCCGCACTAAACCACGTTTTAGCTGCTAATAAAATGCCTATTGTCGGCAAACAGGTTTATAGCAGTGCGATTTCAAACGGCGTAGCAGCGATGTTGCAAGTAGGATTTGGTGAGTCATTAAAGCACTACGACATTCAAATATTACGGCAGGGTGTACTCGACTACTACCTGGAGAATTTATCAGTACATTCCCAATGCTTTGCGCAAATTGGTGAGTTATTAGCGGCACTTTTAGAAAAAGAGATTCAGGTTGGGATCATGACGAACAAACCTGAGTTTTTAACGCTTCCGCTACTAAAACAGATCCCTGAACTTGCAAAGATCGAGACAGTAGTATGCGGAGATACACTGGCGGTGGCCAAACCTCATCCCGAGCCTTTACTGTTAGTGGCGTCAAAATTGGGGGTGTCACCTGAGCAGTGTATTTATGTTGGTGATGCTGAGCGAGACATTATTGCTGCAAAATCCGCAAAAATGATTAGTGCAGCAGCAATGTGGGGATTCATTCCATCTGAATCCGAAGCTAAGTCTTGGCATGCGGATCTCTATCTTACTAACCCATTAGACACGTTATCGCATATTTAGTGTCGATAAAAAAATAAAACACCATATATTGTGTTTTTGCTATAATAGATACGAATTTGTGTAGAAAAAAATCAGTTAGAATTTTTTTTTATTTTTGCTGAAAAGCATCATCTTTTTGTTGATTTTTCTTTGTGGGCAGATAAGTGGATTGTCATAGGTTAGTGGATACTTACATAAATAAATTATCCCAAACTTATCCACAATTCTGTCCGAGTTGTTCTCTTGCAAATTCACGTCAACCCCACTATCTTGTGATCCCTAGCCACTAGGGCACCATATATAGTGGTGGTTTGCTAAACAATTTTATATTCGTGCGATATCTAAAGCGCGTTCCTAAGGAATACAGGCACATAACATGAACCAACAGCTATCTGTATGCAAAAGAAACGGTCGCAAAGAACCGTTAGATCTAGATAAGATCCATCGTGTCATTACATGGGCGGCAGAAGGCCTAGATAACGTCTCAGTTTCTCAGGTTGAATTAAAGTCACACATCCAGTTTTATGACGGTATTCGTACTGGTGATATCCACGAAACGATTATTAAAGCTGCAGCCGATCTGATCTCAAAAGAGTCTCCAGATTATCAGTATCTAGCCGCTCGTTTGGCTATTTTCCACTTGCGTAAGAAAGCCTATGGCTGTTTTGAGCCGCCGCACTTACACGACCATGTGGTAAAGCTGGTTGAAGACAAGCGCTATGATCAGCACCTTCTCACTGACTACACAAAAGCAGAGTTTGATGAGCTAAACAGCTACATCGACCATAGCCGAGATATGAACTTCAGCTATGCAGCCGTTAAGCAGTTGGAAGGTAAGTACCTTGTACAAAACCGCGTAACAGGTGAGATCTATGAAAGTGCGCAGTTCTTATATGTTCTTGTTGCTGCAAGCCTGTTTGCAAACTACCCGAAAGAAACACGTCTAGATTACATTAAGCGATTCTACGATGCGGTTTCAACATTCAAAATTTCATTACCAACGCCAATTATGGCTGGTGTTCGTACGCCGACACGTCAGTTTAGCTCATGCGTACTGATTGAATGTGCTGATAGCCTAGATTCAATCAACGCAACTTCTTCTGCGATTGTAAAATACGTCAGTCAGCGCGCTGGTATCGGTATTAACGCAGGTCGTATTCGTGCACTAGGTAGCCCAATCAGAAATGGTGAAGCGTACCACACAGGATGTATTCCGTTTTATAAGCACTTCCAAACAGCTGTTAAAAGCTGTTCTCAAGGCGGTGTGCGTGGTGGTGCAGCGACCCTATTCTACCCGCTTTGGCATCTTGAAGTTGAAAACCTATTAGTACTAAAAAATAACCGTGGTGTTGAAGAAAACCGCGTGCGTCATTTAGATTATGGCGTGCAGTTCAACAAAACCATGTATAGCCGCCTAATTAAAGACGACTATATCACGCTCTTTAGTCCATCAGATGTGCCAGGCCTTTACGACGCATTCTTTGAAGATCAAGATAAATTCGAAGAACTGTATGTTAAGTACGAGCAAGATGAGTCTATTCGTAAGAAACGCATTAAGGCGATTGAATTATTCTCAATGTTTGCGCAAGAACGTGCGAGCACCGGTCGTATTTATCTACAAAACGTTGACCACTGTAATACACACAGCCCGTTTGACTCTAAGGTTGCACCGATCCGCCAGTCAAACCTATGTCTTGAAATTGCACTACCAACGAAGCCGTTAAGCCATGTAAATGACCCTGAAGGTGAAATTGCACTTTGTACGCTTTCAGCGTTTAACTTAGGTGCTATCAAGTCTTTAGATGAGCTAGAAGAGTTAGCAGAGCTTGCGGTTCGCGCACTTGATAACCTATTAGACTATCAAGACTATCCTGTTCCTGCTGCGTACAATGCAACGATGGGACGCCGTACACTGGGTATCGGTGTGATTAACTTTGCTTATTATCTTGCAAAGAATGGTGTTAAGTACTCAGACGGTAGTGCTAACGGCCTAACACACAGAACATTTGAAGCGATCCAATACTATCTGATGAAAGCATCGAATGAACTGGCAAAAGAACGCGGCGCTTGTCCTAAGTTTAACGAGACGACCTACTCACAAGGTATCATGCCAATAGATACCTATAAGCGTGACCTTGATAAAGTCTGTGAAGAGCCATTACGCCTTGACTGGGATGCGTTAAGAGCAAGTATCCAAGAACACGGTATGCGTAACTCAACGTTGTCAGCCTTGATGCCATCTGAAACATCATCGCAAATTTCAAACGCGACAAACGGTATTGAACCACCTCGTGGTCATATCAGTGTTAAAGCAAGTAAAGATGGTATCTTGAAGCAAGTTGTACCTGAGTACGATCGCCTCAAGAACAACTATGAACTACTTTGGGATATTCCATCTAACGATGGTTACCTTGCGCTGGTTGGTATTATGCAGAAGTTCATCGATCAAACTATCTCTGCAAATACCAATTATGATCCAAGTAAGTTTGAAGCAGGTAAAGTTCCTATGAAGCTATTGCTAAAAGACTTACTCACCGCATACAAACTTGGTGTTAAAACACTTTATTACCATAACACCCGCGACGGTGCTTCGGATGCTCAAGATGAGATGAAACCAGAAGCAGAAGACGATGGTTGTGAAGGCGGCGCTTGTAAAATATAACTTTTTATGCGGGTGGTCATCACCCGCTTTTTTAGGTATTGAGTAACACATTTATGGCATATTCTACGTTTAGCAGAAATCATAACGACCAATTAAAAGAACCGATGTTTTTCGGACAAACTGTTAATGTATCTCGCTACGACCAACAGAAGTTCCCTATTTTCGAAAAGCTAATTGAAAAGCAATTATCGTTTTTCTGGCGTCCAGAAGAAGTAGACGTAAGTAAGGATAGATTGGACTTTCAGGCACTTCCTGAGCACGAAAGACATATCTTTTTGAGCAACCTAAAATATCAAACATTGCTAGACAGTGTGCAAGGTCGCTCTCCAAACGTTGCACTTTTGCCGATCGTCTCCATCCCTGAGCTTGAAACTTGGATCGAAACTTGGGCATTTAGTGAAACTATTCACAGTCGCTCTTATACTCACATTATTCGTAATGTAACGCAAAACCCTGAGTTAATCTTTGATGACATCGTGGGCAATGACAAAATTGTTGAACGTGCGGATGCAGTGACCAAGTATTATGACGAACTGATTGAAAAGGTAAGCCTTTATAATCAATACGGTGAAGGCAAGCATGAAATTAACGGCACAACGGTCGTCATAAACTTGTTTGAACTGAAAAAGCTTCTGTACCTTTGCATCATGTCAGTAAACATCTTAGAAGCTATTCGCTTCTACGTGAGTTTTGCCTGCTCGTTTGCTTTTGCTGAGCGAGAGCTTATGGAAGGTAATGCAAAGATCATCAAGCTAATTGCTCGTGATGAAGCGCTTCATTTGTCTGGCACACAGCACATGCTGAATATCATGCAAGAAGGCAAAGATGACCCTGAAATGTCTATCGTGGCAGCACAATGCCGTGACGAAGCGATTAAGATGTTTGTTGAAGCAGCTGAGCAAGAAAAAGAATGGGCTGAGTATCTGTTTAAAGACGGTTCAATGATTGGACTAAACAAAGATATTTTGTGTCAATACGTTGAGTACATCACAAATATTCGTATGTCAGCGGTTGGTTTACCAACGCAATTTGAGACCAAATCGAACCCGATTCCGTGGATCAATGCTTGGCTTGTTTCTGACAATGTTCAAGTTGCACCACAGGAAGCTGAGATCAGCTCATACCTTGTTGGACAAATCGACTCTGAAGTTGATGCCTCTGACTTTGGCGATTTCGACCTGTAATGGTTGAAAAGCCATCCTTCCTAATTCAGGTTGAGAATATTGAGGAGCCACTGGAATATGTGGCTTCTTCGTCTTCGATACTCGAAACCCTTGAAGCCGCAAATATTGAAGTCCCCTATCAATGCCGCGAGGGTTTTTGCGGCGCCTGCCGCGCCAAGCTCATTGAAGGACAAACACAGTACGCGAACGAGCCGCTTGCTTTTGTGAGAGATGGGGAAATTTTATTGTGCTGTAGCAGACCCACAAGCCATATTAAAATAGAGTTGCCGTAAATAACCAAAATCCGCGACATAACAACTTGTTCTCTAGCAGCCGTTATCCCGAGTTTAGGTTAACTAGTGCGTTAAATCAGCTTGGTAATTTGAGTACGAATGTAGTGTTCACTATCAGTAACACTCATCGCCCCATTTTCAAAAATCACGTCCCAATGTAAACTTCGCGTCAGCATTTCACACAATTCAGCTACAAAGTCCGTGGGAATACTAAACACAGAGAAAGATCCAATAAACTGTAATTGCGCTCGACGCTCTTCAAACCATTGCTCACCGTCAGCACACAACACTACAACCTTAGCATAAAGCTTTTCATACTTGAGTATCTCATCGACCTCTAAGGTACCAATAAACAAAGCGACTTCAACCTGGTCGTTGTCGTCTTCTAGCCATACGTCCGGCCAATGTTTTTTCTCCGCCTTGCTCCACTTTGCCGGCTTATCAAAAGACAGTGCGCATATCCCAAGCAGTTTCATCGCAAAATGCTCGCTACTTTCTTTTGACAACATGGCGGTAGTAAACGCTTCTTCATGGTGGCTATGGTGAAATAAGTCAGCAACCTTAATCCTTGCCTTGAAAACAAATGGCTTGTTCATTATGTTGTGCTCACTTTAGCTTGTTTCTTAACTATAGCTGTAATTCTAATTTCAACAATAACTAAGTTATAGTATAACGTTATTGATCCGCAAAATTTGTAGTGTTATATTATCACTCTATTAGTCGAACAGCTCACTCGTTCAATACATAACCTAACTCGTGGTAATAAAAATATGTTTAAGCAGTCTCTTATCGCCAGCGCATTAATTTCAATAATAGGTGCAGCGCCAGCTTATGCTGCACAACTAACAGGTAAAGTTGTTGACGCAAACAATCAACCACTTAGTAATGTAACCATCCATCTTCATGGCAAAAGCAAGTCAGTTAAATCAGATAAGAATGGCCAATTTACCATTGCAATAGATGCTGATTCTCAATTACACGTTACTAAGCCTAATTATCTTGATAAACGTGTAGATGTAGATGAAGCCCAAGGATTTGTTCGAGTCGAACTAAAACCAACATCTGTTGAGAGCATTGTTGTTTACTCTTCTGCCCTACATAAAAATAGTATGGAAATGACCTCTCCGGTCAGTGTATTAAGTGGGGATGAGCTAAAAAACCGTGCCAAACCAACACTGGGTGAAACACTAAAAGGCCAACCAGGGATCAATGCTAGTTACTTTGGTCCGGTGAGTTCAAGCCCTATCATCCGTGGTTTAGATGGTCCTCGGGTTAAAATCACGCAAAACGGGTTAGACAGTAGCGATGCCTCGCGCGTTGGCCCAGATCACGCCAACACTAATGACTCGCTGGCTGCGCAGCAAATTGAAGTGCTAAGAGGTCCTGCAACCCTACTTTACGGCTCAGGTGCAATCGGTGGTGTGGTTAATGTTGTTGATAATCGTATTCCGACAGACGTGATCGATAGCCTTCAGGGCGCTGCCGACTATAGCCATGATACCAACTCAAATACCAATACCTTTGCGGTATTATTAGAATCCGGCTTTGACGGATTTAACTTCCATTTCGATGGCGTTAAGCGTAAAGGTGGTGATTATGAAACCCCTAATTTCGCGCTTCCACACGACGAACATGAAGAACACGAGCATGAACATGAAGGCGAAGATCATGCCCACGAGGCAGAAGAGCATGAAACAGAGTACGCCAATCGCGTCGACAATACCTTTATCGATTCTGAGCAATTTAACTTAGGTACAAGTTACGTTGGCGATCATCTGACCGTTGGTTTCTCTTATGGCCGTGTTGATACGGACTATGGTATTCCTGCTCACTCTCATATTGGTCATGACCATGATCACGAGCATGAAGAGGAAGGGCATGACCACGAAGAAGAATCCGTATTTGCTCGAGTAAAACAAGACCGTTGGCAAGGGCTTGTAAATTATGCAGTACACAGTGACTGGCTTGAATCTGTTGGCCTACGTGTCGGCTACACCGATTACGAACACGCTGAAATTGAAGATGGAAACATAGGTACTGTATTTGAAAATGATACAACTGAGTTACGCTTAACGGCAGAGCACCGCTTAGGAGAGTGGCACGGCACTGTTGGTTATCATTTCTCCGACAGCGATTACGCCGCAAACGGTGCAGAAGCTTTCACGCCATCGACCAATACCAAAACGCACGCACTTTACATCCTTGAAGAACGTCGTTTTGGAGACTTCACACTTGAGTTAGGTGCTCGTATTGAAGACTACCAGTTATCAAGCAAAGGCAATCAACTGGAAGCGTACGAAGAAGATCATAACCATGAAGGTGAACACGATCATGATCACGACCACGGCCATGGTGGTAACTTAGATAATGGGTTTATTTCTTATGACCTGGAAATGACCAATCTAAGCTTGTCTATTGGTGGCGTGTACGACTTTGCTGAAGGCCAAAACGTCGCTGTTTCGCTGTCTCGCTCGGAGCGCGCACCATTAACCGCCGAATTGCTTTCAAATGGCATTCATATCGCAACCAGCACCTATGAACTAGGGCTTGGTTATGAGCTAGAAGGTGATCATTTACACTTTGAGCCGCAAGATATCGAACAAGAAACATCAAACAACCTAGACATTAGCTTTAGAAAGTTCTCAGGTAACTTTGGCTATACCGTTAATTTCTTCTATAACGACATCGAAAACTTCTACTATCAGGCATTAACAGACTATATCTATAGTCCAGAGCACGGTTTAGAAGTGGCGGATCATGCACATGAAGGCGCTGTTCCGGTGTTTAAGTTTGAAAGCAGTGATGCCAAGCTATACGGCCTTGAGTTTGATGCCCATTACAAACTAAGCAACTTTGCACGCGTCAAAGTGTTTGGTGACTCGCTGACAGCGAAGTTAGATAACGACGAATATTTACCACGTATTCCAAGCAACAAGCTAGGTCTCGATTACGAACACAGTTACGAGAACCTAACAGCTAACTTCACGGTGACACATTACTTCAAGCAAGACAACATCGCGAGCTATGAAAGTGAAACTAAGGGCTATACGTTAGTGGATATGTCGTTTAACTATGACTTTGAGTTTATGGGCAGTGACATGGTTGGTTATGTTAACCTTGATAACCTAACAGATGAGCTAGGCTTTGTGCATAGCTCGTTTATCAAAGAGCAAGCCCCTCTTCCAGGTCGTAATATCAAGCTTGGTATCAGAGGCTACTTTTAATACCGATTCCTTTCTTTTATAGAAGCCAAAAAGCTACCTCTTGTGGGTAGCTTTTTTATTTGGATTATTTATATTTTACTACTTCTTATACTCAACGTGATGAAGTTCTCAAAGTTGGTAGCGTCTAAAATATCAAGCGTGAACCTATGGCTATTCACCCAACGAGATAATATCCAATCAATGTTAGGATCTTTCAAATCACGCAGTGCAAGGATAAAGTCGCCTGTTGATGCTCCGCTTTTAACATGTGCTGCATAAAAAGTACGTAGTAAATGATTAAACCTTTCCTCTCCTAGCTCATGATGCAAAAGCGCAAAAAATAGCGCCCCTACCGAATAGGCATTAAGCCCAGCTTTTCCATACTCTTCAAACGCAGTCGTTAAATATTTAGGCTGTTTAACGAACTGGTTTTTTGCTCGTTTTAGTACGTTTGTCATATGCGAGCTTAAAGACACCCTTTTATTCAGCCGTGAATCCGTTAAATATTCTAAAAAGGTAGCCTTACCTTCATTCCAGCGTGGTGAGTAGCTTTCATTCGAACGTGGGTCCCATAGATGACTCAGTTCGTGATACAAACGAGTTACCTCCACAAACCCCTCGCTGTCTTGAATAATTGCGGTAACATCAGCTTGAGCACCAAACCCCTTTGGGATCTCTATAAAGCTAAACTCACCAGTGCTTTGACGTTGACCAAACCAACTTTCATACAATGTTATAGTTTGTTTTGCCTTTTCCATATAGTCAGTTGCATATTTATTTCCCGGTAACGTAAATAGCTTAAAGCCATGCCCTTTTGTCACGGTATATGGTGCGACCATGAAGTCCATTCTCCATGAGGGTTTCTGGTTTTTGTATGAATAAACCTTTCGTCCTTGATCGGTTTCTGTTACGCCTAGTAAAATTCCACCATTTGCTACTACTAAGCCGCTATCCACTTCGATGCTAGCGGTGTAGTTATACAGCTTCTGCCAAAAGCGTGACGCGCGATTGACCCTATCATCAGGCACTGTGATGAGCGGATAAGCATATGCGTCCATACGAATAATAGAAAACAAAGGGGTGATGTCATCTTTAATATAAGCCATCCCAGTTTCTACATACCCCTTTATATGGCCAGAATAATTAACAGTAAAAGTTGTTTGTTGATCGGGTTGGAGCGCCTCAGATAACGATAATTTAATATAATTAGACTGAAATAGTGAGTCATCTATATTACTTACTACTCCTTGTGTATAGTTGAGGGACTTACCCGCTTCCGAAGTGATATCGACAACACTAAGCAAGCGATAAAGTCTTAATGGGATTACTCTAGTTGGTGTTGTTCCTTGATTTTTAACCGTTATCGTTGCGCTGCCAGATAGATTGCTTGTTTGTGTATGTATGTTGAGATTGAGATGATAGTTGGTTGCAAATGTTTCTATTTTTTCAATGCTGGGGAGCTCGCTTGCTGAAGCAGAAATGCAGCTTAGCCACAAAAAAATACGTAGCAAATACATCGTCTATCCTTAATATTATTTTGTTGTTTTAACAAAAATAGAGCGGAAGGCATGTTTTTACTACCATATTTTTTTGTATCATTGTTTTAGATCAAAAAACAAAATCTGTTAATCACTAAACCTGCTAGGTTCTCGTACCAAAGATTTTGTCACCGGCATCACCAAGCCCAGGGACTATATATCCTTTCTCATTTAAGTGGCTATCTAATGCTGCCGTGTATATTTCAACGTCAGGATGCGCTTCTTCCACTAACTTTACTCCCTCAGGCGCAGCTACCAGCACAATCGCTCTGATCTCTTTTGAACCTGCTTTTTTTAGCATGTCGATAGTAGCAATCAGTGAGCCACCCGTTGCCAGCATTGGATCAATAACCAAAGCGAGTCTAGCATCGATATTGCCCACCAACTTCTCAAAATAAGGCACTGGCTCAAGTGTTTCTTCGTTACGCTGTAAACCCACAACACTTACTTTAGCTGCTGGGATCAATTGCAGTATGCCATCTAGCATTCCCAAACCGGCTCTTAAAATTGGCACCAAGGTGATCTTTTTGCCTGTCAGCCTTTTAACTGTTAATTCGTTACCGTCCCAAGCAGAGATGACCTGATCGCTCAACGTCAAATCTTTTGTTGCTTCGTAAGTGAGTAAGTTGCCAACTTCTGAGACAATTTCGCGAAAGTTTTTGGTTGATATCCCCTGCTCTCGCAAGAGTCCAAGTTTATGCTGAACTAATGGGTGATCAATTACATGTAGTGCCATGGCTGCGTATCCTTATAAACTGCTAAAGAAATCTTCTGGTTTATGCCTTACTGGCTTTGTACACTGCACCGTAGGCGTACCTAAATAAAGATAGCCAACGATCTCATCTTTTTCATCGAGACCAAGTTGCTTTTTCACTTCTGGACTCTGGGCAAAGTAACCCGTTCGCCACACACCAGACAACCCCTGTGCAAAAGCGGCTTGCTGCATAGCAAGTACACTACAACCGGCACTTTGAATTTGCTCAATACGAGGCACTTTTGGATGTTCTTGATAAGGAGATACTGCGATGATCAACATAGGCGCGCGCTCTGGTAGCTCTCTCGCTCTATCTATCACCCGCTGCTCTTGCAGCTCTTTCACCGCCGCTTGATAATAGATTTCACCTAGCTTTTCGCGGCCTTTTTCTTCAACTGTAATAAATCTAAACGGTGTTAAGCCACCATGATCTGGCACTTTTAGTGCTGCTTTTTTAATGATTTCTAACTGAGCTGGATTAGGTCCAGGAAAAGACAGATTGCTATCTGACTGGCGTGTTAAGAGTAATTCTATGGCGTCCATTAACTCATCCCGTGTTGTGCCTTCAAAATGGCCGTGAATTATACCAATTTGACTTAATACGTGTCTCGAAATAGACCAAATACTTAAGCAAATTGGTATTACGTGGCTTGTAGTCTATCATTTTCCCTTAAATTCGACCACGTGACATCACGGATTTCTGGATAGCATCCTTGCAATATTTCGTTTTACTCTGGAAGTAAATTGCGTTGTTTCCTATCAATAAGTAGCCTCAACCAATAGTCAGCACTGACATAACGTCCACCACCGGTAAAAAATAGTGAAAGTAGTAATACAAAGTAAGTTGCCGCAAATTCAATTCCATTGTTTAAAATAACAATATTGCCTTTTTCATAGAGATAATTTGGTCTGCCATTTTCTTCGACTATCTCTTTAATTGAATCCAAACGTTGCTTCGCTGCTACGCTATTTTCTAAGCTCACTTTAGCTTCGTCAAAGCCAAGCCAGTCTAATACTTTAGCGGCGCTGGTGTCTGGGTTTGTTGGCGTTACCGAAAACCAGCCATGCTCCAAATGCACCGTCGTTGCAGCAACGACCATAGTCACCATGAGCGGTATAGACACTAAACGCGTAAGCAAGCCAAGCAAAATCAACCAACCACCTAAAAACTCTGTCCAAGCGGCAAGAAAGGCAAGTAAGTCAGGAAAAGGTAAACCTAAGCCCCATTCACTATTGCCAAACCATGCGACAATATCGGGATCGGCGAGGAGGCGTTGTAAAAATGTCGCGTCCGGATTAGCCAAATTTAATTTATTGTAACCTGCAATGATCATAACTGGCGCGAGAATAAGGCGCATGAGTAATGGCGCGATACCAGAAAAATGTTGAGATAAATGTTGTAGTTGCCGATACGGCTTTAGTAGGTTGGCAAGCATATGCGATCCATAGTTGATGTTTGAATTATCAGTATAGACCGCAGATTGGGTTGGGTTATTTCGTTAGATCTTTCTTGCTACCTGAAGGGCTTCTGCAATCGCTCGCTTAGCATCAATCGCTGCCGCCAGTTTAGCCCCACCGATAACGTGCTGATTTTCAGGTAGCACCTCTTTATCGAACAAGCTATCGTTAGAAACTTGTCCAATACAAGCAATGACCGTATCGACATCTAACAGTTGCTCTTCACCCGCAACTCTTACGGTCAAACCTTGATTATCAAAGCTGATATATTCGCATTCTGCAATTTGCTGAACATTGTGGTGTTTTGCAACGGCTCTGTGGATCCAACCGGTGGTCTTACCTAAGTCTTTACCAAAACGTCCTTCAGAGCGTTTTAACATATAAATCGGCCTTTGCTCTTGTGAAGGCTGCGCTTCGCATTCTATTCCCCATTGAGATTTAAAATCAGGGATCGTTTGTTCTCGCTGTTCAGTTAAAAACGCTACCATGTCAAAGCCAATACCACCGGCACCTAAAATAGCAATTTTATTACCTAATTCTACTTCACCTTTAATCACTTCGTCATAGGCAAACACACGTTTCCCATCTGCGCATTCTATTTTCGACATACGTGGGCTTACTCCCGTTGCAAATACCACATCATCAAACGCGTTTGCCATTGTTTCTTCGTATGGTGTATTTAAGCAAAGCTCAACGCCCAAGCGATTTATTTCGCTGACATAGTATTTAAGCGTATGTTGGAAATCTTCTTTACCTGGTATTCGCATCGCTAAATTAAACTGACCACCAAGCTCGCTACCTTTATCAATCAACTTAACTTGGTGGCCTTTTTTAGCGAGATAGTAACTTACAGACAACCCAGCAGGTCCTGCCCCAACAACGAGTACTTGTTTTTTCCTTTGGGCACTCTGAAGTGGATAATCCAATTCAAATCCGGCTTGTGGATTTACCAAACATGTTGCTCGTTTACCTTTAAATACGTGGTCTAAACAACCCTGATTACAGCCGATGCAAATATTGATTTGTTCCGAGCGCTGCTCTTGATATTTGTTAAAGAATTCAGGATCAGCCAGCAATGGACGCGCCATAGAAATAAGGTCGGCATCACCTTTGGCTAAAATGTCATTAGCAAGATCTGGCGTGTTAATCCTATTTACTGCTACAACGGGTATATCGACAGCCTGTTTTAGCCTATGTGACGCTTCACGGTAGGCACCAGGAGGCACCATTGATGCAATTGTTGGAACGCGCGCCTCATGCCAACCAATACCGGTGTTAAGAATATCCACACCTGCCGCGACCAAAGCTTTGGCTTGAAGCACAACTTCTTCTGGAGTTGAGCCATTTGGGATTAAGTCCATGACCGACAGGCGAAAAACGATAATGAACTTATCGCTCACTTTCGCTCTAACCGCTTTTACAATATCTGTTGCCAATCGCATTCTGTTTTCTAAGCTACCACCATAGTCATCAGTGCGCTTATTGGTATGACCCGCCATAAACTCATTGATTAAATAGCCCTCTGAACCCATGATCTCCACACCATCGTAGCCTGCTTTTTCGGCCAACTTAGCTGAGTGAGCAAAGTCTTTAATCGTACCTTTGATGGCACTTAAGCTCATTGCTTTTGGTTTATATGGATTAATCGGTGCTTTGATCGCACTAGGTGCAGTGTTGAATGGATGATAAGCATAGCGCCCAGCATGTAGTAACTGTAGACAAATTTTGCCGCCGTGTTTATGTACTACCTCGGTGTATGCTTTGTGTTTAATTACATCGTATAACGAGTTAAAAGAAGAAGAAATTGGTGTCAACTTACCACGTAGGTTTGGACTGTAACCACCAGTTACGATCAGGCCCACTCCACCTCTTGCTCGTTCTTCATAAAATGCAGCGAGCCGCTTTCGGTTGTGCCACCCTTCTTCAAGCCCGGTATGCATTGATCCCATTACCAAGCGATTTCGCAAACTGGTATGTTTAAGTTGTAGTTCTTGTTCTAACATTTGCCGCCCCACAAAACTGGTCTTACCTGTGAACATTAACGTTTTTTTATTATTTGGCAAGTCTTAAGAAGAAAGAAATTAACGAATTTGGCAGCATTGGCGATATTTCAATCATGAAAATACTTCGTTACGTTTTTCTATTATTCATGAAACTCGCTCTGATATATGATAAATGTATAGAGTTGTATTGAAGTTAAGCATAAGGGATCATTTTGAAACTGATAGCGAATATTTTTAAGGGCATTTGGGCCACACTGAACTTTTCTAGGCGATTAATTCTAAATCTGCTGTTTTTATTCATTCTTATCGCCATAGTGATAAGCATTGTATCTGGTGAGGATCAGGTTGAGGTCGAAAGTAAAAGCGTATTACGTTTAAACCTAAACGGTATCATAGTCGAACAATTGACCTATGTTGACCCAGTTGAGGCGGCCATGAGTGATGCTTTCGCCGATTCAGAAGAGCCAAGTGAAATTTTGTTAGATGATGTCATTGATGTTATCAATAAAGCAGCTCAAGATGACCGCATTACAGTGATGTATCTTGATTTACAACGTCTTCATAGCGCCCATCTCGACAAATTACGAGATATCAAAGACGCGCTCGCGCAATTCAAAGCTGCGGGCAAAAAAATCTATGCTCACGGCGCTTATTACACTCAAGCTCAATATTATCTCGCCTCAGTAGCCGATGAAATTTCTCTACATCCTTACGGTGGGGTTAACATCACCGGTTTTGGCATGTACCCGCTGTATTTCAAAGAGGCGCTTGATAAGCTTAAAGTTACGCAGCATATTTTCCGCGTTGGTACATACAAGTCGGCCGTTGAACCTTATATTCGCAGCGATATGTCACCAGAAGCAAAAGAATCAAATCTTGGATGGATCACCCCGCTTTGGACACAATATAAAACAGAAGTAGCCGAAAACCGCGGTTTTGATGTGGCTAATTTTGATGAAACCTTCGCAGCATTAACAGACAAAATGGAAGCTGCACAAGGCGATTCCGCCAAATATGCTATCGACAACCAATGGGTCGATGCATTAACCACCAATCAAGCATTTGCTCAGAAACTGATCGATGAAGTTGGTCTTGATGCAAAGGGAAAATCTTTTAAACAGGTCTCGTTCAGTCAATATCTATCGACGTTACCGCCTAAAGAGTTTGCAGAAAATCCATTTACCGAGAAAGTCGCTGTGGTTGTTGCTAAAGGTCAAATCTCTGATGGCAAGCGTAAAGCGGGAGCTATTGGTGGCGATTCAACAGCAGCACTACTTAAGAAGGCTCGCCTTAACGACAAAGTGAAAGCCGTTGTATTAAGAATTGACTCTGGCGGTGGTAGCATGTTTGCTTCTGAAACCATTCGTAATGAAGTTATTGCACTAAAGGCCGCAGGAAAACCCGTGATAGCATCAATGGGTTCAGTTGCAGCTTCCGGCGGTTATTGGATTGCGGCATCAGCTAATGAAATTTGGGCATCGCCAAGCACTATCACGGGTTCTATTGGTGTATTTGGCATGATAATGACCTTTGAAAATGCAGCAAACTCATTAGGAATATACTCTGATGGTGTCGCGACAACCGAACTAAAAGGCCAATCTCCATTCAGAGGGATAGATGGTGGCTATAAAAATCTAATCCAAATGGGCGTTGAAGATGCCTATGATAAATTTATTTCCATGGTTGCAACCGAACGAAACCTTGATAAGTCAGCGGTTAATGAGGTTGCGCAAGGACGAGTATGGCTAGCAACTCAGGCGCTTGATTTTGGCCTAGTCGATAAGTTAGGTAACAAAAATGATGCCATTGAAGCGGCTGCAAGTCTTGCTAATTTAGAGATGTATGATGTTATCACTATTGAACAAACACTCACCGAGCAAGAAAAGCTGATGCAGCAATTATTTGGTGCGTCTATGGTGCAAAGTGCCATTAGTGCCCTTGTACCTGAGCAATCAATATTCGCAAAAACTGCATTAAATGCCCTAGACAGCGTTAGCAATACAATAGCACTACAAACTCAAATGTTAGGCCAGCTTAACGACCCTAACCATGTCTATACGCTTTGCTTAGTGTGTAACGTTTCACCTGAGTAAAATCGATTAAGCACTGCAATTGTGGTGCTGTAATTGTTATACTGAGCCCAGATTTTATTCTGGGCTTTTTTATGAAAAGAAAAAAAATATATATCGCCTATACCGGTGGTACCATTGGTATGAAGCAATCCAGTCGCGGTTACGTTCCGGTTGCGGGATATCTAACAGATACGGTAAAAAATAACGCTGAGTTTACTCGCGATGAAATGCCGCTTTTTGATATTCATGAATATTGCCCGTTAATTGATTCGTCAGATATGTCACCGCATCACTGGCAGCTTATCGCGGATGACATTCAATCAAAATATCACGACTACGATGGTTTTGTGGTGCTCCATGGCACAGATACCATGGCCTATACTGCCTCTGCGCTATCCTTTATGTTTGAGAACTTAACTAAACCTGTGATAGTGACCGGCTCTCAAATTCCGTTGTCACAACTGCGCTCTGATGGTCAAGTGAATCTGTTAAACGCGATGTATTTGGCTGCTAACTACCCTATCGCCGAAGTGAGTTTGTTTTTCAACAATAAACTTTACCGCGGTAATAGAGCAATCAAAGCTCATGCTGATGGCTTCGATGCATTCGCCTCTCCAAACCTTTCGCCGCTGGCACAAGCTGGGATCAATATTCAGCTGATCGAAGGGAAGCTAAGCCCTTACGTTGAGCAAAGCTTGCAAGTCACCAAGATTTCACCTCAACCTATCGCGGTAATGCATTTGTATCCTGGGATCTCAACAGAAATCCTTAAGAACCTAATGCGTGGTGAGATGAAAGCATTAATCTTATTGAGCTTTGGTGTTGGTAACGCGCCACAAGACGAGCATTTTTTAACTGAGCTTAAAGCAATCAGCGATCGCGGAGTGGTAATTATCAACCTCACCCAATGTATTCAAGGAAAAGTGAATATGGGCGGCTACGCGACAGGAAATGCGTTATTAAACTGTGGTGTGATCAGTGGCTACGATATGACACTAGAAGCGTGCTTAACAAAGCTACACTATTTATTTAGCCAGCAGCTTGAGCTAGAAACGATCCGCCATTTGATGCAAGACAATCTGCGCGGCGAGCTAACTCGATAGTAATCGATATCAATAAAGCGAAAAGTATCGCAACAAAAAAGCCGTGATATCTTCACCACGGCTTTTAAATCAGCTCGAACTACTCCGAACGTCGATTATTATCTAACTTTTGCTTCGATATCGACAAGATCAGTAAGGTGACAAGTTTCACCACTGTGTGTCTTTACACCGTGCTCACCAAAGTAATCACGCTGTGCTTGCACCAAGTGTCCGTTGCTTGGCGTGCTCAGTGTTGCAATATAAGTTTGCGTCGCAGCAAGCACTGGGAAAGACAAACCAGTCGCCACCGCTTTACCTGTAACACTACGTAGTGCAAGTGCAGGCTTCTCAAGTGAATCGATAAATTCAACACCTTCAGCAATATCGTCTAAGTAATCAGCTCGGATAATACAGCCCGCACGCCAGGTTTGTAGCGTTTTATTGAGATCTACTTTCCATTGGTGTGCACGAGACGCGCCCTTAATCAGTGCAAGACCTTGGCGGTAGCATAGCAAACTGGCAAAATAAAACGCATCTTTTAACTCGTCTAAATCAACCTCAATTGTTTGCGTTGATTTATTCGCATACGTCATTTCTTTTGCAGCTGGAGTATCAATAGTATTGGTGAGATGGCGAGCTTGTACCGCAGCCACAAGCGAAGGTACGGCAATACCAAGCTCCAGTGCGTTTTGCGCCGTCCAAAGGCCAGTGCCCTTAGCTCCTACCTTATTGTCGATAAGGTCGACTAAAGACTCGCCCTGATCTGTTTCTAGACTTAAAATGTGGCTAGAAATTGCAAGTAGATAACTATTTAATTTACCTTCAGACCAAGATTCAAAAATCTCAGCAACTTCTTTAGGAGAGCGACCGGTCCCCAAGCGTAGCAATTGATAAAGCTCGGCAATAAGCTGCATCAACGCATACTCAATACCATTGTGCACCATTTTAACAAAGTGACCGCTGGCCGATTGCCCTACACGCGCGAAACATGATTCGTTGTTGTAGCTCGCAGCAACTTTTTCGAACCAAGGCTCGATACGCTCCCAGCCACCTTCTGAACCACTTGCCATCATTGCAGGACCATGGCGTGCACCTTCGGCACCGCCAGAAATCCCCATAGTGGCAAACTCAAATTTATTCTGATATTTCAATTTACGTGCAATACCATCTTTGTAATTACTGTTACCACAGTCAACGATGATATCGTCTTTCTCAACTCCAGCTTCAACCAAATCGCTACAAACTTTATCTACTAGTTCACCTGCTGGAACGAGTAATAAAATCGAGCGAGGAGTCTCTAATCTTCTGATCATATCACCGAGATCAGACACTATGTGTAAGCGCTCCGCCATACCTAACGACTGTGCGCAACTCAATAATTCCGCACCTACTTCGGGGTTCTTGTCATAAGCGACTAAGGTCATCCCCTTCTCAATTAGATTTAGCGCGAGGTTTTTACCCATCACACCCAAACCAACTAATGCAACCTGCATTTAGTTTCCTCCTCGGTAACATCAAAACTTTATGCGTTCGTGTATGTGCATTATACCTGAGCGACCATGATTGACCAGCGAGACACACAATTCACTGGTATCATACCGGTCCCCAAAATATGACAGCTAACACAATTCACTGTATAGCAATATAGTGACAGCAGCACGAATTCACCAATTTTGTGATAAATCTCAAATGGTCCCCCTAAGCTGTAAGGTAGAATATTCGAGATTGACGGCCACTGACACCGGTGTCATAATGATGACATATAGATCATATAACTTAATTCGAGTGTTAAAAAGGGTTTTGCATAATTCTTTATGCTCTAATTAGTTAAATCGTGATTTTACAATGTGGCATGTGTAAAAAAACAGCAATTTTGATTTACTTTTAACACATTCATAAGTTTTTGCTTACCTTGATAAGCTAACAGGAGAATCTGATGCTTAGACGCACAAAAATCGTCGCAACACTGGGGCCAGCGACGGATAGAGATAACAACTTAGAAAAAATCATTCGTGCCGGCACCAACGTAGTCAGACTAAACTTTTCACACGGTGTAGCTCAAGATCACAAAAATAGAGCCGAAGCCGTTCGCGAAATTGCTAAACGCTTAGGTGTAAATGTAGCGATCCTTGCAGATTTGCAAGGTCCTAAAATCCGCGTTTCAACATTTAAAGAAGGCAAAGTGTTCTTAGAAGTGGGTGTAAAATTCACGCTCGATGCAAAAATGGAGCCTGGCCAAGGTCACGTTGAAGCCGTGGGTATCGACTATAAAGAATTACCGAATGACGTAAAACAAGGTGATTTGCTGTTATTAAACGATGGACTTATTCAGCTTGTTGTTGAAGAAGTACAAGGTCACTTGGTTCACACTAGTGTTAAAGTTGGCGGCGTATTGTCGAACAATAAAGGGATCAACCGTTTAGGCGGCGGCTTAACAGCACCTGCATTTACTGACAAAGACAAAGAAGATTTGATCACAGCAGCTGAAATTGGTGTGGATTATATTGCGGTTTCGTTCCCTCGCAGTGGTGACGACATGCGTTACGTTAGAGGGTTGGCGGAGAAAGCAGGTTCTAATGCACAGTTACTTGCAAAAATCGAACGTGCAGAAGCGGTTGAAACCGTAGAAGCGATTGACGATATCGTATTGGCTTCTGATGCGGTGATGGTTGCCCGTGGTGATTTAGGTGTAGAAATTGGCGATGCCGCTCTTGTTGGTAAACAGAAGCAAATTATCAGCCGTGCCCGCTCACTAAACCGTACTGTGATCACTGCCACCCAAATGATGGAGTCAATGATTGACAACCCAATGCCAACACGTGCTGAAGTTATGGATGTTGCAAACGCAGTGCTTGATGGCACAGATGCGGTAATGCTTTCAGCAGAAACCGCTGCTGGTGATTATCCTGAGCAAACGGTCGCGGCAATGGCACGTGTGTGTTTAGGTGCTGAATCTCAACCGCAGATCCATATCTCTAAACATCGTTTAGACAGCCGTTTTGCTGATACCTGTGAAACTATCGCGCTGTCGGCAATGTACGCTGCGAACCATTTAGATTCAGTAAAGGCGATTGTCGCACTAACTGAATCGGGTAATACCGCAAAATTAATGTCTCGTATCAGTTCTGGATTGCCTATTTACGCACTGTCTCGCCATCAATCAACACTTGGGCAGGCATCACTCTATCGTGGTGTATATCCGGTAAGATTTGACTCGACGCAATGCTCAGATGATTCAACTGTTCGCGAAGCGCTTGATACGCTAGTTGCTGCTGGCTCATTGGAAAAAGGCGACACAGTGATCATCACACACGGTGATAAGATGGAAACTATCGGCGCCAGTAACACGCTGAAAATCGTCACAGTGTAAAAGCGTTGAACTAGGTAGCCTTGCTGCCTAGTTCATCTTTCCTTAGAATACTCTAAAGTGTACAAGCACATAAAATACACTACGTCACCGTAGGCTAAACACGGCGCAAATCACTTTAGCTCGCGCTTTTATTAGCTTGCGAGTGCGGCCTTTACTTTGTCACGGTAACTACGGCTGACTTTAAGCTCTTGACCATTCTCAAGTACCAATAAATACTCGCCACTGCTTTGTGTGACTAGTTTACTGATCTGCTTAGTATTAACAATTGCAGAGCGATGTACGCGCACAAATAACGTTGGATCTAACTCTTGTTCTAGATCTTTCATTGTTTTACGTAAAATATGAGTCTGACCATCGCTACAGTGTAAGCACATGTAGTCACCGGCTGCATCAATCCACTGAATTGACGATGTAGATACTCGAATGATTTCACCCTGCTCTTTTACCGCGAGCGACTCCGGGAATTTTTTATCTTCAATTGTATCTCCTGTTGCAAGTTTTTTAAGGATTTCTTCACAGTTATTACCAGTGATCCCTGCAACAAAGCTGGCTAGCTTTTTCTTATGCGCATTGTCTTGTTGTGTTTTTAAATAGCTTTGCACTTTCTCCACCGCCTGTTTTAATCTGTTGTCATCAACGGGTTTTAAGATGTAATCCAGCGCATGGATCTCAAATGCCTTTACAGCATATTGGTCGAACGCGGTTACAAATACGATAGCAGGCAATGGTTTAACACTTTCACTCAGCGCTCTCGCTACTTCAAAGCCATTCATGTTCGGCATTTGAATATCGAGAAAGACCAGATCTATGTCCTCAGATTTGCATAGATCGATTGCTTGTTGACCACTGCCACACAATTCTACAACTTCAATTTCAGAAAAATCTCTTAACCTTACCGCTAGCCCTTTTCTCGCTAACGGTTCATCATCTACGATTAGTGTTCTAATTTTGCTCATTACTTCTTCGCCCTTTCATATGGAACGCGAATGTTTACCTTCAAACCAGTTGGCTCATTATCCGAGAGCACAAATGAATAGTTGTTTTCGTACAAGGTTTTTAAACGGTCTTTGGTATTCGCTAAACCCACTCCCTGTGCACTTTTCAGTTGCCCATCTTCCAATTCTGCGCCAGGACCATTGTCTCCTACTTCCAAGAGTAGTTCATTGGCAAACACCTGCGCTTTTATTTCAATTTTGCCGCCATGCTCCATATGGGCAATTGCGTATTTAATGCTGTTTTCAATGAGTGGTTGTAGGATCAAGCTAGGTACCAACGCCTGTTCAGCCTCTTCTGTCACATCAAGCTCAATAGATAAGCGCTCATCAAAACGGACCTTTTCAATTTCTAAGTACAGTCTCAACGCATGTAACTCTTGCTCAAGCGGTACCTTTTTTATCGGATCTGTATTTAATGTATGGCGCAAGAAATCACTGAGCCTTGAGACCATTTGATTCGCATCTTTATTTTCTTCAACCAATATAAGCGTCGAAATTGCATTAAGGGTATTGAATAGAAAATGCGGATTCAGTTGATAACGCAACATTTTCAATTGCGCTTCATGGGCCATAGTATTGGCTTTCAACGCCTTTTGACGCTCACTTTGTAACAACTGGTAATACTTAATACCAAAATACAGTCCACTCCAACAGAGTATGATATAGACAGAGTCTAGTCCCTGCTGTAAGTAATAAAACCATTCATCAGGTCGATACCCGTGACGATAAATTTCCCAATGATTAAACTTCTGAACGACCGCCCATAGTGTTCCAGTTACATATGACGCCGTAAACACAACGAATATCAGCACCAACGGTGTTGCATTCCAAATTTTACGATAGAGGTATCGTAGCGGTACGGTCATCAAACAACCTGCGTAGGCATTTAAAGCGATGACAAATACATAAATATCCCGCATTTCAAAGACTTTTGAGCCAATATAGTTAACTAGCGCGTAGCCCAGCCAACCAGCTATTTGTAATACCCAGAAAAATCTCTGCCTGTTATCAACCAGTGATTGCCACTTCAAAATGATTATACCTCTTCTATCTTAACTGGATTATATCTCAGCATGTCGTCTCTATTCACTGCTGGTGGTCTCAGTTTTTACACGCCCTGCCGCAAATAAAAAAGGCACCTCAGTGCCTTTTTTTGAAATAAATTAACCAGTTAATTTATCTTCATCTATTCAAACTGTCGCTCTTAAGCAAGCTTGTCAGATGCCACTTTATAGGTAGGATCTGCTTGGCCGTCTAACTCAACGAGATCTTTAGCCTTACTTAGCAGTACTTTACAGTCTTGGCTCAAGTGGCGAAGATGAAGCGTCTTACCAGCCTTTTTATAACGTTCAGCTAGCGTATCTATTGCTTCAATTGCACTATGATCGGCAACACGACTATGTTTAAATTCTACAATGATGTCGTCTGGATCATTATTAACGTCAAACAGCTCTGCAAAGTTTTTCACCGACCCAAAAAATAGAGGTCCGTGTAATTCGTACACTTTTGAGCCTTGCTCATCAATATAATTATTGGTGTAAATATGTTTCGCATGCTCCCACGCAAATACCAGTGCCGAAACAATGACACCAACGCAAACTGCGATGGCCAAATCTGTAATCACTGTAACCCCCGACACCAAGACGATTACAAATGCATCTGATTTAGGGATCTTTCTAATTAATCTAAAACTTGACCATTCAAAAGTCCCCAATACCACCATAAACATTACACCAACTAACGCCGCTAGCGGGATCATCTCAATAAGGCTTGCTGCAAACAGAATAAATACAAGTAGTAATAATGCTGCTGTGATACCTGACAAACGGCTACGGCCACCAGAATTAATATTGATCATTGATTGCCCAATCATCGCACAACCACCCATCGCACCAAACACACCACAAGTAACATTAGCCGCACCTTGGCCGATACATTCGCGGTTACTGTGACCACGTGTTTCGGTGATTTCGTCGATTAGCGTGAGCGTTAATAAAGATTCAATCAAACCAATCGCCGCTAGGATAAGCGCGTATGGGAAGATAATTTTAAATGTTTCAAATGTCCAAGGAACTTCTGGAATATGGAAAGCAGGAAAACCACCGGCAATCGTTGCATCTACGTTACCTGACATATCTTTCAGATAATCAAGCACATTACGAGCGTCTAAATCTAAACCAATAACAATACCAGTTACCACTAAAATTGCCGCTAGGCTAGACGGAACTGCAGTTGTTAGCTTTGGTAGAAAGTGAATGATGGCCATAGTCAATGCTACCAAGCCCACCATCACATAAAGGGTTTCCCCTTGCATCCAAGTCAGCTCACCTTCACTATTAAGTACTTTGAACTGACCAAGTTGCGCAAGAAAGATAACGATGGCTAAACCATTCACAAAGCCTAGCATCACAGGGTGCGGTACCATACGTATAAACTTGCCAAGCTTAAATATACCTGCGAGTATTTGTAAGAGCCCCATGAGTAATACAGTTGCAAAAAGATACTCGACACCATGATCAATAACGAGACTCACCATTACCACGGCAAGAGCCCCTGTTGCACCCGAGATCATACCCGGCCTACCACCAAAGATTGAAGTCACAAGACCGACAATAAATGCTGCATATAAACCGACTAATGGGTCTACTTGTGCAACAAAAGCGAAAGCCACAGCCTCAGGCACAAGTGCCAAAGCGACCGTAAGCCCAGACAGTACATCGTTTTTAGCAGAGCTAGGCGCTTTGCTGATAAGATTAAACATCAATATCCTCTGGTGTGAATTGACTATGAACACAAAGGCGGCGGATTTTAGCAAAAAGCAGCGCCTTTAACAAATAAGATACAAGCCTGTATCACAAACTCGCTTGCAATACATAACTTAATAAAGCGGTCTGTATTGTAGTATAGAACAATGGTGAAAAGATGACGGGAAGCCCTACCCAACGAAGCAGGGCAACAAATTGCATTAAAGTGGTAAGGAAGTGCTGCGCTTAACGCAAGTCATTGTAACATTTGAATGTACTTCTTGGACGAACTCTAAATTAAGTAAGTTATCACGAACAAATTGCTCATAACCTTCAATGCCTTTCGAAATGATACGCAACATAAAGTCCATGGTGCCTGCCATAGAGTAGCACTCTGTCACTTCGTCATAACTTAAGATCAATTTTTCAAACTCGGCAAGGTTGTTGCGGCCATGGTTTGAAAGCCTAACATGCGCATAAACCAACATATCAAATCCGAGTTTCTTCTCATCCAGCAATGCAACTTTGCCTTTGATGTAGCCGTCTTGCTCTAATTTAGCGATGCGACGCCAACAAGGTGACTGAGATAGCCCTACTTTATCAGCGATTTCAGCGGTAGAAAGACTTGCGTCTTGCTGTAACAATGCCAGTATCTGGCGATCTACTTGGTTTAATGACATATCTATTCTAGTTTAATTAGCACACCAGTCTATTAACCGATGCTGATTGTTATTCCCTGAAGCATAGCAAATTAAAAAATGCACATCACTACTATGCCACTTCCACTATATCTAACCAAATCGGCCACTCATAAAAGGATTTGTCGCCTTTTCGAAGCCAATTGAGGTATTTTCACCATGGCCAGAATGCACCACGACCTCATCAGGCAAAGTAAACAGCTTATCTTGTATAGACTGTTTTAGTTGGGCTGCATCGCCTTTTGGAAAGTCAGTACGACCAACAGAGCCTTTAAACAACACATCTCCTACTAAGACCTGTTTTGAGCTTGGTTCATAAAAAACCACATGCCCCGGAGTATGCCCTGGACAATGTCTGACTTCGAGTGCGAGGTTCCCCACTTTAACCTTATCCCCATCATTTAACCACTTAGATGGTAAAAAAGCTTCATGATTAGGAAAACCAAACATCTGTGATTGCATTGGCAAGGCTTCCAGCCAAAATTGGTCGCTCTGATGAGGCCCGATAATCTCGATATTAAAATGCTCACTTAATACTGTACTTGCTCCCACATGATCAAGGTGCGCGTGGGTAAGCAAAATCATGCTTGGCGCTACCCCTTGTGTGTTCAACTGCGCAATAATTTTTTCCGCTTCACCACCTGGGTCTACAATTACAGCGGCTTGTGTTTCTGGACACACAATGACACGACAATTTTGCATAAATGGTGTAACTGGAATGGTAAACACTTGCATGGTTAGTTTGCTCCAAACGACATCAAAACAGGATATTTAAGATACGCTTTATCATAAAACGGCGTTCTTGCATAAAGCCACTCCATCCGCGCTTTTGGATCGTTTGCAAACTGCTTGTCTTCACGTATTTTTTTATCAAAGGCTAATGCCATAGCTGGATTTTGTTTTAGCATTTTTCGTGCAAAAGGTTCAAGTGCATAATTTTCAACATATTCTGTACGTTGGAAGATAGTATTGAACTCCCCCCAAGCAAAAAATGAGTCAGGCGCTTCTGGATGTAGTAAGTGAGTCACCAGCTCTCCAGATTTTTGCGCCGTTGCCACTTTATACCACCCACTGAGATCGACCTTATCTGAGAGCTCCTTAATGTCGAAAGTCGCATTCACTCTAAAGCGCCCTTCAAAAGGAGCAGTATCGAACTTGTAGTCTTTTACTGTAGCTTGACTTACTTTTTCCACTACCGTTCCATCTGGTAATGTAGAAACGGTTATTCCATGCAGTTTTAATTTTTCGACCACTTCAGGGTATGCGGGTGGAATGTAAAACTGCTCAGGTACATTCACCGCTGTTTTTACTTCCTTCTGCCAATAAATTGGCAGCTTCTCATAGTTTTGTGGCTCGCCTAAGTACTTAGCTTCCAAATGACCAGACAATGCACTTTCAAACTGCTTGTATTGGATGCCTTTAAATTGAATGTAGTCGGGCTCTTTTGCATAGCTGCGTTCAACTACCAATTGTTTAGGTGTGAATTCGGCCTCTTTTTGAACCGCTTCTCGTAATGCCTGAATATTGCTTGAGAGGCCACTGATAACGCCATCCATAAACACATAGGTGCCCAGTACACGCTGCTTATAGGGTTTTAATGAGTGATTTTCTACCAGTATAGTCGGCAGTCCCTTTAAATCTCCCCAACCATTTGAAAATCGCGGCGTTGCCACCCATCCAGCCAGCCCTTTTTTAAAGTCTCGTTTATCCATCACAAACACAAGTGGACCAGGAATATGTCCTTGAGCAGCAAGCGCTGCATTAATTTGTGGCGAAATCTGATTCTCTAACACCTCAGCTATTGCCGGTGACTCACTTGCAAAAGTCGGGTTAAAACCATAAGTGACATCGTATTGGTAGTCTGCGCCATCCGTTACATGAACATCAATGTACAGATCCGGATTGTATTCGTTAATTACCTGCATGACCGCCTTGACTCCTGGCGTGTCCAATTTAGTGTAATCACGATTCAGATTTAAGTTATTGGCATTGGTCCTAAAGCCCATAACAGTCGGGCCGCGTTGATTTATACGGTTAAACTCACTGCGTCTTTCATGCCCATCGACGTTGAGAATAGGGATAAAGAGTAAATTCACTTTCGTCAAAATATCACGGCGCTTACCTGTTGCAACATCGCGAAACAACATAAACATGGCATCTTTGCCGTCAATTTCTCCGGCATGAATACCAGCTTGTACTAAAATGGTTGGCTTGCCATTATTAATAACATTTGATTTATCACCGCCCTGCTCCGTTGCAACAATCATCTTAATTGCGCGATTACTATTGCTAAACCCAATGGTCTCTAGCTTAAATTGGGTCGGATTGGCAGCCACTAGGCGGTCAACAAATGCCATCGTATCTGCGTAATTAGGAGAATCTATCGCACCGCTTAGTTCAAAATCAGTCGTTAATGGGCCCTGTTGTTGTAATAGTTGTTCGCTTTTGCCCTGCCACTCCATCAAGGGTGGTAAATGACCGTTCATACCTAGCATTGCAGTAAGCATAATAATGCTGGAACTCATCATATTTCTCTATTCCTCTGCTTTTATCTGCCAATTATATCAATATTTTAGATATCGGCTTACAATGTGCGGTGATTCAACAAAAATTTGCAGTTAATCGCAGATAACCATAACTTTAGGGATCAAATGAGCGTACAAAAATCAATTTTAATCACAGGTTGTTCTAGCGGGATTGGTTATTACTGCGCTGTGCAATTGTCAAAAGCAGGATATCAAGTTATTGCTTCGGTTAGAAATGCAAAAGACTTGAATAAATTTGAAGGCACAAACATTCAATGTATTCTGCTAGATTTAGCATGTGAGCAAAGTATAAACGATGGCTTTAACCAAGCTTTGACAATCGCAAATGGTCAGCTAGACGCCTTATTCAATAACGGAGCCTACGGCCAACCTGGTGCGGTAGAAGACTTGCCTACAGACGTGTTACGGCAACAATTTGAAGTTAATTTTTTTGGCTGGCATACGCTCACCTGTCTCGCAGTTGAGCAAATGCGTAAGCAAGGCGCAGGCCGCATTGTTCATAACTCATCCGTGCTTGGATTAGTCGCACTGCCATATCGCGGCGCCTATAACGCGAGCAAATTTGCACTTGAAGGACTTACCGATACCCTACGCATGGAGCTCTCAGGTAGCAATATTCAAGTTAGCCTAATAGAGCCAGGTCCAATTTTGTCTAAATTTAGAGAAAACGCGAAACACGCCTTTTTAGCGAATATCGATCACGAAAATAGCGTACATCACGATGCATATCAGGCACAGCTTAACCGATTAAGCTCAGAAGAAGCTCCGCAAAAATTCACTTTGGGGCCAGAAGCTGTTTATAAAGTGCTGCAACACGCGCTGAGTGCTAAGACTGCAAAGCCAAGATATTACGTCACGTTTCCGACCTATTTGATGGGATACTTAAAACGAATATTGAGCAGTAAGATGCTGGATAAAATCTTAATAAAAAACCGCTAACGTTAGAGTTTATAACGAATATAAAACTAAAAAAGGAGCCAAAGGCTCCTTTTCAATACCAGGTTTAGTCCTAAGACTAATTCTAGTTCTGCTTATTAAGCAGCTAGACCATCTTTTGCTTTAGCAACTAGTGCTGCGAAAGCTACTTGGTCGTATACTGCGATATCAGCTAGGATCTTACGATCAATTTCAATCGATGACTTTTTAAGGCCATTGATGAAACGGCTGTAAGAAAGACCATTTTGACGTGCAGCTGCGTTGATACGAGCAATCCATAGTTGACGGAAAGTACGTTTCTTAGCACGACGGTCACGGTAAGCATATTGACCAGCTTTAGTTACCGCTTGGAAAGCTACGCGGTAAACGCGTGAACGCGCTCCATAGTAACCTTTAGCTTGCTTTAATACTTTTTTGTGACGTGCACGTGCAACTACGCCGCGTTTAACTCTTGCCATTTCTGATATCCTCTATTAAGCGAATGGTAACATACGATCGATTAGGCCTAGGTCATTCTTATGAACCATAGACTTAGCACGAAGGTGTAATTTACGCTTTGAAGATTTCTTAGTCAGAATGTGACGAAGATGCGACTGTTTACGCTTGTAACCGCCAGAAGCAGTCTTTTTGAAGCGCTTAGCAGCACCTCTGTGTGATTTTAGCTTATAAGCCATTTGCAATAACTCCGAATGATATTGCTTTAACACAATGTAAGTAGGCGGAGATAAACTCACTTGTAGGCCTAGCTTACTACCTAAAACCGGTGAAGGATCAATACCTTACTTTAGAACCGGATAACGCAGGTGGCGTTAGCACTTGAGACCTGCGTTAAATTCGATACGTATTATGCCGAGATTAAGACTTTTTAGCAATAGGTGCCATCATCATTATCATCTGACGACCTTCCACTTTTTTCGGGAAAGACTCAACAGATGCGATATCTTCCAACTCAGTCTTGATACGGTTTAACAGGTCGATACCAATTTCTTGGTGCGCCATTTCACGACCACGGAAGCGAATTGTGACTTTAGCTTTGTCACCACCCTCAAGAAACTTGCGAAGGCTACGTAGCTTAACTTGGTAATCACCAACATCAGTACCAGGACGGAATTTAACTTCCTTAACCTGAATTTGCTTTTGCTTTTTCTTTTGTTCTTTTTGGATTTTTGCTTTTTCAAAAAGGAACTTACCGTAGTCCATCACTTTACAAACTGGTGGTTCAGCGTTTGGACTGATCTCAACTAGATCTAGACCGGCTTCTTCCGCCATGTTTTGTGCGTCTCTTGTTGAGACAATGCCAGCTTGCTCGCCTTCAGCGTCAATTAAGCGAACTTCTTTCGCTGTAATCTCTTCGTTAATACGATTTTTCTGAGCGTTATTTTGCCCTTTTTTGCCGCCTCTAATGGTACGTTCCTCCAAAAAATTCAAAAGTAAATGCGTGCACCAGAAAAAGTAAAGTACACGCAAGTTTATATTTATAGTCGATTTTTAATCTCTTCGCTAACTTTCGCGATGAAATCGTCAACCGAGAATTTACCTAAATCTTCACCAGTACGGGTTCTTACTGCAACTTCTTGTTGCTCGACTTCTTTATCACCCACCACTAGTAAATAAGGTATACGTTTTAAAGTATGCTCGCGGATTTTAAAACCAATCTTCTCATTTCTCAAGTCGGCACAAGCTCTTATTCCAAGTTTATTCAACTTTTGTACAACTTCGTGGACATAATCGGCTTGTTTGTCCGTGATATTCATGATCACAACTTGCTTTGGTGCAAGCCAAGTTGGGAATTGACCAGCGTATTCTTCCGTTAGGATACCAATAAAGCGCTCTAGTGAGCCTAGAATTGCGCGATGGATCATAACAGGGGTTTTACGTTCGTTATTTTCCGCAACATATGTTGCCCCTAAACGGCCAGGTAGTGCAAAGTCTAATTGCACTGTACCACATTGCCATGCACGCTCTAAACAGTCATATAGCGTGAATTCAATCTTCGGTCCGTAAAACGCACCTTCCCCTGGTAAATATTCAAACTCGATGTCATTGGCTTTCAAAGCATCTGCAAGTGCAGCTTCTGCTTTGTCCCACATTTCATCTTCACCGATACGTTTTTCAGGGCGCGTCGATAATTTAACAACGATCTTTTCGAAGCCAAAAGTTGAATACGTATCATACACCATTTTGATACATGCTGATACTTCGTCCATGATCTGTTCTTCTGTGCAGAATACGTGCGCATCGTCTTGTGTAAATCCACGAACACGCATCAAACCATGTAGTGCACCAGATGGTTCATTACGGTGACAACAACCAAACTCAGCCATACGCAATGGTAAATCACGGTATGACTTTAGACCTTGGTTAAAGATCTGCACGTGACCTGGGCAGTTCATCGGCTTAATAGCATACTCACGTTTCTCTGACTCAGTCGTGAACATGGCATCTGAATACTTGTCCCAGTGGCCTGATTTTTCCCACAAACCACGGTCCATCATCAACGGACCTTTTACTTCTTCGTACTGATATTCGCGTAGTTTTTCGCGAACAAAATCTTCAAGCTCACGATAAATGCTCCAGCCATCATTGTGCCAAAATACCATGCCTGGCGCTTCTTCTTGCCAATGCCACAGATCGAGTGCTTTACCAATTTTACGGTGATCACGCTTCTCAGCTTCTTCTAGACGCTTAAGATACGCCTTTAGCTGCTTTTTGTCAGCCCAAGCTGTACCGTAGATACGCTGTAACATCTTGTTTTCTGAGTTGCCGCGCCAGTATGCGCCCGCCACTTTCATAATCTTGAAGTGGTGACAGAACTTCATATTTGGTACGTGCGGACCACGACACATATCAACATATTCTTCGTGGTGATATAAACCTGGGCGGTCATCTTTCGCGATATTCTCGTCTAGGATTTCCATCTTATAGGTTTCACCGCGTGCTGCAAATGCATCGCGCGCTTCTTGCCAGCTCACCTTTTTCTTTACTACGTCGTAGTCGGTTTTTGCCAACTCCAACATACGCTTTTCTATCGCTTCAAGGTCCTCTTGAGTAAGCGAATGCTCTAGATCAACATCGTAATAGAAACCGTTGTCGATAGTAGGACCAATCGCCATTTTAGCTTCTGGGAACAATTGTTTTACAGCGTGACCAATCAAGTGCGCACACGAGTGACGAATAATTTCAAGACCGTCGTCGTCTTTTGCGGTGATGATTTCAAGTGCTGAATCATTTTCGATGAGGTCACAAGCGTCAACACGAACGCCATTTACACGGCCAGCAATCGTTGCTTTCGCAAGGCCTGGACCGATGTCTTGAGCGACTTCTAGAGTAGTGACAGGGTTTTCAAAAATACGCTGACTGCCGTCAGGGAGAGTAATAACTGGCATGATAAATCCTATTTACAGTGGTGACACCTACAATGCATCACATGTATTTAATTAATTTTAAAGTGTGCCTATCAACGCTTTTACGAATAAGCATTGTCTTGCGCGAATTATCGCGGCTCATCCGAGGACTTTCGAATAAGAATCACTATTCTCGCGTGTTACTTGGCTAAGTGCAAGCCTAGAGCTAAAATTAATCTATTAATTTACAAAAACTATTTTGGAATTCTTCGTGGCCAAAAAGCGTTATCGGTTTGCAACCTTTAATCTACTAAATTTTGCAGCGCCGCCTTATTCTTTTTATCAACTTCATGAGCACTATAATGAAACACAGTGGCAAACCAAAACTCAGTTCATCACGGGACTCATTCAGCATATAAACCCCGATGTCATTGTGTTTCAAGAGGTCTTCTCACCTGATAGCTTACAGATGCTGTGCGAAGACTTGGGTCTTGTCCACTTTGCCACTGTAGATGCGCCAAGTCCTGATCACGTCTACCCGTCGGTACTGTTTAAACCCGTGGTCGCTATCGCATCAAAACTACCATTTAAATCCTTTGCGCCGTTAGAGCCCTGCCCCGAATTACTCGAATACCTTAATAATCAACATCAATTTAAATTCAATCGCACCCCGATAAAATGTAAATTCGACATTCCAGGCTTCGGGTTACTGGCGTGTTATGCCGTCCACTTCAAGTCTCAACGCGTGCATTCAATGGCCCACATGCTGGGAGATTCCAATCAAGATGACCCGCTACTTACATTGCTTCACGAAACCGTTGGTACGATGCAGTCGCAGATCTCACGTTCACTCGAAGCTTCCATCATTTATTACGATGCATTAAAGACACAAAGGGAGAAACAGGCTGCAACGTTAGTGATGGGCGACTTCAATGATGCGTTAGACAGCCCGGCATTATCTTTTATGACGCAAGCCTTTCCACCCGTCCTTGCTAGTAATGGCTTTGATAGTGTCGGGTTGTTCGACAGTTTTCTTTACGCCGACAACAACCATAAAGAAAAACCAGCCAGTCATTACTATCAAGGTGAAGGTAACGTACTTGATTACATTCTTTGTTCAAAAGAATTCAATCCCAACCGAGAAACGCCCAAGGTGAAGTCGTTACATTACTACAGTTACGATGCTCACCTTGATCCGAAGCGTATAGACGAAGATATTTGCTATTCTGACCATGCAGCGATAGCAATAGAAATAACACTGTGAGATAATTCAATTTTTGCATAATCTGGACACGAAAATGAGAACACTTGGGGTTGAAATTTCAGGCAGCGAAGCTCTGCTTTGTATGCTAACGAAAGAAGATGATGTTTTTGATATTAGAGACATTCGTCAGCGCCGCTTTACGTTAAGTAACCAAGGGACAGAACTTGATGAAATGCGCAAGTTCCAATTCGACTTTGCAAAACTAGTAGAAGATTACGGCGTAGATTCTATCGCCATTCGTCAACGCCCACACAAAGGCAAATTCGCAGGTAGTGCGGCTGGTTTTAAAATGGAAGCTGCAATCCAGTTAATTTCAGGTGTCGACGTGCAGTTACTTTCTGGCACTGAAGTAAAAGAGCAATTAAAAAGAAACCCAATTCCTGTTGACTATGAAGACACTGGGTTGAAAAAGTTTCAAGAGCAAGCTTTCATCAATGCCTATGTTTATATTCTTCGTAAAACATACGGCAAAGAAGAATAATCATATCAAGGGCCAGCCGTTACTTAGCTACTGGCCTTTTTATTTGCTTCCACATTTATGTCCTCTGTAAATAATTCAAATATAAAATACTTGTAAAAAATTTGCTTTTATTTGATTCAGCCCTCCGCGCTTTTATGCTATTAATATAACCGTAATAAACCGCAAGGAGTGGATTTAGGTGTTACCTCAACAATATGGAAAAGCCGTTATTTTTTGCGCATGTTCGCTGATATCCGTAACAGCATTAGCACATTCAAGCGCTAACCCTGCTTCTTTAATCTTTGGTGTTAACTCAGATAAACGTGTGTTTGAAAACACACAGTCACTTGAAAGCCAAATTCCAGTCAAAGGGCATTTAGATAGCAGCTCAGCAAACATTCAATATGCAGCAACTTATCATTCTATTGTCGGCAATTATTTTGAAGCAGAAAAACTCACCTCTGGGGTGATCAACCCAGATATGTTGCTAAACGATTATCGGCTAGTTCCTGCGCTAGAAATCATAGAACAAAAGGCTGCTGACACGCGTATCACTATGGTAAACGAGGCGTATCATAATGCTAAACACCGAGCGCTAACGATTGCCCTGTTGAAGCCTTTATATGAACAAGGCTATCGCTATCTTGCATTAGAAGCGCTTACCCCACAGGTAAGCGTTGAGCAGCAAATCAATAAACACGGCTTTACAACATATGAGCATGGGATCTACACCATGGAGGCGACTTACGCTAGCTTGATATTTGAAGCCAAATCGCTTGGCTACGAGATTATTAGTTACGATCACGACTCACAACAAGGTAGAGCCAAAGCCGCGGCTAAACACATAAAAGAAAAGGTATTTGATAACAATCGCGATGCAAAATTACTCGTTCACCTCGGATTTTCTCAACTAGATGAACAAAACCAACTGGCAAGTGAACTCAAGCAAACATTGAAAGTTAATCCACTCACCGTTGATCAGGTTCGCTTATCTGAGGTTCAATCAGTGAGTGGCAATACTCCTTTGCTCCTCGCACGAGTAGCAAGCCAATCTCAGCACTACTCTTCAGACCCGCAACGATTTGATCTTTCTGTAACTTGGCCCAAAACCACTAAAATCAATAATAGGCCAAGTTGGCTCTCTTCAACGTTTGACTTACAACAACAATCACTCGGTGTATGTAAAAAGGTGTTTCCATGCTATTTAGAGCTGTCATTTTTTGTCGAGGAAGGTAATAAACTCGTCCCAATCGATAAAATTACAGTAGAAAAACCACATGATCAGGTCTATTTAAAGCACTATTCTACGCCACTGACTTTGAGTAGCTATAATGCTGTCACTGGTGAGCTCATTACACAAAAACTACTCAACCAAAAACAACTATAATCATTCGTGCAAATTGAGCACCAATCTGTGACTCGCGCATTTCATACTATCAAGGTAGACTAGCTTCTGAACAAATTTAGGGATCATCCATGTATCGAGTATTTGAACGCTTTACCAAACCCTTTCCCGAGCAAGAAGTTGGTCAGCCACCACAAGGTTTGTTGGCTTTCTGTCGCTTCTATACTAAGGGAATGGAATTACCCTTGTTATTTATGTCGCTAAGTGCTGCGCTCCTCGCAATTTTGGAAGTAACATTATTTGGCTTTATGGGTGATTTAGTTGACTGGCTCTCCACTTATACACCACAAACTCTATTTGAAGCTAAACAAACCGAGTTAATTCGAATGTCTGTCATCACGTTAGTGGCGCTGCCACTGTTAGTCTTTTTTCACAGCGCCATTTTACATCAGAGTTTATTGGGTAATTACCCAATGGCTATTCGCTGGCAGGCACACCGCTACTTGCTAAAGCAGTCTATGACATTCTATCAAGACGAGTTTGCAGGGCGTATTGCAACTAAAGTGATGCAAACCGCCCTAGCCGTGCGCGAATCAGTCATGAAGCTACTCGATGTGCTGGTTTATATTTTAGTGTACTTCACCGCCATGCTCGCACTTGTTGCGAGCAGTGATATACGTTTGATGATCCCGCTAGTTATTTGGCTTGCCTGCTATATCTGTTTCCAATTCTATTTTGTTCCTAAACTAAAACGTGTTTCTAGTGAGCAGGCTGACGCGCGCTCAGAAATGACGGGAAGGATCGTTGATAGCTACACCAATATTTCAACCGTAAAGCTTTTCTCTTATACCAAACGAGAAGAAGAATATGCCAAAGACAGCATGGATGTGTTTATTCAACCTGTATATAAGCAAATGCGCTTAGCAACTAGCTTAAACGTTAGTATTCAAGCCTTAAATTATCTTTTGGTATTTTCCGTCGCGGCACTTTCCATCTACTTATGGTCTTTTAATGCGATAACCGCTGGTGCAATCGCAATTACAGTTGGTTTAGCCTTACGACTAAATGGTATGGCGCAGTGGATAATGTGGGAAATTAGCGGCCTATTCGAAAATATTGGTACGGTTGCAGACGGCATGAACACACTCTCAAGACCGCTTGATATTGTTGACCAACAAACAGCGCCACAGTTAGATTTTAAAGCCGGAAAAATCGACTTTTGTAACACTACCTTCGCTTATAAGCGTAAAGATGCAGCGAGACAGCATAACGTCATCGACAACTTGAACCTACATATCAAACCCGGCGAGAAAATTGGTGTAGTTGGCCGCTCAGGTGCGGGTAAATCGACCTTAGTGAACTTATTACTGAGATTCTACGATACCGACGGCGGCAGCATCGAAATAGATGGCCAAAATATTGCGAAAGTAAAACAGGAAAGCTTAAGACGTCATATCGCCATGGTGACGCAAGATACTTCTTTGCTCCATCGCAGCGTGCGTGACAATATTCTTTATGGTCGCCCTGATGCATCAGAAGAAGAATTAATAGCCGCAACAAAAGAAGCGCAGGCTTACGATTTTATCCAAGACTTAGAAGACAGTCACGGTAATACTGGCTTTGACGCACAAGTAGGTGAACGCGGTGTGAAACTATCAGGTGGCCAACGCCAACGTATCGCCATTGCCCGTGTATTACTAAAAAATGCGCCAATTTTAATTTTAGACGAAGCCACTTCAGCCTTGGATTCTGAGGTTGAGCAAGCTATCCAAGAGAGCTTAGATGCACTGATGGAAGGTAAAACCGTTATTGCAATTGCCCATAGGTTATCCACGATTGCACAAATGGACAGACTAATCGTTATGGATGAAGGTCGGATAGTAGAAGAAGGAAGCCATCAATCCTTGCTAGCTTTAGGTGGTATTTACGCCAAACTGTGGTCGCATCAAACCGGTGGATTTATTGGCGTTGAGTAACGCCATTACAAAATAGTGAGACCGCCTTTTCAACTAATATATCAAGCTCTGCTTCTGGAAGCGGAGCTTGCCATTTTATCGCGCGTTCCCAATAGCCTAGCTTTTTCAGTGCGCCCCAAAAGTACGCTGCGGCAAAGTCCGCATCAAAACTACCAAGACACCCTGAATTCGCAGCATCTTCGAACCATTGGATCATCGCGGCTTCACAATGACTAAACTTTTCATTTAAATTCTGTGCTTGCTCAAAACTACGCATCGATTCAATCATCACAATACGCGACAAACGCATATAATCCTCGTCATTCAACAAAGTCATTGCGCTTTTCGCAAGATGTTGCAGTTGCACTGAAAAGTCATAGTTTGGGATAAATTGTATCGCAGTTATCGGCTTAATTCGCTCAATTAACAGCTCAACAACGGCATCAAAGAGCTCGTCTTTGGTCGAGTAATGCTTGTATAACGTGCGCTTTGATACTTCCGCTGATTGACTGATCGACTCCATCGTCGTCGCCTGCAAGCCTTTTTGAGCGAACTCTTCTATCGCTGCACATAAAATTGACTGCTGTTTTGGTGAAAGTTGCGTCATTTACTTATTCTGTCTTTAATTAATAGTGGGAAAAGCGAGCCATTGATAGCTGCTACTCACATGGTCAGTTGTATACCGAGAATCACCTCTCTATACAGAGATAAGCCTTCTTCGTAATAAATCAACATTCCCTTTATTTTAATCAATAAAGTCGTTAATAAAAAGTACACATGATCGTATACCTAAATTGAAGAAAAGTACACGCAACCGTTTACCTTTTATTTCTTTAAGTATACACTACCGTTTACTTGTTTAATTGTCGAACAAATAGCCTTTACTTTGGTGTGGTTAAGGTATGAAATGAACTCACTTGACTGATTGCATCCAGTTGAGTGTGCGTTATTAAAGGCAAATTGCAAGGTAGTTCCCCGTCAAAGCCGGGGCAGCATAAAATGATAATATAGGAATTGGAGTGTTCATGTATCCAGCATCAATACGCAGTCGTGTTAAACACCTATCTTTTTTAATGCTCACGTTAGGCACTTTGTCAGCGTGTTCAGAAGCACCACAGCAAGGGGGCCATGCAATGCCACCTGCGCAAGTGAGTGTACAACAAGTTACTACTCAATCAGTGCCTTTCGATATCGAACTTCCGGCCACTCTCGCGGGTGATAAAGAAGTCGAAATTCGTTCTCGAGTTTCTGGGATCATCGAATCTCGCAACTTTGAGGAAGGTCAATTTGTAAAAGCTGGTCATTCATTATTCACCATCGAGCTTAAACCTTTTGAATTAGCGGTAGAAAAAGCGCAGGCAGCACTTCAGGCAGCAAAAGCAAACGTTGATCAAACTAAGCGCGAGAGCGAAAGGCTTGAGCGTTTGAAGAACGAGCGTTCAGTATCAAAGCGCGACTTTGATAACTCAGTATCGGCCTACGATATTGCAGTTGCGAATTTAGAATCTGCAAAAGTCGCATTGAGTGAAGCCAAGCTAGACCTTGAATACGCCAAAGTTGAAGCACCTGTTTCTGGTATTGTTGGTCGTGAACTGATGTCAGAAGGCAGTTATGTTTCTGGTCCGAGTGTACTATTAACTGAACTTACCGACATTAGCACCATTCGTGCTCGCTTCGGCTTTTCAGAGCGTGAGCAGCTAACAATGCGCCAAGATGTAGAAAATGGCTCATTGTCATTACCAGATCATAATGAATTTGATACCACGATTATTCTGCAAGACGGTTCACTATACGGACAAGCCGGTAAAGTAAACTTTAGCGACGTTCGGGTAAACCGCTTCACGGGTACCAGTGAGTTACAAGCTCGTATTCCTAATAAAAATGGCGAGTTAAGACCAGGTCAGTTTGTTCGAGTTAAACTCTCTGGTGCGGTACGCAATAACGCGATTGTACTTCCGTAAAGAGCGGTATTAGACAACGGCACGGGTAAATTTGTATACATTGCCACCAAAAATGAACAAGGCACAACCGTAGCCCTGCCTGCACCGGTCAAAGTTGGTGAGTGGGTCAAGCTTAATAATGAGAATATGTGGGTTATTCGCGAAGGCTTAACAGAAGGTCAACCTGTCATCGTTGAAGGCATGGCGAGGATCTTCTTCCCTGGTATGCCAGTGTCTGTGAGCGAGCAAGGGGAATAATCTGATGTTCTCCAAATATTTCATAAACAGGCCTATTTTTGCCTTTGTTATCTCTATCGTGATTGTACTTGCGGGCCTTGCTGCCATGCGCAGTTTGCCTGTTGCGCAGTATCCCGAAATCGCTCCACCTCAAGTTGAGGTACGTGCGGTATACCCTGGTGCATCAGCGGATGTATTAGAACAAACCGTTGCAACCCCTATCGAAAACGCGATTACGGGTGTTGAAGGCATGATGTACATGACATCAACCAGTACCAACTCCGGCGTAACAACTATTGCAGTAACTTTTGAGATTGGAACGGATGTTGATCAGGCTGCCGTAGATGTAAATAACCGGGTGAAGCAAGTTGAAGCTCGTCTCCCTGAAGAAACTAGACGCCAAGGCGTTGTGGTTCAAAAGACATCTTCTAACTTCTTGCAAGTACACGCGTTCTATTCGCCAGATGGAACTCGAGAAAGTCTCTGGACATCTAACTACGTCACCATGAATATCCTTGACCGCGTCAAACGCATTCCAGGTACGACTAACGTGCAGATCTTCGGTGCTAAAGACTATGCCATGCGTATTTGGTTGCGCCCGGATATTATGAGTCAATTGCAAGTCACAGCAGACGATATTGCGGGTGCAATTAGAGAGCAAAACTCTCAGTATGCTGCGGGTAGTATTGGTGCAACACCGACATCTCAAGACGCGCAATCGCTCGTTTATAGTGTCACCGCGAAAGGACGTTTATCGACGGCTGAAGAGTTCGAAAATATCATCGTTCGTGCAAACCCAGATGGCTCAACACTGCGCCTTAAGGATGTTGCTCGCGTAGAGCTTGGTTCTAAAGACTATAACTTCCAAGGTACTATTAACGGTAAGGAAGCGGTATTGCTCGGTGTATTCTTGCAACCGGGCGCGAATGCGCTTGACGTGGCTAAAGCAGTAGAGGCTGAAATTGAACAGATCAAACCTCAGTTCCCTACAGGCCTCGCCCACGTTAACTCTTACGACACCACACGCTTTGTAGAAGTCTCAATTCGCGAGGTGTTAAAAACGCTTGGTGAAGCAATGATTTTGGTATTCTTAGTGGTTTACCTGTTCTTGCAAAACTGGCGTGCAACGCTAATTCCAACGCTTGCAGTTCCGGTCTCGTTACTTGGTACATTTGCAGGTCTCTATATGCTCGGTTACTCGATTAACACGCTTACGCTGTTCGGCATGGTGTTATCGATTGGTATCGTGGTAGATGACGCCATTGTAGTACTTGAGAATGTCGAGCGTATTATGCATGAGCAAGGCTTGCAGGCTAGAGAAGCCGCAGTTAAAGCAATGCAAGAAGTAAGCGGCCCCGTAGTCGCGATTGTATTGGTATTGTGTTCGGTGTTTGTACCTATCGCTTTCCTCGGTGGGTTAACAGGCGAACTATTCCGCCAATTTGCGATCACAATCTCCATCTCTGTAAGTTTATCCGGTGTGGTTGCACTGACGATGACACCTGCACTTTGTGTATTGCTGCTTAAGCATGAGCACAAACAAGATGCCAAGTTTTTCTTGTGGTTCAATGACTGGTTCCATCGTGTAACCGGACGCTATGTTGGTGCGGTTAGCTTTATGGTTCGCCGTGGTTTTGTAGGCCTAACCTTAATGGTAGCGATGATTGGTGCAACGGTATTCCTGTGGCAAAAAACACCAAGCTCGTTGGTACCAGACGAAGACCAAGGTTACTATATGATAGCGGTGTTCTTGCCTGACGGCTCTTCATTAGAGCGCACCGCTAAAGTGGCTGATGAAGTGATAGCGGCTGCAAAGTCAAACCCAGCTAACGAAAACGTCGTGGCGTTTACAGGGATGGACTTCATCGGTGGTGGCTTCAAAAATAGCGCGGCGACTATGTTCGTGACGCAAACACATTGGGATGAACGCGATGTGTCGGCGAAGGAACTTGTTGGTGAGCTATTTATGAAAACCGCGCATATTAACGAAGCATTAGTGCTGGCGTTTAACCCACCACCAATTTTCGGCTTGGGTACAACAGGCGGATTTGAAGTCTTCTTGCAAAATAAAGGCGGCTCTGATCCCGCTAAATTGAAGCAAGGCATGCAGATGATCATGGCCGAGGCGCAGAAGAGCCCTATCCTTACTGGCATTCAAACGCTATGGCGTCCTGATGCACCGCAGCTAAAGGTGCATATGGATCGTGAACAAGCGCGTGCCATGGGGGTTAATATCAATTCTGCGTTTAACGCACTTGCAGCCAATTTAGGTAATTACTACGTCAACGACTTCAATAAGTTTGGTCGTGCATGGCAAGTGATTATGTCCGCTGAAGCCGAGTTTAGAATGACACCGGAAGATGTTGGCCGCATTTATGTGAAAAACAATCGTGGCGAAATGGTACCAATTTCTGCATTTACGGATGTTGAGTATAGTCGCGGCCCGGAAACCATGAATCGTTACAATAACTTATCTGCAGTTAAGTTAATGGGCGAAGCAGCACCTGGCTACAGCTCAGGTCAAGCTATCGCGGAGTTTGAGCGTATCGCCAACAAAGTGCTACCACCTGATATGACTTACGAGTGGACGGGTTCCGCGTTCCAAGAAAAGCAAAACTCTGGTACAACCGGTATTGCACTCGGTATGGCCGTGATCATGGTATTTTTGATCCTAGCAGCACTTTATGAGCGCTGGTCATTGCCATTCTCGGTTATGTTAGCGCTACCGTTTGGTACTTTTGGTGCATTGGTCTCAATCTGGATCGCTGGGCTAACCAACGACGTTTACTTCCAAATCGGTTTGGTTACCCTACTTGGCCTTGCCAGTAAAAATGCCATTCTTATTGTCGAGTACGCACTCATGAAGTATCAAGAAGGATGGAGTCCAGCAACTGCAGCCCTTGAAGCGGCAAGACTGCGTTTTAGACCTATTATCATGACTTCACTTGCTTTCATACTTGGTGTAGTTCCACTGGTGATGAGTTCTGGAGCTGGCGCAGGAGCAAGACACAGTGTGGGTACCGGCGTAATGGGTGGTATGCTCTCGGCTACCTTCCTCGCAGTATTCTTTTTGCCACTATTCTTCTATTGGCTAATGGCAAGACGGATGTCAGAGAAGCGTTCTAAGCAAGAACTTTCAGATGAAATCGCGAAGCATCATAAAGATGAGCATGTCGATACAGATGAAGGATTAGCTTAATAACATCCCTTAAGTGAAACCACAAAACGCCTGAATTTTCAGGCGTTTTTTATACCCCAAAAAAGCTACTCTTGACCTTTCCACTACCTCACCATCACACACTTTATCACTAGCCATTAGTCGTAATTTCATGCTTTTCGTCCAAATGCACTTGATTTTGTCGACAATTAGGTTATCACTGATAAAGCATAATGATAAAAACTAGAGATCAACAGCAAGGACAAGATATGACAACAGAGAGCCAATTAATAAATGCAAGTGCACTTACAAAGAGTTACTTCAAAGGCCCCCAAGTAGCACCGCTTACTCAACTCACCATAGGGCAATACCTAGAAGATATTGTCGACAATTATCCAGAAAGAGAAGCCATTGTTGTCTCTCATCAATCTGTTCGCTTAAATTATCGTGAGTATCTCGCCAAAATAAATCAACTTGCCGCAAGCCTTTTAGCTGTGGGCATACAACCAGGGGATAGAGTTGGGATTTGGTCTCCAAACAATCTTGAATGGAGTCTAGTGCAATTTGCAACCGCTAAAATTGGTGCAATTATGGTGTGCATTAACCCAGCTTATCGTCCAAGCGAGCTTGAATACGTGCTAAACAACGTTGAGTGTAAGATGTTAGTTATGGCGAAATCATTTAAACATAGCCATTACGTTGACATGATAAGAGAGCTGGCACCAGAATCTTATGACTGTATGTTTGGCGAATTATCTTCACAGCGCCTTCCCTCTCTCAAACAGATTGTGCTGATTGACGAAGATATTGAACCCGGTCTTATGAATTTCAGCACCCTGTTATCTAAAGCTAATGATGCCCACTATCTTGAGGCAAATGCGATTGCAGCCAACCTCAGTGCCAGCGACGCAATCAATATTCAATTCACTTCAGGTACTACAGGCAACCCGAAAGGCGCCACCCTCACCCACAGTAATATCCTCAATAACGGATTACTCGTCGCCAATGCCATGAAGCTCACAGAGCAAGACAAGCTTTGTATTCCCGTGCCGCTTTATCATTGTTTTGGCATGGTGCTCGGTAATCTCGTTTGTATCAGTAAAGGGGCGTGCGCTGTATTCCCTAACGATAGCTTTGATCCGCTTGTCACCTTAGAAGTTGTTGAACGAGAAAAGTGCACTGGGCTTCACGGTGTACCAACAATGTTTATCGCACAATTAGAGCACTCAGACTTTACACAGTTTGATCTATCTTCGCTGCGCACTGGCGTGATGGCAGGCTCTACCTGCCCTGAAAAGGTCATGCGCCAAGTACAAACCCAAATGCATATGACCGATGTACTAATTGGTTACGGGCAAACCGAGTGCAGCCCAATCAATAATATTACCGAAATCGATTCGCCTGTTGAGAAACGCGTGCAGACTGTTGGTCGCGCTATGCCACATACCGAGGTAAAAATCATTGATGAACTAGGACATATTGCTCCAATTGGCACACCAGGTGAAGTATGTGCCCGAGGATATTGCGTAATGAAAGGCTATTGGCAAGACCCAGAAAAAACGGCGGCAACTATTGATAGCGATGGCTGGCTACATTCTGGCGATTTAGGGGTAATGGACAACGAAGGGTTCGTCAGTATCGTCGGCCGCATAAAAGACATGATCATTCGCGGTGGCGAGAATATTTACCCCAGAGAAATTGAGGAAGTGCTTTATCATCATCATGATATTCAAGACGCCGCTGTATTTGGGATCAAAGACGAAAAATATGGTGAGGAAGTATGTGTATGGGTTCAACTTAAGCCCGGACACTATATTACGGAAGAGGATATTCGTATATTTTTAAAAGATAAACTCGCCTATTTCAAAGTCCCAAAACATATCAAGCTCGTTGAAAATTATCCGATGACAGTCACAGGCAAGCTACAAAAGTTCAAAATGCGAGAGCAAATGGAAAGTGAGCTAGATGCATTTGCCGAATCTCAGTAACTAAGATGAGTAAGTGGTGAGCAATATCCTAGCTCACCACTTACGTAGCTCTTACAACGCGTTTGAAAACTTTGCTCTGTAAAAATCACAACCACCGCTAAGCTACTACTCAACTAATTGTTTAAATTGAATTTTTCTTTGGTTCATTTCTTGCTGTTAGTTTCTAAATTTTATATGAAGGAAACGAGCAATGACCAAGTGTCCATTAACCACCACAGCTGGTAATCCAATCGCCGATAATCAAAATAGCCTTACCGCAGGTCCTCGAGGCCCATTATTGGTTGAGGACTACCAGCTAATCGAAAAACTGGCGCATCAGAATAGAGAGCGTATTCCAGAGCGTACCGTGCATGCTAAAGGATGGGGTGCGTTTGGAACATTTACGGTAACAAACGATATAAGCCGATATACCAAGGCAAAGCTATTTGCTGAGGTTGGTAAGCAAACCGACATTCTGATGCGCTTTTCAACAGTAGCCGGTGAAAAAGGGGCTGCCGATGCGGAGCGTGACGTAAGAGGTTTCTCGATAAAGTTTTACACTGATGAAGGAAATTGGGATTTAGTTGGTAATAATACCCCCGTATTTTTTGTCCGTGATCCGTATAAATTCCCAGATTTTATTCACACCCAAAAGCGCCACCCAAAAACCAACCTGCGTTCCAACACCGCGCAATGGGATTTTTGGTCACTGTCGCCAGAAAGCCTGCATCAAGTATTGATTTTAATGTCTGACCGTGGCTTGCCAACGGATGTGAGACATATGAATGGCTATGGCTCTCACACCTTTAGTATGATTAACGAGGAAAACCAAAGAGTTTGGGTGAAGTTTCATATGAAAACCCAACAAGGCCACCAGCATCATACCGATGAAGAGTCAAAATCTGTAATTGGCGAAAGTAGAGAGAGTTTTCAAGAGGACTTGCTTGAGGCCATAGAGCGCGGAAATTATCCGAAATGGGATATGAAAATTCAGGTGATGACTGAAGCACAAGCAAAACAGTTCCAACACAATCCGTTTGATTTAACCAAAGTCTGGCCGCATGGCGACTTTCCACTCATCGATGTTGGCACACTCGAATTAAATCGCGTACCAGACAATTATTTTGCAGAGATAGAACAAGCTGCATTTAGTCCGTCTAACGTGGTGTCTGGCATTGGGTTTTCTCCGGATAAAATGTTGCAAGCACGCATTTTCTCCTATGCCGATGCTCACCGCTACCGACTCGGTACGCATTATGAGGCATTACCCGTTAATCGTCCAAAATGCCCAGTGCACCATTACCACAAAGACGGTGCAATGCGGTTCTTTAACAATGAGCCGGGTGGTAACGAAGATGCTTACTACGAGCCTAACTCGATGGGAGGCCCAAAAGAGAGCCCAGAGTATAAACGCCCTGCTCTTGAGCTTGAAGGAATGGCGGATAGATACGACCACCGCAAAGACAATGATGATTTTTCACAGCCTCGTGACCTATATTGCCTATTTGATGATGCCCAAAAACAGCGCTTGTACGGCAACATAGCACGCGCTATGGCGGGTGTACCTGAATATATCATTGAACGCCAACTTGGGTTATTTAAATCTGTTCACGAAGAACTTGAAGCCGGTGTTAGAACGGCACTGAATGAAAAAGGTTAACTGCCTAATCTGAACAAAAAGCTAGCACCTGAAGTGCTAGCTTTTAAAGCTGCTAGATTTGTGACCATGCCTTTTTGGTTCCAAGCGTATAAGCCCCACCTATAACCAAGCAAATTGATGAACTCACCAGCCAAAACGTCATGCTGTTATCTGGGATCGTTGGCATGATAAAAACAAAGCCAATTCCCCTTATTAAAAAGATTGCACTTATTACACACAGGGCGATTTTAAGCATAGGTAATTGTCGGATCCGTTTCGCCCCTGAAAACGCATAGCATGACCAGAGCAGTAAAATCGTAGCGATAACGGCAGTGACAATGTGCGGATAAATAAGCCCCTGTTCGGCCATAGTAGCCATTTCCTCGCCCGCACCAAAAAAGCGATACCAAGGCGCGCCAAAGATAATGCAGCCAATGTGCGCCACTGCCGCAATGGCTGTACACACACCCGCGAAGAGTAAAAAGTGGTTGGTCGTTTGAGTTTTCGTGTTCAAGTTCATTTCCCTATATTGTCAACTTGCTTGAGTATCGCTGCTCTGCCTCTGCCTGTCGATAGATATGCGCTCAACCAATATTATCTGTGGGTCGTGATTTATCACGACAAAAAGATTTCCGCGGCATAAAAACCTAAAAGATCGCGGGGTGAACCCGCTCCCACCTGATATGGGTAAGTGTTATTACAACGCTATGTTTTTGGTGCAACGAGGGGTAGATCAAACTGGACCATTAGACCACCTTTCTCGCGATTAAAGAGTTTAAGTTGTCCACCATGGGCAATCGCGACTTCATTACAAATACTCAGCCCTATGCCTGTGCCACTGGGTTTAGTAGAAAAAAACGGCAGTACTGCGTTTGCTAGCTTTTCTTCTTCCATTCCTACACCTCTGTCAACAACCACGACTATCAGGCGTTGATAATCAACCAGCAGCTTCACGCCTATTTCATCTATCTTAGATCCTGACTCATGGGCGTTTTTAACCAAATTAATCATCACCTGCTCTACCTGTATGGGATCAAAAAAAGCGCGCTCCACAGGAAGTGGTGCCAGCAGAGTAAAGTCATAAAGCTTATTTACGGTATCAAGTAAGGGCTGCAAGGGTTGCTCTGAAATATTAGGAGCCGGTAATCTCGCAAATTCGCTATATTTAGCGACAAACTCACTCAAGTTTTCGGTGCGGCGATTAATGGTTGCCAGCATATCAGGCAACAACTGGACTAGGGTATGATTTTGTTCTTTAGCACTGCGCTCAACAATCGTATTTGCGGAGTTAGTCAACGAAGAAATAGGCGCTAATGAATTATTGAGTTCATGACTGATAAGGCGGATCGCATTTTTCCAAAGCCCTACTTCTTGACGGCTCATTTCGCTAGATAAGTTTTGACACATTAACAATACATGTGGCTGGTGGTTGAGCGTTATGCTCTGCCTTGAAAAGTAATAGCTTTGCTTTTCATCATTGGCTTGAAAGGTCACAAACCCAGATTCTTTTTGTAGCAAAATGGTTTGCAGTTTAGGATCTGCATTCGCGATAGCATGATGCAGTACTAGGCCGCTTAACGACTTGTTGTTATTAAGTAATTTTCCTGCTTTATCATTAGCGTATACCACTTGATCAAATTGGTTTAGTAATAAAATAGATACCGGTGACACCTGCAAAATAGTATCGAGTAGTAACTCCCTTTGGCTGGTGGCGTGGCGCTGCTTTTTTAGTGTCGTCGATAAACGATTATATTCCAGAATTAAATCAGACATTTCTATGCTTTCAAAATGCGTAATTTGAACTGAGAAGTCTTGATCTTTAAAACTGCGGATCCCGTCCGTTAAGCAATCTATGATCCGTTGTTGGCGAGAGAAAAAGTAACTGATACCGACAGTGCCAAATACCGTTGCAACAAGCAGCCCCACCGGAATTGCCAGAGTAAGTGGTATTGCAAATGAAGCTGCCAGCCATAAAATAGCCGCAAACACCAATAGTGATACAAATAAGCATGCAGACACCGCTGCTTGAAGAGACACCGTCATTTTAAGCCAAACTTCTCCATTCTCCGGTATAGTGCTTGCCGACTTAATCCAAGCTTTCTTGCGGCTTTACTGACTACGCCATCAGCGCTGTCTAATGCAGCTTCGATATCTGCTTGTGTATATTCAAGCGGCTCTTCATGTTGTGGTATTTGAATTGCTAAATGCTCACACTCAATTTCTTGCCCGGGGCTCAGCAACACAGCACGGCCTATGGTGTTTTCAAGCTCCCTGACATTTCCAGGCCACGTGTGGTGCTTTAACTGCTTCATTGCCGAGTTACTCAAACTCTTATTGCTCGGCAAAAAGTGATCCACTAACACGGCAATATCTTCTTTTCGCTCAGATAGTGGCGGCAGTTTAAGCTCAATCATATTGATCCGATAATACAAGTCTTCTCTAAAACTACCTGCGCGAATGGCTTCTGGTAAATTACTGTTGGTGGCACTGATCACCCTAACATTTACCCTTTTCGTGACCGTGCTGCCAACGCGTTCAAACTCACCACTTTGTAAAACCCTTAGTAACTTTTGCTGACCTGTCAAAGACAAGTTGCCGATTTCATCCAAAAACAAGGTGCCACCATCGGCTGCTTCAAAGCGCCCAGCCCTCGATTTTTGTGCGCCTGTATAAGCACCACTTTCAACCCCAAATAACTCGGCCTCAATGAGGTCCGCCGGAATGGCCCCCGCATTCACTTTAATAAAGGGCTTATGTTTATAGCTGCTATTGGCTTGCACAATTTCTGCAATTTTCTCTTTTCCAGCGCCGTTTGGTCCTGTGATCAGAATTGGCGCATCGGAGTGCGCAACCTGAGTCGCCATTTCAAGCAAGCTCAACATGGCCGGATCGGCAACCACCACACCACACAGGTCGTATTGCGCTTTTAGCTTTTGTAATCTGGCATTGCGCTGATTAGCAGCGCTACTTACTTGCTCTTGTAGTTCTCGCATTTCGAGCAAGTTTTTCACTGAAGTGACGAGTTTATGATCTTTCCAAGGTTTAGCTAAGTAGTCTGCCGCACCATCTTTAATTAGCTCCACCGCCATTTCAAGATTTGTCCAAGCGGTCAATAAAATGATAGGTAAATCAGGCTCTAAATCTCTGATTGCTTTATACAGGGCTTTACCTTCCGCGCCGCTGGTGGTGTCTCGGGTAAAGTTCATATCTTGAATAACTAAGTCGAACTGTTTGCTACGAACCTTCTCTAGGCCCAGCTGCGGAGAGGTAACACCTTCACACGGAATATCATTGAGTAACAAAAGGACTTTAATGGCTTGAATTACATCCGGATTATCGTCAATTACCAATACACTCATGAACGCTTTTGATCCTAATTTGTAGATTTAGCCCCTTTCGGGGCTTTGTTGTTTTTATTATTAACTCGATTTAGTTACTTGTGCCGGCGACACTTTCGCAGCTTCTTTGGCAGGCAGGTACACCGCCAATGTACTCACAAGCCAAGTAAAAATAGCGACCCCAACCAATAACGGGATCTCTACCACACTTTGCACGCGAACATTATTCATCAAAAAATAGTAAAGCAAAATCGAGAGACCAAAGCCTAGCACTAAACCGATAAAGACTAAAATTGTATTTTCTTTAATTAAAGACCACATCACTTTGCCTTTAGATGCTCCTAACGCACGAAGTACACCATGATCTTTCTTTCTTAGGCTAACAGAAAAGCTGACAAGTGCGACAATACCAAGCGCGGTGACCACGCATGCTATGATGCTTATACCTGCCATGGTGAGTGCAAAGGTGCTACGGCCATCCCACAAACGTTTTTTTGCCCTAGCAACAAACTCTACTCGCTCAACCATTCGTCCGCTGGTGTGATACAGTGCCGTTTCAACTTCTTCTAGCACTCGCTCAGACACACCTTTTTCAACCCTGACTAAATAATTTGCCCGTTGACGGTTACCCCATATGACCTCAGGTACAACCCCTGAATTGTAGTGTTGTTGATTGTATGTTGCGCCTTCTCCAAGCATTTTACCTTTATAAACACCAACTACTTGATGTGGAATGCGTTGTCTTGAAATATACACCGTCTGCCCAAGGGCAGAGTCACCACCAAATAAAGACGTGGCAAGGTCGTCACTTATCATAATAACGCCTGCATTTTTTGTTGCCTCATCACCTTTTATAAATTCGCTGGCATAAAATCTCCGCCCCTCAACAAGTTCAAGCCCAAGTACATCTACCCCTTTTTCATCCAAGCCAAAGTAGCCGAACACGCTGTAATCCGTTTCTGGTTGGGTATCTTTAAAAATAGTCCATCCAGGGCCTAAGCTGTTTAATACCAGCTCTCTACCAGCATAAGATGCGGCAACGACCCCAGGCACATTTTCAATCGCTTGAATATCCTTTTCTATAAGTGACTGCACGTCTACGGAGGTATCAAACACACGCGTCGTTACATTGAGAATTTGTTGCTCTTCCAACTTTGAAGGAATTAGCCAGTTTTGCAGCGTTGCATAGCTGATAAACGCGGTATTGCTGACAATCATCACGGTGATCGCGATTTGTAGAATAATTAACAGCGCAATACTTTTTTGTTTTAAGATCAGTTTTAAAATATGTTTAATCGCCATACTTACCCCCTTAACTCTGCAGCTGGTGATACACGGCTACTACGGTATACCGGATATAATCCAGATATCCCAACCGCCAAGAAAATACCTATGGTGGTCAAAAGTGCCAGCTCACCATCAAACTGATAGATTTGACGAACCTGCTCGGCAAATGCCATATAATCCGTCTGATACATACGCAAATGGAACATCAACTCGAGTCCTGCAAATGCGAGTACAAAACCAAGCAACACAGATGCAACTGTGAGCATGAGAATTTCTAGAAAATGAATTTTCATGATCACCCCACGATTTGCACCGAGGGCTCGGTAAAGGGAAATAAGCTTACGATTGGCTTGGAATTTGGCCAGTAGGATCCCCACAGTGTTCACTAGACAAATGGCAAATAGTAAATATGAAAACGTTAGGTAAATGGCTTCCCATGCCATAAAACGCTGGATCAAAATATAGAGCTCACCCATGCTATAAAAATCGGTGAGATTGTTGTGTTGAAAACGGCCAACCACTTGCTGATTTGCAGTATAGTTATTCAACCAAGTTTTTAGCTCTGCAAGATGTGCCACCCCCATATCATTTTGGTACTGGAACCAAACCGTCAAATAACCACATTCAGCACTTTTCAGCATGTCGATACTGCCGCTACGCGGGTTGGTTGCGGTGTATAAATCGTCGGTTCTACACGATACTTGCCCTGTTCTTGGAAAGTTTTGCGCATAGGCATAATTTAGCGGGATAAATGCATCGTGATTGTAATTATTACTAAAGCTCAAATCTTGGAAACGACGTTTATAATTGCTTAAATCAACCACGCCCACGACTTGTATTTGTTCGCCTTGAACTTGAATAAACTGCCCGACAGAATTCGCCCCACCAAAAAGATGGTCATTAGCGTTTTTACTGATCACAGCGACCGCTTCACCACTTTGCTGGCTTTGTTCACTCCAAGAAGCTCCGTGGATAAACGGCGCATCTAGTACACTAAACATTTCTCTATCTGTACCAGAAGCTTCTACACTAATAGGTCTAACTGAGTTATCCGCCAGCCCCACAATAAACTCTGTGGTGTAGTTAAATGATAGATGCTCGTATGGTAAATCCGCTTGCTTAAGCGCCTCTGCATCTTGATATGTCCAGCGTGGAAATTGGTTAAAATCGACAACGTCTTGGTCGCCATCAAAAAAATTTAGGCCCGCGGTGTACAAGTGATCTCCCTTATAACCAATCACCTCACTGCTGCTTTGTTTTACAATGGCTGACATCGTCAACATCAAGGTGATCCCAACTGCAAGGTTGATCACCATCAGTGCGCTTAGCTTGGGTTTTTGCTTTAATCCCTGCCAAGCTAATAGTATTAGCTCTTTCATCGCTTACTCCTACACTGCCAGCTCAGTTAGCTGAGATTTGGTAATGTCGGTTAGCTCACCATCAAGAATTTGGATATTACGACCCGCTCGTCGTGCCAGCTCATTGTCATGGGTTACCATAATCAATGTTGTACCCGCCTGATTCACTTCTTGTAATAAATCCATCACTTGCCTTGCCATTAAGCTGTCTAAGTTACCCGTTGGCTCATCCGCTAGTAGGAATCGCGGTTTCCCCGCCAAAGCTCTGGCAATAGCCACACGCTGCTGTTGCCCGCCACTTAGCTGTGCGGGATGATGTTTCATTCGGCTTGCAAGCCCAACGAGTTCAAGCGCTTCTTCAATGCGCTTTTTACGCTCACTGGCCTTAATCCCCCGAAAAATGAGCGGCACTTCAACGTTGTCATATAAAGATAAGTCGCTGATAAGATTAAAGCCTTGGAAGATAAAGCCAATTTTTTCGTTTCTTAGCTGAGACAACTTTTTATCGTTAAGATTGGCAACGTTTTCACCATCTAGAAAATAGTCACCGCGCTCAAAACGCTCTAACAAACCGGCAATGTTCAAAAAGGTCGTTTTGCCTGATCCTGACGGGCCTGTGACCGCAATAAACTCCCCTTCTTCAATGGTTAAATTAACATTGCTGAGCGCATGGGTCTCAATCAGATCTGTGCGATAAATTTTGCTTACTTCATTCATTTTTAACATTGTCTATTCCTTCTCATTCTTATTCGGTACGCAAGATGAGGCTACTTCCCGAGTAACACTCGCGCTTTGTTATTGAACGGATCTAAACTTGAAATCACGATTTCTTGTCCTTCACTCAGGCCCTCGATAATCTCAACTTCAGAAATACTTTTTACACCGAGCTGAATGGGTGTTTGATCAGCCTGCTCACCGACAACCGTATAGGTAAAACGCCCTGCGCCAGTTTCAACAAATGCACCACGCCTTACTTTGAGCACGTCTTGCTTTTGCGACAGGATAATTCTTGTAGATACCTTTTGGTTTTGGCGAAGACCACTTGGTTGTTCATCAAAGCGTACTCGCGCACTGACACGGCCAGCTTCGATTTCAGGGGAAATAGCGACCAGCTTTGCATGGTATTGGTATTGATTGATAATTACTTCAGCGGCCATGCCGACACCTAGATTGTCGGCATAAATTTCTGGTATTTGCGCTTCAACCTCAAGCTCTGAAAGGTCAACCAAGGATATTAGCGCCGCATCTCGCTGTACAAACTGCTTTTGCTGGACATGCACCGTACCAACAATACCCGACAACGGCGATATAATGTTAAGTGCCGCTACCTGACGCTGCACTTCTTCTAAAATATGCTGTTGTCTGGTTAGGCTCAGCTCGCTACTTTTTAGCTCAAACGCAAGTCGCTCTTGCTCAAGCTTTAGCGAATCGATGGCGTGACGCTCTTGTAGCTGCGCGCGCTTAAGTTCAACCATTGACTGTTCAAGCTCTAATTTTGAGATAATTTGCTTTTCGATGCTTTGTTTTGAGCGCGCCATTTCCCGCTCCGCCGCTTCTAAGTCTACTTTCGCCATTTCCATGCGTTGTTCGGTATCGAGTAGCTGCTGTTTAATCGAGATCCGTTGGCGCTCAACTTCGGTTTGTAAACGTTCAAATGTCGCCTCTTCTTGTAGTAAACGGTTGGTTAGCTCTGGACTGTCGATACTAAGCAACGCTTGCCCAGCTTTGATGGCATCACCGGGTTTAACGTTTAGCGTTACTGTGCCCGAAGCGATGGCGTATAAGTCTGGATTATTCGCAGCGAGCGTACGCCCTTCAACACGAATATCCTCGCTGATATCACCTTTCACTACCGTGGCAATACGTACTTGCTCCCGCGATACCGTCTGCTCTGCAGATAAAATCGTGTTAATGCTTGGCCAAGCACTGGTTAATCCACCTAAGGTGATGCCAACGGCCAACAACGCAATCACAGGCTTTTTTATGGTTCGCTTTTTTGCGATTTGTTTGTCTTGCGCACTTGTATCTTTAATCATGCTACCTCCTTGCGGACAAGAGGGTGTCCGCGATTATTATGAATAACTAATAACAAGTAGCGTGCCATAATTTATCTTACTGTTTTATATGCTATTTATGTAATTTAACGGCTTTATTGAGAGGGTTTGGACGGACACCGGACAGTTTGCGGACAAGGGAGCTTTATATCAATTTTCTTAATTAAGTGATCTATTCTGCAGCGAGAAAATTTTGTCGATAACACCGCTACTGCATCCTGCTACCGCCAAGGTGCCTACATCCATATCTGCAAGGCAAAGGTTTTGCTATTGAGTTGTTCTAAATAAGAAATTTTTAACGCAGGTAGCGTCAGATTTACACCTTCAAATTGAGCTAGTATTAAGACAAATTGGTATTAAAAAATATGTTTAAGCTTGATGGTTAGGGCCTGTCCAGCCGTGCGAGTCACTTTGACATTTTAGTGATGTGAACACATGCAAACATCTTGATACTTGATCAAACGTTTCCTCTTCTATTGGGAATTTAATCTATCTGCAGCCAATATATACTTGTTATAGCCGGTTTTACCGGCTATAAATTTTTGCCATCATCAGCCATTTCCCAGTACTTTGGCAGGATCCGTTTTGGTGGCTTGCCAAGCGGGATATAAGCTTGCGACGACAGCCATAACAAAAGTCGTGACTAAACTGATATAAATGTCTGTCCAAATAATTTTGCTCGGTAAGTACTCAATAAAGTAGACGCCTTCAAGCGGATTGGTATCACTCATATTGATCCAGGCTTTAAAAATATCGGGGATATTAATAGCAATAAAAATGCCGATCCCTGTGCCTAGCAGTGCACCTATCCCTGCATACGTCACACCTTGCAGCGCAAAAGTCGAAAAAATCGTACTGTCCTGTGCACCCATCGTTTTCAAAATGGCAATATCCGCCCGCTTTTCTTTTACTTCCATCACCATAGAAGAGACGATATTAAAGCTCGCTACAGCGATGATTAGAAATACCACGAGATAGACGATAGTGCGTACCATCTGAATATCTTGATACAGTCCGCCTTGCGTTCGAAACCAAGACGATACGTACACTAAATCGGGTAATGCCCTGCCCGCTGATGTCGCAATTTGCTGTGCCTGAAACACATCACTCACCTTGGCACGCAAGTCCGTTACTTGGTCTTCTCTAAAATCCATCGCTTCTTGCAGTGCGTTAAGTGGCACTAAGGCTAATGTTTGGTCAAGTGGCCCGCCCATATCGATAAGCCCCACCACCGTCGCCGTTAATCGCTTTGGCGCAGCGAGTGGATTATCCGAATGTTTGTTAGCAACCAAGAGTTGAATATTATCGCCAGCCACGACGCCAAGCTTGTCAGCTATCCCTTTGCCGATGATCACTTCACCCGGTTTTAGTGCCTTTAGTTCTGCGCCTTTTATAAAATCATCTATGCTCGACACCGTATGATGCCTATTCGGTGCGATCCCTTTTAACTGCGCCGCTTTTAAGGTGCCTTTGTATTGCAGCATGGCTGTTAAGTTAATTTCAGCCGTCGCGCTTACGACGCCACGTTGACTCTCCAAGATCTCTACTTTTTGCTGCCACGCTTGAATAGGGTCGTAAGGTGCTTGATAACTAACTTGCGGCACCACCGACAACAGCCGCTGCTCTAATTGTTCTTCAAAACCATTAATCACAGAAAGTGCGACTATCAATACTGCCATACCCAGCATTACACCAAGCGTAGAAGCACGGGTTAAAAAACCAATAAAGCCAAGCTGACGTTTAGACTCTCTAAAACGTTTGCTTAAAAAATAACTAAGCATGCTGATACACACCTACTTTGCCATCGTCCAGTTGCACTGCACGACCAAGCTTATCTGCCAACTCTAGGTCGTGTGTTACAACAACAAAGCTGGTTTTTAGTTGCTGATTGAGTTCGGCCAGCAAGTCATAGATCCTTAGCGCATTATGCTTATCAAGATTGCCGGTTGGTTCATCAGCTAGCACCAAATCAGGTTCTGTTACTAGTGCTCTTGCTATCGCAACACGCTGTCTCTCCCCCCCAGAAAGCTCTGAAGGCTTATGATCAGCACGATGACTCAAGCCTACTTTATCAAGCATGAGTAATGCTTTTTCGCGGGCTTGTTTTGCTTTATTACCGGCAATTAGTAATGGCATCGCCACGTTTTCAACCGCGCTAAACTCCATCAACAAATGATGAAACTGATAGATAAAACCCAAATGCTTATTTCTAAATTCCGCCTGCTTTTTACGTGACAGCTTGCCAACTTCCACACCTTTGATTTTTACACTGCCGGTGGATGCTTTATCCAAGGTACCGAGAATATGCAGTAAAGTACTTTTACCTGAACCCGAGCTACCTACAATGGCAAGCATCTCACCTTGGGTTACAGATAAATCAACGCCTTTTAGTACCGTTACTTCGGCTTTACCATCTTGGTAGCTTTTGACCAAATCTTGGCAGTCAATGACTAAATCACTCATATCTTAATACCTCTGCAGGCAGCACACTCGACGCGCGTTTAGCTGGATACAAGGTTGCTAAAAAGCTTAGCAATATGCTGCCCACTGCCATAATCGTTAAATCTGTTAGTTCTATTTTGACCGGAAGTTCAGCGCCACCAAGCAACTGAAGGCCTGCGAGGTGGAGCACCTCATTAATATTGTTCGAAAGCAATAATCCACCAGCAACACCAATGAGTGTGCCAAAAATGCCGTTATACATCCCTTGCGCCATAAACACTTTAGCTATCATTTGTGGTGTAAAGCCAAGCGTTTGCAAAATAGCCACTTCCCCTTGCTTTTCACTCACCATCATAGATAGCGCTGAAATGATATTAAATACAGCCACTATCACAATAAGGCCAAGTAATAGCGACATAATGCGCTTTTCCATTGCAACCGCCGCAAACAATGTGCCTTGCTGAGTTTGCCAATCCTGTATCTCGAGCCCTTGTAACAAGCTATCCGCTTGCTGATAAAAATCAGGCAGACTAAAGGCATCATATAAATGAATGTTAAGGTCGTATTGCTCTGGCTTCTTGCGCATTAACCGCTGTAAACTCTTCCCGTCGGCAAATGCCAAATAAGTGTCAGCTTCGCTTTGGCCATCATATATGGCAGCTACGGTAAATAAGCGCTGCGTCGGTGTGCGGCCAAGCGGTGTGTATGTGGTGAATTCAGGCATGATCACGCGAAGTTGTTGACCAACGCTTACGCCAAGTTTATTGGCTAAATAGCGACTCAGCGCCACTTGGTATTTTTGCTCATACAATCGAGTTAAGCTACCTGCGCGTACGGCGTCATCTAACGCTGTTTCATACCCTTGAAATAGTCCTTGAAGTTGCACACCCACCAAATCTTGATTGGTTTGTAGAATTACGTCACTTGCAACATATGGCGAAACTTGCTTAACCAAAGGATGATTTTCAATGGCTTGTAATTTATTTTGATCAAGTTGCTCATTTTCCTTAATTTGCACATGCGGGATCAAATCAAGCATGGCGGCTTTTAAGGTTTGCTCAAAGCCATTCATCACTGAGCTGACGGTGATCAAACTCATCAAGCCAAGGGCGATACCCGCAATTGAGAAAAATGAGATAAACGATATAAATGCATTGCCTTTCGCAGCACGGCTATATCTTAACCCAACAAAGAGGCTAACTGGTTGAAACATAATCTATCTCGTAAAAAACTGCTGCACGGATACTAACATACTCAAAACCAGATTGATGGCAGGATTGCTATAAAAAGTGTGACAAACTATAAATTTGTTGACGTTTAGCTGTGCATTGCTTATCCCGTCAAAACGTTACTACTCGCCATACTTAGCGATTACCTTTTGCGGATCTGATATGGCACGTTTCTGCGTTTGACTACTGTTGATTTCACCACCGATGTGTGGGTATCACCCAGCGTGGAGACTTTATCCAGAATTTCGTCTAGCTTAGGCATACTCTCAAAACACAACCTCACATAAAAACAATCCTCTCCCGTCACTTTGTCACATTCAATCACTTCAGGAATGTTTTGGATCATCGCTTCAAGTTGTTTTAGTTTACCAGGATGCTGACGAATACGCACAATCGCTGTCAGCGGGTAATCAAAGCTTGCTGGGTCTAATTCAATACTGTATTTACTAATTACCCCATACTCTTCCATACGTTTCATGCGCTCATTCACACTCGGTGAAGACATATTCACAGCACGAGCCATTTCAGCAACAGACACTCGGCTGTTGTTTTCTAACAGCGCTATAAGCTTGCTATCTATCGCATCAAGCGACCATTTTTCATTATTAATTAATTTTCGCATTTTTGCCTTTCATTTTTAGGAAAATAGAAAAATTAGCCTTTTATTGTCTATTAGCAATACGGCAAACCCTAAGTAATATGCAAGTATAGAATTGAATATGACAAGGTGTGAACAATGTTTGGCTCAGATAAAGAAAAAGGTTCGATAGAGATGGTAATAGCTATGGTGCTATCTGGCACCATAGGATACTTTGTCGTCAGTGCACAACAATCCTATTGGAACGTGGTATTTTTACGTTGTGTTATTGGCGCGTTGTGCCTTCTTGGATACGTGCTCGTAACAAAGCAACTGACAAAAGAGGTGTTTAAAGGTCCCGTTTTTATAACCATCTTGCTCGGCGGTATCGCGCTGGTCGGAAACTGGGTGCTGTTATTCGCCTCATTTGACTATATTCCTTTTTCAATTTCAATCATCGCATACCATCTACAACCTCTGATGTTGGTATTACTAAGCGCGGTGCTTTATCGTCAGTATCCAAGTGAAGCAATCCTTTTATGGTTGGCCATCGCCGTGCTGGGGTTATGGTTGGTTGTTGGGATCCCGTATCAAGAAATAGTCGCAGTTATTTTTGCACCAGAGAGCAATCAAGCCGTTTTTGGTCTGCTACTGGCGCTCGGAGCAGCATTTCTGTATACCATTACAACGCTGATGACGAAAAAGGTAAGCCAAGTGCCATCCGGTGTGGTTGCTGTGATCCAAATCTTTTTTGGTGGCTTATTTTTGTTGCCTTGGGTTGACTTTGCACACTTCCCAGAGACTTCATCGAGCTGGGGTAATATCTTATTCTTAGGCGTCGTCAACACAGGGTTTATGTATGTGATCATGTATGACGCGTTCCAACGCCTAAGCACCACATTAATTGCTATTCTTTCTTTTATTTATCCGGTCGTGGCGCTGTTTGTAGATTTTATTGCATTCGAGCACACGATTTCGATACTACAAACGCTTGGGATTGTTTTAATCTTAACGGCAGTCAGCGCTGTAAAGTTCGATTGGAAGTTAGGCAAGTTATTTAACCTGAGGTTTGGATAAGGAGTGTTCCAACTCATTGTTGCTAAAGCACAACTTAGTTTTTCCTTGTCTAGCCAGAGAGTTTTAGGGAAAACACCGCTTCCGCGTCCTGCTCTCGCTAAGGTACCTACATCCTGTAGGCAAGGCGAATTTACGCACCAATAGCTGGCTATTGGAAGTGAATTCAACGCAGTTAGCGCTAAAACTGGCTGCTAGAAAGGCATTAATTATCCGCAGCTCAGGTTATTTAGCACACCAAAGCAAAAAATCAGTTAATTTAGCTAATTTGAACTTAAAGGAAACACCGGTGATAAAAGCAGAGTAAAGTGCAAGTACTTTGCTCTGCTGCCGTTGACTAGCTTACTGCTCTAGGTAACAAATAACCGCTGCTTGCTTAGGGTTGCTTTGTGTATCTTCAATCAGATAGCTCGCTTTTTTACTGTTTTGGCATAAACACATGTCATAATGACTGATCATGTAAGCATTACCTACAGCATCTTCATCCGTTTTTTGGATGCTACAGGTAGGCTCTCTCCAAATTGGATCCCAGCCGCTTTGGCCAATGGCAACAATTTTAATGTTTTGTTGAGTAACGAGTGCTTTCGCCTCTTCTACTTCTTGAGCAGATACAGACAATGCGGTGAATGCAACGAGTGCGGTGATTAGCTTTTTCATTTTTCATCCTTAATTTAAGTCAGCGCTATAGATAAAAACAGCAAAATACTGTAACAGTAATCAAAATATTGAATAAAAGCTCTATAGCGCTCGCTATTTTATTCATTAAATATGACAACTCAAGAATAAATTCATTAAATTTATAAAAACAATTTAAACCTTAAAACTTCATCATAAAAAATCTTGCCCACATACGTATGCCCACACCTTTTAGGCCTCTTACATTTAGAATAAATAGAAATATAAAACATAGTTAAAATAACAAAAATGAATAACGAAGTTTAATTCCATTTATCTTAATAGCGCAATTTACACAACAAACTCGCACACTTTAAAAAATAAAAATTTCATTAACGTAAACACCATCATTTTTTTAATTCCGAATAACACAAGACATAACTCAAGAAACAAAAACCCGCCCATGATTATTAAGATAAATTACTTTTCACACATTCAGAATATTAGTACATAGAGCATTTACACCAAAATTAATTCAATAAAACTCAAATGTCAAAATTAGAAAAACAGCATTAAAAATAACAAACTTTATTACTTCATAAAAAACAACAATAAAATTATCTAGGTTAATTTAGTCAAAATAAAATCATTAGCATCTAAAGAATTTCAATGTTTGAATACGCAACTTGTGAACACAGTGTAATTAAAATGTGTACAAACAAGCTTTTAATTGCCTATTTATCATACTTCTGCATTAAGGTTTTTTGAGATGAATGACTTTTCTTCAAGCACTTGCTTTGAACTTGTCTCTGAAGCACTAGAGGATATCGAAGCTCTTCATGACGAGCTTCAAGGTATTGATGAGGATAAACATACCAGCCACCGCGTTGTTGACATCGCAAGGCAGTTAGTCGCATTTAAGTCGATCACACCAGATGACGTTGGTTGTCAACTGTGGTTAGCACAAGAGTTACGAGCTTTGGGCTTTTCAATCAAACACTTACCCGTTCGTGATGTAAGTAACTTAGTCGCAAGCATAGGTAACAACAGCGATGCTAGATTTGCTTTTCTTGGTCATACCGATGTAGTACCGGCCGGAAGTGCACAAGATTGGCAGTTTAACCCTTTTAAGCTGACAGAACACAATGGCTGCCTCTTCGCTAGAGGTATTGTTGATATGAAAGGCGCTATTGCCGCATTTTTCTGTGCAATTGAGACTCTAGTGACAGAATTTGGAATACCGGAAAAAGAGCTTTGGTTGCTACTCACTAGCGACGAGGAAGTCGAAGCGGAACACGGAACCAAGCGGATCACTCAGTTTTTAAAACAGCAGCGTATCACATTTGATTTTACCTTGGTCGGAGAGCCAAGCTCAGAAGCGCAAGTAGCAGATACACTGAAAGTCGGTCGTCGTGGTGCTTTGTCTTTTACCGTCAATTTACATGGTAAAAGTGGGCATGTGGCTTACCCTCAAAAAGCGACCAATGCCATCCATCTAGCACAAAATATTATGCAAGCATTATTGTCAATGGATTGGCCTAAGCACTGTGATAACTTTGACTCGACCACACTACAATTCACTCATGTAAATTCTGGCGATTTTGTTGACAACATTATTCCAAGCCAATGTCAGCTAAATTTTAATATCCGTTATACACCCGCATACAACGAATATGAATTGGTCCAGCTGGTCAGAGAAACCATCGAAAAACATACACTCAATTATGCATTAACGACCAATAACTCCTGTAAACCCTATTACTGCGTAAATAATGATGAGATCCCTTCTCCATCCCTCGCTATCGTCTGCGATGAAATCAACAACCAATGTCATTTCACACCAAAACTATCGACCGCAGGGGGAACATCGGATGGCCGCTTTATTGCTGAAATATCAACCTCAGTATTAGAACTTGGATTGGTGAACAAAACCATTCATCAAATAGATGAACATACAACAACATCCGACTTAATCCAGCTTCAACAACTTTACTACGGCATCTATAAACGCCTGCTCTACCCTACGCTTCATGTTCACTCAACCACTCAAGATGAACTGCTGCAACTTCGCTAATTAACAGAAAATAGATAACTTCAAGGAATGCATTATGGCAATCGAAAATGAACGCTCTGTTCGCCCCGCAAACGACACGCTACCGATAGCAATTATTGGCATGGGTTGTCGTTTCCCAGGTCACGCGAATAGTCCTGAATTGTTTTGGGAAAATATTAAACATGGTGTCGATTGCATCATAGAAACCCCAGAATCGAGATGGAATATCGATACTCATTATTCGTCTGTAAAAGCGAATAAAGGCAAGTTGAGCTCAAAATGGGGTGGCTATATCGATGATATCGATAAGTTTGATCCAGCATTTTTTGGGATCACGCCTCGTGAAGCCGAGTTTATGGACCCTCAACAACGTAAACTGCTGGAGGTAACTTGGGAAGCGTTGGAAGATGGTGGGCAAAAGCCATCTGAACTCGCAGGAGAGTCGGTCGGCGTTTTCATGGGTGGGTTTACGCTTGATTATAAAATCATGCAATTCACTAACCCAGATTTTGACAACATTGATGCTCACACTGCGACGGGTGTTATGATGACGATGCTTTCTAATCGCATCTCTCATACTTTTGACTTTAATGGCCCCAGCATGTCCATCGATACTGCTTGTAGCTCCTCTATTGTCGCATTAGATATGGCCTGTAAAAGCCTACAGACCGGGGCAAGTAATATGGCACTCGCAGGTGGTGTGCTATTACATTTGGCACCACAATATACAGTATCCGAGTCTAAAGGCGGTTTCTTATCTCCGACTGGTTTTTCTCATGCTTTTGACGACTCCGCAAACGGTTATGTCCGCGCTGAAGGCGCTGGCGTCGTTGTGCTCAAGCGCTTAGATGATGCGATTAAGGATGGCGACCCAATTCATGCGGTGATCTTAGCCACCGGTGTAAACCAAGACGGTAAAACACAAGGGATCACGGTGCCGAATGGGGATGCCCAATTGCGCTTGATGAAGGAAACCTATGCCAAAGCGAATATTGACCCCGGTAAAGTGCAGTACATTGAAATGCACGGCACAGGCACGCCTGTTGGCGACCCTATTGAAGCAAAGTCAGTTGGAACACTCCTTGGGATCAACCGTGATCAAGACGATAAATGCTACATTGGCTCGGTAAAAACCAATATTGGCCATACCGAGGCAGCCGCTGGTATGGCTGGTTTGTTCAAGGCGGTCAAAGCCATTCAAAACAAACAGATCCCACCGCATTTACACTTAAAATCAATTAATCCTAAGATTGATTACGCCAACGCGCCGTATGAGATCCCCACTAAACTTACACCTTGGCCTAAGCACGAAGGTTTAGCCGTTGCGGGGGTAAACTCCTTTGGTTTCGGTGGAACCAATTCCCACGCGGTTATTCAAGAATTTGTTGCGCCAGAAGTACCATCAATACCTCCAGCAAATGAGAATGGCCTAAAACTTTATCCATTGAGTGCAAGAGATCAACACGGGATCCATCGCTTTGCCAAAGCGCATAATGAATTTTTGCAAGACAGCGATGCATCACTCAGTGATATTATCTACACACTGGGTGAGCGCCGTGAACATCACCAATATCGTCATGCAATTTGTTTCAAAAATGCAGAGGATCTGCAACAACAACTACAAACATTAAGTCATGATGCTGAATTTGCTGTGGCCAACACTCTGCGCACACTGAAAAAAGATGAGCAAAAACTCGTGTGGGTCTTCACCGGTATGGGGCCACAATGGTGGGCAATGGGCCGTGAGCTGTACCAATCAGAGCCAACTTTTAAAGCGATGATCGATGAGTGTGATAGCTATATGTCAGCGCTTACAGATTGGTCATTGGTTGATGAAATGCTTGCCGATGAATCAGCGTCAAACATGCAATATACTTGGCTCGCTCAAACGGCAAACTTTGCCGTGCAAGTTGCACTTGCAGCAATGTGGCGTCAACACGGCATTTCACCTGATGTCATTGTTGGCCACAGTACCGGTGAAGCAGCAGCATTTTATGAAGCCGGGGTCTACTCATTAAAAGATGCTTGCACCATCGTAGTCCATCGTAGCCGTTTACAACATCAATGCCGCAACACAGGTAAAATGATGGCGGTAGGACTCTCTGACAGTGATGTCACGCCTTATCTCAACGACCAAGTTGAAATTGCAGCAGTAAACAGTCCAAACTCTGTCACCCTAGCTGGTGAAGAAAATGCGTTACACAGTATCGAAACACAACTGAGCGAAGCTGGTGTGTTTTGCAAGTTTCTCCGCGTTGAAGTGCCCTATCACAGCCAGTTTATGGAACCGATTAAGACCGAATTGCTCGAGTGTTTAGCTGGTATTCAAGCTAACAACGCACATACTCCATTGTATTCAACGGTAACAGGAACACTTGCAGAGGGACCTGAGCTTGATGCTAACTACTGGTGGCTCAACGTCCGCCAAGCCGTGCGTTTTGTTGATGCCACCCGTGCAATATTACAACAAGGTTACCAAGCATTTTTGGAACTAGGTCCACACCCTGTGCTTGGCGCATCTATTGCCGAAACCGCAGAAGAACAAAGTTGCTCAAGCGTTGTCGTCTCGAGTATGCGCCGTAAATCCGACGAGCAACACACCTATTACCACGCCGTAGCTCAACTGTTTGGTTTAGGCTTTGAATTAAATTGGTCAGCCATAAATGGTCGAGGTAAGTTCACTACGTTGCCAACTTACCCGTTCTTGCAAGAACGCTTTTGGACCGAGCCTGAGTACTTTAATCAAGTGCGTTTAGGGCAAAGTAACCATGCTTTCTTGGGCCGTAAACGCAGTGAAGCTGAACATGTTTGGAACGCGGTAACCGACACAAATCGCGATAGTTTTTTAAGCTGTCACCAAATCCAAGGCAATACCCTCTTCCCCGCTGCTGGCTTTATTGAAATGGCGTATGCTGCAGCCAAAGAGACTTGGGGCAATGGCAGCTATGCACTCGACCACTTTGTTATCGATAAAGCGTTATTTTTGAATAATGAACACGCTCCCAATGTGCAATTCATTTTGCACCATGATGAACCGAATTTTAAAGTGGTAAGCCTCGAAGATGGTAAAACGACCCGCCATGTTCAAGGGACAATCCGCCGAGTACAAAGTGCCAACCTTGCTGAGCCTATTGATCTCAATGCTATTCGTAGTGCCGCTACTAGCGCGCAGCAGCACGATGAGTTTTATGCACACCTAAAAGAATTTGGTTACGAATATGGTCCATGTTTTAGAGCCATTGAACAGATCTGGGCAACAGACAACGGCGTGCTTGCCAAAATCTCTTGGCCTACTCAACTTGAGCGAACAACACAATTTACCCTACACCCAAGTCTACTAGATGCGTGCTTCCAGACGTTAGTATTTACAGAGCTTGCAAGTGCTAATGCTCAGCAATTCTCTATCCGCCTACCAGTGATGCTAGAGCAGATCCTGCTTTGCGGGCAGAACAATACTGATTTTTGGTGTTATACCCAAATCACTCATCGTGACGACGAAAAAACGGTCGGTGATTTATACCTCTGTGATGAGTCTGGTCAAGTCTTTGGTGTTATCAAAAACTTTATTGCACAAAGCGTTGACTCCGCTGCAAGTGGGATCACCACCAGAACCATAGATAGCTGGCTTTACCAAGTTAATTGGCTTGCAGAGCCTGATCAGGAAATACAAGAAACCGACACATCGGGTCGTTGGGTGCTCCTCGCAGATCAATCAGGAACAGCCGAACAGGTAGCCGAACGTTTAGTAAAGCTTGGCCACTCTAGCTGTATCGTTAAATCTGGTGAATACTTTGATATCGACAGAGACCATTGTCATGCATGGCTAGTTCCCGATTCACGGGATCACCTGTCACAACTTATCGAGACTTTGGGCAAACAAGAAATTCGTGGCGTTGTGCATTGCTTTAGTCTAGATAACAGCGCGATAGAATCACTGACCCTTGCTCAACTGCAAAGAGAAAAACGTCAGTCGCTACATTCATTGTTAAATCTAGCCAAAACCGTAATTGAACAAGACTGTAAATTCCCGCTTTACGTGGTAACACGCAACGCCAGCCTCGTTAATAGTGAGCAACTTACCGCGGTGATGTCCGCTTCGTTAACTGGATTTAGCCGAGTGCTCGCACAGCAAGAACTGGTTGATAATTGGGGTTGCCTCATCGATGTTGATGGCCAAAATGATGCCGAACATATCACAGCTAGATTATTAAGTGACCGCCAAGAAGGGGAAGTTGCTTTTAGGGAAAATCAGGCCTATGTTGCTCGTTTAGAGCAGGCAACGTCACTTCAACCCGCCTTCCCAACTCGCGTGCAAAGCCATAAAGCACAATTGATCACGGGTGCATTTGGTTCAATCGGTCAGTTAGTTTGTCAGCTACTCGTCGATAGAGGTGCACGAAACCTCATTTTGCTTGGTAGGAGTCAATTACCTGAGCGTAAGAGTTGGTCAGAACTTACCTCAAGCGACCGTAACTATGATCGCGTTCGGTTTATTCAACACCTTGAAGATCAGGGCGTTAATGTCTCGTTATGGCAGACAGACTTAACTCGAGAGCGTGAACTTCACGCGGCCCTTGAGTCTTATCATCTAAGTGCACAAGCACCGATCAACGGATTATTTTTCTGTGCTGGTATCGTCAATGACACCTTACTTGGCAACATGGATACCAGAGCATTTGACGGTGTGTTTGACACCAAAGCGATTGGTGCGTTGATGCTTCACAAAGCACTCAGTAAAGTTGACCTCGAACATTTTGTACTCTTCTCCTCTGTCGCGGCTCAAGTCACTACCGCAGGACAAACAAACTATGCTTCTGGCAACGCTTTCTTAGATGCCCTCGCCCACTACCGTCGCAATCAGGGTCTTCCGGCGCTGAGTATCAACTGGGGTCCTTGGGCTATTGGTATGATTGAAGAGTTGGGTCTCGCCGAACATTACAAGAACCAAAGGGGCATGAACTGCATCTCACCAAGTGCGGGGATGGCTGTGCTTGAACGTATTCTAGACCAAGATCAACCTCAACTCTTAGTGTGTGACGCCGATTGGTCCAAAGTAACCAATTGGTATGCAGGAAAGCCGAGTTTATTTAGTCACTTGGCTACCCAAGAAAACGACAAGCAAAGCCACCAAGAGCAAGAGTTTGCTCCTTTATACCAGCAAACAGACAGCGCGCTTCGATTACCGCTTGTTGCCGATCATCTCGCTAATGCTGTCAGCCAAGTATTACGCTGTAAACGAGAGCAAGTGGAATTAGATCTATCACTCGGTAATCTCGGTATTGACTCTATTATGGCGACAGAGCTGAGAAATAAGATCACCACCCATTTTGGCGAAACCCTAACGATTGTGCGTCTTCTAAGTGGTGCATCTATCAACGAATTAAGTATAGAGCTTAATGACAAACTCGTGGAGTCGCTTGGCTTTGAAGTCATAACCACAGAAACATCACAGGTTCAGCCCGTTTCCGAGACCAAGGTTAACTCTATTATCGCATCTGATGCCAATGTGGAAGCTGAGTTCCCACTTTCCTACGGACAAAAAGCGATTTGGTTTATCAATCAACTCAACCCAAGTAGCGCTTCCTACAATATCGGCGGCGCGATGCATATTCCTAGTGCCCTGAATATCGACGCGCTGAAAAAAGCCCTTAGTGCTGTAGTAGCTCGCCACCCAATGTTAAGAACAAACTTCTTCTTTAAAGATGGCGAACCCTATCAAAGAGTCTGGACTCATCGCGAGGATGCACTTCAAGTCATTGATGTACATGGTAAGTCTTGGGAAGACATTCAACCTATGATGATTGCAGACAATGAACAGCCTTTCGACCTTGAGCACGACCCACTGTTTAGACTGTATTTGTATAAGCAGAATGATCAAAGCTACTACTTTGCAGTGACGATTTATCACATCATCTCAGATGCATGGTCAAATTACATGTTTATCGATGAAATGCAGTCACTGTATGCGCATTTTTCAAAAAGTGAACCGTTAGCACTCAGCGAGATAACGTCAAGCTATGAAAAATTTGTCGATTGGGAAACACGCTTTGTTCACTCTCCACGCGGCGCGGCAAACTATAAGTTTTGGCAGAATCACTTACCTGCTGAGATCCCCGTATTAGACCTTGCAACCGACAAACCTAGACCTGCGGTACTCACCAACGTTGGTGATTCATATCATTTTGAGTTAGATAAAGCCCTCACGTCTTCATTGAATACCCTTGCAAAGGCACAAGGGTCCACCATGTTCATGGCGTTGCTTAGCATCTATTACGCAGTCATGCATAAATATACTCAGCAGGATGAGATCATTATTGGCAGTCCCGTGGCCGGTCGTACAAATCCAGAGTTTTCAAACGTCTATGGTTACTTTGTGAATCCCCTACCGCTATGCGCAAGGTTTGATCCTGAAACGCACTTTACTTCGCTTTTAGCGCAGGTGAAAGACATTACCCTCAACGCACTAGATCACCAAGAATATCCGTTTGCGCTGTTAGTGGATAAGCTTGGTATTGAACATGATGCCAGCCGCTCTACGGTATTTCAGGTCATGTTTGTAATGCTCAATCACCGCGTTGAGCAATCGCATATGGATGAAAATAATGTCGCGTACTATAAGGGCTTTCCTATGCAATTCATGGAACTGCCTGAAGAAGAAGGTCAATTTGACATTACGCTTTCGACCTATGAAGAAAATGGCGTGTTCAAAGGCACATTAAAATATAATACCGATCTATTCGAAACCGAAACGATAGCGCAGCTGGCTCGGGACTATATCGCACTGACGCGAATGGTCGTTGATAGTCCAAATCGGCCACTTTCGGAGCTTGCCTTAACAAGTCCAGACGCAATAGATGCCTTGGCGACATTTGCTGAAAGTCAACAAAACGCACCTGCATTACCGACTTTGGTCAGCCAAATAGAAAATGCGGCGCAACATAGTCCTGAGCTTCCTGCCCTCAGCATTGCCTGTGCAACAAATGCCGGAGAATTGGCTGCTACTTTGAGCTATTGCGAACTGAACGGTCAGGCAAATCAGTTGGCGCGACTAATTAATTCGCAGCTAGATAACCAACCTAGTCAAACGATTGCCTTACATTTTGAAAAATCTATCGCATTAGTTGTTGCTTGTATCGCTACGTTAAAAGCAGGTCATCATTTTGTGGTAATTGACCCGCAGCAACCCAATGAACGCAAGCAACTGTTGCTTGAGCAAAGTCGCTGCGCGTTACTACTTTGCGAAGAAGCGCTAACATCAGATCACCCTACACTACTTTGGGAAAGCTTCCAAAGCCAACGAGATGAAATCAGCGAGCACAATTTGGCGTTAAATCATCAGCCAAATGACATCGCGTATATTGTCTTTACTTCTGGCTCTACGGGTACGCCAAAAGCTGTCCAGGTCAGCCATCAAAACTGGGCTACGATCGCTGTGGACTGGTTAGCCCAATTTGATTTAGCACCCACCTCTCATCATTTACAATTGGCCAGCCCAACCTTTGATGTGTTTTGTGGCGATCTCGCGCGCGCATTTTACAATGCGAAGCACTTAGTGTTGTGTCCTAAAAATATGATGCTGAACATGCCGGTGTTGTATGACCTCATTGAGACACAGCAGATTGATACGGTTGAGTTTGTGCCCTCTGTGGTTCGTAATCTCATCTTATTCGCAAAGCAAAGTCAGGTTGGATTCACCAGCTTACGTAGAGTGATTGTTGGCTCTGAGCAATGGCAAATCGCTGAATACCGCGCACTCAAAGGATTGCTACAAGAAGATGCTCGACTATTTAGCTCCTACGGCACATCTGAAGCAACCATAGACAGTAGCTTCTTTGAGGAATCAGAACAGTACCTGGAAACCAGCGCAACGGTGCCTATCGGCAAGCCTTTCAATGCAACGCAACTTATCTTGCTAGATAAGCAAAATCAATTAGTATCCAGTAACGCAGTAGGCGAAATTGCAATTGCGGGGCAAGGCGTAAGTCTTGGCTATCTCAATAATCCAGAGAAAAATGCCAGCCAATTTATCCAACTTCCCGTGTCAGAAAATAGCACCCTACGGGTATATAAAACGGGTGATTTAGGTAAGTGGGACAAACATGGCAACCTACATATTCTGCAACGTATCGACAACCAAGTAAAAATACGAGGTCACCGCGTTGAGCTTGGAGAAATAGAGTCTAGCATCAACCAGATCCCAGGAATTAAGCGAAGCTATGTAAAAGGGATAGAAGTACATGGGCAAACCCAATTAATTGCCTACTTTGAGTCGGAGCTTGCGGTCGGTACTGAGTTTGTCCTCGAGCAGTTAGAGAACCAGCTACCAAGCTATATGGTACCTAGTAAGCTGGTTGCAATTGATCAATTTCCATTACTGAGTAACGGTAAAATCGATGCAGCGGCATTACCACAGGTTGAACTCGCCGAGTTGGTAAGAGCATTCGTAGCGCCTGCCACCTTATTTGAGCAGCAGCTCGCTGAGATTTGGTCCAATATGCTAGGGCAAAAATCCATTAGTCTTCATGATGATTTTTTTGCCCTTGGCGGTAACTCTTTATATTTGATTGAGCTAATGGTCAGGATCCAATCAGCCTTCAGCATCAAAATGGAAGTTAATCAGCTATTTAGATTTACAACCTTACATGGCATGGCGAGTGCAATTGAAGATGTAGTAACAGGAAAAGAAACCGGCGCGTCCCCTTACCTTATCTTCAATGCGGGTCAATCTACTCGTTTATTTGCGCTACCACCAGCGGGTGGTTACAGCATCGTTTACAAGGCATTTGCCGACGCATTGCCTAACACTGAAGTGATCTCTTTTAACTACCTCGAAAGTGACACTAAGGTTAGCGACTATGCCGACCAAATTATGCAAATTCAACCTCATGGCCCCTATACCCTATTTGGATACTCCCTTGGTGGTAATTTAGCCTTTGAGATTGCTAAGGAACTGGAAAGCCGAGGTCAACGTGTCGGGGATGTGGTGATCTTAGACTCATTCAGGATCACCGAAACAGTCAAAATGCGGGAGCAAGACTTCGCGCACTTTGAGCAAGAGTTAAAAGCACATTTCGCCCGCCACACCGGCTCAAATACGGTACACGAGCATACACTGGCACAAGCGAGAGACTATATCGATTGGTGTTATAAAGTGAAAAACTTAGGTCAGGTTCACGCAAAACTGCACTTTATCGTCGAGCAAAATGCACATGCAGAAGCTGCTCGTCTAACCAGTTGGGATGCAGCATCAGACGCCGAAGTCATTACCTATCAGGGAGTTGGTAAACATGAGGAAATGTTGATGCCCGATATGATGCAGGCAGGCAACGGCGCAATTATGCAAAGTATTCTACAGGATACCCAAAGCCGAGCGGTAATAGCAACAAACGTGGAGTAACAGCTCGCCCCAAAGCCATCGCTTTGGGGCTTTCTAACGACTTTAAGGACAGAATTATGACCACACAAAGACAATCTATGATCATCATAGGTGCCGGTATGGGTGGACTCTCAACCGGTAGCTATGCACAAATGAACGGCTACAAGAGCGTGATCTTAGAACTGCACGATATTCCCGGCGGCTGCTGCACATCGTGGGAACGTAGAGATTATATTTTTGATTGGTGTATTAGCTGGCTACTGGGTAGTGGCTCAGGCAACGGCATGAATCAAATCTGGCAAGAGTTAGGTGCGCTGGATGATAAAGAAATTAGAGACTTTGAAATCTTCAATTCAGTTATTGATGAGGAATTAGGAGAAGTACATTTCTACGCAGATCCAGATAAACTCGAAGCCCACCTTTTAAGCATTTCTCCCGCAGACAAGAAACTCATCAAACAATTTTGCGATGGCATTCGTGAATTCGTCAAAATGATAGACGCTTATCCCTTTCTGGTGCCAGTTGGCATTATGTCACGCTGGCAGAAGCTAAAAATGATGTGGCCATTTATCAAAAAATTCAATTTAATCCGCAAATCCATGGCGACATTGATGTCGGACTTTGCTGCTAAGTTTTCACATCCGCTGCTGCAAAAAGCATTTAACGTTATCTTTTATGAGCAACATCCCAGTTTCCCACTGCTACCTTTCTACTTTAATTTGGCCTGCGCGGCGAAAAAAAATGCAGGTGTACCCGAAGGTGGCTCGTTAGGTCTCGCACAATCGATGGAAGCAAGATATAAAAAGTTGGGGGGTGACATCATATACAACACCCGAGTACACAAGATCTTGGTCGAAGACAACAAAGCCATCGGTGTCGAGCTCAGCGACGGCCAAAAAATGTATGCCGATATCGTGATCTCAGCATGTGACGGTACGGATGTGGTAAAAAACATGCTTGATGGCCAGTATTCCAGTCCTGTGTTAGACAAGCTATACGACGAGTTAAGAGAGACCGATGGTCAAATGTTCCCAGGATACGTCTCTGTATTTTTGGGTGTAAACAAAGACTATACCCATCATCCCCATTGCCGCACCCACTTGTTAGACCAACAAGATCTTGTCCACTGCCCTGGTATGACGCACCCGGGGATCAATGTGCAGGTGCGCAATGTACACTACCCGCATATCGCCCCAGAAGGCAAATCCGTGCTTTATATCACTTACTTCTCAACTTATGAGCCATGGGCTGAATTAAATAATTTCCAAGAAACAACGGCGACTAAACGCCATCACACTAGGGTCAAGCGTAGCGTTCAATATCGCCTCGCTAAAAAGACCTTAGGTGAATTTATAATCGATAAGCTCTCCACTCATTTTGAGGGACTAAAAGAGCATATCGAATATATCGACATCGCGACCCCTTTGACCCAAGTTCGCTATACCCGCAACAGCAAAGGAACGGTATTGGCGTGGCAGCCATTTTTGGAAAGTGGTGAAAGTTTAGAAGACGAAATAAATGCCAACGGAACAACGGGACTGCCAGGCCTTAGCAACTTTTATATGGCTGGTCACTGGGTGACAACCGGCGGGTTGATCCGCGCTGCAGCTACAGGCAGACATGTTCTGCACTTTGTATGCCGTGATGATGACAAGCCGTTTCAGGCTTGGATCGGTGAAAACCCACTACACCAACCTCAATCTTATAGCGAACAAAAGCAGCATGTTGCTTAACCAAGAGAATTAAAAGGAAATATTATGAGTACTCGTATTGGCCTATTTTATGGCAGCACAACAGGTAACACTGAGGCCGCAGCAGAATTAATAAAAGCAAACCTAAACCAGTTTACCATCGACCTCTTTGATATAGCAGACACCGAATTAACCTTAACCGAGAACTATGAATTTTTGATTTTTGGTATTTCAACGTGGGAATACGGTGGTTTACAGGATGATTGGGAGTCACGTTGGGAAAGCCTAGCACAACAGGATTTCAGCGGAAAAATCGTGGCTATCTTCGGTCAGGGCGATCAAGTTGGTTATGACGAGTGGTTTCAAGACGGTATCGGCATCTTACACGATAAACTAACCGAACAAGGCGCCACAGCAATTGGTTACTGGCCAAATTCAGGTTACCACTTCACCAAGTCTAAAGGGTTAAGTGAAGACGGCAGTGAGTTTCTCGGCTTGTCGCTTGATGATGATAACCAACCAGAACTCACCGAGCAGCGCATCAACGACTGGTGCCAAGAGATTGCCGCCGTGCTTCAAGAACTTACCTGCGAAACAGCTTAAGGCGCACTTTGTGTTTTCGCTCGGCAGGCTAATTCGATATTTAAAATGGCTAGTCGAGCATCATTAAAAGAACGAAACTATGTCCGAACAACAAAAGTCTGTGATTATCATTGGTGCTGGTATGTCTGGTCTTGGTACCGCTGCTTATAGCCAAATGAATGGCTATCAATGCACCGTCTTCGAACTGCATGAAACGCCGGGAGGGTGTTGCACCTCTTGGCAACGAAAAGAATACACTTTCGATTGGTGTATCAGCTGGTTAAACGGCACGGGAACCAACAACGAAATGGCAACCATCTGGGATGAGCTAGGCTGCCTTGAAAACGTGCCTATTTACAACACTGAGATATTTAACTCAGTCGTCACGGCTAACGGCGAAAAGATCCGCTTTTATGTGGATCCAGACAAGTTAGAGTCCACCCTGATTGAGCGCTTTCCTGAAGATAGCAAACTAATCATTGAATTGTGTGGACATATCCGAAAACTACGCAAGTGTATGCCGTATTTCCCTTTTCTTAAAAGTGGTGGCTTGATGACATGGTGGGAAAAAAGCAAAATGATGTGGCAATTGCTACCCTATATGCGCACCTTTATGAAAACGCTTGCTGTCACTATGGAAGACTTTTCTAAGCGCTTTTCAAACCCCACGCTTGCGGAAGCACTCAACTGGATTATTTTTGACCGCCATAGCGAGCTACGATTAATGCCCTTTGTCTTTAATTTAGCTTGTGCTGCAAACCAAAATGCAGGAGTGCCTAGTATTGGTTCATTAGGCCTTGCAAAGCGATTGGCAAATCGGGCAAAAGAACTAGGGACAAACATTCATTATAAAAGTAAAGTCGAGCACATTCTCACCGACAATAACCGCGCGGTTGGTGTGCAATTAGCCGATGGCTCTGTCCATTACGCTGATTATGTTGTCGCCAGTTGTGATAGTTACAAACTCACTCGTAAGATGTTGCAAAATCGCTACCCTCACCCTGTGCTGGATAAGCTTTTCACAAAGCTAGAAGAAGATGCAAACAGCGTGGTATTTCCGGGCTGTGTTGCGGTATTTATTGCGGTAAATGCAGACTATTCAGACCATGACCCTTATACCTCTTACTTATTACCCGAATCGATTTCGCACCAACTGGTCGGTAATTATCATAGTGGGGTTGGTGTGCAAATCCGCAATACGCTATATCCAGATCATGCACCAAGTGGCAAGTCAGTTCTTTACGTCACTTATTTATCAAAAAGTGACGTATGGCAAGCGATGGAGCAAAGCGTCGTGCAATCTACCTCTTCAGGGCAAAGTCGTAATCCATATACACGTAAACGCCGTTCACCCGAATATAAGCAAGCAAAGAAAAAAGTGGGTCAGGCGATAGTCGAGTTCCTTAACCAATATTTTGAAGGCCTTACAGATAAAGTTGAGTTTATAGATGTTGTAACGCCATTAACCAGTGAACGTTATACCGAGAACCACAATGGGACCGTTTTAGCTTGGCACCCTTTTGCGCCACTGACAGAAGAATTAGAGAATTACCAAATCAAGCATGGTCCTACTTTCCCGAATCTAGACAACTTTTATTATACGGGGCAATGGAGCACATTTAGCGGCGTAACACACTCAACGGCAAGTGGCCGCTATGTTGCACAATACCTTTGTCGACAAGATAAAAAACCATTTAGGGTTTGTTATCCAGAACAGCAAAACACAAAGCAGCACATCACCAATGAGGCAGACAATTATGCCTAGTCCACTCAAAAGCCAACTTCGTAGGTTTTGTGCTATTACTTGCTACCCTTTGATCGTTTTGATCCTTATTGGTTACAGTATCTTTGTCTTACAACAAGACATTGACCTTGGATTAGCAGCATTCTCTAGTGTGCTTATCATCATTGCCTATTTTATTATCATGGAAAGACTAAACCCGTTTAAAACACAATGGCATCCCAGTAAAAAGGAATGGAGCAGAGATGGCTTGTGCTTTATTCTCGTCATCGTATACGGGGCGTTTAGCGAGACACTAGTGCGAGTAATTGCACTCCAGATCGCCCCCATCGAAAATACTATGAGTTTGGCACAAAATGCCATTCTAGCCATTCTCGTCGGCTCGTTTATCGGCTACTGGTTACATAGGTTAGAACATCGTCACCTGTTTCTTTGGAGCTTTCATGGGATCCATCATCGGCCTAACAAAGTTACGGTAAGTAATAACTCTGTCGTTCACTTTCTGGAAGTATTGTTAAGCGCGCTAGTTATACAGACTACATTTCTATTGCTTGGTTTCTCAGCCGAAGGAATGTTCATTGCCGGTCAATTTACTGCTCTGCACGGATATTTCATTCATGCCAATGTAAACGTTCGTATGGGATGGCTAAACTACATCGTGGCAACACCAGAGCTCCATCGTTTCCATCATAGCGTAGAATTGAAAGAGGCTGGAAATTTTGGTTCTGATTTGAGTATTTGGGATCAGTTATTCGGAAGTTTCTTTTACCGCCCAGATAGTAGTCCAATTCAAGTTGGAGTTACTAAGCCATATTTATTTCCAAGTGCCTTTGAGGTTGCTAAAGGTATTCTTCATCCATTTCGATGGTTCATCAGTAAACGTGGAAATAGACCAAGATACACCAAATCAACTCCGCTACCTCAAGAATATGACATCGAGTCACGTTCCACTCCCTCAACAGTAGATATTAGGAAAAGGTAGCTGCATGAAAGATCTAACTCAAGGTTCCTTACCTAAGCATCTAGTAGCTATGGCGCTACCCATGTCAATTGGGATGTTTGTGCAAACACTTTATGTGCTTACCGATCTCTATTTTGTTTCAGACTTGGGCAGTGCTCCAGTCGCAGCGCTCAGTTTAATTGGCAATATCATGTTTTTGATTTTCGCCGTCAGCCAGATTTTGAATGTCGGAACCGCAACATTAGTTGCACATGCGGTAGGAGAAAAGGATCAGTCCAGCGCCAATCTTGTATTTAACCAAGCACTATTCGCTTCCGTGGTACTTGGTACCATCTTGCTACTAACTGGTATCTATGGCATCAAATCTTATCTGCACATCACCAGCGAAGATCCCGCCACCACAGAGGCAGCATTAAGCTACTCATACTGGTTTTTACCCTGTTTAGTGCTGCAGTTTATTATGACTACAATCGGTGCTGCACTGAGAGGAACTGGTGTTGTAAAGCCAATGATGATCGCGCAAATCGGCTCTCTTATTATTAATATTATTCTGTCGCCCATCTTAATCTCGGGATGGCTATTCGGAATAGAAATGGGCATTGCAGGTGCGGGGCTGGCCAGTTCCATTTCTGTTGTGATAGCCGTGCTGTCACTTTGGTTTTATCTCTATCACGACAAACGTTATTTAGTGCTTGATAGCCAGTTATTTTTATCGTTTCATCGTCACACCATAAAAAGGCTATTTTCAGTGGGTTTCCCAGCAGGTGCAGAACTTATTCTGATGTTTGTTTATATGTCGACAACATTTTGGGTATTAAAAGATTTTGGCACCGATGTACAAGCCGGATTTGGAATTGGCTCGAAAGTGATCCAAGCTCTGTTTTTGCCCGTGATGGCCGTCGCATTTTCACTGCCTGCAATAGCAGGACAAAATTACGGCGCAGGGAACTTCAAACGATTTAGACAGGCATTCTATTGGTCACTGTTCGCGACTTGTAGCTTGATGTTGGGAGTTTCCTTACTCGCAGCACACTTAGGCGCTCAACTCGCCATGCCATTTTCAGAAAACCCGCAAGTCATCGAACACACTCGTTACTTTCTATATATCGTCGCTTGGAGCTTTATCGCAACGGGGGTTATTTTCACTTGCTCGGGATTGTTTCAAGCCTCAGGTAATACGTGGCCACCACTTTACAGTAACACCACGAGACTATTTACCTTTGTACTACCAATCATCTGGTTAGTAAAACAACAACAACTTACAATTACGGAACTGTGGTATATCACGGTGTTAAGTGTGGTAGTCCAAGCCCTCGTGAGCCTTACGTTTGTGGCTTTCTCGCTACGCACGACCTACAAACTGCCAGCCACTTTCACAGCAACTAAAAAGAACCTATTGAGTTAACAATGAGCCAAGTCGCATTACAAACATGTAGAGATTGCATAGATTCAAAATGGCTAGTTTTATTAAATAGGCCTAACACTATTGGTAAACAACTCATTTGCTTTCCTTTTGCTGGCGCAGATGCAGCTGTTTACCAAAATTGGGCAGAAAAACTACCAAAGGATGTCGCTTTATATGCACTCCAAGCCCCTGGGCGAAAGGAGCGGAGTCATGAAGCTGCCATTGATAATATTCATACCTTGATCGGCGCAATAGCACCTATTTTGAGCGAGGCAACACCACTGCCTAGCGTTTTTTACGGTCATAGCAATGGCGCTTATATTGCGTATGAGCTTGCCCTAGCACTTCAACATAGTAGCTGTAATATCGTTAAACACCTGTTTATTGCAGCAAGGAAGGCACCGCAATATGCGATAAGAAAATCCCCCTACCATACTCTTGACGATAAGAAGTTCATCGACTCGGTAAATTTAATGGGCGGTTTACCACCGGCTTTGCTCAATGATATCGAACTGCAACAACTGATGCTGCCAACGTTAAAAGCGGATTTTAAGCTGGGAGAGACCTATCAATACGACTCGGCTTGTAAACTCGACGTGCCTGCAACCGTGTTATATGGTACTCGGGATAAAGCAGCAACAGGGACGGATATGCAACATTGGGAAAGCTGCTTTAAACAAGGTATCGCGCCTAAAGCAATACCTGGTCGGCACTTTTTTATGCAGGACTCCTCGGCTTTGGTGCTAAAAGAAATCAACGCGGTGTTAGAAACACTGAGCCCCTTATAGTTGGGGCTCTTTGGTTACTTCAATTTGCCTAATGGCCAATCCTTGAATTTCTATTACTTTAAACTTAAAGCCATCAACTTCTAACGCCTCTCCTTCGACAGGAAAATGCTTTAGCCTGTGGATCACAAAACCGGCTAAGGTTTCTATGGCTTCAATCGGTTCAAACTCGTACTCAATCACCGAAGCTTGAAAGTCCTTAATCGACATATCACCCTGCACTAGCCATCGGGTGTTATCCTTTTGTCTAAATTGGGCTTCTATTGCTTGGTCGTCTTTCAGTGCAATTAAATTCAAGATACTGGATAACGTTACCATCCCAACCACTGTTGAGAATTCATTGATCACCACCGCACAGTTGCTTTCATGACTTTTCAGCCCATCTAGCGCATCGGAAAGGCTTAGAGTATCAAGTAAAATGACCGGCTTATGGAATTCTTGTTGTTGACCATCCAGTAACGGCTTTTTAGCCAAAATATTACTAAGCAGTTGTTTGGCTTCAGGTGCAGCTATCACTTTGTCGAGCGAGCCGTCACACAGCAAATATTGTTGAAAACTGTGCGCTTGAATTAACGTGCTCAGGTTTTCTTCTGATTCTTGAATGTCTAACCACACGATTGCATCGCGATTGATCATCGCTTGGGTAATATTAGTCTGGTTAAGGTCGAGCACATTGCCAATGATATTGTACTCATGCTCGCACAGCTCACCCTGCTCAGCACTTTGATCAACCACCGCATAAATATCATCACGGGTTACCTGTTCGTCACGTTCATTTGGTAAATTGAATAGCTTTATTATCCAATCAGCGAACACGTTAAATAGCCAGATAATAGGCTTAAAAATCCATACACTGGCAAGCATAAGATGGATAAATCGCATCGCGATAGTTTCTGGGATAACCATAGCTATTCGCTTTGGCAATAAATCAGCAAACAGTACAAATAACGATGTGATCAGTAAAAACGACACCACTGTGGATATTTGCAATAACATCGAGGCATGAGCCGCAACATCGGCAAACATAAAACTAGCAACCCAGTTTAGTAGTTGTAATACATAAGGAGTAAACACCGACTCGCCTATCATACCCGCAACAATTGCCAAGGCATTGAGTACCACCTGTACCGCAGCAAAAAACTGATGTGCATTAGCCTGCAAATACAATACTTTCTTGGCTCTAACGTCACCAAGATCAAATAAGGTTTGTAATTTAACTTTGCGTGCCGCTGCCAATGATATTTCACACAGCGCGAAAACTGCACTCAAGCTAATGAGTAACAACACCCAAAAAAAGTCCACAGATACACCTAAAAAAGAAAGCGAGAATTCGACGCGATGTATACGCCTATTTTATGACTTTAGCAATGTAATTCGCGTCAAATAATTAAATGTTTGTCGCCTATCTCGTACTGTTCGCGACGAATAAAAAAGTACGTCAAGGAAGGAAAATGACAAAATTGATACACTCTCTCACATTAGCGCTATGATATGCTTGTCAACGGCATGTTCAACCTATCATGAGATCACTACGAGGCGTGTAAAGCACAATTGCTATTAAGTTAAGTCCAAGAGCACCAAGCGAGATAAGAGCCAAATCGCAAGTTTATGGTTTTAAATCCGGCCGCGCTTCTGCAAAGCTTGTTGGTGACAAATACGACAATGGCGAGCTCAACTTTACGCACTTCGGAAAATTGAGTTATCTGCTCGCAATTAATTTCGATGTTAAGAGGAGCCTCTTTGAAAAAGCATCTAAAGCGGTTACAACACCTTTAAAAAAACAGCCAAAGGTGCTTTTTCCTCCTTGCCATCTCTGTTATCGCCACTATATTTCTTGGTAAATATAGGTGCTTCAAGCACTAAATGATAAAGAAATAGTACAACGTCATAATGCACTACTGTGCTTTTTTATCAGAGACGCTTTCATAATATGTTGAGGGCCAGCAGGACCACCGAGGTATTTTTCATTTGTGTCTTCAAATCCACCTTTTAGGTAACAGGTAATCGCCGCTGGGTTTCTACAATTTACGGTTAAATATATTGACTCAAACTCTGGATAACTTGCCTGCGCATAGGGGACCAATGTACTCGCGGCTAATGTCCCTAGACCCTGACCTTGTCGCTGGCTATCTATGACAAATGCTCTTAAACCTAAACCGCTTTTTGGGCAAAACGAATATGTGTTCGAATATGCAATATCAAACTTAAAATATCCGATAATTTCATCAGCCACCTTTATGACATGCAAATGGGTGGTCTCACTTTGATCTTCTAAAAATGATTCAGCGGTACCGGCAAATTGAATTTGCTCCTCCGCAAGGTGTACTCGTTTCACTGCCTCTACATGAGTTGCGGTGAATGGCGCTAAGGTCAGCATGACTAAATCCTTCGTTGTCTAAGAGTTATACCATAACATAATACTCTCATTCGTTCCCAATAAGTTTACGGGCAATAAAACCTGTCTTTACTCCCTTATTTAAACTAAAGCTGCCCGCACCTAAATTAGCAACACCAAACAAAACAGACATAGAATATGTATACAGTGCATGAGAATTACTTTTGCGTATTTTAAATGGCAGATCAAATTTGAGGAGGAAATAACCAAAGTACCACTTTGAAAAGTTAACAAGTAAACACGCTCTCTTAATGCACAAAAGTAACTTCGACTTAAATTTATCTCTGGCTCCGGAGCAAAAGGTAACTTTAGGCGTAATGCCTAAAGCGCCTCTCTCGCTTTAAAATCAAGTACTTGGGCATTGATACAATAGCGGTCTTGACCTTTTGGCCCTTCATTTTTAAATACATGACCTAAATGAATACCACTGCTTTTTGAGCGTATTTCAGTTCTCACCATTCCGTGGCTTAAATCTTTGTGATAGGTCACGCTGTCTTTTACTGGGTGGGTAAACGACAGCCACCCAGTGCCTGAGTTAAATCTATCTCGGGTGTCAAAAAGAACCTTGCCGCTTAATTTATCGATAAATACGCCATCTGGTGTGTTTTTAAAGATATCATACTGCTTGCAAAATGGTCTTTCTGTGCCTTTTTGAAAGGCAATGTCAAAAGCTTCTGATCGACCCAGCTTAAAAGCACCAAGTGCCTTGTAAAACTCTTCTCTCGCCATAAAACCTTGAAAGCCTAGAGACTCAACACCATTTTCAATAAATAAGATCGTTGGCGTCGCCCAAGTCGCTGTTTTTATCATTAGTCCCTCGAGTTGATCTGCATAGCGAAAATGCAGTGGAATATCACCTTGATAGTCGTTTAACACCTCTTTTTTTAGCTTCTCGCAATAAGGGCAATAGCTTTTAGCATCAACAATCACTATATGCTTACCTTGGGCTAGCATAGTGTTATCTGTTTTATCTTTCGCAACCTTATCAAAGGTCACTCCCGTGCTGTGATCTGGGCAGTATCCCTTGGGATTCTTGGTTAGGTAGTTTTGATGATACTCTTCCGCTGGATAAAATTTTCTAAGCGGCTTAATCTTGGTTTGAATGTCGCCATAGCCTTGCTCAGATAATAAATGTTGATACTGCGCTTTTAATGTGTGGGCCTTGTCACTTTGTTGATCGTCAGTATAGAGAATGATCGAACGATACTGCGTTCCAACGTCATTACCCTGCCGATTTTTTTGGGTTGGATCATGACTTTCAAAGTAGTACTTTAGCAGCGCATCGGTGGTGATAAGATTTGCGTTGTAAGTTACCTTTACCACCTCCGCATAGTTGTCTTCATCAAAGCGTCGGCTCGATTTAATGATTTCTCTATAACTTGGCTTAAACCCTTTACCGTCGGCATAGCCAGATTCAGCATCTATCACGCCCGTCATTTTTTCATAACGCTTTTCAGGACCCCAGAAACAACCGGAGCCCAACACTAACGTTTTAATATGGTTACTTGCGCCATCAACTTTAGGCTTTGGCATATCTGTCCCCGCGAGCGCCGATACACCCAAACCTAACATCATGATAAACCCTATCGATGCGGCCACCTGTAATGTTCTCATCACTACCCTCTCAATGCTGTATGTCACAACTAAGTATGACTATCACTTCATACTTATTGAACTTAATATGATTTACTGCGTATTAAATGAGACCGCTAAAGGTTAATTATCATTTCATCTAAAGTCGTTCATGATAGTGAAGTAGGCTGTCTGCAAAATAAAGGAATGGGTGTGAGTAAAATAAGTGAGAATCTCTATCAAAAGCTAACCAATGATGACGAAGCGCGTGCCTGTAAAGCGATTGACGATAAGGCGTGTAAAGAAGTTCCCGGTAACTACGTACTTATTTTATTGAGTCAACTATTTAGCAAATTAGGAGATGCCCTACTCAACCCAAAGATCACGCTACCTTGGCTGATGCAATCACTCGGTGCTCCCGCTTATATGATATCGGCTCTGGTCCCCATTCGCGAGTCCGGTTCACTGATCCCACAATTGTTTATTGGCCAGTGGGTGCGTAAGCACGCTAAACGAAAGCACCTTTGGTCTCTCGGCGCACTTACTCAAGCTATTTGTGTACTACTTATGGCACTGCTTGCATGGCAGCAAACTGAAAATCAATTATACGCTTGGTTGGTACTTGGATTACTGGCGATTTTTAGCATCGCCCGCAGCTTAAGTTCCGTGTCGTCAAAAGATGTCATCGGTAAAACTATCCCTAAACAAAAGCGCGGCCAGCTTAGCGGCCAAGCCGCCTCTGTCAGTGGACTTATAACCGTTACATTTGGTGTTGGGCTTTTTATCGCTGCCACTCAAGTAAACAACGTCAACTTTGTGATCACACTGGTACTAGCTGCAATCTTTTGGCTGATTGGTGCGTTAACGTTCTCAAAAATCAAAGAATATGAAGGGGCAACCGAAGGTGGTGAAAGCGGATTAGATAAAATAAAGCAAGATTTAGCACTGTTGAAAACCGATCCAATACTTAAAAAGTTCATTTTAGCCCGTGGATTGCTATTAAGTTCTGCGCTTATTCCGCCCTATTTCACCGTGCTGGCGCAGCAGAATATTGGCAACGGTGCATGGGTGTTGGCAGCTTTGTTAGCGGTATCTGGACTTGCTAGTTTAGTCAGTGGTGCATTTTGGGGTCGCCTTGCCGATCAATCCAGTAAACACGTAATGATTTATGGTGCTACAATCACCGTTGCTATCACTGCTGTACTACTGGCAACTTCTTTATTTTATTCTTCACTGCTAGAAAAAATCTGGTTTATTCCACTTTGCTATTTTGTCATTGCCATCGCTCACCAAGGCGTGCGCGTGGGCCGCAAAACCTACGTGGTCGATATGGCCGAAGGAAACAAACGCACCAGTTACGTCACGCTCAGTAACACAATTATCGGTATTGTACTTTTATTAACAAGTGCACTTGGTGTCGTTGCCTCGGTATTTTCAATTAATGTGTTACTTGCACTCTACATTATGGTCACGATATTAGGCATCGTGCTGACAAGCCGCTTACCTAATGTCACTGAACGGTAAAAGCTGTTACTTCACCGACAAACTGTGTCTAAATTTCTCCAAATGAGGTAAAAACGCCGCAATTTTAGTTATCTGAGGATAAAATTATGTCATTGACTACGCGTTTTTCTGCTTTAGCGCTGGCGGTTGCCAGTATGACTTCTGCAAATGCCGCTGACTTTGAGTTCAATACCAAGCTTGCAGACGCTGATGCACTGGTAATTTTTCAAGCTGGTGAAAACCAAAGTAACCTAAAGTTCCTAGATAAAGACACTCGTAAACAATTGGAGCGCGCAATTGCTGCTGAAGATTTTAAAGGCGCGTATGGCAAAACAGTTGAAGTATTAGCACCTGTAGACTCTGATTATAAGCGTATCTTCATTGTTGGTTTAGGTGACGCAGGCGAACTCAACGCCAGCAAAATGACCAAACTTGGTGGTAACCTACACGCTAAATTCGAAGGTAAAAAGCTGGAGAATGTTGCGGTTGCATTCGAAGACGTTGAGGGAGCGCTTTCAAATGCAGAACTAGCAGCACAATTTGCACACGGTGCAAACCTTCGTGACCACACCTTCGAAGTATACAAAAAAGAGCCAAACACTTTTAACGTAAGCTATCACTTCGACGTTGCCGATAAACAAGCAACACAGGCTCAGTATAAAGCACTACAACACATTCAAGCTGGCGTGTTTTTAGCGCGCGACTTAACCTCTGAAGTCGCAACAGAAATGACTCCAGTAGACTTTGCAAAAGCGGCAAAGGAACTTGAACAATATGGCGTTGAAGTAAAAGTACTAGCACCAGCTGAACTTAAAGAACTTGGCATGGGTGCGCTTGAGGGCGTTGGCCGTGGTAGTGAGCACGGCTCTCGCTTAGTTGTTGCACATTATAAAGGTAACAGCGAGACACCAATTGCCCTGATCGGTAAAGGTATTACTTTCGATTCTGGTGGTTATAGCATCAAAACCGGCGCTTCGATCGCACGCATGAAATCTGACATGGCGGGCGCAGCTGCCGTGCTTGGTACAGTAAAAGCAATGGCGCTAAGCAAAGCAGACGTAAACGTGGTAGCAGTCATGGGTATGGCGGCAAATATGGTGTCTCAGTATGCAATTGCACCGGGTGATGTACTGCGCACTGCAGAAGGTATTAGCGTAGAAGTGGTCAACACAGATGCTGAAGGCCGTTTGGTGCTGTCTGATGCGATGTGGTATGCACGTAAACATTACAGCCCTGAGATCATGATTGACGTCGCGACATTAACGGGCTCTAAAATTCGTGCTGTTGGTAATGAATATTCAGCAATTTTCTCTGAAGATGATAGCTTAATTACAGAATTTACCAACGCAGGTAAGGTTGTGAACGAAAACGTATGGCGTCTACCGCTTGGCTATAAGGACAAACTAAAATCTGACATCGCCGATTTCCAAAACGTAGGTTCAGGTGGTCCTGGTGCAACAACTGCTGCAACTTTCCTACAACAATTTGCAGGTGACACCCGTTGGGTTCATATCGATATTGCCGGTAACGCACTTTCAAGCTCAGCCAAAGACGAAGTACCAACTGGTGGTACAGGCTATGGCGTTCGCCTCTTAAGCGAGTGGCTATTAACTGCTAAATAAATCCTCAGATTTTAAGCCGTGTTTAAACACGGCTTTTTTGTGACTGCAACAAAATGGCAACTGATAGCAATAACTTCGTTTCAATTGCGAGGTGTGTTATAAGAAATATAACGTTTACCAAAGCAACCAATTGTTATTGTCTATGTCCGATGTGAGTTGTTATCTATTAGGTGAGCAAGCAATTGTTGTAAATGCAACATGTTTGCCTGATAGCAAAAGTCCAATTAATCAACGACTGTTCGCCCTCAAGAAATGGCTTGATAGTAGCGGTGATTTTATTGATGTGGTGCCTGCCAAATCTTCCGTTACTGCCTATTTAAAAGACCCCCGTAAAGCCGATCCGTGGCAACATAAAATCCAAGCACATTGGCAAGACCTAGAGGTAGCAGAGGTAAAGCCAACACACCATCATATTGAGGTGTTTTATGGCAAAGAATTCGGACAGGATTTTGAACGCATAGCGGACGAATTACAACTGACACCAAAACAGCTTATCGAGCTACACTCAAGCGTTGATTATCAAGTACAATTTATTGGCTTCTTACCCGGTTTTGCTTACTTGTCAGGGTTACCAGCTGCGCTTCAATTACCCAGAAAATCCACACCAATTACCAAAGTCCCCAAAGGCAGTATTGCCATCGCAGACAGCTACAGTGCAATTTATCCGAGTCAATCTCCCGGTGGCTGGCATTTACTTGGACAAACCAATACTACGCTATTTGACCCAAATTCTGCGTCAGCAAGCTTGCTGCAACCGGGAGATATCGTGCGTTTTGTGGAGAAATCATGCTAGAAGTTATTAAACCTGGGCCACTTTCAACTATTCAAGACATTGGCCGTCAAGGACTTCGCCACTTAGGAGTAAGTCAAGCAGGTGTCATCGACCCTGTTGCGCTTAAACTTGCAAATACACTCTTGTCAAATGACGACGATAATGCAGCTATTGAAGTGACCATTGGCTTATGTGAATTTCACTTCCACGCCCCCACTAACTTTGTTATCACAGGGGCAGATCTCAATGCTGCTTTAAACGATGAAGTGATATACCCTTGCTGGCGCTACAGGGCTAAAGCTGGAGATAAGCTAACATTTAAACAAAACCGCGATGGTTTACGCGCTTATTTGGTGGTCGAAGGTGGATTTACCAACATAGACAAGCTGCTTGGGAGTTATTCAACCGATCTCATGGCAGGCTTTGGGGGTATAAGCGGCCGAGCTCTTAAACAAGGGGACAAGCTGAGCTACACGCCAAGCACTGCCAAGGACGCCGTTGGTGGCCTGCAGCCCAGCTACGAAAAGCTCATTCATTTTATCCCAGGCCCACATCTCGAGTTAATTTCCAAACAGACACTGAGTGTATTAAACGACACCATTTGGAAAGTAAATCCCAGCAGTAATCGTATGGGTATTCGCCTAAGTGGCCATAGTAGCCTAGTGCATGCACATAATATTGCAACCCAAGCTGTCCACCCAGGCGTTATTCAGCTCCCCCCTAGTGGCGAGCCCATTATCCTATTGAATGACTGCCAAACCACAGGCGGTTATCCAATTATTGGTACCATCATTCAAGCCGATATGCGCCACTTGAGCCAATTGGGCGCGGGCGATTGTATCCATTTAAAATCAACATCCCTTATAGATGCAGCAAAGGAATCTCACCGAGTACAGGCGCATCTCAATCAGCTAAGGCTAGCGCTTAAAAATAAAGAACAACAAAATGACTGAGCTAAATCTCCTTCCTCTTTCGGGCATTGCTGTGATTGTTATTGGCTTTGCTCTGAGGTTTAATCCCTTGTTGGTTGTCACCTCGGCAGGTCTAGTTACTGGTTTTGCCGTTGGGATAGACTTTGTCGACTTAATTGCCACCTTTGGCGAAAAGTTTATGAACTCTCGCCAGCTTGCAAGCTTTCTACTTATCTTACCCGTGATTGCGATTTTAGAGCGTTACGGTTTACAGCAACGCGCTAAAGCTTGGGTTGCGGGCATAAAAGGGGCAACCACTTCTCGAATTTTAAGTATGTATTTTGTGGTCCGTGAGTGCTCCGCTGCGCTGGGGTTAATCAATTTAGCGGGCCAAGCGCAAACCGTTAGACCACTGCTTGCTCCGATGGCGATCGGCGCTGCGGCAAACCAATACGGCGACCTGCCACAAGATGTAAAAGACATGATAGGCGCACATGCTGCCGCCTGCGATAACATTGCCGTGTTCTTTGGCGAGGATATTTTTATCGCCTTTGGTGCTGTACTACTGATGGATGCATTTCTAAAAGAAAACGGCATTGCCGGGATTGAACCGCTACATATCGGACTTTGGGCAATACCAACCGCAATTGCCGCGCTCATTGTTCATCTTTTCCGGTTAGCGCGATTTGAGGCAAAAATCCGGGCAGAAATTGCGCGCTGTCAGCAGCAACAAAGCGAAGAAGAGCAAACACCTAGCAATACAAATTCAGCGCTTAAGGAGGAGTCATTATGAGCTTAATGAACACTCCTGACGCGCAATCTAGCTTACTTTCAATTGACAACATCTATTTATTAATTGGCTTTATTGTGATGTTTTTAGTGGTGAAAACGCTACAAGATAAGGCCCATCCTAAGCGCCTCACCACCGCCCTATTTTGGTTTTTATTTGGCTCTGTCTTTATCTTTGGTGATGCTTCTATCGCGTTGATTGGTGACCGAAATACATATTTATGGATTGGCATCAACGTGGTGATCATCGCACTACTTGCAGGTATGAATATGGTTTCCATGGGAAATTACGACATGCCGTGCGAACGAGCTAAAACAGAAGATGCAAATCGGTTTGGTAATAAATTGTTTGTTCCTGCTGTACTTATTCCAATAGTTACCGTTATCTGCACTATCATCTTAAGTGAGATCCAGCTCGGCGATTTTTATCTATTCGATCAGGAACATGTGACGCTTTCAGCACTGACACTCGCTTGCGCCATCGCATTGCTGGTGAGCTGGAAAATAACCAAAGGCAGTCCACTACAAGCACTTTCTGAGTCTCGTCGCTTAGTCGATTCAATAGGGTGGGCAGCAATATTGCCACAGATGTTAGCAATGCTTGGCGGTGTATTTATCGTCGCCAACACAGGCACTGCTATCCAAGACTTAGTGACATTGTTTATTTCGCCAGATAACCGTTTTATGCTCGTTGTACTGTATTGTGTGGGCATGGCACTCTTTACCATGATTATGGGCAATGCTTTTGCCGCATTTCCGGTAATGACGGCGGGTATTGCGCTGCCATTTTTGATCCAGGGGCATGGCGCTGATCCTGCGCCGCTCGTCGCAATTGGCATGTATTCGGGTTATTGCGGAACACTGATGACACCGATGGCCGCTAACTTCAACATAGTGCCAGCGGCACTGTTAGATTTAAAAGATAAATACCAAGTCATTAAAGTGCAAATACCAACCGCTATAACGTTATTGGTGATTAATATTTTTCTTATGTACGGAGTCGTTTTTTAATGTCCAGTTACAGTAAACCTTGTGTCCTCGTTACTGGGTTCACCCCATTTGGTGGTGAGTCCATAAACCCTTCATGGCAATTAGCTCAGCTATTAGAAGGTGAGACCATTGAAGGCCACCTGATCCACACAAAAGAGTTACCTTGTGAATTTGACAAAAGTATTGAGTCTTTAACACAAGCGATAGATAAGTATCACCCAAGCATCGTGATCTGTTTAGGCCAGGCTGGTGGACGCTGTGATATCTCCATCGAACGTATCGCGATTAACATCAACGATGCCAGAATAGCCGACAACGCAGGAAACCAGCCGATAGATACACCAGTCGTTACACACGGACCCGATGCTTACTTTGCCTCTTTACCAATAAAAAGTATGCTAAGTAGTGCGATTCAGGCGGGAGTTCCTGCAAGTATTTCTAATACTGCGGGTACTTACGTGTGCAACCATGTGATGTATGGATTACTGCACTATCTTAGTACACATGACTTAGCGTGCCGTGGTGGCTTTGTGCATATTCCATACTTGCCCTCCCAAGCGGCGCACCACCCTGGTGCACCCAGTATGGACATTGACACCCTAGTTAAAGGAATAAAGATCCTATTAACCAGTGCCATTACACAAAAGCAAGATATTAAGCTTGTCGCTGGAACGACACACTAATAAGAATTGCCCTACAATGGTGCAAGATTGCACCATTGCATATCACAAAAAATTCACATTTTCTCTATTTCATTGTGTGACTTATCAAATTATTTTTGGTAGAACTTAAACTATCTCATGGTAACTATGCTTCCGTGAGCAATAATAATTTGTTGATATTATCAACACATAAATAGGAATGAGGAAATATGTGTTCAATTTTCGGCGTACTTGACATCAAGACCGATCCCCTTGCACTTCGAGAGCAAGCGATCGAAATGTCAAAAAAACTAAGACACCGTGGCCCCGACTGGTCAGGGGTATATTCAAGTGAAAAAGCCATCCTAGTTCATGAACGTTTGGCAATTGTCGGCGTTTCTAGCGGCGCACAACCATTATTTAACCCTGAAAAAACACATATTTTGGCGGTAAATGGTGAAATTTATAATCATAAAGAGCTTGCAAAAGCACTGACCGTTCCATTTGAATTTCAAACAGAGTCAGACTGTGAAGTGATCTTGGCGCTATACAAGCAAAAAGGCCCTGAGTTTTTAGATGATCTCAATGGAATTTTTGCATTTTGTTTGTACGATGAAACGGAAGATGCCTTTTTAATTGGTCGTGATCATATCGGTATCATTCCACTTTACACTGGCCGTGATCAAAGCGGTAACCTCTATGTCGCCAGCGAAATGAAAGCGCTCACACCTATTTGTACACAAATTGAAGAGTTTCCTCCTGGCCATTATTGGTATTCAAAAGAAGGGGGTCCAAGAGAGTATTACCAACGCGACTGGCAAGCGTTTAGTGCTGTAAAAGACAATGAGGCCAGCCCCGAAGCGGTTAAAAATGGGCTAGAAGCCGCAGTAAAACGCCAATTGATGTGCGATGTGCCATATGGCGTGTTGTTGTCTGGTGGTCTCGATTCTTCTGTGATTTCCGCTATCACACAAAAGTTCGCAGCAAAGCGTATCGAAGATGATGATGCTTCCGATGCTTGGTGGCCAAAACTTCACTCATTTTCCATTGGCCTGGAAGGTTCACCCGATCTCGCTGCAGCACAAAAGGTAGCGGATAAAATCGGCACAGTTCACCATCCCATTCACTTTACCGTACAACAAGGGATTGATGCCCTTAAAGAAGTGGTCTATCACCTAGAGACCTACGATGTCACAACCATTCGCGCTTCTACTCCTATGTACCTTATGGCACGCTACATTAAAGCAATGGGCATTAAAATGGTGCTATCCGGTGAAGGGGCCGATGAACTATTTGGCGGCTATTTGTATTTCCACAAAGCACCAAATGCTGAGGAGTTTCACAACGAGCTAAACCGAAAGGTCTCGAAACTGCATATGTTTGATTGCCTACGTGCAAATAAGTCGATGGCAGCTTGGGGGGTTGAAGCACGTGTTCCCTTCTTAGATAAAGAATTTGTCGATATTGCCATGCGTACCAACCCAGACTACAAAATGTGTAAAGATGGCCGTATCGAAAAACACATTATCCGTGAGGCGTTTGATGGCTATTTACCCGATGACGTATTGTGGCGCCAAAAAGAGCAGTTTTCTGATGGCGTAGGCTATAGCTGGATCGATTCACTAAAAGAGTATGTCAGTCAGCAAGTGAGCGACTCGGATCTTGAAAACGCCCACTACCGCTATCCAATCAATACACCGGATAGCAAAGAAGCCTATTATTATCGCACCATTTTTGAGTCGCATTTCCCAGGAGAAGCGGCAGCTAAGTGTGTTCCTCACGGCAAGTCTGTGGCGTGTTCAACACCCGAAGCACTTGCCTGGGACGAGTCCTTCCAGCGCAATGCCGATCCATCAGGTCGCGCAGCAAGCTCACACAACGAAGCGTATAATCAAAAATAAGAAAGTAAAAAAGGGACGCTCGTCCCTTTTTTAAAATTATCAGTTCTTGCGTTAAATAAAACGCTTGATAATAAAGTCGACTTTCACACGCTTGGCCTGACCAAGGAGTTTTTTCACAGGTGCTGGATAATCCCCCAGCGTCTCGAGATCGTCGTGGCTATCGATGCGACGGCAATGTTTTAATATCTCTTGTTTTTCTAACTCGATTTGAGGCAACAGTGCTTTGTCGGGATCTTCTATTAGAATACCATTTTCAATATCTAACCCCCACGCCCTTGGGTTGAGGTTATGACCACTCATTAAATGCGTATCACCATCTTTGCTCACTCCCTTCAAGTGAAACGAGTTGTTGCCATCTTGCCACAGATACACATCCAGCAATCCGGCGTTTATGAAGCGGCGTTGAGACTTGATAAATTTATACAAAATGGTTTCGTACAAATAAGGAAGCGCACCAATTCGGCTAAATGGCTGCTCTGGACTGATATAGAAATCATTTGCCGTTTTATCCCCCACCACTATTGTCACCTTTTTACCTGTTTTCAGTAAACGACGTAATGAGCGAAGTAAAGGAGCCGGAAAATTGAAGTAAGGGGTGTAAAGCACTAACTCTTGTTCTGTGGTATCGAAAAGCGCCTTAATAAGACGGTTTAGCTTATTAGTTCTACGACCAAAACCTAAAAATGGACGAACCGTAAGACCTTCTCGACTGTTCGCCTTTGAAATATCATAACTGGCCTTTTTCAACTGTTTCATCAGCTGTTTTTGCTCAGTACGAATGTCGAATAAAGTAGGTAATGGGCGGATGTCGAGTCTAGGTACTGCGTCAGACGCTATCAGCACATGGTCGGTAAAGTGGCAAAAGCTATCCGCGAGCTGTGCTTGTTTAATCACAAAATAGCGGTCTAGGCGGTATTTTTCATCTTGATGCAAATAGACATTATTTAAACTAGCACCGCTATAAAGCAGGATGTCGTCAATAACAAAGCCTTTTAAATGCAACACACCAAAAAGCTCTTTTGCTTTTACCGGCACACCATACACTTCAACTTGAGTGCCTAGCTGCTCTTTTAAATCACAATATAGCTTGGCGTTGCCTTCTGACTTTTCAGCACCAATCAGGCCACGTTGCGCACGGTGAAAATCAACCAACACTTTTACCGTTAAGTCTGGATTTTGCTGTGCAGCCTCGTGCAATGCGTGCAATATCTCACGACCCGCCTCATCATCTTGTAAATAAAGTGCGGTGATATAAATACGCGTTTTTGCCTGTGAGATCAGTTGTAAAAGTGTCTGATGATATTGCTTAGCATCAGTTAACACCTCACAATCTTGTGCACTTAACCCGAAGCCTGGGGTATTCTGCCAAAATGCCATATGTACCTTTTCAATTAGGCTATCAACTCTTGATAGCAAAACAAAATTCTCTAAAACATATCAAAAAAAAAACCTGAGGTCATGAAATACTGCTGTTTTTTGCTAGTCCCGAACAAGATTGCTCAATCTGTAGTCGATTTAAAACAAAACAGTACAAATTTTTTGACAACTTGCCAATTTATACCAAATCAGATTACGGTTTTTTATTTACTTCCCTATTGAATTACATAGAATCGAACAAACTTTTGCTTAATAGCATTTTTTAGAATTTAGTTAGGAAAATTACATGAGCGATGCAAAACACTGCAAACTGTTGATTTTAGGTTCGGGTCCTGCGGGTTACACTGCCGCGGTATACGCAGCACGGGCAAATTTAAACCCAGTACTAATCACAGGTATGCAGCAAGGTGGTCAGCTGACTACAACTACTGAAGTCGAGAACTGGCCTGGTGATGCACATGGTTTAACGGGTCCAGCTCTTATGGACCGTATGAAAGAGCATGCAGAGCGCTTTGAAACTGAAATCATTTTCGATCACATCAACAAAGTTGACGTGACGAAGCGCCCTTTCACACTCACTGGCGATCAAGGCACTTATACTTGTGATGCGTTAATCATCGCAACAGGTGCATCTGCTAAATACCTTGGTCTTGAGTCTGAAACAGCGTTCCAAGGCCGTGGCGTATCTGCTTGTGCAACTTGTGATGGATTCTTCTATCGTGGTCAAAAGGTTGCGGTTGTTGGTGGTGGTAATACCGCGGTTGAAGAAGCACTTTACCTATCAAATATCGCTGAAGAAGTACATGTTATTCACCGCCGCGATTCTTTCCGTAGTGAGAAAATTCTTGCCGATCGCTTAATGGATAAAGCGGCGAACGGTAACGTAGTATTACACCTAAATCACACACTAGATGAAGTACTAGGTGATGAGATGGGTGTTACTGGTATTCGTATCAAAGATGCTGATTCAGAAGCGACAGAGCAGCTTGATCTTGCTGGTGTTTTCATCGCGATTGGTCACAAACCAAACACAGATATGTTTGAGGGCCAGCTAGAGATGAAAGATGGTTATTTGGTAGTGCAATCAGGCCTCAATGGTAATGCAACACAGACTAGTGTTGAAGGTGTATTTGCAGCTGGTGATGTGTCTGACCACATTTACCGTCAAGCAATTACCTCAGCAGGTACAGGCTGTATGGCAGCACTAGATGCAGAGCGCTTCTTAGACAGCCAAAAATAATAGATAAATGGGTCGGTCTAGACTGGCCCTCTTCCCTCCTTGCCTTAATTTGCTATATTGAAATAAATAACAATCTTGTAGTTTGTTCAATGATCCAACAACTGTTCCATCTCGCCCGCGATGACTTTCGCTTTCCGCCAAATCACTATGCCTTGTCTGAACCAGATGGACTGCTTGCCATTGGCGGGTGTTTACAGGTAAAACGACTGAAAAACGCTTATGCCAATGGGATCTTTCCTTGGTTTAATGAAGGTGAGCCAATCATGTGGTGGAGCCCAAGCGAACGCGGGATCTTGGAGCTTCAAGATTTTCATTGTGGTAAAACGCTAAGAAAAGCCCAACGCAAACTCAGTCCGACCGTCACAATCAATACCGCCTTTTCACAAGTGATTCAAGCTTGTAGAAATCAACGAATGGCCGCTGAAGGAACTTGGATCACGAATGCGATGTTGGCTGCGTATCAGCAAGCACACATTCAGGGATTAGCACATAGTGTGGAGGTATGGGATAAAGGCAACCTCGTTGGCGGGCTCTATGGCATCATGCAGTCCGGTGTATTTTGTGGTGAATCTATGTTCCACACCTTACCTAATACGTCCAAAATGGCGATGTGGGCACTGGTTAATTGGCTCAAAGCCCATCAAGCACATTTTATTGATTGCCAACTCGAAAATCCTTATTTAACAAGTTTGGGATTAAAAGTTGTACCAAGGAGCGAGTTTTTGACTAGACTTAGATTGGCGGATCGATTTGAGATCCCATCATCAATGTGGCAGCCTCAGGAGTTGAAAGCTATCTATGAATGAACACTTTCCTTCTAAAATCGGACTGAGCCAACAATTTAGTTGTAGTTATTTACCTGAGCAGAAGGAACAGTTACTGGTTATTCTAGACCCAAATTGTTACAGCCCAGATAGATTTGAACAATTGTTAGCATTAGGGTTTCGCCGCAGTGGAGACCAGATTTATCGTCCGCACTGTCCCGCATGCTCAGCTTGTCAATCAGTAAGAGTATTAACTCAAGAATTTAAACCGAGTAAATCTCAAAAGCGCAAACGTAATAAATTAAAACAAGATTATCAGCTTATTATTAGCCATCAGGAGCGGCCTGAATACTATCCGTTATACGAGAAATATATCAGTCTACGCCACAGCGATGGCTCTATGTACCCACCTAACCGTCTCCAGTACGAAAGCTTCTTATTTTGTCGTTGGATGAACATCGTCTTTATCGAGCTATGGCACAAAGATAAATTAATTGCAGTGGCGGTCACAGATTCAATGCCCTATTCATTGTCTGCTATTTACACCTTTTTCGATCCTGAGTATGAATCACTAAGTATCGGTACTATCATGATCATGGCTCAGTTAGAACAGGCGGCGAAACAGAATAAACCCTATTTGTACTTGGGTTATCAAATCGACGAATGTAAAAAAATGCGTTACAAAACCCAATTTGTTCCAGCACAAAAGTTAGTTAAAGATATTTGGCAAGATATTGATCCCGCTCCCCCGCAATCTTGTGGTTAGTGCTTAGTATTCCTGCATGCTTAAGCTCAAATGCAGGAATACTTCTCCTTTTACACCCTTATTATCCCGTTGCATGGACAAAAAACATGCGTTACTAGCAGACTTTCCTATGCTAGAATAGCGCCCTTGCCTAGTAATATGGCTCCAGATTTTGAGATGCGTTAGGAATAGAAGCGAAAAACTTTAGTAAAACTGGCTGAATAAACGACCAAATTAACAAAAAATCAGCTTGTAACTTTACTTATTCCCCGCTTTTGGGCAAAATCTGCATCGTTTAATTTAACCAAGAGGTGATACGCTACACATGGCGAAAGAAGACGTAATTGAAATGCAAGGCACGGTCCTTGACACGCTACCAAACACAATGTTCCGTGTTGAACTAGAAAATGGTCACGTGGTTGTTGCACATATTTCTGGAAAAATGCGCAAAAACTACATCCGTATTTTGACTGGTGACAAAGTTACTGTTGAAATGACGCCTTACGACCTATCAAAGGGACGTATTGTCTTCCGTGCTCGTTAATCTGCGTGTGTAGATTTATACTAAGTTGATGCCGTAAACTCGTTGATACCCAAGCGACTTCAACATACTGATGTTACTTAGGTATACCAAGTTCACTCAAGCAATTAGT